>NZ_JASHKW010000002.1:0-524243 GCF_030056915.1 Rhodococcus sp. IEGM 1307
TCGAGACCGTCGTGGTCGACAAGGTGATGCAGTCGGTCGGATTCGCGCCCCGCGTCGAGGGCTTCGGCCTCGAGAAGACCGGCGTGCAGCTCGATCGTGGTGCGATCGGCATCACCGACACGATGCAGACGTCGGTGCCGCACATCTACGCCATCGGTGACGTCACGATGAAGCTGCAGCTGGCGCACGTCGCCGAGGCGCAGGGCGTCGTGGCCGCCGAGACGATCGCCGGCGTCGAGACGCTGCCGATCGAGGACTACCGGATGATGCCGCGGGCCACGTTCTGCCAGCCGCAGGTCGCGAGCTTCGGTCTGACCGAGCAGCAGGCCAAGGACGAGGGGTACGACGTGAAGGTCGCGACGTTCCCGTTCACCGCCAACGGCAAGGCGCACGGCCTCGGTGACCCGACCGGTTTCGTCAAGCTGATCGCCGACAAGAAGTACGGCGAACTGCTCGGCGGACACCTCATCGGCCCCGACGTCTCCGAGCTGCTGCCCGAGCTGACCCTCGCGCAGAAGTGGGACCTCACCGTCAACGAGCTGGCCCGCAACGTGCACACGCACCCGACGCTCAGCGAAGCCCTGCAGGAGGCCATCCACGGTCTCGCCGGGCACATGATCAACTTCTGACCCGAACACCGAGAGGGCCCGCACAGTCTCTGTGCGGGCCCTTCTCGTTTCTCACCGGGTTGCTTCCGCGATCCGATGGCGAACTGCCCGTTCCGGTGGCATCGTGGGGAAGATGACCATGCCGGACAGCACGCCAGAAGGATCCGAGGGCGAGTACAGCCTGGACGAAGAGGACCAGTTGCAGCCGGAAGACACGTTGGTCGACCGAGGTGTGGACGACGTTCTCGACGAGGGCTATTCGCCTCCGGAGAGGCCGCTCGGGCTCGACGCGTACGGGACGACGGCCGCCGAGCAGCGCGAGGGTGAGACCCTCGATCAGCGGCTCGCGGAGGAGGAGCCGGACCCGGCTCTGGAAGACGACGACAACGCGGAGATCCTCGACGACAACGAGGTCGGGCGGCTGCGGTCGGGCCGGCTCGTCGCGGAGGACGCGGGTGTGGGCGAGGACGAGGAGAAGGACCTCGTGGCGTCCGACATCGGCATCGACGGGGGAGCGGCGTCGGCCGAAGAGGCCGCGGTCCACATCGTCGACGAGGAAACCGAACTCGACGAACTCAGCTGACGCCGCGTCCGGCGTCGTACTTCTCCTGTGCTGCCTGAACGTCGGGGACGCGCGATTCGACCAGTTCGATCAGGCCGATGAGGCGTGAACCGACCTCGGCGCCGAGCGGTGTCAGGCTGTATTCGACTTTGGGTGGAATGGCCTCGAGCACCTCGCGAACGACGAGGCCGTCTCGTTCGAGGGCCTGCAACGTCTGCGACAGCATGCGCTCGCTGACGCCGTCGACGCGTCGGCGGAGTGCGCTGAATCGGTAGTTCCCCTCGGTCAGCGCCGCGAGTGCGAGCACCCCCCAGCGACCGGTGATGGTCTGCAGGGTCTCGCGCGACGCGCAGTTGCGTGCAAAGACGTCGGCCTCGAGGGTGGGGTCCTCGGCTTCCTGTGCTGGCTGTGCGAGCTCGGACATGCGTCCAGCCTACCCCACATGAAGGAAGTGCTTACCGAAACATTTGCACTTACGAAAAATTAGTGCATGATGGAAAGTGAGCTTGAAAAGTCAACTCGCCCCCTCATGCGCTAGGAGTTCGTCATGACCATCGCCGTCACAGGAGCAACCGGACACCTCGGTCGACTCGTCGTCGAGGCACTGCTCGACAAGGGCACCCCCGCGGGCGACATCGTCGCCGTCGTCCGCACCCCGGCCAAGGCCGCGGACCTCGCCGACAAGGGCGTGGAGATCAGGCAGGCGGAGTACGGTGATCGCGCCGCACTCGAGTCGGCCTTCGCCGGCGTCGACAAGCTGCTGCTCGTCTCCGGCAGCGAGGTCGGTCAGCGGGTTGCCCAGCACACCAACGTCATCGACGCCGCGAAGACCGCCGGGGTCGGATTCGTCGCGTACACCAGCGTCCTCGACGCGCAGAACAGCCCGATCGGATTGGCCGTCGAACACCGCGCCACGGAGGACCGGCTGACGCAGTCCGGAATCGACTTCGCGCTGCTCCGCAACGGCTGGTACTGGGAGAACTACCTCGGCAGCATTCCCGCCGCGGCCGAGACCGGTGCGCTGTTCGGCAGTGCCGGAACGGGTGTCGTCGCCGCTGCCGCCCGCAAGGACTACGCCGAGGCCGCCGCCGCGGTCCTCCTCGCCGACGGGCAGGCAGGCAAGGTGTACGAGCTCGGTGGCGACGAGCGCCTGACGTACAGCGAACTGGCGGAGGTCATCTCCTCCGTCCTCGGAAAGCCGGTGTCGTACAAGGATCTTCCGCAGGCCGAGTACGCCGCGGTGCTCGAGGGGGCCGGACTGCCCGCACCGATCGCGAGCATGCTCGCCGACTCCGATGCGGGAGTCGCGGTCGGCGCCCTCGACACCGGGAGCGGCGACCTGCAGAAGCTGATCGGGCGCAACTCGACTCGCGCCGCCGCCGTCCTTGCCGTGAGTACTTATTAACCGCCCGTGGTTAATAAGTACTCACGGGTGTAGGCAACCCAACTGCCGAACTCGGTGATATCCGTGGCCCCGTCGACCGCGTCGTGGGTGCAGCTGAAGCCGACCACGGCGCGGCCGTCGGACAATTCGACGCTCGTCAGCGCCATCGGGGCGGGCAGTGCGGCGAGGAAGGCGCCCAGCCCGGCGGGCGACACCCGGAACAGTTCCCCGGCGATCGCCGCTCCCGCGCCGGGGCCGCGACGGACGAGGCCGGGCTTGGGCGGTGTCGTGGCGAGCGCGGTGAGCCGGTAGGCGTCCGTGGTGGTGATGGTGTCCACGAACCGTGCGCCGATGTCCTCGAGCTGGAAATGCAGGGGCTGTCCGCGCAGGTGGGCTCCGAAGACGGCGAGTTCGACACCGTCCGCGACGAGGGTGGGCGCCGGTGCACCGACGAGACGGGCCGCGAGGTCCACGGCCACCTGGTCGGCGAACGCAGGCACCACGAACATGACACCGAACGGGTCGCCGGTGGCGGTCGGGGCGCCCGGGACCGCGACGGCGGCCATATCGAGCAGGTTGCAGAAGTTCGTGTACGTGCCCATCCGCCGGTTGATGTCGATCGGATCGGCTTGTACGGCAGCGATGGTCGGGTGTTCGGTGGTGGTGGGCAGCAGGAGGCCGTCGAAACCGGCCAGCAGTTCCCGCGTCTGCGCCTTGACGCGGGTGAGCGTGTCGAGGTCGGCGGCGAACTCGTGGCCCGCCGGCTTCCTCGCCGACTCGACGATGGCTGTGACCACCGGATCGGCACCCGCCGGTGCGGTGTCGAGGAATTTCCCGACAGCGGTGTACCGCTCGGCGACGACGGCGCCGTCGTACAGCAGGCGGGCGGCGTCGAGGAGCGGGGAGATGTCGATCGCCTCGACGGAGAAACCTCGGTCCGCCAACGACCCCACCGTGGCGACGAATGCCGCACGGTACTCCGGTGTCAGCAGGTCGAGATTCTGTTCCGCGGGAATCGCGACCCTCGGCTGCGCGGGCGCCGCCAGGCGGACGTCGGACGGCCACGCGCGGCTTCGCGGGTCCGCGCTCGCCGGGCCCGACATGATGCGGGCGGCGGTCACGGCCGTGTCGAGTTCGGTGGCGAAGACGGTGACGCAGTCGTAGTCGACGCAGGCGGGAACGACGCCGTCGGCGGGGATGACGCCGAGTGTCGCCTTGATGCCGACGAGACCGTTGAACGCGGCCGGGACCCGCCCGGAACCTGCCGTGTCGGTGCCGATTCCGATGTCGGCGATGCCGAGGGCGACGGCGACGGCGGAACCGGAGCTGGATCCGCCCGACACCCGTTCGGGGTCCCACGAGCACCGGACGGCGCCGTACGGACTGCGTGTCCCGACCAGCCCGGTCGCGAACTGGTCGAGGTTCGTCTTTCCCAGCACCACAGCGCCCTGCTCGACGAGGCGGCGCACAGCGCTCGCGGTGACGTCGGGGAGGTAGGCGAACTCGGGGCACGCTGCCGACGTCGGCAGTCCCGCGACGTCGATGTTGTCCTTGACTGCCACAACCTTCCCGGCCAGGGGGAGGTTTTCGCCGGCGTCGAGACGGGCCTGCACGGCAAGGGCATCGGCGTGCACGTCCTCGGCGGGCCGGAGGGTGATCCACACTTCCGGACGGTCCACCTCGGCGATCCGCCGGAAGGCATCCTCGACACGGGCGATGGGGGAGAGGGTGGTCTGTCCGCGGTTCACGGCATCGACAGTCATCAGTTTTCTGCTCCAATCACGACGAGAGGGGTGCCCGGTTCGACGATCGCGCCCGGTGACACGAGGACTTCGAGGACTGTTCCGGACGTGGTGAACGCAACCGGCATCTCGAGTTTCATCGCCTCGAGTACCACGGCGTTCTGGCCCGGTTCGATGCGTTGCCCGGCTTCGACTTCGACACGCCACACGCTGCCGACCATGGGAGCCTCGACGACGACAGCCCCGGGCGGAACGTCGACCCGTGCCGACGGTTCGGGTGCGGGCGCCTGCTCGACGCGGTCGAATTCGCCCGACGCGCGCCACGCGGACTTCTCCGCCTCGAACGCCGCGGACTGCCGGGAGTCGAACTCGGCGATGGATTCGGCGTTGTCCCGCAGGAACTTCAGGTGGTCGGCGAACGCGAACGTGCCGTCGGAGATCTCGGCGTCGAACCGCCCCGCGACGGCCTGCTCGCGGTATTCGCGCAGCTGCTCCGGGGTGACGGGTTCCCACACGATGCGGTCGAAGAACCGGAACATCCACGGTGTGCCCTCGTCGAAGGGGCGGTGCTGCCGGTAGCCGGACCAGATCGGGACGGTGCGCCCGATCAACTGGTAACCGCCGGGCGACTCCATGCCGTAGACGCACAGGTACTTGCCGCCGATCCCGACCGCGTCGGACGGCGTCCACGTGCGCGCCGGGTTGTATTTGGTGGTGACCAGGCGGTGCCGCGGGTCGAGGGGCACGGCCAGTGGTGCGCCGAGGTAGACGTCGCCGAGCCCCAGCACCAGGTATTCGGCGTCGAACACGGCGTCGCGCACGTCGTCGACGCTGTCCAAACCGTTGATGCGCCGGATGAACTCGGTGTTCGACGGCAGCCACGGCGCCTCGTCGCGGACACCGTTGCGGTACCGGTCGATGGCCTCGGCGATGGACGGGTCGTCGAACGACAGCGGCAACCGGACCGTGCGACTCGGCACCACCAGATCGTGTGTCGCGGGCAGCAGTTCCTCGATGTCCTGGAGGATGTCCAGCAACCGGCCGGCGGGAAGTTCGTCGGCGTCGAAATGCAGGTGCAGGGAGCGCACACCTGGAGTGATGTCGATGATGCCCGGGACCCGACGCCGGATCAGCGCTTCCGACAGCGCGTGGACGCGCATGCGGAGTCCGAGGTCGAGTTCCCGGTCGCCGTACTCGACGAGGATGTTGTCGTCGCCGCCGCGCAGGTACACGACCTCCGGTCGGTCCAGCACGGGCGCGATGCGGCGCAGGACCCCGCCGTCGCTGTTCGCCGAGCGGGTTGCGGTGGGCGGAAGATCCAGTCTGCGAGACGAATCCGAGGCCCGCAGCACGTGCGCACCGTCGTCGGAGACGGCGACGAATCGCAGTTCGTCGCCGGGCCTGATCTGCCCGAGCTTCCACCGGTGCGCCTTCACCACGGTGAGGGGGCACGCGAAGCCGCCGAGGCTCGGTCCGTCGGGGCCGAGCAGGATCGGGGTGTCGCCGGAGACGTTGAGCGCTCCGATGCTGTACGGGTTGTCGTGCAGGTTCGACGGGTGCAGCCCGGCGTCGCCGCCGTCGGTCCTCGACCAGACCGGCTTGGGGCCGTCGAGTCGGAGGCCGGTCCGGTTCGCGTGGGTCTGGACCTTCCAGGTCGTGTCGTAGAACTGCGCCATGTCGGAGTCGGTGAAGTAGGCGGGCGCCGGCTGCGGTCCCTCGGTGACGGCGAGATGCCACACGTGCGTGAACTCGGGACGCGAGTCCTCCGGGACGGGATGCGGTGCGCCGAGACCCGTGGTGTTCTCGAACAGCGAGTCGTCGAAGAGTCCCAGCACGTCACCGGTGGTGACGGCCTTGCCGGTGATGCCGCCGAACCCGCCGAGCGTGAACGTGGACGCGCTGCCGTGGTACAGCGGAGCGTCGATGCCGCCCCGGAACGCGACGTACGTGCGCAGGCCGGTGTCCGCCGGAGTGCCGACGTCGAGGACCGAGCCGGCCGGCGCTTCCACCGGTTCCCACAAGGGGATCGGTTCGCCGTCGAGAGTGACCGGGGTGTCGGCACCGCCCACACAGATCACGGTGGCGTCCGAGAACACGAGGCGCGGCCCCTGCAGGGTGCATTCGAGACCCGGCGCGCCGACCGGATTGCCGACCGCGGTGTTGACCAACTGGAACGACAGGTCGTCCATCGGTCCCGACGGCGGAATACCGACCTCCCACAGTCCGATTCGGCCGGGGTGATCCTGCACGGTGGTCATCGTCCCGGCGCGGAGCACGTCGACGCGTCGGCCGGTCGGCCGCAGATCGGCCAGCGACTGCGTGGTGTGCTCGCCGCCCAGCACCGTGTCGGCGACGCAGATCCGCCGCAGCTGGGGCAGGTTCGTCTGGACCCCGTAAATGTGCGTGTCGGCGAGTGCCTCCGCGAGGGCGGCGAACGCCGCCGTGCGCCGGTGCCCGCGGGTGATCACCTTCGCCAGCATCGGGTCGTAGTAGGCACTCACCTCGGTGCCCGTCTCGACCCACGTCTCGACCCGCGTGTGAGCCGGGAACTCGACCCCGGTGAGTCGTCCGGCGCTGGGACGGTAATCGTGGCCGGGGTCCTCGGCGTAGATGCGGGCCTCGACGGCGGTTCCCCTGATCTCGGGTCCGGAGTCGGGCAGCCCATCGAGCATGGAACCGTCCCCGCGGGCGAGCCTCAGCATCCACTCGACGAGGTCCACCCCGGTGACTTCCTCGGTCACCGGGTGTTCGACCTGCAGTCGCGTGTTCATCTCGAGGAACGACGCCTCACCGCGGTCCACGTCGTAGACGAACTCGACGGTTCCCGCGGACCGGTAGTTCACCGACGACGCGAGACTGCGGGACGAGCTGAGCAGTTGTTCCACCACGTCGTCGGAGAGTCCGGGCGCCGGGGCCTCCTCGACCACCTTCTGGTTGCGGCGCTGTAGCGAGCAGTCGCGGGTGCCGAGGCTCAGCGTGCGGCCGAGTCCGTCGCCGAACACCTGCACCTCGATGTGGCGGGCGCGGGCGACGAAGCGTTCGAGGAACACCCCGGACGAGGAGAAGTTGGCCTGGGCGAGGCGCTGGACGCGGTCGTAGGCCTCGCGGAGTTCGGCGGCGTCGAAGCACGCCTGCATCCCGATGCCGCCGCCGCCACCGACGGCTTTGATCATCACCGGATAGCCGACGTCGGAGGCCGCGGACAGGGCGGCGTCGACGGAGTCGAGGAGCCCGCTGCCCGCGACGAGCGGGACGCCGACGGCGCGGGCGGCCTCGCGCGCCGTGTGCTTGTTCCCGAACGTGCGGAGCTGTTCGGGGGTGGGGCCGACGAACGCGATCCCGGCGGATTCGACCGCCGCGGCGAACGTGTCGTTCTCCGAGAGGAAGCCGTATCCGGGATGAATCGCGCCCGCGCCTGTCGCCAGCGCGGCTTCGACGACGGCGTCAGCCCGCAGATACGACTCGGGGGCGGGAGCCGGGCCCAGCCGGACGGCGACGTCGGCCATCTCGACGTGCGCGGCCGCCGAATCGGCGTCCGAGTACACCGCGACCGTCTTCAGTCCGAGGATGTGCGCGGATCGCATGATGCGGCAGGCGATTTCGCCCCGGTTCGCGACGAGCAGAGTGTCGAAGGAGTACTCGATCGGCGGCGTATTCATCCCTGTGGACATGGTTGTATACGCTAAGGACGGGGTGTTTCACCGAGATTTCTCGAGGTAAAGCGTGGGTTAGTAAGACCTCTCACGGGCCGCGCGAACCGGGGTCACGGCGAGGAGGGCTGCACCGGGGGTACGAACTCGAATGTCGTCCCGAGCAGCCACACCAGGAGCAGGACCACCGGCAGGTGGAACATGAACTGCAGGAACGTGAATCCCACCAGGTCGCGCGCCTTGAGTCCCAGCACCGCGAGGAGGGGCAGCATGAAGAACGGGTTGATCAGGTTCGGCAGGGCCTCGGCGACGTTGTACACCTGGACCGTCCAGCCCAGGTTCATCCCGACGTCGGTGGCCGACTGCATGACGTAGGGCGCCTCGACCAGCCATTTTCCGCCTCCGGACGGCACGAAGAGGCCCAGCACGACCGTGTAGAGGGCGATGACGACGGTGAAGCCGCCGCCGCTGCCGATGTTCGTGAAGAAATCGGCCAAGTGCTCGGAGATGGTGAGGCCGTTTCTGCCCTCGGCCTTCGTCAGGATCGCGGCCATCGCGGCGTACAGCGGGAACTGGACCAGGATGCCTGCGGTGGCGGGGACGGCCAGCGCGACGGCTTGCAGGAACTTGCGCGGCGTCCCGTGCAGCACCAGCCCCAGCATGAGGAAGACCAGCAGGTAGGCGTTCAGGCTGCTGACGACGGTGAGCACGGGTTTGGTCACCAGCTGGGAGATCAGCCACCCCAACGTCATCAGACCGGCCAGCGCCGGCAGGATCCGGCTGTATTCGAGCCACTCTCCCGGTCGCGATCGGGGTGCCACCTCCTTCGGCCGGTCGTCGAGATCGACCTCCAGATCCTCGGCGGTGGTGACGGCCGCACCCCTCGGCGCGGAGAAGTGGGCGATGACCACGGTCAGGGCGATGATGATGACGCACATCAGCAGCGACTGCCAGGTGAAGATCGTGGTCCCGAAGTCGAGGACGCCGGTGATCTCCAGCAGCGCGGGCGGCAGGGACGCGGCGGTGGCCTGGAGCTGCGCGGCGGACGAGGACATGCCGAGCGCCCACACGGCGCCCAGACCCATGAAGGCCGCCGCGCCGAGCGCGCGGTAATCCACTCTCAGGTCGGATCGGCGGGCGATCGCCCGGGCGAGCAGCCCGCCGAACACCAGACTGAGCCCCCAGTTCAGGAAGGAGACCGACATGGACAGCAATGCGACGAAACTGACTGCGGTGCGCCCCGACTGAGGCACCATGGCCAGACGATCGATCAGCCGGGCGACCGGCGGGGACGTGGCGACGACGTATCCGGTCAGCACCACCATCGCCATCTGCAGGGTGAACGCCGTCAGATCCCAGAAACCGTCACCGAACGCGTCCACGACCGTCTGCGGAGACGAACCGTTGGCCAATGCGGCCACCGAGACGACGAAGACGCCGACGAGCGCGAAGACGTAGGCGTCCGGAAACCATTTTTCCGTCCAGCCGGCCAGCGACTGCGCGACCCGCGCCAGTCCCTTCTCGGAACGGACTTCTTCGGTAGCGGATGTCATGCGGCCGTTCCTCTTCTCTACGCGATGTGGAACCTACGAATAGTCGCGTTCGATCCTCAGAGTCCCGATGGTGGTGGCCAGGGCGTCGTACTGGGTCACCAGAAAGCAGAATTCGATCATCCGGCGGTCGTCGAAGTGGGTGCTCAGCGCCGACCACGCGGCATCGTCCAGGTTGTCGGTGGTGACGAGTTGGTCGACGGCGGTGAGAATGGCGCGGCGGCGCGCGTCCCAGCCGTCCGCGGCGGGACCTTCCAGCACCTGTTCGAGGAGCGCCGGGGTGACGCCCGCCCGGCGTCCGAGGCGCACGTGGTGATCCATCTCGTAGCCGCACTTCCGCAGGTGCGCCACGCGAAGGATGATCAATTCGGTCTCGTACCGGGAGATCTGCCCGCCCGGCATCAGCTTGCCGGAGTACTGCAGCCACGCACGGAAGAGGCCCCTCGTGCGGCCCACCGTGCTGAACAGATGAGCGTCCGGCACACCGGCGACACGGGAGATGATTCGCCACAACACCCAGTTGACGGGGCCGAGTTCCTTCAGACGTCCGGGTGGAATGCGTGCGGTCACGCCGCCCCCTCTCCTTCTGCTCGTCCCCTCGTGGGAACGGCTGCGTGCGCGCGTAGTTCGATCGAACGGGTCATCTCCGTGGCCCGAAGTGCGAGCATACGCACAGAATCCGTTCCGGGTACCCGGGACGGTGCGTATATCCGATTCTTCCGTCCCGCGATTGCCCGCTCGAGTGCGTCGACCGCCACCGTGATCGAGGAGGTCCGGGTCAGTGCGCTGCCGCGGGGTGGGGGAACCGCGACGCCGTCGAAATCGATCAGGGTGCGGTCCGTGTCGATCTCGCCGAGCCGGGCGATGCCGACCCGGGTCCCCAGCGATTTCATCTCGTCCCGCAGGGCCTCGCCGAGTTCCTCGGCACCGCCTCTCGTGGCGCCGTGGACACCACGCAGGGGGCTGAACGTCGTCGACGACGCCACGACGAGCGCGTACCCGTTGCGGTGCCCGATGTACGGTCCCGCGGCCCGCAGCGTGTGGTACGTCCCCATCACGTTCACCTCGATGGCATACCGCATCACCTCCGGATCACCCTCGACGATGTGCGCCGGGGGCGTCACGCCCGCGTTGGCGACGACGACATCGAGGCCGCCGAGCCGGTCGGTGAGGTAGTCGAACGAGTCCTCGACGGCTCGCCGGTCGCGGGTGTCGCAGCGACGCCACGGCGCCCGGCCGCACGTGGTGGCCGTCTGTTCGAGGAGTTCGGGTTCGAGGCCGAGCAGCCCGACACGGGCGCCCCGCTCGTGAAGTCGTCTGGCGAGTCCGGCGCCGATACCCCGGGCTGCGCCGGTGATCAGGACGCGGCGTCCGACCAGATTCTCTTCGAGAGTGCGTGACATGAAGCGAGTTCCCAACCTGTGTTACCGAGCGGTAGCAAGACGCTAGCACCCGCTCGGTTCATTGGTGGGAAAAATGTCCAACCGAGTTGGACAACTGTCTCAATCGCGGATCGCCCACGCCATGCGTGCGAGGGAAAGTGCCTGCTCAGCACGCTCGATGACCACCTCACGCGACTCGCTGATGTGCGCGAGCAGCGTGTCGTACGCGGAATCCAGCTTGCCGTCGAGGGCGAGCTCGGCCACCGAGATGTGTTCATCGACGGTCGCGCTCATGCGGTCGGGGGTGAGGTAGTCGAACATCCGGACCGGCCGCACCTTCGCGTTCACGTTGACGAGCGCATCGGACAGCGCCCGGTTGCCCGCCGACCGCAGCAGAACGGTGTGGAACTGCTCGTCGAGCGCCACGAACCCGGCGTCCGGCTCGGGGTTCTCCTTCCGCAACGCGTACCACCGGTCGAGCTCGGGTCCGAGAACGTCCGGGTCGTGCGACAGCGACTCGTCGGCGCGGACCCGGGCGATTCCTTGGAGCTCGAGCGTGATGCGCAGTTCGTACAGTCCGGCCAGCTCGTCGATGCGGGGGCGGTACGGAAACAACCCGCCCACGTCGCGCTGGACGAGTCCGTCGGCGAGGAGCCGGGCCAGGGCCTCCCGCACCGGCGTCCGCGACACCCCGTAGGTGTCGGCGAGACGCTCCTCGCCGAGACGCTGTCCCGGTGGGATCCGGCCGCTCATCAGGTCGGTGCGCAGCGACAGATACACGTGATCGCTGAGGGAGCCGGCCGGTTCTCGGCGTGCCATCAGATCGCCATCGCCGCGCGGACGTCGGAGACCGCGGTACGGACGTCGGAACCGGGTGCGGCGCCACCGGCGCCGGAGGACGTGACCCGCCCCGACTCGAGGACGTAGTAGCTCTCGGCGGATTCGAGAGCGAACCCGATGTGCTGTTCCACCAACAGGACTCCGAGTCCGCCGCGGCGGGTGAGTTCCATGATGGTGCGCTCGATCTCGGCCACGACGGACGGCTGAATGCCTTCCGTCGGTTCGTCGAGGATCAGCATCTTCGGTTCCGTGATCAGGGCCCGCGCGATGGCAAGTTGCTGACGCTGCCCACCGGAGAGGAGACCGGCACGCCGGTCGAGCAGGCCGCGTAGAGCCGGGAACAGATCCAGCACCTCGCCGACGAGTTCCTTTCCGCGCTTGCGGCCGTCGGCCACCACCTGAAGGTTCTCCGCGGTGGTCAGCTGACCGAACGACTGCTGGCCCTGCGGCACGTAGGCGAGGCCGCGCGCCACCCGGGCGCTCGGCCGCAACGCCGTGACGTCCTCGCCGTCGAACAGCACCCGCCCGGAATCGACCTTGATCAGTCCGACCGCCGCCCGCAGAAGCGTCGTCTTGCCCGCTCCGTTGTGTCCCATCACCGCGGCCACACCGTCCGACGGGACCGTCAGCGAGACTCCGTGGATCACTTCGGTTCGGCCGTACCCGGCCCGGATGTTCTCAAGCTCGAGCATCGCTGTCCTCCTTCGAAACCTCGGGCTGCAGTTCGGGGGCGGCACCGGCCGCGGCGGTCCCGAGGTACACCTCCTGCACCCGTGGATCGGCCTGCACCTGCTCCACGGTTCCCTCGCTCAGCACCTTCCCGGCGTGCAGCACGGTCACCGACGTCGCGAACGCGCGCATGAAGTCCATGTCGTGCTCGACCACCACGACGGTCCGCTCACCGCCGATTCGGCGCAGCAGGTTTCCCGTCTCGTCGCGTTCCTCGTGGCTCATGCCGGCCACCGGCTCGTCCAGCAGCAGGACGGAACAGTTCTGCACCAGCAGCATTCCGATCTCCAGCCACTGCTTCTGTCCGTGCGCGAGGATTCCGGCCGGGGTGTCGCGCAGCTTGCCGAGACCCGTGACGTCGAGCGCCTCCTCGATGGCAGGGAGCACCGTCTTGCGTCGGCGCAGCAGTGTGAGCGCCGACCGGCCCGCGCCCGCCGCGATGTCGAGGTTCTGGAGAACCGTCAGCTCCTCGAACACGCTCGCGGTCTGGAACGTGCGGCCCACACCGAGCCGGGCGATGCGGTGCACCTTCTTGCCGATCAACTCGACACCGGACTTCGTGACCGATCCCGTCGCGGGGACGAGCCCGGTGATGGCATCGACGAGAGTGGTCTTGCCGGCGCCGTTGGGGCCGATGAGGAACCGCAGGTCGCCCTGCATCAGGGTGAGGTCGACGCCGTCGACCGCCTTGAAGCCGTCGAAGCTGACCCGAAGGTCCCGGACCTCGAGGTACTCGCTGGACATTCCGGCGTTGCCGCCGAGCACCGGCTCCTTGGCCGTGGCAGGAATCGTCATCGGGCCATCTCCATTCGTTCCGTCGGCTCGGTCTCGTCTTCCGGTCCGGGCGGGGCAGGTTCGTCGGAGGAGGCCTTCTTCTTCCGCTTCAGCAGCGCGAACAGCCCCGCGACACCGGCCGGGAAGAAGCCGACGACCACGATGAACAGCAGACCCTGCGCGTACGTCCAGCCGGACGGGAACGACTCCGAGAACGCGCTCTGCGCCCACGCCACCCCGATGGCGCCGAGGACCGGGCCGAGGAGCGTGGAACGTCCGCCGATGGCCACCCCGATCAGGAACGCGATCGACGGGACGATCCCGACATCGGCGGGGGAGATGATGCCGACGATCGGAACGAACAGCGCGCCGGCGAGGCCCGCGAAGAACGCGGCCGTCACGTAGGCGACGAGTTTGATGTTCGCCGGGTCGTACCCGAGGAAGCGGACGCGCTCCTCCTGATCCCGGACGGCGACGAGCAGTTCGCCGTAACGGCTGTTCATCAGCTGCCGGGTGATCGCGACCACGGCCAGCAGCACGCCGGCGGCGATGAAGAACAGCATCTGCTTGTTGGCCGGATCGTTCAGGTTGAAACCGAAGAACGTGCGGAACCGGTTGAGGCCGTTGCTTCCTCCGGTGCTCTGCTGGCCGACCAGCAGGATGGCGAATGCGGCGGCGAGCGCCTGGCTGAGGATCGCGAAGTAGGCGCCCTTGACGCGGCGCTTGAACACCCCGAGCCCGAGGACGAACGCCACCAGCGCCGGGATCAGCAGGATTCCCAGGATCGTCACGATCGGCGACGTGAACGGCACCCAGTAGCCCGGCAGCTCCCGGATGCCCGCGATCTGCATGAAGTCGGGCACCGTGTCTCCGCGGAGTTCGGCGTCGGCGATCTTCAGATGCATCGCCATCATGTAGGCACCCAGCCCGAAGAAGACACCCTGGCCGAGGGTGAGCATGCCGCCGCGGCCCCACGCCAGGCCGATACCGACCGCGACGATCGCGAAGCACAGGAACTTGCCGAGCAGACTCAGCCGGAAGTCGCTGAGAACCGCGGGGGCGACGACGAACAGAAGCAGCGCGGCCAGTGCGAATCCCGCCCACGCGCGGTAGCGGCCACTCGTCAGGATGCTCATACGAGACTCCTCGTCTTGACGGCGAACAGGCCCTGCGGCCGAACCTGGAGGAACACCACGATGACCACGAACACGATGACCTTGGCGATCGACGCCGTGGTCGAGTACTCGACGAACGAATTGAGGATGCCGAGTGCGAACGCGGCGATCACCGCGCCCTTCATCTGACCCAGGCCGCCGACCACGACCACCAGGAACGCGTCGATGAGGTAGCTCTGCCCGATGGTCGGACTCGTCGAGCCGATCAGGGTGAGCGCCACACCCGCGACACCCGCCAGACCGGAACCGATGAAGAACGTCGTCACATCGGTTCGGCGACTGGAGATCCCGCTCGTCTCTGCGAGGTCGCGGTTCTGTACGACGGCGCGGATGCGGCGTCCCATCGGGGACTTCTGCATCGCCAGCGACAGCGCGACGACGGCCACGACGGCCAGCACCAGGATGAACAGGCGCGTCTTCGGCACCACCGCGCCCAGGATCTCCACACCACCGGAGAGCCACTCCGGTGCGGCGACGTTGACGGCGGGCGCACCGAAGACGTCCCGTGCCAGCTGCTGCAGGATCAACCCCACACCGAACGTCACCAGCAGCGTGTCCAGCGGCCGGTGGTACATCCGCTTGACGAGGGTGACCTCGAGGAGGACACCCATCGCGCCACCGACCACGAAGCCGACGAGCAGAGAGATGAACAGAGAACCGGTGGCGCTCGATACCACCTGCTGCACCACATACGCCGTGTACGAGCCGGCCATGATGAATTCGCCGTGGGCCATGTTGATGACGCCCATCTGGCCGAACGTCAACGACAGCCCCAGCGCCGCGAGCAACAGAATCGATCCGATACTCAATCCGGTGAACAGCTGTCCGATCACTACATCCATCGATGTATGTCCTCTCTCTTCCCTCGTGCTCGTCGGACCGTGTTCTAGCTACCCAGCGACTCGGCCCACGGGTAGGACTTCAGGTACGGGTCCGGCTGGATCGGTGTGCCCGAATCCCAGACCGTGTAGATCAGGCCGTCGTTCCGGATCTCACCGATGCGCGCGGTCTTGGTGATGTGGTGGTTGGACCCGTCGATGGTGACCAGTCCCTCCGGGGCGGCGAACGTGACGCCGTCCGCGTTGTCCTGGATGTCCTTGGTGGCGAAGGAGTTCGCCTTCTCGACGGTGTTCTTCCACAGGTACACGGACGTGTAGGCGGCTTCCATCGGGTCGGACGTCGGCTTGTTCGCGCCGTACCGGGCCTTGTACGCGTCGACGAACTTCTTGTTCTCCGGCGTGTCGATGGTCTGGTAGTAGTTCCAGGCGGTCAGCTGGCCCTCGATGTTCTGGACGCCGATACCGCCGACCTCCTCCTCTGCGATCGACACGGACACGACGGGCATGTCGGCGGGCTTCAGGCCGACGTTCGCGTACTCGCGGAAGAACGCGACGTTGGAGTCGCCATTGAGGGTGTTGAAGACGGCGTCCGCATCGGCGGAGCGGACCTTGTTGACGATGGTCGAGAAGTCGGTGGAGCCGAGCGGGGTGTAGTCCTCACCCTTGATCTCGATGCCGTTGGCCTCCGCGTACGCCTTGATGATGCGGTTGGCGGTCTGCGGGAACACGTAGTCACTGCCCACCAGGTACAGCGACTTGACGCCCTTCTCCTTCAGGTAGTCGAGTGCGGGCACGATCTGCTGGTTGGTGGTGGCCCCGGTGTAGAAGATGTTCTTCGAATCCTCGAGGCCCTCGTACTGCACGGGGTAGTAGAGCAGCGAGTTGTTGTCCTCGAACACGGGCAGCATCGCCTTGCGGCTCGACGACGTCCAACCGCCGAACACGGCTGCGACGCAGTCACTGCTGATCAGCTTCTCCGCCTTCTCGGCGAACACGGTGGGCTCCGAGGCCCCGTCCTCCGCGACGATCTGGATCTTCTTGCCGAGCACGCCGCCCGAGTTGTTGATCTCGTCGACCGCGAGCGCGATCGAATCCCGGACGGTCACCTCGCTGATGGCCATCGTGCCCGACAGCGAGTTCAGCGACCCGACCTTGATCGTGTCTCCGGAGGTGTCCACACAGGACGCCGCGGTGGACTCGCCGGCCGTGTCGGACGCCTTGCTGCCACAACCGGTCAGCACGAGCCCGATGGCGGCGAGCGCGGTCGGTGCAGCGAGGGCGCGCTTGGAGAAGGTGCGCATGTACGGGCCTTTCCGTCGGAGGACTTGGGGACCTCCGCAACCCGGGACATGTATCCGCCCCACGTATACAGAGGTGTATTCGTGGGGCGAACATTAAGCGGCCGTTGTTGCGCCTGAATGTCTGTCGGTGACGTGTTCGTGACGCGAATTACGGTTACGTGAACAACCGCTCACAGCGCTCCCTGCGGGGCCGGAGGCTGCTGCCGCTGCGGCCAATGTGACACCGGTTCAGTCGGATTGAACCGATGTGACACAAGGGCGAGTCAGCGGATCAGGTACGGGGAGACCGAACTCTGGTGCTCACTGATGTCGAGTTGCTTGCCGAGCGGCGGGAACGCGCGCTGCGGGCAGTTGACGCGCTCGCACACCCGGCAACCGGCGCCGATCGGGGTGCCCGGGTTGGAATCGTCGAGGTCGAGACCGTCGCCGTAGACGAGCCGGTGGGCGTGCCGGATCTCGCAGCCGAGCCCGATCGCGAAGATCTTGGCCGGCTGGCCGTAGCGCTGGGCGCGACGTTCGACGGTTCGGGCGATCCACAGATACCGGCGGCCGTCCGGCATCTGCGCGATCTGGTTCATGATCTTGCCGGGGTACGCGAACGTCTCGTACACGTTCCACAGAGGGCACGTGCCGCCGCTGGTGGAGAAGTGGAACCCGGTGGCGGACTGCCGCTTCGACATGTTCCCGGCCCGGTCGACGCGGACGAACATGAACGGAACGCCGCGCAACTTCGGACGCTGCAGCGTCGAGAGGCGGTGGCAGATCGTCTCGTAGCTCACCGAGTAGAACGCGGACAACCGCTCGATGTCGTACCGGAAGTCCTCGGCCACGTCGTGGAACTGGCCGTACGGCAGCACCGTGGCCGCAGCGAAGTAGTTGGCCAGCCCGAGCCGGGCGAGCGCCACGGACTCGTCGCTCGTGAAGCCGCCCTCGGCCACCAGCTTGTCGAGCAGGTCGCCGTATTCGAGGAACGCCAGCTCGGTCGCGAACTTGAACACCTGCTGGCCGCCCGACAGGTGCGGCGAGATCTCCAGCAGCCGGGATTCGGGGTCGTACCGGTGCAGGACGTTCTCGCCCAGGTCGATGCGCTTGACGATCTGCACGTCGTGCACGGTCTGCAACCTGCGGGCGATCTCACCGCCGACGTCGCCGCGGTGGAATCGCATGCGCGCGGTCAGTTCCTCCGCCGCCGTGTCCAGTTCGTGCAGATAGTTCTGCCGCTGATAGAAGTAGTCGCGGACCTCTTCGTGCGGCATCGTGATCGAGCCGCTACCACTGCCGTCGCTGTAGCGGTCCTCAGTGGCGAGAGCCAGCTGCGCGGTGGTGTTACGGAAGCGGCGGTGCATGTTGACCATCGCCTTCGCCAGGCCCGGATGCGACGCCACCATCTCGGCGATCTCCTGGGCGTCCGCGTCGATGCCCATCTCCTGATCCAGCGCCACCTCGCGCATCTCCGCGATCAGTCGCGTGTCGTCCTGGGATGAGAAGAACGTGGTGTCGACGCCGAACACCTCGCTGATCCGCAGCAGCACCGGCACCGTCAGCGGCCGCACGTCGTGCTCGATCTGATTGAGGTAGCTGGCGGAAATCTCCAGCGTCTTCGCCAGCGCCGCCTGGCTCAGTCCACGCTCGGTTCGGAGCTGACGCAACCGGGTGCCGACGAAGGTCTTGGACATACGGCCAATGGTACCGGCGCAGGTCAGATGTGCGAACGGAACCTTCGCAAGATTTACTCGCGCGGGTCGGGACAGCTCAGGCCTTGTTCTCCGAGCGCGGCGCGCCGACACCCGGGTCGATCTGGAACGGACCCGACGCGGACGGTGCGACGGGGAAGTCGAACATCGCCGTCGGCAGGTACACCGTCGAGCAGGAGTTCGGGATGTCCACCACCCCCGACAGCCGGCCCTCGATCGGTGCGGCGCCGAGGAGGAGGTAGGCCTGCTCGGGGCTGTACCCGAACTTGGTGAGGTAGTCGATCGCGTGGAGACAGGCCCGCTGATACGACAGGTGCGAGTCGAGGTACTTCTGTTCCCCGTCGAGGGTGACGGACGTTCCGGAGAACGCGAGCCACTCCGAGTACTGCGGGTCGGTGTTGCCGGGCATGAAGATCGCGTTCTCGGACACGCCGTACGTGTCCATGCCGCCCTTGATGATGTCGACGCGCAGGTCGATGAAGCCACCCATCTCGATGGCGCCGCAGAACGTGATCTCGCCGTCGCCCTGGGAGAAGTGCAGATCGCCGACGGACAGGTTCGCGCCGTCGACGAACACCGGGTAGAAGACGCGGCTGCCCTTGGTGAGGTTCTTGATGTCCTGGTTGCCGCCGTTCTCGCGTGGGGGCGCGGTGCGGGCGGCCTCGCCGGCGACGCGGTCGAAGTCGGCGCCCGACAGGGACCCGAGGACGGCGTCCTGCGGTTCGGGCGGCAGGGCGAGTGGGGGAACCCGGCCCGGGTCGGTGGCGATGAGCGCGCCCTCCCTCGCGTTCCACTTCGACAGGAGGGCGGCCGACGGCGCGGTGCCCATCAGTCCGGGGTGGACGATGCCGGTGAACGAGACGTGCGGGACGTGCCGCGACGTGGCGGTCTGACCGGAAAAATCCCAGACGGCCTTGTAGGCGTCGGGGAACTGCTCGGTGAGGAATCCGCCGCCGTTGTGGCGGGAGAAGATCCCGGTGTACCCCCAGCCCTGGCCTGCCAGCGGGCCGGAATCCTCCTGGGGGATGGGTCCGACGTCCAGGATGTCGACGATCAGCAGGTCGCCGGGCTTCGCGCCCTCCACGGCGAACGGCCCGGACAATGTGTGGACCGTGGTGAGGGGAGCGTTCAGGATGTCGTCGGCTGAGTCGTCGTTGTGGATGGCGCCGTCGAACCATTCGCGGCAGTGGACGCGGAAGGAGTCGCCCGGTTTCACCGTGACCGCGGCCGGGATGTCCGGGTGCCAGCGGTTGTGGCCGACGATCGCCTGATCGGTGAACTTTTTCGAGGAATCGAGCGGAAACAGCAGTTCGGGCATGTGCGCTCCTTCGGTGGCCGGTCAGGGACGAGGAAGTCGGCGGTGCAGCGGATTGCTCGTGACGGGTGAACGCCCGGCCGTGGTCCGGGGCGGCGGACCGGTGACGACGTCCGGTTCGTGAGCCGACCTCTTCGTGCTGTCGAGGAGGTTCATCGCGGACGACGATCCGTGTCCGAGTCGCGGTGAGGACACGCGCCGGACGGCGTCGCGGTCGCACCGCGGGCAGCGTGTGGTGCCGGGTACGTCGGCCATCGGGAACGACTGCTCGAACGGGCCGCAGTCGGCGGCACATCGGAATTCGTACAGCGGCATCGTGGTGCCCTTCGCCGGAGGAGACCATTCGAGGTCACGGTAACCGACCCGATTGGTGATTGCAGTCACAACGGGCGGGTCGACGGCTGTGCCGCGGTGGGAAGGCGAGGGTCGCACGGGCGGAAATATCTGTGTACGGCGAGTTGCGTGCATTTGGTTCACCACCTGCGGCTTTTTGCTACTGGCGAGTATCTTTCCTCTCCGATCGGGCAGGTGTGGCGCCGAACTTTCTTAACAGTCTTTGCAAGGTGTTGTGAAAAGCTAGCCAAGATTGGCATTAGCAACAGGTAGACGGCACTTTTTGCTTGTGTCATTCTCGGTAAGTACATACGAAGGGCCTGGCAAGGATGTGAAGCAGTACATCCGTACCGGACCAGCAGATCGAAGAGAGTGGAGTCTTGATGTCGACCACCGGCACCCCGAAGACCGCAGCTGAAATCCAGCAGGATTGGGACACCAACCCGCGCTGGAAGGGAGTAACCCGCAACTACACGGCGGAGCAGGTCGCCAAGCTCCAGGGCACCGTTGTCGAGGAAGCCACCCTCGCCCGCCGTGGTTCCGAGATCCTCTGGGACCTCGTGAACAACGAGGACTACATCAACTCGCTGGGTGCCCTCACGGGTAACCAGGCCGTGCAGCAGGTCCGCGCGGGCCTCAAGGCCATCTACCTGTCCGGCTGGCAGGTCGCCGGCGACGCGAACCTCTCGGGTCACACCTACCCGGACCAGAGTCTCTACCCGGCCAACTCGGTGCCGCAGGTCGTGCGCCGCATCAACAACGCGCTGCTGCGCGCCGACGAGATCGCCAAGGTCGAGGGCGACACCTCCGTCGACAACTGGCTCGCCCCGATCGTCGCCGACGGCGAGGCCGGCTTCGGTGGCGCTCTGAACGTCTACGAGCTGCAGAAGGCCATGATCGCGTCCGGCGTCGCCGGTTCGCACTGGGAAGACCAGCTCGCGTCGGAGAAGAAGTGCGGCCACCTCGGTGGCAAGGTCCTCATCCCCACGCAGCAGCACATCCGCACCCTGACCTCGGCGCGACTCGCGGCCGACGTGGCCGACGTTCCGACGGTCGTCATCGCGCGCACCGACGCCGAGGCCGCCACCCTGATCACCTCCGATGTCGACGAGCGCGACCGCGAGTTCCTCGACGGCACTCGCACCGCCGAGGGCTTCTACGGTGTGAAGAACGGCATCGAGCCCTGCATCGCTCGCGCCAAGGCCTACGCGCCGTACTCCGACCTCATCTGGATGGAGACCGGCGTGCCGGACCTCGAGGTCGCCAAGAAGTTCGCCGAGTCCGTTCGCAGCGAGTTCCCGGACCAGCTGCTCGCCTACAACTGCTCGCCGTCCTTCAACTGGAAGGCGCACCTTGACGACGCGACCATCGCGAAGTTCCAGAAGGAGCTCGGCGCGATGGGCTTCAAGTTCCAGTTCATCACCCTCGCCGGCTTCCACTCGCTCAACTACGGCATGTTCGACCTGGCCCACGGCTACGCCCGCGAGGGCATGACCGCCTTCGTCGACCTGCAGGAGCGCGAGTTCAAGGCCGCCGAGGAGCGTGGCTTCACCGCCATCAAGCACCAGCGTGAGGTCGGCGCCGGCTACTTCGACCGTATCGCCACCACGGTCGACCCCAACACCTCGACGGCTGCTCTGAAGGGCTCCACCGAAGAGGGTCAGTTCCACTGAGCCTTGTTCCCCAAGGCTTCGACCGATCACGGTTTCACCTGATCAACCCGACCCCGGGGAGGGGCCTGTAACAGGGCCCCTCCCCGGGCGACGACTCCACTAGACGAAAAGGAGCTGACGTGACCAGCGAAAAGATTCAGCGCGTCGGCGTGATCGGCGCCGGGATCATGGGTGCCGGAATCGCTGAGGTGTGTGCTCGCGCGCACGTCGACGTTCTGGTGTTCGAGCAGACCCGCGAGCTTGCGGCGGCGGGGCGTTCGCGCATCCTTCGTTCGCTCGACCGCGGAGTGAGCAGCGGCAAGATCACCGAGCGGGAACGTGAGCAGGCCGCCTGGCGGCTGCGGTTCACCTCCGATCTCGGTGATTTCGCGGACCGGCAGCTCGTCGTGGAGGCCGTCGTCGAGGACGAGAAGGTGAAGAGCGAGATCTTCACCGAACTCGACCAGGTCGTGACGGATCCGAACGCCGTACTGGCGTCCAACACGTCGTCGATCCCGATCATGAAGCTGGGCATCGCCACGAAGTCCCCGGAACGGGTCATCGGGATGCACTTCTTCAACCCCGTTCCGGTGCTCCCCCTCGTCGAGCTGGTGACCACGCTCAAGACGAGCAAATCGGTGTCCGAGCGGGCCGAGGCCTTCGCCAGCGATGTGCTGGGCAAGCAGGTCGTCCGTTCCGCGGACCGTTCCGGGTTCGTCGTCAACGCCCTTCTGGTGCCCTACCTGCTCTCCGCGATCCGCATGGTGGAGTCCGGGTTCGCCACCAAGGAAGACATCGACAAGGCAACGGTTCTCGGCCTCGCACACCCGATGGGTCCGCTCGCGCTGACCGACCTGGTGGGCCTGGACACGGTCAAGTCCATCGCCGACTCCATGTACGAAGAGTTCAAGGAGCCCCTGTACTCGGCGCCGCCGCTGCTGCTTCGCATGGTCGAGGCCGGGTTGGTCGGCAAGAAGTCCGGTGCGGGCTTCTACGAGTACGGCGACAACGGTCGTGCCAGCAAGAAGGCCAGCTAGTAGGTAGGTAGGCGACTACACCTGTGCGCCTTTCACGACCACTGGCGGTTGTGAGAGGCGCACAGGTGCATCGAGCCCAGAGGCATTCTCAGCCACTGGACTGAGCCCAGAAAGGTCGACCGCATGTCCAGCACCGCAGCATACGGATCCAGCATCCTGGGGTATCCCCGCATCGGACCTCGCCGCGAACTCAAGCGTGCCCTCGAGTCCTACTGGCACGGCACGAGCACGAAGGAAGAACTCGTCGCCGTCGCCCGGGACCTTCAGGAGGAGACGTGGAGTGAGCTCGCCGCGACCGGTCTGACCCAGGTCCCGGGCAACACGTTCTCCTACTACGACCACGTACTCGACAACGCACTGCTGTTCGGTGCCGTGCCCGAGCGGTTCAAGCCGCTCGAGAGTCAGCTCGATCCGCTGGACTTCTACTTCACGCTGGCCCGCGGCCGGCCGGACTTCCCGCCGCTCGAGCTGGTGCGGTTCTTCGGCACCAACTACCACTACCGTCAGCCCGAACTGGACGAGAACACCGAGTTCTCGCTGCGGTCCGAGACCGTGATGGACGAGTTCGAGCGGGCGAAGGCGCGCGGGATCGAACTGCGTCCGGTCGTGCTGGGGCCCGTGTCGCTGCTGATGCTGTCGAAGGTCGGTCCGACGTCGAAGCGGCACGGTTTCTCGACCCTCGACCTGCTGGACAAGGTGCTGCCGGAGTACGAGCGGCTGTTCGAGCAGCTCGCGAAGGCCGGCGCCACATGCGTCCAGCTGGACGAGCCGTCGTTCACCGAGGACCGCACAGCGGAAGAACTGGCCGCGCTGGCCAAGGCGTACGAGAAGCTGTCGCACGCACCGCTGCGGCCCCGCATCCTCGTCACCGGTCCGTACGGGCATCTCGGGGAGGCGCTCGCCATCCTCGCCTCCACCAAGGTGGAGGCTCTGGGCCTCGATCTCGTCAGTCACCGGCTGAGCGCCGACGAGCTGACGAAGATCCCGGGCATGAAGCGCAAGCGCATCTACGCCGGTGTGGTCGACGGCCGCAACGTGTGGCGCGTCGACCGGTACAACACGTTGACGTACCTGAACACGCTGAAGGACGTCGTGCCGGATCTCGTGGTCTCGACGTCGACGTCGTTGCTGCACGTTCCGTACGACGTGTTGTCCGAGTACGACATCCCGGGTGATGTCGCAGACCGGCTCGCGTTCGCGAAGCAGAAGGTCGGCGAGGTGGTCTCGCTGGCCAAGGCGCTCACCGAGGGGCCGTCCGACAAGTGGCGCAAGCGTCCCACGTCGGTGCACTTCAAGCTCAAGCACGCGGTGCGGGCACGGGTCAACGCGATCAAGCCGGGCGACCGCTTCCGGGTTCCGTACGAGGAGCGGCGGGTCGCCCAGCAGGAGCGACTGAACCTGCCGCTGGTTCCGGCGACGACGCTGGGCTCGTTCCCGCAGACGGACGCGATCCGGCAGGCGCGGTACGAGCTGGGTGAGGGACGCCTCGAGTGGGAGGAATACTACAAGCGGATCCAGGCCGAGATCGAAAGCACGATCCGGTTGCAGGAAGACATCGGGCTCGACGTCTTCGTGCACGGTGAGCACGAGCGCAACGACATGGTGCAGTACTTCGCGGAGCTTCTCGAGGGGTATGCCTTCACCCACAACGGGTGGGTGCAGGCTTACGGCTCGCGGTGTACACGTCCGCCGATCCTCTACGGGGACGTGTCGCGGCCGAAGCCGATGACCGTCGAGTGGATCTCGTACGCGCAGTCGCTGACGGACAAGCCGGTCAAGGGCATGCTCACGGGTCCGGTGACGATGATCGCGCGGTCGTTCGTCCGCCAGGATCAGCCGCTGTACGAGACGGCCGACCAGTTGGCGCTGGTGATCCGCGACGAGATCGCCGACCTCGAGGCGGCGGGCATCGCGATCATCCAGGTCGACGAGCCGGCGATCCGGGAACTGCTGCCGTTGCGCGAGAACGGCCGCGAGGCGTATCTCGAGTGGGCGGTCGACGCATTTCGTCTCGCGACGGGCGGGGCGAAGCCGGAGACGCAGATCCACACGCATATCACGTACACGAGCCGGGCGTCGGTGGTCGACGCCATCGAACGGCTCGACGCGGACGTGACGGCGATCGTGGCGACGCGCTCCATCACGTGGGTGCTCGGTGCCATCAAGGAGCGGGCGCTGACCCACGGTGTCGGTCCGGGTGTGTACGAGAGCCGGTCGGCCCGGATTCCGGACATCGACGAGTTGGACGAACTGCTCACGGAGGCGAGCGAGTCGGTGTCACTCGAACGGTTGTGGGCCAACCCGGACGGCGGCCTGAAGACGCGTCACTACTGGCAGCTCGAGCCTTCGCTGCGCAATATGGTGGCGGCGGCGAAGCGTCTCCGCAGGCGGGCCGAGAAGGAAGAATCCGAGGCCTGATTTCTCCGGCGTGTTCGGGGTCACCGCCTCAGCGGTGGCCCCGAACGGGCTTTCGGTCGCGCAAACATGTCGAGGTGTAGGCCGCCACGAGTGGGGCAGCACGCGACGGCGCCTACGACCGCGTGGTTGGCAGCGACGTGCGGTACCGATTCGTGATCGACACGGCAACGATCTGACCTACGCGTCACCGAGTTGATCTCGCAGTGATGCCAGTGTCTTCGCCAGCAACCGGGACACGTGCATCTGCGAGATACCGACCCGGTCGGCGATCTGGGTCTGTGTCATGTTGCCGAAGAATCGCAGCATGAGGACGGTCCGCTCCCGTTCTGGGAGGGATTGAAGCAGGGGGCGCAGGGTTTCGTGGTTCTCGACGTCGTCCATCGCGGCGTCGTAGTCGCCGAGCGTCTCCACCATGGACAGTTCGCCGGTCCGGTCCGACGACGTGTTGTCGACGGAGACGGTCTGGTACGCGTTGCCGGCGAGGAGCCCCTGCGCCACCTCCTCCTGTTCGAGGTCCAGGTGCTCGGCGAGTTCGCTGACAGTGGGAGCGTGGCCGAGACTCTGGGACAGTTCGGCGACGGCCTGGCTCAGCGCGAGGTGCAGTTCCTTCATCCGGCGGGGCACCCGCACGGCCCACCCGGTGTCGCGGAAGTGCCGTCGCACCTCGCCCATGATGGTGGGGACCGCGAAGGACACGAAGTCGGATCCCCGCTCCACGTCGAACCGGTCGACCGAGTTGACCAGGCCGAGGCGCGCGACCTGAACCAGATCGTCGTGCGCCTCGCCGCGACCGTCGAAGCGGCGTGCGATGTGCTCGGCGAGCGGGAGACAGCGCGTCACGACGGCGTCGCGCAGTCTGCTGCGCCGGGGATCGTCCTCGTCGAGGGCTGCCATCTGTTCGAAGAGTGCTGTGACGTCCTGATACTCGTCCGGCCAACGGGCCGTGTGCCCCCCACTGTGAGTATGGGACGTCACAGACTCAGGCCGTTCTTCACCTTGGTGAATTCCATGGTGGTCACGAAACCCGCGGTGGCGGAGTCTGGCTCCTGTTTCAGATCGACCGAATCGGTGAGGGCGTTGAGCACGTGCCAGGCGAACGAACGCTCGCCGAGGGAGTCGACCGAGGTGGTGGTGCTCGATACGTCGACTCGCAGGGTGTTGTCGAGATACTGCAGCCGGCACACCAGGACCGCATCCGGTGTCGCGCGGACGATCAGTTGGGTACAGATCTCGTCCATGGCGAGTTTGATGTCGGCGATGGAGTCGAGGTCGAAATCTTCGTGAATGGCAACGGTTGCTGCCAGGGCGCGCAGTACGGAGAGCTGATCGGGCGTTGCTCGCACGCGCAGTTCGACGACGGGATGTGTGTGATCCTGGTCGGGTTCGATTGTCTTGGCGATGGCCATGAGACCTCCGGGTCGGGCGTACCGTGCTGTCGGCGGGCGGTGGGTCGGCCCGCGCTGCTGAGAAGTCAGGGTAGCGATCCGGCGACACCGCAGGTGGAATACCGCAGAACAGGACCGATCAAACCAGTCCGATCAGTACGTTTGCCCGAGTAGTGTTGGCGGCACGATCAGCGTTCCTGAGGCCCTCGGCAGGGTCATGGTGGTCACGGGAGACGAGTGGGATGCCTGACGAGATTCACCTGCACACGTTGACGAATGACGTCGAGACCGCGGACGCCGACGCGGTCACCGTGTCGCTCGACGCTGTGCTCGAGTTGCTCGAACCCGTGGACGAGACCGACGTGGTGCTGCACACGCTGTGCCGTCGGGTGGTCGAGGTGTTCCCGGGTGCGGCGATGGCCGGGATCACCGTTCTCCGGCCGACGGGTCCCGTCACGGTGGCCGCGACGTCGGACGAGCTCGCGGCGCTCGAGGAGTTGCAGTACCGCTTCGGTGAGGGGCCTGCGCTCGACGCCGTGCGCTCCCGCGAGACCGTGCGGGCCGACCGTGCCGCGGCGTACGAGAGGTGGCCGGCGTACGCCGCGAGTTCCGAGCCGGCAGGCGTCCACAGCTATCTGTCCGTACCCTTGCCCGTCGCGGAGCAGTCCGCCGCGCTGAATCTGTACGGACTGTTGCCGCACGCCTTCCATCGCATGGACGAGTCGGTGCTGGAGCTGTACGTCGAGGCGGCTGCGGTCGCGGTGCGCAATGCCCGGCGGTACGGCGAGGCGAGAAATCTGATCGAGCAACTCCGTATCGCCCTCCGGTCCCGCGCTGTCATCGATCAGGCGAAGGGAATCGTGATGGCGTTGCGGGGTCTCGACGCCGAGACCGCGTTCGACGTCCTCGTCACGCGTTCGCAGCGGGAGAACGTCAAACTGCGCGTGGTCGCAGAACGTGTCGTCGCGGCTGTTTCGGCGCGGACAACCGTGCGTAACGGTTTGTAATCGCTCACCAGGGCAAATGAGAGCTCGAGTATCTGTTATTTCCTTGTGACACACCACAGGCGGGAGTAGTCTCGAACCGAGGTTGAACACACAGCCGATGTCGGGAAGCGCTGCCGTAGCAGACGGTGTCATGTGTCCGAGGTCGGGTCTGTCTGCAGGTGCTCCGCTTCCCCTCTCAATGTTCGAGATGGGGTGAGCCATGTCTGTTGGTCCAGGGGTCCCAGAACCTGAAATGGCGTGTTCGGGCACGGAGTTCGGTACCACGTACAAGCCGAGGGTAACGCTCTCGGCTGTCGGTTCCGCTCCGACACGCTGTGCGAGCGCGGAATTCACTTCCGAGCGAGTCGGGTCCGGGGTGATGTTGGTAGGGGTGCGAGGCGAAATCGACCTGTTCAGTGCACCGGGGTTCCGCGACTACGTGTGCACGCGGATTTCGCCCGAGGGGCAGTTCATCCTCGACATGTCGAAGGTGGATTTCATCGGAACCGCGGGGCTGTCGGTGCTCGACACCGTCCACGCGACGAACGTCCGGGACGGGCGGACATGGGCGATGATCTGCGGCCGGCCGGTATATCGGCTGCTCAGAGCCGCGGGCCAGGAGTCGAGCTACCCCTGCTTCGCTTCCGTGGACAGTGCCCTCGGGGCCTGGCACGGCCGAACGGCCTGACCGTCCGAACCGGCGCCCGACGTCAGTGGGCGCCGGTTCGACTCGTGCGCGGAGGGGCCGACACGCAGCGGCCGTAGGCGCGGAGGGTATCGGTGGCGACCCGGTCCCACGAGTAGCGGGCGCGGGCGCGATCGCAGCCCGCCATGCCGTATCCCGTGCGCAGGGCGTCGTCGTCGAAGATCTGTCGCAGGGCCTCGGCCAGGCGGACCGGGTTGCGCGGTGAGATGAGGCGCCCGGTGATGCCGTCGACCACCGTGTCCCTCATACCACCGACGGCGGACGCCACCACCGGTGTGCCGCAGGCCATCGCCTCGAGCGGAACCATGCCGAACGGCTCGTACCAGGGGGTGCACACGACGGCATCCGCCGAGCGCAGCAGCGAGGGCATGGCGTTCCTCGGCACGCGCCCGACGATCCGTACCCGGTTGCGCACCTTCGTCTCCCGGGCCAGGGTCAGTAATCGCGACGCTTCGGGGTCGTCGGCGACGTCGTCGGCGGCCGGCCCGCCCGCGATGACGAGTTCGGTGTCGGGGAAGTGGGAGAGCGCCTCGATCGCGGTGTCGAACCCCTTGCTCGGCGCCAAGCGGCCGACCATGACGAGGCGATGGCGTTTGCCCTTCTCGTCGGCGCGGCCGTCGGGCGTGAACTCGGCGACGTCGACGCCGGACGGAACCACGGACGTGCGCGAGCGCGGCAGGCCGAGATGGGAGAGTTCGAAGACCTCGTCAGTACACGTCGCCACCACCCGGGTGGCGCCGCGGGCGATCAACTGTTCCAAGTGAATTCGGTTGTGGGTGCTCGACGAATCCGCGCGCTCGAACCGCTGCTCGACCACCCCCAGCGCATGGAACGTCTGGACCACCGGAATGCCCATGGTGCGGGCGGCGAGTTGCGTCGCGATCCCGGACATCCAGTAGTGGGCGTGGACGATGTCGGGCCGTTCGGCTTCCCATTCGGCCTTCAGAACGCTGCCGAACGCCCCCATCAGCGGCAGGATCTCGGCCTCGGACATCCGCCGCGGAGGCCCAACCGGCACGTGCACCACGGTGTATCCGCCGGGGGTCGTGACCCGCGCCGGGGCGTCCTCGCTCTCCGCCCGGGTGTAGACGGTGACGTCGTGACCCTCTCGTGTGAGGGCTGCCGACAGTTCGGCGAGGTGAATGCTCTGCCCCCCGACATCGGCGCCGTCCGAGACGTCGAGAGGACTGGCGTTGGCCGAGACCATCGAAATCCTCAATCGTCTCGAGGTGCCGACGGCTGCCGTTCTCATCGGTTGCCCGCCGCACACGGGAGGTCTGGGTTCGCGATGAATGGCCGTCATGCCACGGGGATTCCCGAACTTCGGGTTTGTAAACCGACCGGCTAGCACTCTGTCACAGGACAGGTGGCACAGGCAGGCCGGTGTTGCGTTCTAATACCAACGCCGCCTACCGCCGACCGCACGACCAGTGGCGCCGAGAATCCACAAGATCGCGCCGATCACCAGGAGGATGATGCCGATGGTCCACAGCCAAGTGAGGCCGGTGAGCCATCCGATCAGGAGCAAGATCAGTCCGAGCACGATCATGACGTTCCTCGATTCTTCATCCCACCGGGGCGAGGCGAGAGTCCGATCCCGGACCCTCCCGCACCCCGTCGACTCCTGCGCCCATTGCGTAGGTCAGATGGCCGCCGAGCGCGCCGCCGACACCGATCGCGAGTAGTCCCGCGGTGCTCGTGACGACAGCGCGTGCGTCCGTTCCGTGTCTGCGGCGAAGGTAGGACGCGAGCATGGCCGTGATGCCGATGGCGTTGGCCTCGGCGTGGATCAGGCCGACGCGGCGCTGACGCGTATCGCGTTCGGCCCAGTCCGCCCAGCCGGTCACCAACGTCGGGGGAGTGGCGAGCAGTCCCAGGCCGATCAGCCTGCGTGCGCCGACGTGATCGCGGAACGCCAGATCGAAGACGGTCGCGCCGACCCACGCACCGATGGGGAGGCTGACGAGAACGGGATGCACGGGGTGCCCGAGCCAGGATCCGCGCAATAACGCACCCGCGCCGGACGAACCGAGCGCCCCCTGGATCCGCTGTTGCAGGAACCGGCTGCCTCCGTCGAGGAACCCGGCGGATTCCGCCTTCCGGAACAGGCTCTCGAGGTTCATGACTCCCGGTTACCCAGGGCGGCGCGAAGAAAACCGGCCTGCCTTGTCGTCGATGCAGGTCGGGCGTAGCGTCGGGACCACGTTCTCGAAGGTGAGGTGAGTGCCGTGAAACTCAATCTCTTCGCTGCTTGGGTCAGCTTCGCTCTCGTGTTGTTGTCGGTGGTCTGTCTCGGCGGGTTCCTCGTCGCCGCAGGCTCGGGGCAGGGCGGCTGGGCGGTGATCTCCGGATCTCTGTGCGTCGTCGCGCTGGCCGGAGCGATGGCGCTGTACGGAGGAGCCGTGCGTCACGATCACAGGCTGCACCACGAAACGCCGCACCTCTTCTGACGGCGGCATTTCCGGAAGGTCTCAGGAGTCCGCGAGCCTCCGCTTCTCCGCGTCGATGTCGAAAGTGGCGGGCGGCCAGTCGAGGTCCAGTTTCTCCAGGGCGTCGATCAGCAGCTCGCTGACCGCGATCCGGCTGTACCACTTGCGGTCGCACGGAACCACGTACCACGGCGCGTAATCGGTCGACGTCTCGTCGAGCATCGCCTGATACGCGTCCTGGTACGCGGGCCAGAGTTTGCGCTCGTCGACGTCCGAGGGGTTGTACTTCCAGTACTTGTCCCGGCGTTCCAACCGTTCGCGCAGCCGCGACTTCTGTTCGTCGAGTGAGACGAACATCGCGACCTTCACCAGCGTCGTGCCGCCGGCGACGAGTTCCTTCTCGAAATGGTTGATCTCGTCGTAGCGGCCGCTCCAGATTTCGGCGGGCACGAGATCGTGAACCCGGACCACCAGCACGTCCTCGTAGTGCGACCGGTCGAACACGCCGAGTTGCCCGGCGCGGGGCAGGGCGTTGTCGATCCGCCACAGGAAGTGGTGGCGCTTCTCCTCGGGTGTGGGCACGCCGAACGACGCGTGATCCACGCCCTGCGGATCCACGTGCCCGATGACGTGGCGGACCATCCCGCCTTTACCTGCGGTGTCCATGCCCTGCAGCACGAGGAGCACCGACCGGCCGTCGCCGGATCGTCCGTTGGCGTAGAGCTTCTCCTGGAGGGACGACAGCACCGCACCGCGTTCCTCGAGCAGCGCGACCCCGTCCGACTTGTCGCCGACGAACCCCGGTGTGCTCCCACAATCGAGTTCGGCGATCCGCTGACCCGGGCGCGATCGCAGGGCCTCGATCGCCGGCGTCTTCCACAATCCGCGTGCCTTGTCTGCCATGTACAAACAGTGCCACAGGAGCGTTACATGGAGTCGTGGGCGGCGAGGTGCACCGGTGTCGTGTCCTGGTGATCGGGACGGGATTTTCCGGTCTGGGCACGGCCATCCAGCTCCGCAAGCGGGGACGCGACGACTTCATCCTGCTGGAGAAGGCGCGGGAGGTCGGCGGCACCTGGCGGGAGAACACGTACCCGGGTTGTGCGTGTGACGTGCCCTCGCACCTGTACTCGTTCTCGTTCGAGCCGAACCCGGACTGGACGCGGATGTGGTCGGGACAGGAGGAGATCTTCGACTATCTGCGCGGCCTGGCCGACAAGTACGACCTGCGGCGCAACATTCATTTCGGCCGCACGATGACGGGCGGGCACTGGGACGCCGAACGGCAACGGTGGCACGTCCACACCGAGTCGGGCGACGAGTACGTCGCCCAGTTCGTCGTGTCCGGGATCGGCGCCCTCCACATCCCGAACGTCCCGGATCTGCCCGGCGCCGACACCTTCGAGGGAACGGCGTTCCACTCGGCGCAGTGGAACCACGACTACGACCTGCGGGGCAAGAAAGTCGCGGTGATCGGCACGGGCGCCAGCGCAGTCCAGTTCGTTCCCGAGATCGTGGGCGACGTAGCCGAGTTGCAGCTGTATCAGCGGACGCCGCCCTGGGTGATACCCGGCCTGAACTTCAGCATTCCGCCGGAGGCGCGGCGCTTGTTGGGCCGGGTCCCGCTGGCCCGTCGAATGGTGCGTGCCGCGGTCTACTGGACTTACGAATCGCTCGCGCTCGGGTTCAACGGGCACTCCCGCCTGATGCGGCCGATCGAGAGCGCGGCGCGGAAGAACCTGAACAGGACCGTCACCGATCCCGAACTTCGCCGGAAGCTGACCCCGTCCTATCGCATCGGTTGCAAGCGGATCCTGGGGTCGGACGTGTACTACCCGGCGTTGATCTCATCGAAGACGGTCGTGATCACCGAGGGCATCGCCGAGGTACGCCCGCACAGTATCGTCGCGGGCGACGGGGCTGAGCGGGCGGTGGACGCGATCATCTACGCCACCGGATTCCACGTCACCGACGGCTTCGACAATGTCGACCTCACCGGGGTCGAGGGCCGACGCCTCGCCGACGAATGGGAGGAACACGGGATCCGCACCCACCTCGGTATCACCGTCGCGGGTTACCCCAACGCGTTCTTCCTCTTCGGCCCCAACACCGGGCTCGGTCACAATTCGGTGGTCTTCATGATCGAGTCGCAGATTCGTTATGCACTGGAGTTGATGGATCTCGTCGACCGGCGCGGCGCCGATTCCGCGGCCGTCCGGCCCGCCGTGCAGAGCCGCTTCAACACCGACATCCAACGGAAACTGGCAAAGGGCGTGTGGTCCACCGGCGGGTGCGTGAGCTGGTACCTGGACTCGCACGGCGTCAACCGCACTATCTGGCCGGGTTCGACCGTGCGCTACTGGCGACGGACGCGGTCGGTCGAACCGGCGGACTTCGAGTTCACACCCGGCTGAACGGCGGGGGCGTCACTCCGTCGACGAGATGGCTTCCCCAGAGGTCCATCCCGGTGATCCGGGCGGTGGCCGTGCCATCCGGGCCCGTGATCTGCAGCTCGGTGCCCGCGGACAGGTCGGCATCGGCGCCGAGGACGTCGGTCAGGGTGCGTACGCGGCCGTGCCAGACGTACCGACCGCTGATGGGTTCGAAGTTTCCCGCCAACTGGACCTGCACGGTCACGGCAGGACGGTCGCCGACGACGACGTCGGCGGGGCCGCGGTAGCCCTCTTCTTCTTCCTCGTGTTCGTTCACACAGGCGAGTTTACCTGTAACTGATAGTTACACAAGAAACCTTCGGCGCTAGTCGGCCTCGGCCGCAGGCGGGCGCAGCGGGTGCGGGATCGCATTGAATCGCGCGGGCGAGCCGTTGACGGCGGCGATACCGGTGACGCCACCCCAGGTCATCATCGTCAGGTAGTTGATCAGATCCTCGACCGACATGGACCGGTTGGAGATCCACCAGTGCGTCGCCAGCTGCACACCGCCGACGATTCCGTACGCCCAGGGGACGGCGCCGCCGGAGTCCATCTCCATCTGCCGCAGCCGCTCGCCGAGAACCGTGGAGAGCACCTCCGCGATCATCCGTTCCGAGTCCGCGACCGTTTCGCGGCCCGGGCCGGAGCCGTTCGCCATGATGTACAGGTAGACGTCGGGATCCGACGCCACCGTCTCGACGTACGCCGTGATGGTGGCGCGGGTCAGCTCGAAGTCGTCGAGGTCGCCGCCGATGGCCTCGTAGATCCGCGGGGCGAGTGTGGTCTCCACGTAACGCGCCATGGTCGCGTTCGTCAGATCGCTCTTGTCCGCGAAATAGCGGTACAGCACCGTCTTGGAGACACCGATCTCGGATGCGATCTCGTCCATGCCGATGTCGCGTCCACGCAAGCGAATGGCGGCGATCGTTCCGTCGACGAGTTCTTCTCGGCGCGCGATCTTGTGCTCACGCCAGCGGCGCTTGCGCCCATCGGGCTTTGCCGCCTTGTCCAGCTTCGTCATCGACTCGGTCACCTGCTCAGGATCCTTCACGTCGTCGTTCGCCACTGAGTCTCTTCACATCCGTTTCGTGTCGCGATCTCCTGTCAGCTTAGTGCTCCGGTCTTGTCGCACGGCACAACGCCGTCTGTGCGGGCGCGCGTCCAGCGGCTGGGTTGCCGCCTTCCCGCCGTCCTTGGGCACAATGGCGTCTGTGGATCAACTGAGCCTTTCCGCCTTCGACGACGACGCGAAGCGTCGCGATCTCCGCAAGATGAAGGCTGTCGCGACGGGCTTTCTCGTGTTCGCCACCGTGGTGTACCTCGTGTGCAGGTGGCAGGAATCGCGGGGCGCGGGGGCGTGGGTCGGCTACGTGCGGGCCGCGTCCGAGGCAGGCATGGTCGGTGCGCTGGCCGACTGGTTCGCGGTGACGGCCCTGTTCCGGCATCCGCTCGGATTGCCGATCCCGCACACCGCGATCATCAAGCGCAAGAAGGACCAGCTGGGGGCGAGCCTCGGCAACTTCGTCGGCCAGAACTTCCTCGCCCCCGAGGTGGTGTCCGCCAAGGTGGAGGCCGCGGAGATCCCGCTGCGGCTGGGCAGGTGGATGGCGCAGCCCAAGCACGCCGCGCGTGTCGCTGCCGAGACGGCCACCATCCTGCGCGGCTTCGTCGAGATCCTGCGCGACGAGGACGTGCAGCAGATCATCGACAGCACCCTGGTGCGCAGGCTGGCCGAGCCCCAGTGGGGGCCGCCGATCGGGCGCGTACTCGGCGAACTCCTGCGCGAGAACCGGCAGTTGCCGATCCTGGATCTGCTCGCCGAGCGGGCGCACCAGTGGGCGCTCGGGAGTCAGGAGACCATCGACCGGATCGTCAGCCGCGATTCGCCCGCCTGGTCGCCCAAGTTCGTCGACGCCATGCTCGGCGAGAAGATCCACCGGGAGCTCGTCGAATTCACCTGGAAGGTGCGATCCAACCCGGAGCACGAGGTGCGGCAGGCGGCCAACCGCTTCCTCGTCGACTTCGCCGACGACCTGCAGAACGACCCCGCGACCATGGAGAAGGCCGAGAAGATCAAGGCCGAGATCATGGGGCGCGAGGAGGTGACCGGTCTCGCTGCGGCTACGTGGACGGTCGCCAAGCGCCTGATCATGGAATCCGTCGACGACCCGAACAGCACGCTGCGCACGAAGGTCGCGGAGAACGTCGTGCGATTCGGTGAGCGGCTGCGCGACGACCACGAGCTGAGGGCCAAGGTCGACGGGTGGGTGCTCGCCGGCACGCGCTACGTCGTCGTCCACTACACCGACGAGATCACCGCGATCATCTCCGACACCGTCGAGCGCTGGGACGCCGAGGAGGCGTCCAAGAAGATCGAACTGCAGGTGGGACGGGATCTCCAGTTCATCCGCATCAACGGCACCGTGGTCGGGTCGATCGCGGGGCTGCTGATCTACACGTTCTCGACGTTGCTGTTCGGCTGACATCGGCCTCGGCGGAGGGTCCGCTAGCTGGGTGCTAACAGAGTGCTTGCAATTGCTAGCACCCTGCTTTAGGCTTGGTTCTGCCCAGCAACACGGAGGACTGATGGCAAGCGATGATCGCGACGCAGCCGGTGCAGGAGATCTGGCAGCTCGCGTAGTCAGCAACGCCGCTCACGACATCGGAGGTTTCATTCGTGCCCAGCGCGAAGCGGCCCAGGTGTCGATGCGGCAGCTGGCGCAGCTGGCCGGTGTCAGTAATCCGTATCTGAGTCAGATCGAACGTGGGTTGCGCAAGCCCTCGGCCGAGGTGCTTGGGCAGATAGCCAAGGGTCTCCGGGTGTCGTCGGAGGTCCTGTACGTCCAGGCGGGTTACCTCGAGCAGCGGCCACACGGTCCCCTCCGTGACGCTCTGCTCGCGGATACGGCCATTACCGAGCGGCAGAAGCAAGTGCTGCTCGAGATCTACGAGTCGTTCTGTCGTGAGAACGAATCGGCGGAAGCGGCCGAATCCCGGACGTCCGAGCTTCGGACAGAAGAACACCAGCGTTCTGATTCCCAGACGCCGGAACCAGAACCCCCCACCGTTGAACAGGAGAAAGCCGATGACTGACCAGAAGACCATCGACAGCGTCAAGACCTCGCTGTACGCGGCCGTAGGCGCCGGCGACGTCGTCGTGCAGGCCGTGGCCGACGTCGTCGCCCAGGTCCGCTCGCGCGCCGAGTCCACCCAGGGCGACGTCGAGGAGCGTGTCGGCGGCGCCAAGGAGCGCATCGCCGGACTCCAGGAAGAGGTCACCGAGGGTGTCGAGAACCTTCGCGACCGCCTCGCCGGACTGCCGTCCGAGCTGCCCGAGGAGCTTGCCGAGCTGCGTGAGAAGTTCACCGCCGACGAGCTGCGCAAGGTCGCCGAGGCCTACCTGAAGGTCGCCTCCGACCTGTACACGTCGCTCGCCGAGCGCGGCGAGGACACCGTCGAGCGCATCCGCAAGCAGCCGGTCGTCGAGGAGGGCATCGGCCGCGCCGAGACCGCCTTCGGTGACGCCGTCGAGCTGACCGAGGAAGCTCTCGGCACCGTTGCACGCCAGACGCGCGCCGTCGGCGAGCAGGCCGCGAAGCTCGCGGGCCGCGCTTCGGGTCGCATCTCCGACACCGCCGAGGGGCTCGGGGAGGCCATCGCCGACGCCGGCGACGAGGCTGCCCTGAAGGTTCTCGACCTGGGCGACCAGGCCGAGGAAGCGTCGAAGGGCGCTGCCGATCGCGTCGACGCCACCGCTGCCGACGTCCAGGCTCAGGCCGACAAGGCTGCCCCGGCCAAGCACGCCGCTCCCGCCAAGAAGGCTGCTCCGGCCAAGGCTGCGGCAACTCCGGCCCCGGCTCCGGCCAAGAAGGCCGCCGCTCCGGCCAAGAAGGCTGCTCCGGTCAAGAAGGCTTGATCCTTCACGCTTTTCGGCCCCCGCACGTTCGGTGCGGGGGCCGTTTGCGTGTCGACCTCGTAGGATGGGGCTGTGATTCAAGTTGACGGCGTCGTCTCGGTGATCTTGTTGGTGATTCGCATCGTCGCCCTGGGTGGTGCTGCGTACGCGCTGTTCCACGCGGCTCGCCAGCGCAAAGACGCGTTCACCGCCGTGGACAAGTTGAGCAAACCGATCTGGCTGAGCATTCTCGCCGTCGCGTTCCTCGTCCTCCTGCTGTTCCCGGCCGTGCAGTTGTTCGGCATCGTCGCGGTCGTCGCGGTGTGCGTCTATCTCGTGGACGTGCGCCCGCGCGTCGACGACGTGCAGCGCGGGCCTCGCTGGTAGCCGCTCCCCACCCCATGAGCACGTGAAGGCGTGGCTCTCGTGCACCCAAACGATGACAATGGGCATTGTGACAATGCTATTGTGGTGACACGGCTACCGAGGAGCTGACATGTCCGTCGTCCATCTGCGTGACTCAGTGAGCGATGCCCACCCGGCCGCGGGACTCGTCGGCGGCCCGTCGCGGCTGCTGCTCCGACGGGCGCACATCGTCCGATGAAGGAATACCGGATCGACGACCTCGCGCGCGAGGCGCGGGTGAGCGTGCGCAACGTGCGCGTCTACCAGGACCGCGGACTGCTCCCGCCGCCACGGAAGCAGGGGCGCACCGGGTGGTACAACGAATCGCACCTCGCCCGTCTGCACCTGATCGGGCGCATGCTCGATCGCGGCTACACGTTCGCCACCATCAGCGAACTCCTCACGGCTGCGCACTACGGCCTCCAGGTCAAGGACGTTCTGGAGACCGACGATCCGGGCAGCCGGTGGAAGAAGCGCAGGCGAGCGGCCCGCCTCACGATCGCCGAGCTGAAACGCATGTTCGGTGCGCAGACCACCGAGGCCAACATCGCCAAGGGCACCGAACTCGGAGTGCTCGTTCCCTCCGGAAGCGACTACTCGGTGAACGATCCACGACTGGTCGAGGCTGCGCAGGTTCTCGTCGACGCCGGCATCCCGCTCGAGGACGTCCTCGAACAGACCGCGGCGGTGCGACGAGACCTCTCGGACGTCGCCGCGCGGTTCGTCGCCGTCGTCGCGGACCGCTACCTCGCAGCCGAGGGCGAGCCGCTCGAACTCGACGAGGCGAAAGTCTCGGAGATCGCGCGGCTCGTCGACCAGATGCGTCCCCTCACGCGCGATGCCGTCCAGTCGCTGTTCGAAGAGGCGATGGAGGAACAGATCTCCAAGGCACTCGAACGGGCGGCCCGGCAACTCGGTGAGACACCGGGCCCGGCGACGAGCACAGACACCAACAGAGCAAGTTAGACAGGACAGGGGCAGGAATGACCAGCAGTTCGCGCACCATCGCCTTCCGGGCACTCGCCGGCGCAGCCGGAGTGGGCGCCGTCGTCGCCGCGGCAGCGGCGATCCGCCACAAGCGCGCCACCCGCGGGTTGACGTTGTCGACCGAAGTGGCGCAGAACGAGCTGCTGCGCACCCCGAACCTGCGCCCGGACGTGACGGAGATCCTCACCGACGACGGAGCGACGCTGTACGTCCGCGCCTACGGTCCGGTGGACGGCGATCCCATTGTGCTGAGCCATGGCTGGACCTGTTCCACCGAATACTGGTACCCGCAGGTGAACGCGCTGGCGGACGAGTACCGGGTCATCACCTACGACCAGCGTGGGCACGGCCGCAGCACCGTCGGCTCGCTCCCGCTCGGCCCGGACGTCCTCGCCGACGACCTGTCGGAGGTGCTGAAGGCGACGGTGCGTGACGACAAGAAGGCCGTGCTCGTCGGTCACAGCATGGGTGGCATGAGCATCATGGCGTGGGCAGGCCGTCACCCCGACGAGGTGAAGAAGTACGCGTCGGCAGTTCTGCTCGCCAGCACCGCCTGTGATCGGCTCATCGCCGAGACCACCGTCATCCCGCTGCCGAATCGTTTTCCGCGCGTGCCGGTTCCGGTCGGCCGCGCCGTCCTGAGCACCCCGGTTCCGTTGGTGTCGTCGCCGGTGATGACGCGCGCACTCCAGTACGTGTCGATGTCGCCGAACGCCTCCCGCGCCGAAGTCCAGTTCTGCGAGAACATCGTCCGGGACTGCAAGCCGCGCATCCGCGGCGGCTGGGGCGCCGCGCTCAGCGGCCTCGACATCCACGAGGCTCTCGACAACCTCGACGTCCCGACCACGGTGCTCGTCGGCTCCATGGACCGACTGACCCCACCCGTCCACGCCCGCAAGCTCGCTCGCGTCCTGGACGAGGCCGGTCACCTCGAGCGGCTCATCGTCCTGCCCGGCGTCGGCCACATGAGCTCCGTCGAGAGCATCGACGAGTTCGACAAGGAGATCGTCCGGCTGCGCAATCTCTGATCCGACAGTTGCCCGCGTATTTGTCAGGCTCACACGCAATAGCGTGTGAGCCTGACAAATACGTCGGAATCTACTGGTTGGCGACCACACCGAAACGGCGCAGCGACAGCGCCGGGTTCTTGGCGCGGACCTCTGCGATGCGCTCGGGGGAGACGGTGCCGATCGCGGTCCCGACCCGTTCACCGAGGGACGCGATCACCACCCCCATGGGATCCACGATCATCGACGCACCCGAACCGGCCGGGGCGCTCTGGTCGGCCGCGGCGACGTAGATGGTGTTCTCGATGGCCCGGGCGCGGACGAGCGTGGTCCAGTGGTCTTCCTTGAGCGGGCCGGGCACCCACTCGGCGGGCAGGACCAGGACGTCCGCGCCCGAGTCGACGATGCGCCGGGTCACCTCCGGGAACCGCAGGTCGTAACACGTCTGCATGCCGAAGGTGACGCCGTCGACGGTGAACGTCTCGGGTTCGCCGATCGAGCCGGCCTGCACGAAGTCCGACTCCTTGTAACCGAATGCGTCGTACAGGTGCAGCTTCCGATACGCGGCGGCGATACTGCCGTCGGGGGCAACCGCGACGAGGGTGTTGAAGATGCGGCGCTCGCCCGGGATCGCTTCGTTGATTCCCGCGACGAGGATCAACCGGTGGCGGGCGGCGATCTCGCCGAGCCCGGTGACGAACTCGCCGTCGAGGGATTCGGCGGAGTCCACGAACCGCTCGTCCATCGTCGGGACCGTGAACATCGCGTATTCGGGTGCTGCAAGTACCCGGGCGCCGCCCGCCGCCGCCTCCTCGGCGAACTTCGCGATTCGGCCGAGATTGTCCTGCTTGTCCGAACCCGGTGCGAATTGAGCGATTGCGATGTCGACCATGTCAGTGCCTTTCCGAAGTGACGGGTGCCGGCATCCGTTCGATCTTGCCGAGCACCACGGTGTAACAGAAGATTCCGCCGATCAAGACCGCTCCGGTCGCGAGGAAGGCCCCCGCGAACGAGCCCGTGGAGTCGACCACCATGCCGGTCACGATGGGCGCCGCGATCCCGAGGAGATTGGCGACGAAGTTGACTATTCCGCCGAGCGATCCTGTGTACCCCTGCGGGGCGATCAGGGCGACGATGCTGGATCCGGCGGGAACGGACACAGCCAGTCCGGCTGCGCCGATCGACAGGAAGATCAGCGCGACGGCGATCGATCCCGCGTACGCTGCGCCCGTCACCGCGAGGGACGCGAGCAGGCTGACCACCAGCACGGTTCGGCGCACCTTGGTGACGTCGCCGGTCCGCGCCAGCCATCGGTCCATCAGGATGCCCGCGATGAGGAACTGCGCGATGACGGCGACCAGCCACGGAATCATCGTGTAGATGCCGCCCTTGAGCAGATTCACCCCGAACTGCTTCTCCAGATAGGCCGGCAGCCAGGTGAGCAGGACGTAGTAGGCGTAGGTGTACGACGCGTAGCCGAGCGCCAGGCCCCACGTCTTGCGCCGGCGCAGCAGGTAACCCAGTCCGTTGAGCGACCCGGCCGTCTCGGCGTCTTCGTCCTCCGCGCCGCCGGCCCGGATGAAGTCGAATTCCGCTTGGCTGAGGCGGCCCTTGGCGAGAGCCTGTTTCGGGGTGAGATAGAGCAGCCACCACACGGCCAGGTAACCGACGGACAGGATGCCGGTGAAGATGAACGCCGCGTGCCAGCTGAACGTGGTGACGAGGAAGGCCATGATCGGGATGCCGATGACGTTGGAAATCTTCGCGCACCCGTCGAAGATGGCCGTGGCGGTTCCACGCTCCTGCCGGGGGAACCACTGACCGATGGCCTTCCAGCCTGCGGGCACCGTCGGCGCCTCGCCGACGCCGAGGACCAGACGGGCGACGAGCAGCATGCCGAGACCACCTGCGGCGGCGGACGCGAACGAGGCGACCGCCCACAGGAACGCCGCCGCCCGGTTGACCCACCGGACGCCGATCTTGTCGATGAACGATCCGATCGGCATCTGGAGCATGGCGTACGTCCAGAGGAATGCGGAGGACACCATGCCCATCTGCGACGCACTGATCTCGAAGTCGCGCATGATCTCCGGGGCGGCGATCGAGAGGTTGACGCGGTCGATGTAGTTGACGAACATGCCGACGCCGAGAACGCCGGCGATGGTCCACCGGGCACGGCCCACCTTGGGGTGGGCCGCCGCTTCCGCGCTGTCGGGGGATACCGGTCCCGACGTCTGGGTCGTCATCGTGACTCCCTGATCTGCTTGATCTGCTCGAACGGTGCCGCAAATCCTGCGGCGAGTGCGCCGTGCTGCATGATCAGCGCCATCTGGTCGGCCCCGTAATGCACCGCGAACTCCTTCTCTTCGACGCTCCATGCCGGGAGCACCCAGGGCTTGCCCGCCTCGGCGGCGGCCGTGGCCACCGCGGCGAGGTCGGTGAAGTCACCCTCTTCGCGTGAGTATGCCCCGCGTTCGCGGCGGAGGGAGAGGTCGGACGGTCCGACGAACACGCCGTCGACGGTGTCGAGTGCCAGGATCTCGGCGATGTTCTCGATCGCTCCGGCGTCCTCGATCATCGGGTAGCATCGGGTGAACGTGTCCTGCTCCGTGACCCACTCGTCGGTGAAACCGCCGTAGTTGGTGGTGCGGCCGCCCGCGAAACTCCGGTCGCCGAGTGGCGGGAACTTCGCGAATGCCGTGACTTCCTTTGCGTGAGCCGCATTCTCGATGTGGGGGATGACGACAGCCGTCGCGCCGAAGTCCAGCGCCTGCTGGATGGGGCCGCGTTCGGGTCCGAGCACCTTCGCCAGGACCTCCATGCCGAGGCTGCGCAGGAACGGGATGAACCGTTCGAGATCCGCGAGGTCGAAGGATCCGTGCTCGATGTCGAGGACCACGGCGCCGTAGCCGATGCCGCGCGCGATCTCCGCTGCGGCGAAGCTCGGGTCGGACAGCCAGATCGCGTAACGCCGATCGGCGGGGGTGCTGTACATGCTGGTGGTCTCCTTTTTTCGGGGGGTCGCTTGCCGGAAGCGGGTGGCTCTCGGCGGTCACTGCGCTGTGACCGCCCCCACATCGCTCTGTATATGTCATGTATACACAGAGGATACTTGGTGTGTCCATAGCTTGTATGATCAATTTGTTACGAGTCCGTCAATCCGATGGACCGTTCGACGAAGGGATCGAGATGTCGGCATCGACGCTCGCCGGGCCCACCGGTGAATCCGGACCGGCACGAGATCGGGTCTATGTCTGGCTGCGGGACGAGATCATCCGCGGGTCCATCGAAGGCGGCCGATTCCTCGACGAGCTCTGGGTCTCCGGGACGATGGGAGTCTCACGCACCCCGGTGCGAGAGGCGTTTCACCGGCTCGCCGCCGAACGGTTCATCACGCTGCTTCCGCGCAAGGGTGCGCAGGTGCGCACGGTCACCGGTCGCGAACTCGAAGAGGTCTACCAGACCCGGCTGCTGATCGAAGGCCATGCGGTGTCCACCCTGTGTGCGCGGGGAGTCGGCGCACCCGCGCACATGGTCGATCTGATCGAGCCGATGGAAGCCGCGGGCCGCGAACAGGACTGGTTCGCGGTGTCAGGCCTCGACCGCGAATTCCACCTGACCATGGTCAGCGCAGCGCAGAACTCGGTGCTCACCGAACTCTACGATTCGCTGCGGTCGCGGCAGCAACGCGTCGCCGTCCGCGCGTTGAACGTCGGACCCCAGCGGCTCGACACCATCAACGCGCAGCATCGGGCGCTCGTCGCCGCACTCGACGCCGTCGACGCCGACCAGGCGCTGGAGATCCTCACCGCCCACCTGCGGCCCGTCCCGGAAGTGCTGGCGTTGCTGCCGTCCCAGTAGCGGGACGACGAAACTAGCTGAACACCACCGTCTTACGGCCGTGGACAAGGACGCGGTCCTCGAGATGCCAGCGCAGGCCACGGGACAGCACGAGCTTTTCGATGTCGCGACCCTGCCGGACCATGTCCGCGACCTCGTCTGCGTGGTCGACGCGGATCACGTCCTGCTCGATGATGGGGCCCGCGTCGAGTTCGGCCGTCACGTAGTGGCAGGTTGCGCCGATCAGCTTCACACCGCGGGCGAATGCCTGGTGGTAGGGGCGGGCCCCGACGAAGGACGGCAGGAAGCTGTGGTGGATGTTGATCGCCCGGCCGGCCCAGTGCTCGCACAGTGCCGAGGGCAGCACCTGCATGAAACGCGCCAGCACGACGGCATCGGGGTCGTGGGCGTCGACCAGTTCACGCACCTGCTCGAACGCGGGCCCGCGTTCGGCGGGATCCTTCGGGAACGGGACGTGATGGAAGTCGATGCCGTGCTGCCTGGTGACGGTCTCGAGATCGCGGTGGTTGCCGATCACCGCGCAGATGTCGGCGGGCAACTCGCCTCCGGCCGCGCGGCCGAGCAGGTCATGGAGGCAGTGCGCCTCCTTGCTCACCAGCAGCACCACCCGCTTTCGCTCACCGGTGTCGGATACGGTCCACTCGGTCTCGGGGCCGAGTTCGGCGGCGACGGCCGCGAAGCGCTCCCGGAGTTCCTCGATCGAGATGTCTACCGAGGAGGCACGCACTGCCTGCCGGGTGAAGAACCAGCCGGTGTCGGCGTCGGCGTGGTACGCCGCCTCGACGATCCAGCCGCCGACCTCGGCGAGGAACGTCGAGATCCGGGCGACGATGCCGGTGCGGTCGGGGCAGCCGAGAGAAAGAACGTACCGGTGGTCCTCGGTCGAAGCAGCGCTCATGGGCAACAGTCTTTCAGGTCGCGCGCCGGCCGTTCACCACGGCGGTGCCGACGAGGGTGCCGGCGTCGATGTCGTGAATCGCGCGTTCGGTGAGCAGCTGCAGGAGATCGAGGCGAATCTGCTCGACCGTCCCGGCGTCGAACGGGGCGAGCGCGCGACGGAAGTTCCCACCCAGGACGAGGTCCCAGGCGAACTCGGGGGTGGCGGGAATGCTATTGGACAGCTCCCGGACCTCGGTCGAGTGCGCACCCAGCTCGCCCAGCCACTGGTGGAGCGCGTCCGGGGTGTCGATGCGTTCGAGTGGATCGAACGGCGACCCGGCCGGTTCTGGCTCGGGTTCCCGGTGCCGGGCCACGGCGTCCTGGAACGCGCTCGCGAAGTCGCGCAACGCGCCCCGCCGCCACACCGTGATCCCGACCTTGCCGCCCGGCCGGACGAGGCCGGCGAGCCGGGTGAACGCGGCATCCATGTGGGGCAGGAAGAACACGCCGTACGAGCAGGCCAGCGCGTCGTAGCCCGCCTCCGGGACGGTGCTCGGCGACTCCCAGGTGGTGGCGTCCGCGCAGACGAACTCGATGTTCTGCAATCCACGCTCCGACGCCTTCAGCCGCCCCTGCTCGAGCAGTTCGTCGGCCAGGTCGACGCCGTGGACGAGGCCCGACGGACCCACGGCGGTGGCCGCGGGGAGCGCCGAAGAGCCTGCGCCGCAGCACACGTCGAGGACGGCGTCGCCGGGACGCAGTCCGAGCTGGAAGGCGAGTGACTGCCCGGCCGGCGTCCACACGGCCGTCGTCAGCCGGTCGAACTCCAGCCGCGCCTCGTCGAAGATCGATCCCGGATCGCTCATACGGCGATGCTAGGCCGTGCCGCAAGCCCCGGAAGGCATTGTGCGAAGCTCACAGGTATGTCCGACGTTGCACTGACCCGCTCCCAGGTGGCCGACCTCGTCGACCACACGCTCCTCAAGCCCGAGGCCACCACCGACGACGTGACGGCGCTGATCGCCGAGGCGCGCTCGCTCGGTGTGCTCGCTGTCTGCGTGTCGCCGTCGATGCTGCCGGTCAAGGCGCCGGGTCTGGTGACCGCGGCGGTCGTCGGGTTCCCCTCGGGCAAGCACCACTCGCTGGTCAAGGGGGCCGAGGCCCGGCTCGCCGTGGACCAGGGCGCGCAGGAGATCGACATGGTGATCGACATCGGGGCCGCCGTGGCCGGCGACTTCAACGCGGTGCTGGCCGACGTCCTCACGGTCCGCGAGGCGGTCGGCGACCACACGGTCCTGAAGGTGATCCTCGAGACCGCCGCGCTCAGCGACGAGGCGATCGTGGAAGCGTGCCGGGCCGCCGAGCGGGCCGGGGCGAACTTCGTGAAGACGTCCACCGGATTCCATCCGGCCGGGGGAGCGACCGTGGAGGCGGTGCGGCTGATGGCGCAGACCGTCGGCGGGCGGATCGGCGTGAAGGCGAGCGGCGGGATCCGCACCGCACAGGCCGCGCTCGACATGATTGCGGCCGGTGCGACGCGGCTGGGACTGTCGGGAACCCGTGCCGTCCTGGACGGGTTGCCCGACTGACCCGACGGTCGATCAGACCAGGAGGCCGCAGCTGCTCTGCTGTTCCTGCTGCTGTTGCTGGGTGCCGGCGGCAGGCATCGTGTAGGCGCCACCCTCGAGGGTGATCTCGATGGCGTCGTCGGTGACCTTCAACGACGTCGGCTGCATGCCCAGCGGGTAGGTCTGCAGGCTCGAGGTCAGAATCTGGACGACCCCGTCCACCAGATCGGTGGGGAGGCCGAAACCGAGGATCGCCGCACCCACCGTCTCCACTTTCACGGTCCCGTTCACGACCTCCGGTTTGACGGTCAGGTCCGCGAGCCCGGCCGGACCGACGGAGAACCGCAGGGTGCCCGCGCTCGAATCGGCGGTGACACCGCTGATGAGCGAGCCGAACGCCTGCTGCTGCAGCGTCGCGAGGATTCCCGCGGTGGACCAGGTGATGTCCGCGTCGGAACTGCCGATGGTGCCGCTGCTGTCCGCGGTGTTCTCGATCCGGATGTCGTTGACCTGAGCGTGCACCTGCATCCCCTGGGCGGGGCCGAACTTGGTGTCGTCGCTGTCGATCGTGATGTACGGGACGTTCTTGTCGACCGACTGGAGCAGGACCGGCTTCCAGCTCAGGCCCACGTCGACCTGCGAGCCGAGTTGGCTCTCGAACTGGTCTGCCATGCAGGTCTTCACTCTGTTGCGCACGAAGAGTTCGCCGCCGACGAGGACCGCCACGAGCGCGGCGATGACGACAAGAGAGATGACGAGCACACGGTTACTTCGGGGTGCGGAGTTCGTTCGGGCTGCCATTACACGGATTCTTCCCGACAACTCTGAACAAATTCTGTGAATGCGCCCGCGGCGGGTCGCCGAGATCCGCAGAAATTGTGATGCGTGCCACAAACGCCCAGTAATCTAGGGGAATGTCCGGATGGTTGGCTCCACGTCCCGGTGACCCGGAGCGCGAAGGTGTCGGTGAAGAGCTGACACGCGTCGCGACGGCTCAGGCGGGTTTCTTCACCACTGCGCAGGTGCTGCGCCTCGGTTTCGCCGCCGACGAGATCGATGAGCGCGTCGCCGACGGCTCGTGGGTCAAGGTCGAGCGAGATCTGTTCCGCTTGAAGGATTGTCCGCACTCCGATCTCGAGGAGTTCGCGAAGTGGTGCACCTGGTTCGGTGCCGCCGCCGCGGTCTCCCACCAGAGTGCCGCCGAACTTCACGGCCTCGGGCACCTGTACCCGCGGTTCATCCACCTCTCGACGGTGCTGTCACCGCCGTCGCCGACGCAGCAACTGGCGCTGCACCGGCGTTCGCTCCGCCCGGAGGACTGCGAGCAGGTGGGACCCCTGCGCATCACCACGCCGCTGTGCACGGCACTCGACCTCGCCGCGAGCGGCATCTCGCAGGAACTGCTCGACGAAGTGGTCGCCGACGGCGTCGCGATCGGGCGACTGAATGCGCGCGCACTGCACGGGGAGTGCGGATCCCTGCCGGCGCAGGTGGCGCAGCGCGTCGAACACGCACTGGCCACCTGCACCTGACGGATCACCGATCCGGGATCAGAACGGCCACTCGCCGTCCCGGGTGCCCTCCAGGAGCGGGATCATCGAGAATCCGGCGTCCGACAGTCCGCCGAACGTGTGGCGGTTCGCGGACCCCGTCGGACCGTGTCCGTGGCGGTAGCCCGCCACGTTCCACGTGTACACGGGGACGTCGGCCGGGACGTGCCGGGTCGGATCGCCCCACGCCGCCTGCTCGTCGGTGACGATGACGACGCGGTCGTGGTCGCGGTAATGCTTCCGCACCGCCGACGCCGTGTCCGTGCCGCCCAGGTCGCCGAAACTGTCGACGACCCGCAGCACCGGCTGGTGCTTGAACGGCACGAACCGGCTGTCCGAGCCGAACTCGACCAGGTTGGCCCGCTCCGCGCGCGCCGCCAGTACGGTGCCGAACACCGCGGCCGCGTCCGCCCGCGTCAGTTCCGACCGCGCCGAGACGCGGCTGTAGAACATCGATCCGGACCGGTCGACGAGCACCAGGGTGCGGCCGGGTAGCGACGGGACCGCGGACAGCGACGCCCCGAGTGCCCGTTCGAGTGCGTGTCCCCACCGCAGGCTCGGCGCGTTCCGGTAGGCCGCGAGGAACCGCATCGGAAGCTGCCGCGACTTCACCTCCCCCGGATCGGCGATCCGGGCCGCTACCTGTTCCGCGACGTGGTCGGGGATCCCGGCCTCGTCGAAGTTCCTCAGGTTGCGCAGAAGAGCCATGTACCCCATGGACGGGATCACCGCCTGCCATGCTGCCGCATCCATCGGTCCCTGCAGCCAGCCGGCGAGCGACTCCCACGTCATGCCGGCCGCCGACAGCCGCTCCGGGGTCCGGAGGACGGCACGCCGATCCTCCGGCGGGAGCGCCGCCAGCGCCGCCCGTTCCGTGAGCATCCGCAGGCCGGTGGGGATCGTGTTCTCGCGTCCCTGCCGCCGGTCGATCGCGTGCCGGAACAGCTCGCCCTGCCACGTCGCCGACGGCGACGCATGGGTGAGCTCGAGGACGTCGCCGAAGCGGACGTCCCTGGAATCGGAATCCCACTTCAGCAGTGAGCGTTCCGAGTACAGGCGGACAGCGGCATCGGCGACACCGCGCTTGACCGGCTTCGGGATCGAACGACCGTGGCGCGCAATCCAGTAGGCGAGGATCTCACCCGGCTCGTCGGCCCGCTCCAGCGCCGAGGAGATCACGGCGCGGTTGCCGCCGTGCAGACCGGCGCCCAGCCGGGCCCGGACGAACTCGGCCGCGGCCACCACCGACGCCGAACGCAGATGCGCGTCGCGGCGCAGCCACCCGATCAGGCGGGCGGTCCACTCCGGGTCCGACAGCGTGACCTCGTGGACGAGCTGGACGAACCGGCCGTCGCGGTCCGGAGCCGACTCGTAGAACGTGTGCTCACCCACCATGTTGGTGACGGCGAGGAGGAACAGCTCGCTCTTCGCGTCGCGGGCGTAGCCGCTGCCGCCCTCGAACGTGCGGCCGGCCGGTTGCATTTCCGACGTGACAGGGCTCTGTACCTTGGTGCGGCGCAGCGTCTTCAGGTTGAACTTGCTCATGGGTGTTCCTCCTTCCGGGAGGTGTCGGTGCTCGTGGGGTGCGCGCCACCCGAGATCGAGGCGACGACGGGGTGCGGAGTCGAACCGCGTGCTTGCGCACTTCACCTGAGAAGTATCCGTCGTCTGCGCACCGGGTGGCGCGCACGCATGTCGTGCCGAGTTCGGAGTCGGCGGAGGCACGGACGCGCTCTACCACTGAGCTACAGGGACCTGCGTCCCTGACCGGATTCGAACCGGCGACCACGCGATCCACAGTCGAAGTAGCCCTCGCCTGCGCACCGGCACAACATGTTTCGTGAAGTGACTCTACGGGGCGCTGTGGGGGATGTCGCGTGAATTAATTCGTGCCGGAACCGGGCGCGACCAGGTGCCACGGAACGGTGAGGATGTTGTCGCGGAGCCGGCGGCGCTGGGGTTGCACGGGAAGTCCCTGCGCGCGCAGCAGTTCGAGGGCGGCCCGCCACCGCACCCGCGGTCCGAACGAGCCGTGCGGCGCCGCGGTGGCCCACGCACGATCCGCTGCCGCGAGGAGGGCGTGGACCGGCTCACCCGGGACGTTGCGATGGATCAGCGCCTTGGGTAGCCGTTCGGCGATGTCCGACGGCTTCTCCACGGCGAACGGATCCCATGCCAGCGTCAGCGACAGCGGGCGGGTGGCGTCGAGCAGCACCCACGCACAGCGGCGGCCCAGCTCGTCACACGTGCCGTCGACGATCAGCCCGCCCGGTGCGAGCCCGGACTGCATCCGCGCCCAGGCCGGCCCGACCGCATCCTCGGGATACTGACGCAGCACGTTGAACGCGCGGACCAGGACGGGGCGCAGTCCGGAGAGCTCGAACCCGCCGCGGGCGAAACTCACTCCGTTCCTGCTCTCGACCACACGCTCGGGATCGATCTCGAGCCCGACCACCCGGCGGTCGCCGCGCACGGCGGTCAACCGGTCGGCGAGCTCGAACGTGGTGTGCGGCCGGGCGCCGTACCCGAGGTCGACGACGAGCGGGTCGGCGGATGCGTGCAGCGTCCGGCGCACCAGCGCGTCGTGGACGAGCCAGCGGTCGCTGCGTCGCAGCCGATTGATGCCTGTCGTACCCCGGGTGATGACACCGTGAGGCCGCTTCAGCGTCGCTGAAGTCATGGGAAATCCGTGCGGTGGTTGCTAGTGCTGCGACAACCACGTTTCGGTGATCTCGGCCTCGGCGCGGAAGAGGTCGATCAGGTTGACGAGCATCAGCTGCTCGAGCTTCCCGCCGATGAACGGCAGATACACCTTGGCCTCGGACGAGGTGCGGAACGTGCAGCCCGTCTCGGTGGCGAACAGCTTCATGGTGCCCGTGAGGCTGCCCGGGCCCGCTGGGATCGACGCCTCGTACGTGCCCGTGGTCGGCTCACCGAAGGGCGTGTACGACTCCTTGCGTGTGATGACCATGTCCTTCTTCATCACGGTCTGCGCGATCTCGGGGAGTTCCGACCGCGGCAGGATGTGGTGCAGGACGATGTCGATCCCGTCGTCGTTCACGTCGAAGTGCTCGATGTGGTTCTCGGAGTACTTCCGCATCTCCTCGATGCGCGCATCCCAGTAGTCACGGTTGGTGAACGCGTTGTACACCTCTTTCGGGGTGTGCTTGTAACGGGCTGAGTAGTCGATGCGGCGAGCCATGATCGCCAAGGTTACCGGCTGTGACGGAACACAAGGGACACCCGCCCCAGGTCAGGCCCCGAGCCACTGCTGCGTGAAGCCCTGCTCCTTCTCGATCAGGCGCAGGACCTCGTCCGCGATCGCGCTCTCGATCTTGCCGCCGATCAGCGGGATCCTCACGTCGGCCTTGCCTTCGACCTGCACGTTCGACCCGGAACCTGAAGCCGTCAGGGTCTGGGTCCCCGAGATCGTCGCGGGCGCACCCTGGACCTCGGCCGTGAACGTGCCCTCGGCGTGATCACCGTCGAGCGTGCCCCATGTCTCCGTGCGCTTGATCACGAGATCGCCCGACCGGACCTTCGAGACGATGCTGGGCAGGTGCTCGGCGGGGATCGACTGCGACATGGCCACCGAGATGGTGCCCGGGCCGGTCGTGACCTCGTCCAGGGTTGCCCCCGGTCCTCCGACCCGGTCGAGACGGTCGCGCCAGTACTGCTCGGTGATCAGGCCCGCATGGAGCTGGGCGACGGGAAACGCATAGGACGACGAATGCTCGATGCGGCGACTCACGATCCGCAGGCTACCGTTTGCGGTTGTGTGGGACGTGAGCATTGTCAGTCAACTCGTCGATTCGGGCGCATTCGTGTCCGAGAACCTCGAACTGTCGGGGATGACCACGCTGCGCGTGGGCGGGCCGGCGCGGATCGTGGCGGAGTGCCCGACCACGCAGGTCCTCGTCGACGTGGTGCGCCTTCTCGACGCCGCGCACATCCCGACGCTGATCCTTGCCGGCGGTTCCAATCTGGTGGTCGGGGACGGCGGATTCGACGGTGTGGTGGTGCGTGTGTGCAACACCACCGTCGGTCTGGAGGAGGGATTCGTCACTGCCGAGGCGGGCGCCGAGTGGGATCAGGTGGTCGCGCAGACCGTCGCCGCCGAGCTGGGCGGGCTGGAATGCCTGTCGGGGATTCCCGGGTCGACCGGGGCCACCCCGGTGCAGAACGTGGGCGCGTACGGCGTCGAGGTGGGGTCGATGCTGCGGCGGGTCCACCTCCTCGATCGACGCACCGGTGAGGCGCGCTGGGTCGAACCCGAGGCCCTCGGTCTCGGTTACCGCACGAGCGTCCTCAAGCACTCCGATGCCGCCCTGGTGCTGGCCGTGGAACTGACCGTGCATCCCGACGGGCTCGGCGAGCCGCTGCGCTACCGCGAACTGGTGTCGGCGCTGAACAGTGCCGAGGGCGACCGGTTGCCGTCGGCGCAGGTCCGCGACGCCGTGCTGGACCTGCGGCGGGGCAAGGGCATGGTGCTCGATCCCGAGGATTACGACACCTGGAGCGCGGGCTCCTTCTTCACCAACCCCGTCGTTGCGGACGGCGAGTTGGCGGGTGTCCTCGCCGCGATCGAGACCCGCCTCGGCGACGTGCTTGTTCCTCAATACCCGGCCGACGGCGGAACCAAGTTGTCTGCGGGGTGGCTGATCGAGCGGGCCGGCTTCTCGAAGGGTTATCCCGGCGAGAACGCCGTCGCGCGGCTGTCGACCAAGCACACTCTCGCGTTGACCAATCGAGGTGCCGCGAAGAGCGAGGACCTGCTGGCATTGGCTCGCGACGTCCGGGACGGCGTCCAGGCGGCGTTCGGTGTCCGGCTCGAACCCGAACCCGTGACGGTGGGCTGCGCGATCTGAGACAGGTCCGTAGCGCAGGTAACCTGTTAGCTGTGCATGAACTGGGTTCTCGGACAAGTCGGTCGCGCGTCGCGTTGATCGCGACGGCGCTGATCGCGTTTCTCGTTGTGCTGACCGGATGCACGGTCGGCTCCGAGTCGGGAACCGCCACCGCGCCGCCCGAACCGGCGGTCGAGGTCACCCAGAATCCGGCGTCGGGCACCGAGGACGTCAATCCGGTGGCGCCGATCTCCGCGACCGCGTCGCAGGGCACGTTCACCGACATCTCCCTCGTCAACGCCGAGGGGCGTGCCGTGCAGGGTGTGCTGTCACCCGACCGGACCACGTTCACCGTCGGGGAGGCACTGGGTTACGGCGCCACGTACACGTGGAAGGGCACGGCGCTCGGCACGGACGGCAAGTCCGTTGCCGTCGACGGCAGCTTCACCACGGTCGACCCCGACGAGACCATCGGCGCCACACTCAACATCGGCGACGGTCAGGAAGTCGGGATCGCCGCCCCGATCATCGTCCAGTTCCACGAGTCCGTCGAGGACAAGGCGGCGGTCGAGAAGGCGATGACCGTCACGACCAACCCGCCGACACCGGGCTCGTGGGCGTGGCTGCCCGACGACAACGGGTCGCGCGCGCACTGGCGTCCGCAGAACTACTGGGCGCCCGGCACCACCGTGAGCCTCGACGCCCGGCTGTACGGACTGGACTTCGGCGGCGGCGCGTACGGCGCGGAGGATCTGTCGCTGAACTTCACCGTCGGGCGCAGCCAGATCGTGATCGCGAACGCGCCCAGCCACCGCATGCAGGTGGTGCGCGGCGGCGAGACCATCATGGACATCCCCGTCAGCTACGGCGAAGGCAACGAGGCCCGCAACGTCACCCGCAGTGGCATCCACATGGTGACCGAGAAGCACGAGGACTTCCTCATGTCCAACCCGCCGTTCTACGAGAACGTGCGCGAGCGCTGGGCGGTCCGCATCTCCAACAACGGCGAGTTCATCCACGCGAACCCCGAGACCACCGGCGTCCAGGGTTCGTCGAACGTCACCAACGGCTGCATCAACCTGTCCCTCGCGGACGCCCAGCAGTACTTCGGCACCGCGATGTACGGCGATCCCGTCGAGGTGACCGGAACGTCCATCGACCTGTCGGCCGCTGACGGCGACATCTACGACTGGGCCCTCAGCTGGTCCGAATGGCAGTCCATGTCGGCCCTCGCATAGGCGAGCGAACTTTCTTCACACCCGGTGGAACCGAAACCGGGGCCGCTGCGTCTACCTGAATGAGGACGCGTCGACGGCGCCGTGTTCTCGGTTCACACAACTGTGGGGAGTCGTCCGCTGTCGAGGGGTCGACGGACGACCCCGACAGTCTGTTTCGGTCGAAAGTCGTTGATCGGCAGGGGGCTGTGGGATGGGATGGATGTTGCTGGGGGTCGTGACGATCGTGGCGGGACTGTGGACCGTGGTCCTGGTGCTCGAGCACCAGGACCGGCGGTCAGCCGCGAACGCGTCTACGTCGTGCGGTGAAAACGCCCGGACGAAGCCTGATCTCGTGGCTTGACGACGATCTGGTCGATGTTCACGTGGGAGGGCCTCGAGGCGACGAACCCGACGACGTCCGCGACATCCGCGGCGACGAGCGGGGTGATGCCCTCGTAGACCTTGTCGGCACGCTCCTGGTCGCCTTCGAAACGCACCAGCGAGAACTCGGTTTCTACTGCGCCCGGCGCGATTTCGGTGAGACGGACCGGCTTGCCGAGCAGTTCTCCGCGCAGCGTGCGGTGCAGGACGCCCTCCGCGTGCTTGGCGGTCGTGTATCCGGAACCGTTGTCGTACGCCTCGAGCGCGGCCAGCGACGTGATGGTGACGACCAGACCGTCACCCGACTCGATCAACTTCGGCAGCAGCGCCTTGGTGATCCGAAGGGTGCCCAGGACATTGGTCTCCCACATCCACCGCCAGTCGTCGAGATCGGCCTCGGCGACGGTGGCCAGTCCCTTGGCGCCGCCCGCATTGTTCACGAGCACGTCGACCCTCGGCAGTACCGCGCTGAACGCGTCCACGGAATCCTGGTCCGTGACGTCGAGTTCGAGCGCGGTACCGCCGATGTCTTCGGCGATCTTCTCCAGACGATCCAGTCGCCGGGCCCCGATGACCACATGAAATCCCTGCGCGGCCAGGGTGCGGGCGGTGGCTTCTCCGATTCCGGAGCTCGCCCCGGTGACGACGGCGATGCGGGTGTCAGGTGAAAAGGTCATGCCGACATGTTAGGGCTCGTCGATGACGGAGTAGCCACTCGCGTCGCCGGCGACGCTGCGGCTGCGCTCGCCCCGGATGTCGACGGGGACGTCGCCGGCCAGGGTGATGCGGTTGAGTCGCCGGTACTGATCGTCGTAGTCGGCGACGGCGTAGTGCTGAGTGGCACGGTTGTCCCAGATCGCCACGTCGCCCGACTGCCAGTTCCACCGGGTCGTGAACTCGAGCGAGATCGCGTGATCCTGCAGAACTCGGAAGAGTGCCTGCGACTGGGTGCTGCTCAGGCCGACCAGGCTCTTGACGAAGTGACCGAGCAGCAGTGTGCGCTCGCCGGTCTCGGGGTGCACCCGCACCACCGGGTGCTCCGTCTCGAAGTAGGTGGACTGGAACTCGGCGCGGTACTCCTTCGCCTTGTCGTCCTGCGCGCGTTCCGCGCTGGTCGCCGCGTAGTCGTAGACGTTGGTGTGCGTCGCCCACAGGTTGTCGGCGAGGACCTTCAGCGGCTCGGGCAGCGCGTTGTAGGCGGCGACACCCGACGCCCAGGTGGTGGATCCGCCGTAGGTGGGGAGTTGCACGGCGCGCAGGATCGACGCCTTCGGGATGCGATCGACGAACGTGACGTCGGTGTGCCAGCTGTTGGCCTTGCCGTAGTCGGAGTCGATGGGCAGCACCTTGGTGCCACGCGACGTGACGGTCGGATGCGCGGTGGTGGGGGAGCCGAGAAGCTCCGCGAACTCGTACTGCGAGTCGTCGGTCAGATGTTCCTGGCCACGGAAGAAGATCACCTTGTGCTCGAGCAGGGTCTGACGGATGAGCGACACGGTGGCGGGGTCGAGGTTGCCGCCGAGCCGGACGCCGTCGATCCGGGCGCCGATGTGTGCACCGAGCTTGACGACGCTCGCCGCGTTCGGGGAACCCTCGGCGTCTGTCACGTGCTCGGGCGCGAAATCGATGGACATGGTGAGCCTTTCGGATACCGGAGACGGTGTGGAGTCCCGTAACCGAACCATCGGGCGGTGTGTCGCCGGAAGGATTTGCGTCACCCTGATCGCAACGGGCCGCGGACCTTCCGTGTGATCGCGACGACGCAGAGCAGGCTGAGCAGTGTGACCGCGGTGAGGTAGACCGGTCCGACAGCATCAACGCGACGGTGATGACGATCAACCACACGAACGAGGCGACCAGGGTGAAGACGAGCACCAGTGTCTTGCTCATGCCCAGGACCTTCGTCGAATAGGACAGCAGGTACGCCATGAAGATGTATCCGACCGTGTTGATGCCGATGAACGCGCCCGCCGCCAGCAGCACTTCGCGCAGGTTCTCCCGCAGTACGGTGACGATCGGCAGTCGTTGATCGCGGTGGGTGCTCTTGACCTTCTCGAAGTCGGGGCTCTCGGTGATGGTGAACCGGATGACGAGCCCCATCAGCACCATTACCACGCCGCCGATCGGCCGTGCGATGAAGCTGACGGAGAACGTCGCGAACGCCGCCAGCGTGCCCGCGATGGAGGAGAAGGACGGAAAGAACAACGGGCCGAACACGATTGCCGCGGCCATGCCGTAAATGAAGTAGTCGTACCACTCGATGGCGGTCCCGATGAGACTGGCGCCGGCCACCTTCGGCGGCCGGACGGTCGCCCGGGGTGTCACGGAGATCTGGGTGGAGGTCATGTCGATCTCTTCGAGGGCGCGAACGACTGTTCGGTCAGGATGGCGATCTCTGCCGTCTGATCCGCGTCGTCGCGGAGGCGATCACGTCGGTACATCTCACCCCTGTAACCGTACGTTCGGTTGGTATCTCGGCGTATCGTGTGGTGAAACACTCTTGTAGTCAAGAGTGGCGATGCTCTCCGATGTGCGCCGCAGGCGGCGCCTCGCAACGGCGGGAACTGCGGAAGTGGCGCGGCGCGGATCCACACGCCGACGCGCCCTCCGATTGGTGAAACCGACCGAAGCTGCTAGTTTCGTGTCATGTCTTCAGGCCAGTCGACCGCTCCGCGGGTCACCTATGTGACTTCCGCGCTGGGCTCGCGGCTGCCCTTGGCGCGGGAACTGTGTTGTCGCTGTCTCAGCATCTGCAGCTAATTCGCGCAGTCTTCTCCTGATCGATCGTCCTCGGTCGTCCCACTCTCGACCCGGGACGGATGCAGCGTTCGGACGAAGGTGCGCACCGCCTCCGCTTGCAAGGACTGCCACGTGTCTACCCCCACTCTTTCCAGCCCCACCCGGACCGGCTCCGCATCTCGATTCCAGCGGCCCGTGTCCCGTCCCCGTCTCCACATCGTTCCCCCTGAGCTGCGGATCAGCGACGGCCCGGCCGCCGGTGTACTGCGGGTGGCCCGGTCTCGCGGGCCGCTGTCCAGGGACGTCGCCGCGAAAGCGACCGGCCTGAGCATCGCCACCGTCAACCGTCAGGTGTCGGCGCTCCTCGACCTCGGGCTGCTGCGCGAACGCGGCGACCTCACGCCGTCCGGCGCCATCGGTCGTCCGCGGGTTCCGTTCGAGGTCAACCACGAGCCCTACCTGACGGTGGGCATCCACATCGGCGCGGTCGTGACCAGCATCATCGCCAGTGACCTGCGAGGGAAGGTCCTCGGCGCGGTCGAGGTACCCACCCCGCAGGGAGCGTCCGCCGACGCACTCGCCGGCATCGCACGCAGCGCGCGGGCCTTCGCCTCCCGCTGGCACCGGCGTCGCCCGCTGTGGGCGGGTGTCGCACTCGGCGGTCGGGTCGATCCGCAGACCGGTGTCGTCGACCATCCCCGACTGGGATGGAAGTCCGCCCAGGTCGGCGCCATCATCGCGAGCGGACTCGGGTTGCCCGTCTCCGTCGCGGCGCACGTCGAGGCGATGGCCGCATCCGAACTGCTGCTGAGCCCGGACAGCGAAGACGGTGTCGCGCAAGGCGAAACGGGCCTGTACTTCTACGCCCGTGAGACGGCGGGCATCGCGATCACCATCGACGGCCGTGTTCACACTCCGTCGAGCGGTCCCGGATCGATCGCGCACTTGCCGACGGGCTCGTCGGCGCAGTGCTCGTGCGGTTCACGCGGGTGCCTCGAGGCGACGATCAGCGATCGCGCGGTCATCTCCGCAGCCCTCGACGCGGGCATCCTCGCGGAGTCGAACCAGCGGCCGACGATGAGTGCCCTCTACAAGGCGGCGTCGTCGGGTTCCGTTCCCGCGCATGAACTTCTGGTGGAACGTGCTCAGGTGCTCGGGAAGACGGTCGCCATGCTGCGGGACCTGTTCAACCCGGACCGGGTGATCCTCGGGGGCCAGGCGTTCACCGAGTACCCGGCCGGTATCCCGCACGTCGCCGAGGCCTTCGCGCAGGCATCGTCGCTGGAACGCAGGGACATTCGAATCTCCGGTTTCGGCAACCGGGTGCAGGAGTATGCCTCGACGGTGGTGTCGCTGAGCACCATCTACTCCGATCCGGTCGGAGCGATGCGCCGGACGTCGATCTAGCGTCACAGCACTTCGTCAGCCGCACAGGCAATAGCCTGTGCGGCTGACGAATTCGTGTGCATCGCTCCGGGCGCCGACTCCCCGGTGGATCTCAGAGTTTGCGCAGCCCGTCGAGGACGCGTTCCATCAGATTCCGGTCCGGGCCGGTGGACCCGGCGGTCTCGTTCACGGTGACCGCCCCGGCCGCCGCGAGGTCGCCGACGAGTACGCGCGCGACCCCGAGTGGGATCGACGCGAGCGACGCGATCTCGGCCACCGACCGCGGTTCGGCGCACAGCGCGAAGACGCGGCGCAGTTCGTCCGGCGCAAGCATCCCGTCCACCACGGTGTCGCCGTCCGCGCGGGCGACGATGACCGCCTCCAGTGGCAGATCGACCCCGGACTCGGTCCGCCCGCCCGTGAGGATGAACGGCCGGACGATGGAGACGGTGTCCTCGGGCGCCACCCACTCGGTGGACTCGACAGCAGCACTGTCGGCCACCTCGGGAGTCCGATCGGCAGGTTCGGGCACGGGTTCGACCTGCTCGGGAGCGGCCTCGGCCGGGACGGGTTCCACCCATTCGGCCGACTGCGTCGGGCTCGGGTCCTGCTCTTTCCTGGCGCTGCGGCGCCGGCCGGCTGATCCGAAGCGCGCCCCTGTCGCGCCGATCAACGGCCAGTTCTCATCGCTCACAGTCATCGGTTGGGACCCTTCTCGCACTACCCCACCCGCTCCATGGTCCCAAACCCGCGTTGCGTGCGAACGAACCGGTCCCTGTGATTCCCGCTACAGGGTGTGCGTGAGCGTTAGATTTGCTGCGTGACCCACTGGCGGCAGAACTCGGATCCGTTCCTCGCTCCCGATCTCGGCCGGTCCGCGCTGCTCGTCGTCGACACGCAGGTGGACTTCGTGGACGGCGGGACCGCCCCGATTCCCGGCACCTCGGCGGTGCTGCCCGCGATCGCGCGTCTCGTGGACGCCTACCGGGAGGCCTCGGCCCCGATCGTGCACGTCGTCCGGTTGTACGAGGGCGACGACGTGGACCTGTGCCGGCGCCGCGTGATCGCGGCCGGACTCGACATCGCCAGACCGGGCACCGCTGGCTCCCAGGTGGCGCCGGAGCTGGGGGTGCCGCCGCTCGACCCCGAGTCGCTCCTCGGCGGCGGTCTCCAGACTGTCTCGCCCACCGAGCACATCCTGTTCAAACCCCGGTGGAGTTCGTTCTACCGCACCGAACTCGACGACCGCCTGCGCCAGTGGCGGGTCGACACCGTGGTGATCGCGGGATGCAACTACCCCAACTGCCCGCGCGCCACGATCGTCGACGCCAGCGAACGCGACTACAAGGTGCTCGTCGCAGCCGATGCGATCTCGGGCGTCGACGCGCGTCACCTGGAGGAGGCCGGGCGAATAGGGGTTCTCCACGCGGAGACCGACGAGATCGTCGAGGCATTGCAGCCACCCGAGCTCGAGGTGATCAGCTGAGCGGCGGCGCGGATGTCGCGTCCGGTGGCGCGCCCCGCCTGCGCAGCTCCGCCCGCGCCCGCCCGATACCGCCGTGTTCCAACGCGGCGAGTGGTGATTCGTCGGCCCAGACGAGCTCACCGCGACGGCGGACCGTCACACTCATCGAGCCGGCGAGGTGCTCGAGGGCGCCGGGAATGTTGCGACGCTCGGCAGGAAGCGGAACCGGCAGCACGTGCGCCGAGCCCAGCGGGGAACCGCCCTCGATTTCGACGCTCCACGTGCGATTGCGGCCCCGCAGCCACCACCGATCGTCCGTGACGTGCGCCCGGACGGGGGAGGTGACCGGGTTGCCGAGGCGGAACACCGTGCCGTCGGGCAGCGCGACGACGACGGCCGTGACCTCGGTGCGCAGCCCACCCGCGGTGATCTCGCCGCCCGCGAACGCGACACATGCCTGCCGGTCGGCGAAACCCTGAGCCTGGCCCCACCACCAGGAGTCGGGGAAACCGCCCTTGCCCCAATTCTTTTCGCCGTAGACCTGGGCGCCGTCGAGGTCGATCTCGGTGCCGCCCAGCACGGCCGTTCCCTCGGCCCGGCCGCCGAGCAGCCACGGGTGCCAGTACTGGTTCAGTGCGGGCACGGTCTGGAACACACTCGACCCGCCGAGCCTGCGCCGCGGCCACGGAACCTGGGCGCCGACCCGGACGTCGAGGCGGGCGTCCGGCCCGAGATCCACCCGCACGCGGTCGACGGACCCGCGGAACGCGTCGCCGGCGAACGCGCCGAGTCCGGCAGGGTTGGCGTAGCCCTCCGGATGCGCGGCGGTCCGCAGGAACCGGGTGGGATGACCGGCGAGACCGAGCGTCGCCCAGTGCCCGTCCGCGGCCCGGTTGATCCCCGCCAGCGCGATGACGACCTGTCCCGTCGCGGGCTGGGTGAACCGCCAGAAATAGCCTTCCATCGCGACGTCGTGCGCGGCGAGGAGGTTGCCGAACGGCAGATCCGCTCCCGTGGCGCGGTATGCCCGCAGCAGTCGTGACATCGGTCAGCTTCCCGGCTGGGGGTGAAGCACCGCCTGCGACTGCGTCACCTGCGCCACGAGACGGTCCTCGTCGTCCCGCAGTTCGGTGACGACGGCGACCGTGGTTCGTCCGGCGTGCAGCGGACGCGCGGTCGCGGTGACGGTGCCCTTGCGGACGCCGCGGGTGAACACCGTGCTCGAACTCGTGGTCGACGTCGACGCTCCCGCCGGAAGGTTGAGAAACGCGCAGACGGCTCCGACGCTGTCGGCGAGCGTCATCAGCGCCCCGCCGTGCATGCCGTTTCCCGCGGTCGTGCGGTGCTGTTCCCACTCGAGGTGCCCGACAACCTCCTCGGGTGCGGCCTTGGTGAGACGAACCCCGGTGTGCACGGCGAACGGCATGGTCGCGACGAGATCAGCGGGATCCATACCCGTGGATGCTAGGCGCGGAACCACACCCGCGCAGGCGGTTCGCGGGGCTAGATTGGCGGGATGTCCAGTCTGTCGGAAGCCGCCCGCCGGTCGGGCCGGGCGCGGGGGAGCGCCGCCGCGGTGGTCGGATTCTTCGCCGCAGGCTGGTTCGGCTGGGCCATGGCCGTCGACCTTCGCCGCCCCCTCACCGTGCTCCTCGACGCCGCCATCGTGGTGGCGCTCGTCGTCGCCGTGCTGGGAGCGGTACTCGCCGTGCGTAGTCCCGCCGAGAGTTCCGCGTTGGCGGACCGGGCGGTCCGGCGGCGGTACACCCTCGTGGTGGTGGTCGAGTTCGCGGTGATCTGGGCGGGCGCCGCCGTTCTCGGAAACACGGGTCTGTCGGCGTGGATACCGGTCTGGGTGTGCTTCGCCGTCGGCGTCCACTTCGTGCCGTTGGCCGGCGTACTCGGCGAGTCGTCGTTGACCGTCCTCGGTGCGCTGCTCGTCGTGGTCGCCGCTGCCGGGCTCGTCGTGGGTCTGACGACCACCGTGGCACCCGGCACGGTGACCGGGATCGGGGCGGGCGGATGCCTCCTCGCCGCAGCCGTCCTCACCCTGGCGGGGAAGCGGTTCTCCGGCAGGAGGACACCCGGGCCGGTCGATCAGAGGGGCAGCGAAGACTCCGCGAGCCCGGCGGGCGCCCCGCGACGGCGGAACCATTCCTGACCGAACGCCGCGCGCAACTGCTCCTCGGGCATCTGCAGGAACGGGCCGAAGTCCCCGATCTGGGTGGCGTGCGCGTGCATCGCGGCGCGCTTGGCGTCCATGGCCGAGGTGACGTCCACGACCGTGGTGATCTCGGAGTCCGGCAGACCGAACGTGTCGAGGTCCGGTGGCTGGGCGTTCTCGGACCACTCCGGATTGGCGGCCATGAGTCGCCGGATGTGGTCGCGGCTCACTGCCGCCTCGTAGACGTGCGGCACACCCGCCAGTTCGGCGGCCCGGATGCCCACGTGATGGACCTGCACATGATCGGGATGGCCGTAGCCACCGTTGGGGTCGTAGATGGTGATCACGTCGGCGGATTCCTCGACGAGGATCGCGGCCAGCCGGGCAGCGGCCTCCTCGACGTCGACGTTGCAGAACGCGGCGGGATTGTCGTTCTCCGGCGTTCCCGCCATCCCGGAATCCGCGTAGTGCAGCAGCACCACGCGCTGGGCGCCGAGCAGCGACGTCGACTCCTCCAGCTCGCGGCGCCGACGCTCGGCGAGTGATTCGCCGTCGGTCAGGATCCCGTCGGGGGCCTCGCCGAGCGCCCCGTCCGTCGCGGTGACCACCACGACGCGATGACCGGCGTCGGCGGCCTGACGCATCACGCCGCCCGTCGTGAACACTTCGTCGTCGGGATGGGCGTGGAAACACACCAGGACACTCATGAGCGCAATACTTGCACGTGCTGGAAGTCGCGGCCACGATCTGTGAGGCTCGACGCGTGCTCGGTACCTATCGTCAGATCTTCGCCGCCCCCGGCTCCGCAGCGTTCTCCGCCGCAGGATTCGTTGCGCGCGTACCGATCGCCATGGTCGGCATCGGCATCGTCACGATGCTGTCCGAATTGCGCGGCGACTACGCACTGGCCGGAGCCCTCGCCGCGGTGTTCGCACTGACGTACGCGTTCATCACCCCCGTCGTGTCGCGGGCGGTGGACCGGTACGGGCAGTCCCGTGTCCTTCCCGTCGCGTCGGGGATCAGCGCGACGTCCATCGCTGCGATGCTGCTGTGTGTCCGGTTCGGGACGCCCGACTGGGTGCTGTTCGTGTGGGCCGTCCCCGCCGGCTGCATGCCCACGATCGGTGCGATGGTGCGCGCCCGCTGGACCGAGCTGTACCGCGGCACGCCACTGCTGCGGACGGCGTTCGCGTTCGAGGCGGTGGTGGACGAACTGTGCTTCATCGCGGGGCCGGTGGTCTCCGTCGGATTGTCCGTCACGGTGTTCCCCGAGGCGGGACCGCTCGCGGGCCTCGTCCTGCTGGTGGTCGGCACCCTCGCGCTCGTCGCGCAGCGCGGCACCGAACCGCCCGTGCATGCCGCAACGCACGACGGCCGCCCGTCCGTCGTCCGGACGCCCGCCGTGTGGATCCTCGTGGCGGTCATGGTGTCGATGGGCACGATCTTCGGCGTCATCGACGTCGGTGCCATCGCCTTCACCCGAAGCCACGACGCACCCGCCTCCGCCACCGTGGTGCTGGCCCTGTTCGCGGCCGGTTCCGCGGTGGCGGGCATCGTGTTCGGCGCGATCCGGGTGTCGGCGTCGCTCCGGAAACAGCTGATGGTCGCGGTCCTCGCGGTGGCGGTCCTGACGGTTCCGCTGCTTCTGGCCGACAGCATCCCGGCGCTCGCCGTCGCCTACGCGGTGGCGGGGATGACGGTGGCGCCGATCATGATCGTCACGACCGGTCTCGTCGAGCAGATCGTGCCCGCGGCCGCGCTGACCGAGGGCATCACCTGGATCGTCACCGGACTGGGTGTCGGCGTCGCGATGGGGTCGGCACTCGCAGGCCGGATGATCGACGAATTCGGCACGACCGCGGGTTACGCGGTGGCGGCGGTCGCCGCGCTGCTGGCCTCTATGGTGACCCCATGGCTATTCGTGAAACAGTCGGCGTCGACGGAACGCCCCTCGTCTACTCGGTGACCGGTGCCCCCGACGCGCGGACCCTGGTCCTCCTGCACGGTTGGGCGCAGTCCTCGAAGTGCTGGGGCCCCGGGGTGCTCGACGAACTCGCGGCCCGCTACCGCGTCATCGCCGTCGACCTGCGCGGACACGGCTACTCAGGTGCACCCGACGCCGGCTACGACGACTCCGCGATCTGGGCCGGGGACGTCGACGCGGTACTCACGGCCGAAGGCGTCACGTCCGGCGCCGTGCTCCTCGGCTGGTCCTACGGCGGCCTCGTGATCTGCGACTACCTGGCGTCGCACGGCACGTCCGCCGTCGACGGCGTGGTCCTCGTCGGAGCCATCACCAGCATCGGTCGCGGGGAGGCAGGCGGCAAGGTCGGCGCGGCGATGCGCGCGGCGATCCCCGGCGCGATGTCCGAGGAGCCGCGCGACGCGATCCGCGCGCTGGGCGCGTTCGGCAACGCGCTCACCGGACCGCCGGAAGGCAAGGGCGCACAGTCGCAGGCGCTGTTCGGGGCCAGCCTCGCCACCCCGCCCCGGGTGCGGGCCGCCCTCTTCAACCGGTCCGCGAGTCACGACGAGCTGCTCCGCTCGCTCGACGTGCCGGTGCTCGTCCTGCACGGCACCGAGGACTCCGTCGTCGACGTCTCAGCTGGTAGGCACGCTGCAGAGCTGATCCCGCAGGCGCGGGCGTCGTTCTGGGAAGGCTGCGATCACGGACCGTTCGTGGAGGATCCCGACAGGTTCGTGAAAGAGGTCGGCGAGTTCGTCGACAACCTCGGTTAAAGGGGCCGATCGGTGAGGGAGCACTATGGAGTGGTGACGCCCATGCACAATTCGCGCCCCCGCAGGGTGGCCGTCCTCTCGGTCCACACCTCACCACTGGCGCAGCCCGGTACCGGCGATGCGGGCGGCATGAACGTCTACGTGCTGCAGTCCGCCATCCAGATGGCGCGTCGCGGCGTCGAGGTGGAAATCTTCACCCGGGCCACGTCGTCCGCCGACGCACCGGTCCAGGAAGCGGCCCCGGGGGTCCTCGTCCGCAACGTGGTGGCCGGCCCGTTCGAGGGGCTGGACAAGCAGGATCTGCCCACGCAGCTCTGCGCGTTCGTCGCCGGGGTGCTCCGCGAGGAGGCCCGCCACGAACCGGGCTACTACAACCTGGTGCACTCGCACTACTGGTTGTCGGGGCAGGTCGGCTGGCTCGCCCGCGACCGCTGGGGTGTGCCGCTCGTGCACACGGCGCACACGCTCGCGGCGGTCAAGAATCTGTCGCTCGCCGATGGTGACACTCCCGAACCGGCCGCCCGCCAGATCGGCGAGCAGCAGGTGGTCGCCGAGTCCGACCGGCTCGTGGCCAACACCACCGAAGAATCCGATCAGCTGGTCCGCCACTACGGCGCCGACCCGAACCGGATCGACGTGGTGGCGCCGGGCGCCGATCTGACGCGGTACCGGCCGGGCGACCGGGCCGCCGCCCGGGCGAAGCTGGGGCTCGACCCGCGTGAGACCGTCGTGACGTTCGTCGGACGCATCCAGCCGCTCAAGGCGCCCGACGTCCTGCTCCGCGCCGCCGCCGAGCTGATCGCCCGAGATCCCGAATCGACACTGCGGGTGCTCGTGGTCGGCGGCCCGTCCGGGTCCGGGCTGGCCCGGCCGGACGCGTTGATCGAACTCGCGTCTTCGCTCGGCATCGCCGCCCGGGTGACGTTCCTGCCGCCGCAGGCACCCAACCGGCTCGTCGACGTGTACCGGGCTTCGGATCTCGTTGCGGTGCCGAGCTATTCGGAGTCGTTCGGGCTGGTGGCCATCGAGGCGCAAGCCTGCGGCACTCCGGTGATCGCCGCGAACGTGGGCGGTCTCGGCGTCGCCGTCCGGAACGGCGAAACCGGGCTTCTCGTGGACGGGCACCGCACCGAGGACTGGGCGACGGCGTTGCAGTCGCTGGTCTCCGAGCCGGGTAGGCTCGCCGCGCTGGCCGCCGAGGCTCCGCGTCACGCGGAGAATTTCTCCTGGGAACACACCGCCGACGGCCTCCTCGAGAGCTATCGGATGGCGACCGTCAACTACAACTACGGACACGGCCCCAGCGAATTCTCCCCGCGTCGCGGACGCGGATTGTGGAAGCTGCGCAGGGCCGGAGGGGTGCGCGCATGAGCGAGCTGGCCGACGTGATCGAGTCCGCCCTGACCGAACGTGAGATGGACTTCACCAGGAAGGACTCGACGCACTTCATCGTCGAGTTGCCCGGCGAGCGCAAGCTCAAGACCACCACGCTCCTGACCGTCGGCAAGCACGGTCTGCGCGTCGAGGCGTTCGTCTGCCGCAAACCCGACGAGAACTTCGAAGGCGTCTACAAGTACCTGCTGCGGCGCAATCGCCGGTTGTACTCGGTGGCGTACACGATCGACAAGATCGGCGACATCTACCTGGTCGGTCAGATCGCCGAGCACGCGGTGACCGCGGACGAACTGGACCGGATTCTCGGGCAGGTGCTCGAGGCGGCCGACGGCGACTTCAACACTCTCCTCGAGCTCGGATTCGCCGAGTCCATCAAGCGCGAATGGGAGTGGCGCGTCTCACGCGGGGAGTCGCTGGCGAACCTGAAACCGTTCGAGCATCTCATCGAGGACTCGCAGGCCTGAGTGCTGGTCGACCGCCCGCGGACGGGAAATACGCGCGGGTAGAGTTGCGGCGAGCTTGTGACTGTTGTCACAGGTTAGGTACATGTGTCTGATGTTCACAGAAACTTGTACCGACAACTGCTGCTGCAACACTTCGAGGGAGAGGCCCCAGTGAGCTTCAAGAGCCCGTTTCCGGACGTCGAGATTCCGAACCTCAGTGTCTACGATTTCCTCTTCGGCCAGGTCGACCCGGCCGATGGGGACCGGCCCGCGCTGATCGACGGTGCCTCCGGCGCGGTCACCACGTACCAGTCGCTCATCGCCCAGATCAACGGGGTGGCCGGGGCGCTGGCCGCGCGCGGTCTCGCCGTCGGCGAGGTGGTGGGTCTGCATTCGCCGAACGTTCCCGCGTTCGCGTCGGTGTTCCACGGGATCCTGCGGGCCGGTGGCGTCGCGACCACCATCAACGCCCTCTACACCGCCGAGGACATCGCCAAGCAGCTCACCGACTCGAAGGCGAAGTTCCTGTTCACCGTCTCCCCGCTGCTGCCGCAGGCCAAGGCCGCGGCCGCGAAGGTCGGGATCCCGGTAGAGAACGTGATCGTCCTCGACGGCGCCGACGGGCACCCGTCGCTGAAAGATCTGCTGGCCGAGGGCGCCCCCGCCCCGGACGTGTCGTTCGATCCGGCGACCCAGCTGGCGGTGCTGCCGTACTCGTCCGGGACCACCGGCCGGCCCAAGGGGGTGATGCTCACGCACCGCAACCTGGTGGCGAATGTGTGTCAGATCAACCCACGGATGGGCATCGGCGCCGACGACAAACTGCTGGCGGTGCTGCCGTTCTTCCACATCTACGGGATGACGGTGCTGCTGAACGCGGCCCTGTACAACCGGGCGAGCTTGGTGACGATGCCGAAGTTCGACCTGGTCGAGTTCCTGTCGATCGTGTCCGGGCAGAGGTGCACGTATGTGTTCATCGCCCCGCCGGTCGCGGTGGCGTTGGCCAAGCATCCGCTGGTCGACGAGTACGACCTGTCGAGCGTGCATTCGATCTTCTCCGGTGCCGCCCCGCTGGATCAGGAGCTGGGCAAGGCGGTCGCGAACCGGCTGGGTTGCCGGGTGCGGCAGGGCTACGGGATGTCGGAGATGAGCCCGGTCTCGCATGCGATTCCGTTCGACCGTGACGACATCGCCCTGGATTCGGTGGGTCCGTCGATCGCGAACATGGAATGCAAGCTGGTCGACCCGGCCACCGGCGAGGAGGTCGCCTACCCGGCCGAGGGTGTCAGCGCACCGGGTGAGTTGTGGTGCAAGGGCCCGAACATCATGGCCGGGTACCTCGGCAACGACGAGGCCACCGCGGAGACCCTGGACGGGGACGGGTACCTGCACACCGGCGACATCGCGACCGTCGACTCCGAGGGCGTCGTGACGATCGTGGACCGGATGAAGGAGCTGATCAAGTACAAGGGCTACCAGGTGCCGCCCGCCGAGCTGGAGGCGTTGCTGTTGACGCACCCGCAGATCGCCGACGCCGCCGTCATCGGGGTTCTCGACGACGAGGGTGAGGAGGTGCCGAAGGCGTTCGTCGTCCGCCAGCCCGGTGCCGAATTGGACGAGGCTGCGGTCATCGCGTTCGTCGCCGAGCGGGTGTCGCCGCACAAGAAGGTCCGCAAGGTCGAGTTCATCGACCTGGTGCCGAAGTCCGCCGCGGGCAAGATCCTCCGCAAGGATCTGCGGGCCAGCGAGGCCGGCCGGAGCTGACGGCAGGGGTTCACGGCGCGAGGGTTCCGGGAGGCATGCCAGGATGAACGGCATGAGTACCGGAACCCTTGTGCTGCTCCGCCACGGCGAGAGCGAATGGAATGCGCTCAACTTGTTCACCGGCTGGGTGGACGTCCACCTGACCGATAAGGGCATCGCCGAGGGCAAGCGCGCCGGCGAATTGCTGCTCGAGCACAACCTGCTCCCCGACGTGCTGTACACGTCGCTGCTGCGCCGCGCGATCAGCACCGCCAACATCGCGCTCGACACCGCCGACCGGCACTGGATTCCCGTCACCCGCGACTGGCGTCTCAACGAGCGCCACTACGGTGCCCTGCAGGGACGCAACAAGGCGCAGGTCAAGGAGAAGTACGGCGACGAGCAGTTCATGCTGTGGCGCCGCAGCTACGACACCCCGCCGCCGCCGATCGAGGCAGGCAGCGAATACAGCCAGGACACCGATCCCCGCTACGCGAACCTCGATGAGGTCCCGCTGACGGAGTGCCTGAAGGACGTCGTCGTCCGCCTGATCCCGTACTGGGAAGACACCATCTCCGCCGACCTGAAGGCCGGCAAGACCGTGCTGATCACCGCGCACGGCAACTCGCTGCGCGCCCTCGTCAAGCACCTCGACGGAATCTCCGACGAGGACATCGCGGGCCTGAACATCCCGACGGGCATCCCGCTGCGCTACGACCTGGACGAGAACCTGAAGCCGCTCAACCCCGGCGGCACGTACCTCGACCCCGAAGCCGCCGCCGCGGGCGCCGCCGCGGTCGCGAACCAGGGCGGGAAGTAACCCGTGCGTCCGGCCGGACGTCCCGTTCGCGGGACGTCCGGCCAACGGCAGGTTAACTACGGACGAAGACTCCGGTTCCCGCGTGTGACGTGCGCGGAAATGCCTGGACCCTGCGTAACCGGCCCGCCGCGCGAACGTACGATTCAGGCGTGAGTGTTGTTCAAGCCGTCTTGCTTGCCATCGTGGGCGGCTTCGTCGGTTACCTCGTCGGTGGCGTGCTGATCCCCATGCTGTCCACCCGGCAGGCGCAGCGGATGGAAGAGAAGTCCGGGCTCACGATGTCGCAGGTCCTCGACCTGATCGTGCTGGCCTCCGAGAGCGGCATCGCCGTGGTCGACCAGTTCCACGACGTCGTCCTGTTCAACCCCCGGGCGGAGGAGCTGGGCCTGGTGCGGAACCGGCTCGTCGACGACCGTGCGTGGGTGGCGGCGCTCCGGGTCCTCGAAACCGGCGAACCCGTCGAGGTCGACCTGAGTACCAAGAACCCGCAGCGGGGACGGGATCGGATCGCGGTGCGCGGCACCGCACGTCTGCTCAGCAAGGAAGACCACAACTTCGTGGTCCTGTTCGCCGACGACGACTCCGAGCAAGTCCGGATGGAAGCGACCCGCCGCGACTTCGTCGCCAACGTCAGCCACGAACTCAAGACCCCGGTCGGCGCGATGGGTCTGCTGGCGGAGGCACTCCTCGAATCGGCGGACGACCCCGAGTCGGTCCGGCACTTCGGCGAACGCGTGCTCAGTGAATCCGTCCGGCTCGGCAAGATGGTCACCGAACTGATCGCGCTGTCGCGGCTGCAGGGCGCCGAGAAACTGCCCGACCTCGAAGCCGTCTCCGTCGACGAGGTGGTGGACGAGGCGCTGCAGCGTTGCAAGATCTCCGCGGAAGCCGCCGGGATCGCCGTCACCACGGACCACAACAGCGGCTACGAGGTGCTCGGCGACCGCGCCCTGCTCGTCACCGCCCTGTCCAATCTGGTCCAGAACGCGATCGCCTATTCGCCGAAGGGCGCCCCGGTGTCGGTGAGCCGGTCGATCCGCGGCGACAACGTGGCGATCTCGGTGACCGACCGCGGCGAAGGCATCGCCAAGGCCGACCAGGAGCGCGTGTTCGAACGCTTCTTCCGCGTCGACAAGGCGCGCGCCCGCGCGACCGGCGGAACGGGACTCGGTCTTGCGATCGTCAAACACGTGGCCGCCAACCACAACGGATCCATCGACCTGTGGAGCAAGCCCGGAACAGGTTCGACGTTTACCCTGCAGATTCCTGCACACATCGAGACAGTGGACGCCGAGAGCGGAAACGTCGGGAAGAGAGAAACCGGTATGGAGGCCAAGCGATGACAAGTGTGCTGATCGTGGAAGACGAGGAGTCACTGGCCGACCCATTGGCATTCCTGTTACGCAAGGAAGGGTTCGAGACGACGATCGTCGGCGACGGACCGTCCGCGCTCGCCGAGTTCGACCGGGCCGGTGCCGACATCGTCCTCCTCGACCTCATGCTGCCCGGCATGAGCGGCACGGACGTCTGCAAGCAACTCCGCAGCCGGTCCGGTGTCCCCGTCATCATGGTGACGGCACGGGACAGTGAGATCGACAAGGTGGTGGGCCTCGAACTCGGCGCCGACGACTACGTGACCAAGCCGTACTCGGCGCGGGAACTGATCGCCCGCATCCGCGCGGTGCTGCGCCGCGGCGTCGACAGCGAACTCGACGTCGCGCAGGACTCGGCCGTCCTCGAGGCGGGGCCGGTCCGGATGGACGTCGAACGTCACGTGGTCCAGGTGAACGGCGAGGCTGTCACGCTGCCGCTCAAGGAGTTCGACCTCCTCGAGTACCTGCTGCGGAACTCGGGCCGGGTGCTCACCCGCGGGCAGCTGATCGACCGGGTGTGGGGCGCGGACTACGTCGGCGACACCAAGACCCTCGACGTGCACGTCAAGCGTCTGCGTTCGAAGATCGAGACCGACCCGGCCAAGCCGGAGCATCTCGTCACCGTCCGAGGCCTGGGCTACAAACTGGAGGCGTGAGCGGACGCCGATCCGCCACGGTTACAGAAGAATTCGTCAGCCGCACACGCAATTGCGTGTGCGGCTGACGAATTCGTGGGCGTGCGTCAGAACGGGTTGTACACGTAGACACCGCGGAACGGCGCCGAGATGACCTGCGTGAGGGCGTGTTCGCCTCCCTGGTCGTCGAACTGCCTGCAGTAGACCGCGACGTAGTGCCCGTCGCCCTTGCACTCGATGACCCGGCCGGTTCCGTACGGGCTCAGCACGAGCGCCCGGTCACCCTTGTCGCCGAACGCACCCGGATCGAACGGTGCGACGAAGTTCGCCGTCTTGTCGTAGAAGGTGTTCCAGTCCGGGGTCGGCTGGGCGGACGCGGTCGGCGCGAGGGCAAGCGTCGCGGCGGCGGTCAACAGGGCACCTGTCAGAATTCGAGCGAACATGATCTCTCCCGTCATGGCTGTGCCCGGAATGGGGCCGTGACGGGTAAATCGACCGATGGGTCTGATGCGTTACTCGGCGGCCTTCCGCTGGGCGGCGGCGGTGGCGGGGTGCACGGCGACGAGGCCGAGGCCTGCCCTGCGCTTGCACATCTTCGCCAACTCCGAGTACGCCGCCTTGCCGAGCAGTTCCGTCAACTCGGGTGCGTACGACTGCCAGACGGCCTTGACTCCGACGTGGGCGTCGGGGGAGCCGGAGCAGTACCAGTCCAGGTCCGAGCCGCCCTCGCCCCAGCCGCGTCGGTCGTACTCGCTGATGGTGGTCTTGAGGATCTGCTCGCCGTCCGGGCGTTCCACCCACTCCTGGGTGCGGCGGATCGGGAGCTGCCAGCACACGTCGGGCTTGACCTCGAGAGGCTCGATCCCGCGCTTGAGGGCCATCGAGTGGAGCGCGCAACCGACGCCGCCCTCGAAGCCGGGACGGTTCAGGAAGATGCAGGCGCCGTGGTAGCGGCGGGTGCGCAGCGCGGGCTCGTCCTCGAGGTCGTCCTCCTCGACGTAACCCTTCTTGCCGAGACCCTTCTCCATGAACTGCCAGTCCTCGGGTGTGAGCATCTTCACTGACTTGTTCAGCTTCTCCAGGTCCTCCTCGTCGGAGAGGAACGCGCCGTGGGAGCAGCAGCCGTCGTCCGGCCGGTCGCCGATGATGCCCTGGCAGGCGGGGGTGCCGAACACGCAGGTCCAGTGGGAGAGCAGCCACGTCATGTCCGCGGCGATGATGTGCTCGCTGTTGTCGGGATCGGGAAATTCGACCCATTCGCGAGCGAAGTCGAGGGGTACTTCCGGGCTGGGTGTCATCTTGTGTGAACGCCCTGCTTTACGTGCTGTCACAAAGCCCGACGGTAGACCCAGTACCGTGTCAATGTGCGACTAGGGGTACTCGACGTCGGAAGCAACACCGTCCATCTTCTCGTAGTGGACGCCCACAGGGGCGGCCACCCCACACCGATGAGTTCGACCAAGTCGACTCTGCGGTTGGCGGAGAACACCGACGACCGGGGTGACATCACCTCCCAGGGTGCAGATCGCCTGGTCTCGACGGTGGCAGACTTCGCCAGCATCGCGAAGACGTCGGGGTGCGGTGAGCTGATGGCGTTCGCCACGTCCGCCGTGCGCGACGCCAACAACTCGGACGCCGTGCTCGAGCGGGTACACGCCGAGACCGGAGTGACGCTCGAGGTTCTGTCGGGTGTCGACGAGGCTCGGCTGACGTTCCTCGCCGTGCGCCGCTGGTTCGGGTGGAGCGCGGGCCGCATCCTGAATCTCGACATCGGCGGCGGGTCCCTCGAGCTGACGGCGGGCGGCGACGAGGACCCGGACGTCGCGCTGTCGCTGCAACTCGGCGCGGGACGGCTCACCCGGGACTGGCTCGAGGCCGACCCGCCGGGCAAGCGTCGCGTGGCGGTGCTGAGGGATTGGCTGGACGCCGAACTGACCGTCCCGTCGAAGGAACTGCGCGCGGCGGGGCAGTGGGATCGGGCGGTCGGCACGTCCAAGACGTTCCGCTCGCTGGCCCGGCTGACGGGCGCAGCGCCGTCCGGCGCCGGCCCGCGGGTCAAGCGCACCCTCACCGCCAGCGGTCTCAGGCAACTCATAGCTTTCATTTCGCGGATGACGGCCTCGGACCGTGCAGAATTGGAAGGGGTGAGCTCCGACAGGTCGCAGCAGATCGTGGCCGGAGCACTCGTTGCGGAGGCCAGCATGAGAGCACTGGGCGTGGAGGAACTGGAAATCTGCCCCTGGGCTCTGCGTGAGGGTTTGATCCTCCGCAAGCTCGATACGGAAATGGGCGGTGAATTGATGGTGGGTGCTCGATGACCGAGGACAGTCAGCAGATCTCTGTGTCAGAGCTGCTCAAACGCAACGGGCAGCAGGTGGAGTCCCGGGGCGGGCGGCGTCGTCGCGGCGTCAAGGGGGGAATCTCCGTCGCCGAGCTGACCGGTGAAATTCCGGTGGTCCGGGATCCGTCCGATTCGCGGGCACTCGACCCCGAACCCGAACCGGAACCTGCCGCGCCCGAGCCGCCCCGCGCGTCCGCACCGTCGGCGCCGTCCGCGCGCGCCGACGAGCGCACAGCAGCGTTCAAGGCTCCCGTCGACGACGACGATGACGACGAGCCCATCGCCAGTCGCCCCGCCGGCCGCGGCCGCGGAGTGGTGGCGGGTGGGACGTCGCGTGATCACCAGGGAACCTGGGTCAGCCGATCCGTCCAGAAGGAACGGCCGGCGCCCGAGGCCGCCGCGCCCGCACCGGCGCCCACCGTGGCCGCCCCGGCCGTGAAGAAGGCGGAGCCCGCCCCGACCGTCGCCGCTCCCCGCGTGAAGCCGGCGCCGAAGACCGACACCGCGGCGGCCGAGACCGCACCGGCGGCGAAGTCCGACGCGCCCGCGAAGCCCGCGGTCCCGGCGAAGCCCGAGGCGCCGGCGAAGCCCGGAACCCCCGCGACGGCGGGTGCCGCGGCACCGTCGAACGGCGCGTCGAAGTTCGTGAAGACGCCGAAGCCCGAGGCTCCCGCCAAGGCGAAGCCGGAACCCGCACTGCTGTCCGGCTCGACGCTGGCCGGCGACCTGATGCGGCAGTCCCGGGACTCGGAGGCGGCGAACGCGGGCGAGGAGACGGAACTCATCGAGGCCGCCACCGACGACGCGGACACGGAGAAGCACGAGGGCGACACTCAGAAGCCCGAGAGCCCTCGCCGTTCCCGCAAGGAGGCGAAGGCCGAGAAGGCCGAGGCCGCGAAAGCGGAGAAGGCAGGCAAGAAGGACGAGGCAGGCGAGAACTCCACTCGTGAGTGGGCCGTCCTCATCGGTCAGGGTGTCGTAGCCGTGATCGCCGGCGCCCTGCTCTTCAAGGGCTTCGAGAAGCTGTGGGACGTCTTTCCGTGGGTCGCGCTGATCCTGGCGCTGCTCGTCATCGTGGGCCTGGTCGCGATGGTCCGCATCCTGCGTCGCACCGACGACATCACCAGCTTTGTGATCGCCGTCGTGGTCGGGATGATCGTCACTCTGGGGCCGTTAGCCTTCATGCTTGCGTCGGGCTGAGTTGCTCATGGTCGGGGACAGTGGGCACGGGCAGGTTCGACGGTCATCGCGCGGGCGGAAGGTACTGGTGGGCCTGTCGACGGCCTCGGTGTACCCGGAGAACACGGAGGCGGCGTTCCGGTACGCAGCCGATCTGGGGTACGACGGCGTCGAACTGATGGTGTGGGCCGAATCGGTCAGCCAGGACGTCGGGGCCGTGGCCGGGCTGGTGCGCAGGTACGCGATTCCGGTTCAGGCGATCCACGCGCCGTGCCTGCTCATCTCGCAGCGGGTGTGGGGCGCCGACCCGGTCGCGAAGCTGGAGCGTTCCGTGCGCACCGCCGAGTCGCTCGGGGCGACGAGTGTCGTGGTGCACCCCCCGTTCCGCTGGCAGCGCCGGTACGCCGAGGGTTTCGCCGATCAGGTGGCCGACCTGGAACAGCGCAGCGACGTGATCGTCGCGGTGGAGAACATGTTCCCCATGCGGGCGGACGGCTTCTTCGGCAGCAAGGAGCGATCCGCGCAGCGGCTCCGGAGGCGGGGCGGACCAGGGGCGGCGCTGTCGGCGTTCAGCCCGTCCTACGACCCCACCGATTCGGGACACGCCCACTACACCCTCGACCTGTCGCACACGGCGACGGCAGGCATGGATGCGATGAAGCTGGCGGAGCGTATGGGGGAGGGCCTCGCTCATCTCCACCTCGCCGACGGCCGCGGCGCGTCGATGGACGAGCACCTCATCCCCGGCCACGGAGCCCAGCCCTGCGCGCAGTTGTGCCGGCATCTCGTCGACACCGGATTCGACGGGCAGGCGGTGATCGAGATCAACACACAGAACGCCCGGACGCAGCGGGAACGGTCGTCGATGCTCGCGCAGGCGCTGGCCTTCGCCCGTGAGCACCTCGAGCCGGGCCGCGCCGCCTCGGGGTCGCCCCGCAGCCACTCCGGTGGCGATCACGACGACACCTGACCTATCTGCCGCCTTCCTGCTGCGGTAAGCTCGTCGCCATATTGGATAGTCTCGGTATCTAGTGCTGAGTATCCGAGGTCGACAGTCGATGAGCCGGAGGAGGGGCCGTGCGCGTTTCCGAGTTGGTCGCCCGTACCGGCATTCCACTCGCGACGGTGAAGTACTACCTGCGCGAAGGTCTGCTGATGCCCGGCGAGGCGACGAGCGCCACCCAGGCCCGGTACGGCGAGAAGCACGTCGAGCGACTCGGCCTCGTCAAGGCGCTCGCCGGGGCCGGACTCCCGATTCCGCGCATCCGGGAGATCCTCCGGCTCGTCGACCATCCCGACGGCTCGCTGTTCGAGGTGCTCGGCGAGGCCATCGCGCAACTCCCGCCCTACCTCGACGCCAGCGTCGACGACGGGGACGAGTTCCCGCGGGCACGCGCCGTCCTCGACAGGCTCGGGCAGGTGTACGACCCGCGGTACGTCGCGGTCGGACAGCTCGAACGTGCGCTCGAGGGGCTCGAAGAGGCCGGCATCCCGATGACCGACGAGCGACTCGACGCCTACGGGCGGCACGTGCGCGGGATCGCCGAGATCGACATCGGACTCATGCCCACCGAATCGGCCGAGGACGCGATCCGCTACGCGGTGCTCGGCACCGCCATCTACGAGCCGGTGATCGCCGCGATGCGCCGCCTCGCACACCAGGACCTCGCGCAGAAGCGCCTCCGGAACCCCGAAGAACAGGATCAGCAGTGAGCTCAACTCCCTTCCGCGACCTCAACGTCCTCACCGCTGCCGGTGACGGGACCTATCAGGCGTCAATCGACCCGATCTGGACGATCGGCCCCAAGGTGCACGGCGGCTCGATGATGTCGCTGTGCGCGGCCGCGGCCCGCAGACGACTGCTCGACGAGAGCGGCGACGCCGAGCTGTCCCGGGTGCAGCCCCTCGCGGTCGGTGCCAATTACCTGTCCGCCCCCGACCCCGGCGAGGTGACGCTGTCGACGACGGTCCGCAAGCAGGGCAAGCAGGTGTCGTTCGTCGACGTGGAGCTGAAGCAGGGCGACCGAGTGGCCGTGCACGCGTCGGTCACGCTCGGCGTCCCCGACGCGGGGGAGCCGCAGTACAGCGGAGTCCACGCCCTGTCCCAGCTCCCGGTGGAACCGCCCACCGACGCCGTCGTGCTCACGGCCGACCATCCGATGGGGCAGATCGTCCACGTGTCGCAGGGCTGCGACATGCGGGTGGACGGGACGTCGGCGCACTTCCTGACCGGCAACCAGGGTGAACCCGAGGTGCGCATGTGGGTGCGACCGCGCGCGGGCGACGAGGACGACCCCGACACGGCTGCCCTGTTCGCGATCATGACCGGAGACATCAGCGCCCCCGTGACGATGAACCGCGGCATGTTCGGCTGGGCGCCCACGGTGCAGCTGACCACGTACCTGCGCAGGCAGCCGGCGCCGGGGTGGCTGCGCGTGATGGCCAGCAGCACGGTGCTCGGCGGTGCGTGGTTCGAGGAGGACCACACCGTGCTCGACTCGACCGGGGCGATCGTCGTGCAGAGCCGGCAGTTGGCGATGATCCCCCGCTAGGAAGGCGCCGCGGAGCGTCGTGGCAGGCTGTTCGGCATGACGAGAATTGCGGTAATCGGAGGCGGCAAGATCGGCGAGGCCCTCATCTCGGGGCTTCTGCAGGCAGGTCACGCCGTCAAGGATCTGGTGGTGGCCGAGCAGCATCCGGCGCGCGCCGACGAGCTGGCCGCGGCGTACGCGGTGCGGGTCACCACCCCCTCCGACGCCGCGGAAGGCGCCGACGTCATCGTGATGGCCGTCAAGCCGGGCGACGTCGAGGCCGCGCTCACCGAGGTGTCCAAGGTGGAGCTCGACGGCGAGCGCGAGCAGCTGCTCGTGTCGCTCGCTGCGGGGATCCCCACCGCCTTCTACGAGACGAGACTGCCCGCCGGGTTCCCGGTGGTCCGGGTCATGCCCAACACGCCCATGCTGGTCGGTGAGGGCGTCAGCGTGCTCGCCCCCGGCAGGCACGTGAAGAAGGAGCACCTCGAACTGGTGCGCGGCGTCCTGTCGTCGGTCGGCAAGGTCGTCGTCGTCCCCGAATCGCAGATCGACGCCGTCACCGCCGTCTCCGGCTCCGGTCCTGCCTATTTCTTTCTGGTCGCCGAGGCCATGATCGACGCGGGCGTCGGGCTCGGACTGACCCGGGCGACCGCTTCCGAGCTGGTCGTGCAGACCATGGTCGGCTCCGCGGCGATGCTCGACAGGTCGGGGGAGAGCGCGACCGAACTCCGTGCCGCCGTGACCTCGCCCGGCGGAACCACCGCGGCCGCGATCCGCCGACTGGAGGGAAACGGGCTCCGAACAGCCTTTTTCGACGCTCTCGAAGCCGCGAAGATTCGTTCCGCCGAACTCGGCACGTCGACCGAATGAATATTCGATTGCCCACACCCGTCGCAGTAACCCCATCCGTCCCGCTAAGCTCGAAGTAGCACGTGCGTGTCTGTTCCGCCGGAGGGGAAGCCGGCGGCGCGAGACGTGCCGGAGGTAAGTGGTTGATGACGTCTGCAAAAAAGCCGTCCAAGGGCTCGGCCCCGGACGGACAACCGGCCCTGGCCGGAACGCAATTTCTCACCGTCGCCGAGGTAGCGACGCTGATGAGAGTGTCCAAGATGACTGTGTATCGGTTGGTGCACAGCGGCGAACTGCCCGCCGTCCGTGTGGGCCGCTCGTTCAGAGTGCATGCGAAAGCAGTGCACGACTACCTCGAAACCTCGTACTTCGACGCCGGTTGACCGATCGGCACGAAGAGGGTCACCTCGGTTTCGCCGGCAACGGTGCGACCTAGTTTTCAGAGAGCGGACCCGCACCGGTACGATTAGCGACTGTCGTACCAGCCAGCTGGTGTCGTAAGGCGCTGAGCTAGTTAAAACGAGGCCCAGGCGCCAGAGCGGCGCAGGCGTACGTGACCGGCGTGCGCAGGAACGCTAGAGAAGAACGTGAGGGACACCCGCTATGGGTTCAGTGATCAAGAAGCGACGCAAGCGCATGTCGAAGAAGAAGCACCGCAAGCTGCTTCGCCGCACCCGAGTGCAGCGCAGGAAACTCGGTAAGTAAAGAGTTGCGTCTGGATGCCCGTCACCTCCGGTGGCGGGCATCCGTCGTTTACCCGGCACTCTCCGCGTAGTGGGCGACCGACCAATTGTCGTTGTGCGGAGCGCCATCCCCCTCCTGCACGTATCGTTGACGTCACTCGCTACGTGATCGGGGGTCCTAGTGGTTGTGAGTGACGGAGACAGTACTACGCGGACGGCGGTGCCGCGCGTCGTGCTGGTCACTGGGGCAAGCAGGTTTCTGGGTGGGTACCTGGTCACCCGGCTCGCTCAGAATCCGGACATCGAGCGGGTCATCGCGGTGGACGCGGTGTCGCCGAGCAAGGACATGTTGCGCCGCATGGGCCGCGCCGAGTTCGTGCGCGCCGATATTCGGAATCCCCTGATAGGCAAGGTCATTCGCAACGCCGAGGTCGATACCGTCGTGCACGCCTCGACGCTGGCGCGCCCGCCGAAGTCGGGCAGTCGCGCGGCCATGAAGGACATGAACGTCATCGGCGCGATGCAGTTGTTCGCCGTCTGCCAGAAGGCGCCGACCGTCCGGAAAGTCGTGCTGCGGTCGGCCTCCGTGGTGTACGGCTGCAGCGCCAAGGACCCTGCCAAGTTCACCGAGGAGATGAGCGCCCGGCGGCGTCCCGCGGGTGCCTACGCACGGGACTGCATCGAGATCGAGGGATATCTGCGGGGAATGGGGCGCAGGCGCCCCGACATCGCGGTGTCGATTCTCCGCCTCGCACCGCTGGTCGGTCCCCGCCTCAACGCAACCGTCGCGCAGTACCTCACCTCACCGGTGGTGCCGACCATTCTCGGACGCGACGCACGCCTGCAGGTGCTGCACGAGGAGGACGCGCTCGCCGCCCTGGAACGGGCCACGGTATCGGGCCCGGCGGGCACGTTCAATGTCGCCGGCGACGGCGTGGTCATGATGTCCCAGGCCATCCGCCGCGCCGGGCGGATCGAGGTCCCGATGCCGTTCGGGTTGTTCCGCAACGTCGGACGTGCGCTGATGGGTCCGGTAATGCGGTCGTACACCACCGAGCAACTCGAGTACTTCCACTTCGGTTGCGGACTCGACACCACCCGCATGCGAAGCGAACTATCCTTCGAGCCACGGTGGACCTCGATGCAGGCGCTCGACGACTTCGCTCGCGCGGCAGGCGTCAAGGCGATCATCAAGAACGAATGGGTCGACGCAGCAGAAAACGCACTACTCGCTCTTACCGGCACGGCGAAAGGAGAGAGGTGAACGAAGTGGCGAAGGTCATTCCGCTGCACGGTGCGACAGCCGCGCGCGGGGCCGCTATCGGACGTTCGAGGCGTGAGCAGAGCGAGAGCCGACATCCGTCCGCGATGCCTCCACCCGCCGTGATCACCCCACCCGAGCCCGTCACCGAGACTTCGGCCGTCGACGCCGTCCGCAACGCCCTGGCCGAGCAGATCGTCAACACCGCCGAGTTCGTGCGGCGCCGGCTGTCGGGCGACTACCACGTCGACGACTTCGGCTACGACCCGCACTTCGCCGAGAACGTGTGGCTCCCCATCCTGCGGCCACTGTTCGACAAGTGGTTCCGCGTCGAGGTCAGCGGTCTGGAGAACATCCCGTCTACCGGTGGCGCGCTGGTGGTCGCCAACCATGCCGGTGTCCTGCCCATCGACGGTCTGATGACGTCCGTCGCCGTCCACGACCATCACCCCGCGCACCGCCCGCTGCGGATGCTGGCCGCCGATCTGGCCTTCGAGATGCCACTGGTCGGCGGTGTCGCCCGCAAGGCCGGGCACACCCTCGCATGCCACCCGGACGCCGTGCGCCTCCTGCAGGACGGGGAGGTCGCCGCCGTGTTCCCCGAAGGCTTCAAGGGCATCGGCAAACCGTTCAGCGAACGCTACAAGCTGCAGCGGTTCGGCCGCGGCGGCTTCGTGTCCGCCGCCATGCGGACCGGTGCGCCCATCATTCCGTGCTCGATCGTCGGATCCGAGGAGATCTACCCGAAGATCGGCGAACTCGGGACGCTCGCCCGGTTGCTGGGGATGCCGTACTTCCCGGTGACCCCGCTGTTCCCGCACTTCGGACCGCTCGGACTCGTCCCGCTGCCGTCGAAGTGGTACATCGAGTTCGGCAAGCCGATCGTCACCGACACCTACGACGCGGCGGCGGCCGACGACCCGATGGAACTGTTCGAGGTCACCGACCACGTCCGGGAGACCATCCAGCAGACGCTGTACCGGCTCCTCGCGAAGCGCCGGAACGTGTTCCTCGGCTGAACCGCCGCGGGCGGCTCAGGCCGCCTGTTCGCGGCGGCGCGCGACGATCGCGGCGAGTGCGCCGCCGGCAGCGCCGAGGAGCAGCGCCGTGGGGACGCCGATCTTGGCGGCCTTGCGTCCGGTCCGGAAGTCGCGGATCTCCCAGCCCCGGTTCTTGGCGAGTTCGCGCAGGTCGGTGTCGGGGTTGATCGCGACGGCCGTGCCGACCAGCGACAGCATCGGCACGTCGTTGTGGCTGTCCGAGTACGCGGTGCAGCGCTTGAGGTTGAGCCCCTCGCGGACGGCCAGGGCGCGCACGGCGTGCGCCTTGCCGAGGCCGTGCAGGATGTCGCCGACCAGACGTCCCGTGAACATCCCGTCCTCGCTCTCGGCCACCGTGCCGAGGGCACCGGTGAGGCCGAGGCGCTTCGCGATGACCTGGGCCAGCTCCACCGGGGTCGCGGTGACCAGCCACACCTGCTGCCCGGCGTCCAGATGCATCTGCGCCAGCGCGCGGGTGCCGGGCCAGATCTTGTCGGCGATCACCTCGTCGTAGATCTCCTCGCCGAGCCGGGCGAGCTCGGCCGTCGACCGTCCGGAGACGAACGAGAGGGCCTTCTCCCGGCCGGAGGCGACGTCGTCGCTGCTCTCCTTGCCGGTGACGCGGAACTTGATCTGCTTCCACGCGAAGTCGACGAGGTCGGACGTCTTCAGGTACTTGCGGGCGGCGAGTCCGCGGGCGAAGTGGATGATCGAGGCGCCCTGGACCATCGTGTTGTCGACGTCGAAGAACGCGGCCGCCGTGAGGTCGAGGGGAACGTCGTGTTCCACCAGTTCGGTTTCCTCGCCGGACGCGACGTGGAGCGCGAGGGCCGCATCGGCACTCGCCTCACCTGCGACATTGGCACGTACCTCGGCTTCGCTGGGTCCCAGCGGATTCCTGAACTGGCGTCGGCCCGGGAGGATGATCCCCGCCAGACCTGAACCGAAACCCGTGCCGTTCGGTAGTGATCGCGCAGGCACTCGCACCTCCCGTATCGCAGAAGCCTCTGGGAGCAGCCTATCCCCCGAATCGGGGGCGGGGCGGGTGGATGGCCGCGCTGAGGGAACTGTGTGACGTTCATCTCCGAGCCGATTGGCGTCTGCGGACCCCGAAACGGCACAGTGACTCCACCGGAGGCGTCGAAAGGAAGTGACGAGGCATGAGCACGGGCGGACACGAGGTGACGCTTCTCACGAGGGCGGGGTGCGGTGCGTGCGCGCCGGCCCGCGAGCTGCTGCTGGTTCTGTGCGAGGAGTTCGGGCTGGAACTGACGTGCATAGACGTCGACGAGGCGGCGGCCACGGACCCCGAATTGCGGGCCGAATTCGGCGACCGATTGCCGGTGGTATTGCTCGACGGACGTGAGCACAGTTACTGGGAGGTCGACGACGAGCGCCTTCGCTCGGATTTACGCAAGTAAGGGAACCCTAAAAGTGGGATCTTCCGATGCCGTGCAGGTAGGACCGCATGTCGCGCAGTCGCAGCGACTTTGTGCATGGGTTCACAAGCAGTTACCGTGGTGTGAACAATTCCCCGGAGCATCGTGAAGAACGGCATCGAATGCCGGTCGGACGAGGAGCCAACGACGTGACCGAAACGCACCAGACGCATGGGTCTGTGGCCCCTGGCGTCACGGGGGCGGTCGGGCAGTCGATGGTCGGGTCTCCGGCCCCCTCGGTCGCCGGCGCCGCTCCGCTCCCCGAATCGCGGGACATCCCCCAGGCTACGGTGACGCGCCTCGCGACGTACCTGCGGGTCCTCGGAGTGCTGACGGAACGCGGCACGATCATCGTCTCGAGCGAGGAACTCGCCGCAGCCTCCGGTGTCGGCTCCGCGAAGCTCCGCAAGGACCTTTCCTTCCTGGGGCCGAACGGTGTGCGCGGCGTCGGCTACGACGTGACGCGCCTGCGGGCCCGCATCGAACGCGCGCTCGGCCTGGACCGCGGACACAAAGTGGTGCTCGTCGGCGTCGGAAACCTCGGCCAGGCGCTCGCCGGCTACGGCGGCTTCGGCCGTCGCGGGTTCTCCATGGTCGGACTGTTCGACAGCGACCCGGCGCGGGTCGGTGCGCCGGTGGGCGACCTCACCGTGCGGCACGTCGACGAACTCGAGCAGGCCTGCGCCGAACTCGAGGCCACCATCGGCGTCATCTCGACGCCCGACGAGGCGGCGCAGGAAGTCGCCGACCGTCTGGTGCGCGCCGGACTGCGCTGCATCCTCAGCTTCTCGCCGACCTCGCTCGACGTCCCCGATCACGTCGAGATGCGCCGCGTTGACCTCGCCGTCGAAATGCAGGTTCTCTCGTTCAACAGCGCACGCAACACGGAGTCGGTCCCCACCGCTCCCCGCGTCCGCATCGGACATTCGGCTGTCCCGTCCACCGCACCAAGAAACGGATCAGTGATCGCGCCGTGAGTGTTCTGCTTGTCGGGGTCTCGCACAGAACGGCCCCGGTGCCGGTTCTCGAGCGGGTAGCTGTCACCGACACCGATCGCCCGAAGTTGACGGACAAGCTTCTGGCGTCGTCGCACATCTCGGAGGCGATGATCGTCTCCACCTGCAACCGGGTGGAGATCTACGCCGTCGTCGATGCGTTCCACGGTGCGCTGGCCGAGGTCGGCGAATTGCTCGCCGACCACTCCGGGCTCGATCTCACCGATCTGCACCGGCACGCGTACGTCCGCTACAGCGAGGCTGCGGCGGAGCACCTGTTCGCCGTGGCCAGCGGCCTCGACTCGATGGTGATCGGCGAGCAGCAGATCCTGGGGCAGATCAGGACCGCCTACGCGTCGTCCGACGCGCAGCAGGCCGCAGGCCGCACCCTGCACGAACTCGCCCAGCAGGCGCTGCGCGTCGGCAAGCGGGTGCATTCGGAGACCGGTATCGATTCGGCGGGCGCGTCCGTCGTGTCCGTGGCCCTCGACCGGGCCGCCGGCATCGTCGGCGACGGCGGACTGACCGGACGCACCGCCGTTGTGGTCGGTGCCGGATCCATGGGCGGCCTGTCGGTCGCCCACCTCACGCGGGCCGGGATCGGCCGCATCGTCGTCGTGAACCGGACCAAGGAGCGTGCGGAGCACCTCGCCGACACGGCCCGGTCCAACGGCGTCGAGGCGGAAGCCCTCGAACTGAGCGAACTCCCCGCCGCGATGGCCCAGGCGGATGTCCTCGTGACCTGTACCGGCGCGGTCGGCGCCGTCGTCACGCTCGCGGACACCCACCGCGCGCTGGCACAGCCCGGCCGCGACGCCGAACGCCCCCTCGTCATCTGCGACCTCGGTCTGCCCCGCGACGTGGAGCCCGCCGTGTCGGGTCTGCCCGGGGTCACCGTCCTCGACATGGAATCGCTGCAGCGCGATCCCGCCGCAGGCGCCGCTGCATCCGACGCCGACGCCGCCCGGACGATCGTCGCCGCCGAACTCGCCAACTACCTCGCCGGCCAGCGGCTGGCGGAGGTCACGCCGACCGTCACCGCCCTGCGCCAGCGCGCCGCGGACGTGGTTGAGGCGGAGCTGATGCGACTGGATTCGCGTCTGCCCGGACTCGACGACCCCGAGCGCGACGAGGTCGCCCGCACCGTGCGGCGAGTGGTCGACAAGCTTCTCCACGCGCCCACCGTCCGGGTGAAGCAGCTCGCCTCCGCACCCGGTGGCGACTCCTACGCCGCCGCCCTGCGCGAGCTGTTCGAACTCAGCCCCGGATCCGTCGAGGCCGTCGCCAAGCCCACCGACCTCGGCGGCGCCACCGACCTGAGCGCCATCGACATCACCGACGGCTTCATCGCCGGCCAGGACCCGCGCCTGCGCCGCTTCGTCACAGACGACAACCATGGGAAGGAATCGCAGGCATGAGCGCCGTCGGCACCCGTACGCTGCGGATCGGAACCCGTGGGAGTGAGCTCGCGACCACCCAGGCCGGGACCGTGCGCGACGCACTGATCTCGGCCGGGCACGACGCCGAGCTCGTCATCATCAAGACCAAGGGCGACCAGTCCATGGAATCGGTGGAGAAGATCGGAGTCGGCGTCTTCACCGCCGAACTCCGGGAAGCGCTCGCCGACGGCCGCGTCGACGTGGCCGTCCACTCCTACAAGGACCTGCCGACCGCCCCCGACGAACGGTTCACCATCGCCGCCATTCCGCCGCGCGAGGATCCCCGCGACGCGCTCGTGGCCCGCGACGGACTGGTCCTCGGAGAACTGCCCGCCGGTTCGAAGGTCGGCACGTCCGCACCGCGGCGCGCGTCGCAGCTCCGGGCGCTGGGCCTCGGCCTCGACATCCGTCCGCTGCGCGGCAACCTGCAGCGGCGCCTCGGCAAGGTCGAGTCCGGCGAACTCGACGCCGTCGTCCTGGCCCGCGCGGGCCTGGCGCGGATCGGACGTCTGGACCTGATCACCGAGTCCATCGAACCGGTCCAGATGCTGCCCGCACCCGCGCAGGGCGCGCTCGCCGTCGAATGCCTGTCCGCGAACACGGCGCTCGTCGCGATCCTGTCGGAGCTCGACGACCCGAACAGCCGCGCCGCCGTCACTGCGGAACGCGCGCTGCTCGCCGAGCTCGAGGCCGGCTGCACCGCGCCCGTCGGCGCCATAGCCGAGGTCGTCGAATCACTCGACGACGACGGCCGCATCTTCGACGAACTGTCCGTCCGGGGCTGCGCCGCAGCCATCGACGGTTCCGACGTCATTCGCACGGGGGCCGTGGGCTCCCCGGAGAACGCCGCAGAACTCGGCCGCTCCGTCGCGCGGGAGCTTCTCGAGCTCGGTGCGCGGGAGCTGATGAATGTCACCGAGGCCGGTGATGCCGATGTTTGATGTGCGAAGGCCGACTGATCGGCCGATCCGCTTCCTGTACCCATCTCGACACATGATCGCACTGGAGAATTACCGATGAGCCGAGTCCGTAAGAACACCCCCGGACGAATCCTGTTCGTGGGATCCGGACCGGGCGATCCGGCACTGCTCACCGTGCACGCACGGGACGTCCTTGCCGCAGCGACCCTCGCCTTCACCGACCCCGACGTCGACAAGGGCGTCACGGTCCTGGTGGGCACCGACCTGGGCGTCGACGCCGAGACCGGTGAGCCGCTCGCCGAGGTCCGTCCGGCACTGGGTGAGCCGGCGGAGGTCGCGAAGACCCTCGTCCACGAGGCGAGGAACGGCCACGACGTCGTGCGTCTGGTGTCCGGCGACCCGCTGACCACCGACTCCGTGATCGCCGAGGTCACCGCCGTCGCCCGCACCCAGGTGCAGTTCGAGGTCCTGCCGGGCCTGCCGTCCGCGTCCGCCGTCCCGTCCTACGCCGGTATGGCACTGGGGTCGGGACACACCGAGGCCGACGTCCGCGGCGAGGTCGACTGGGCTGCCCTGGCCGCCGCACCCGGACCGCTGGTCCTGCATGCCACGTCGGGTCACCTCGCCGAGACGGCGAGCGCGCTCGTCGAGCACGGCCTGGCTCCGCAGACCCCGGCCGCCATCACGGTCCGCGGCACCACCCGGCAGCAGCGCACCGTCGAGGCCACCCTCGCGACGCTGAACGAGGCCGGTTCCGAACTGGTCGGTTCGCTGGTCGTGACGGTCGGCAAGGTCGTCGCCCAGCGCAACAAGATGTCGTGGTGGGAGTCGCGTGCACTGTACGGCTGGAAGGTCCTGGTGCCGCGCACCAAGGATCAGGCAGGCGAAATGAGCGACCGCCTCGTCACGCACGGCGCCATCCCGATCGAGGTGCCCACCATCGCCGTCGAGCCGCCCCGCAGCCCGGCGCAGATGGAACGGTCCGTGAAGGGCCTCGTCGACGGCCGCTACCAGTGGGTGGTCTTCACGTCCACCAACGCGGTGCGTGCGGTGTGGGAGAAGTTCGAGGAGTTCGGGCTCGACGCCCGCGCGTTCTCCGGCGTCAAGATCGCCTGCATCGGTGAGGCCACGGCCGCCAAGGTGCGCTCGTTCGGAATCAACCCCGAACTCGTGCCCTCCGGTGAGCAGTCGAGCGAAGGCCTGCTGGCCGAATTCGCCCCCTACGACGACGTGTTCGACCCGGTCAATCGGGTTCTGCTGCCCCGCGCCGACATCGCCACCGAGACGCTGGCCGAGGGCCTGCGCGAACGTGGCTGGGAAATCGACGACGTCACCGCCTACCGCACCGTCCGGGCTGCGCCGCCGCCGGCCGAGACCCGCGAGATGATCAAGACCGGTGGGTTCGACGCCGTCTGCTTCACCTCGTCCTCGACCGTCCGCAACCTCGTCGGCATCGCCGGAAAGCCGCACGCGCGCACCCTCGTCGCCTGCATCGGTCCGAAGACCGCCGAGACGGCCATCGAATTCGGCCTGCGCGTGGACGTGCAGCCGGAGACCGCTCAGGTCGGCCCGCTGGTGGAGGCTCTCGCCGAGCACGCCGCGCGCCTGCGTGCCGAGGGCGCACTGCCCCCGCCACGCAAGAAGTCCCGCGCTCGGCGATAGGCGCTACGCGCCCGTGCGCCTTTTTGGTTGTTCCCACTACCAAAAAGGCGCACGGGCCCGACGAAGGAGGGCATGTCCTTGTTCCCGACCCACCGACCGCGACGCCTCCGCCGGACACCGGCGCTGCGTCGTCTCGTCGCCGAGACTTCGCTCGAGCCACGGCATCTCGTGTTGCCGATGTTCGTCGCGGACGGTATCGACGAGCCTCGTGAGATCTCGTCGATGCCCGGCGTCTTCCAGCACACACCCGACTCGCTGCGTCGGGCGGCGACGGAAGCGGTCGAGGCGGGACTCGGTGGACTCATGCTCTTCGGGGTGCCCCGTCCCGACGACAAGGATGCCGAGGGGTCCGGCGCGTCCGACCCGGACGGCATCCTGAACCGCGGATTGCGCTGGCTCGCAGACGAAGTCGGCGATGCGACGGTGATCATGGCGGACACCTGCCTGGACGAGTTCACCGACCACGGTCATTGCGGAGTTCTCGACGAGAGCGGTGCGGTCGACAACGACCTCACGCTGCAGCGGTACGTCGACATGGCGGTCGCGCAGGCCGAGGCCGGCGCGCATCTGCTCGGTCCGAGCGGAATGATGGACGGCCAGGTCGCCGCCATCCGCAAGGCCCTCGACGACGCGGGCTACACCGACGTCGGTCAGCTCGCGTACTCGGCGAAGTACGCGTCGGCGTTCTACGGCCCGTTCCGGGAGGCCGTCGGGTCGTCGTTGCAGGGTGATCGCCGCACGTACCAACAGGATTCGGCCAATCGCCGGGAATCGCTGCGGGAGGTGGACCTCGACATCGACGAGGGCGCCGACATGGTGATGGTGAAGCCGGCGATGTCCTACCTGGACGTCCTGCGCGAGACGGCAGACCGCTCTCCCGTCCCCGTTGCGGCGTATCAGATCTCGGGCGAGTACTCGATGATCACGGCCGCCGCGCAGAACGGCTGGATCGACCGGGACGCCGCGATCCTCGAATCGCTGACCAGTATCCGCCGCGCAGGCGCGGACGTCGTGCTGACGTACTGGGCGACCGAAGCGGCCGGCTGGTTGTGATCGTCTCGTCGGCGGATACGGTAGTGCCATGACCCAGCAGTGGCCACCGACACCGCCGCACCAGGCTCCGCATCAGCAGAGCCCGTCTCCGCACGATTTCCCGTACCCCCCGCCGGTTCCGCAGCCGAAGCCCGAACGTCCGGCACCGGTCGACGTGGGCACGGCAGCCCAGTTGCTGTGGGCGGTGGCCGGGCTCGGGCTGATCCAGGCGCTGGCCGCGATGGTTCTGGTGGTGGGGGAGAAGTCGACGTTCGTCGACGAACTGATGAACAACCCCAGCGTCACATCCGGCGAGGTCGACATGAGCCGCGACAGCGTGGAGAAACTGTTCTACGTGGGTATCGGGTTCACGGTCGTCCTCATCCTGATCCTCACCGGGCTGTTCCTCCTGTTCGTGCACTTCATGCGCAAGGGCCGGAACTGGGCCAGGATGCTGCTCACCATCGCGTGCGTGATGATGGTGGTGTGGACCGTCCCGGTGCTCTTCGGCATCGGATCCGACGGAAGCGGCACCGCGCTCGCTCTCGGTGGCGTGCAGATCCTCCAGGCCGTGGTGGCCGTCGGAGCCGTCGTGCTGATGCACCGCAAGGATTCCAACAGCTACTTTTTGAGGTTGCCCCCCTCCGACGAGTAGCTTCGATTTGCTCGTGAAATATAAAGATGTACCGTGAAGTACGTCACAAGGGCAGACCGCAGACTTCATTTCGACCGAAGGACTTTTCTCCATGCGCGCTGACGATCGAGCACACGGGTCTCGCAAAGAAGCACTGATGTTCGCCATCATCGTGGCCTTCGTGCTGCTGACTCTGTTGCTCGTCGTGATCCCGGGCGCCCTCTCCTGACGTGCCCCACGTTTTCCTCGCGCGCCACGATGTCGCAGGATGAGCGTGTGAGCGAACCAGCCGTCCTGTTCAGTGAGCCCGGCGCCCGCTGGCGGATGGTGGCGTTCGGCCCGGTCTTCTGCCTGATCGCGCTGATCATCGAACTACTGACCGGCCCGGTGGTGCACTGGTTCGCGCTGTCGTTGTTCGCAGTGTTGCTCAGCGGTTTCGTCTACGTGCAGGTGGTGGCCGCCCGTAGGCATGCCAGCGTCGAACTCACGACGTCGTCGTTGCGGCAGGGCACCGAAGACGTGCCGATCACCGAGATCGTGAAGATCATGCCCCCCGCCGACCCGGAGTCGTACGAGCAGCAGCCGTGGGAAACCGCCCGGAGTCTGGGGGAGCTGTCCGCGGTTCCCCGCCGGCGGACGGGCATCGGACTGCGACTGCGGGGCGGCGCCTTGGTGCAGGCGTGGGCGAAGGACGACGAGGCATTGCGCGCGCAGCTCGAATCGCTGCTCGCGAAGTCGGCGGGCGGGTCGGCGGAATGAACCGCCGGACCGCGGTGGTGACAGCGGAGTGGATCGGTGCCGTGGCCGGTGTCGTCGCCGCAGTGTGGTGCTGGAACCATGCCCAGGTCACATCGGAGTTCGGTCCCGTGGCGCCGGGTGCACCCTCCTTCGAGGGAACCGCGTACTCGGGGTCGTGGATCGCCGTCGCCGCCGGACTGCTGACGGTCGCGGGGTTGCTGGTGATCGATTCGGTGCGCCGGCTCCGGTCCGGCCCGGCGGGCGAACCCGCCGAGCCGTCCTCGTCATCGGAAGATCTGGGTCTTGCGGACGGTGTCGGTCCCGGGACCGTCGAGCATCGCGGAGCCGAGTAGCGCCTCGGGAACCCCGAGGCCCTCGATCAACGTCTGGGCGTGCGGCCGCAGCGACCGGCAGCGCTCGTTGATTCCCCGCTGCACCGCCTTCGACCGCTCCACCGACAGCTGCCGGTGCTCCATGAACCATGCCTTGTCTTCTTCGATCACGCTCAGCGCGTAGAGGTCGCAGACATCGCTCAGCAGGTCGCGGGCGTCGTCGTCCTCGCATTCGTCGATGCCGGCGACGAACGCCTCGAGCACCACCCGGTCGATGTGCGCCTGCGCGGCGTGCAGCACGTGATCCTGCACGAAATTGAAGGCGTCGAACGGGTTCTCCTCGCGCTTCTGCGCAGCCTGGAGGCGACGGGCGGCGGTCGCGAGCAGGTACTGCTCGCGGTCCTCGAACATCGTCAGCTGCGTGCCGCGGTTGAAGAGGCTGCCGTCCTCTTCGTTGTCCTGCCGCGTGTCGAGGATCGTCTGGATGATCTGCTGCGCGGCGGTGCGCTTCTTGACGACGTCGGAAACCGTGGTGGCCGCGAAGCGCATCCATTCGACGGGGCTCATGCCGCGCACCTCGTCCGCGTAGGACGTGAGCAGTTCCTTGGCCACGAGCTGCGTCAGGACGTGGTTGTCGCCCTCGAACGTGGTGAACACATCGGTGTCGGCCTTGAGCGCCGTGAGACGGTTCTCGGCCATGTACCCGGCGCCGCCGCACGCTTCACGGGCCTCCTGGATCGCACGGGTGGCGTGCCAGGTGTTCGCAACCTTTAGCCCGGCGGCGCGGCCCTCAAGTTCACGCTGTTCCTGGGGGTCGGCGTCGGCACTGCTCTGGATCTCGTGCATCTTGGCGACGAGCTCGTTCTGCGCGAACTGCAGAGCGTAGGAGCGTGCGATCAACGGGAACAGCCTGCGCTGGTGGACGAGGTAGTCCATGAGCAGCACCTCGTCCTCGGCCTGCGGGGCATTGAACTGCCTGCGCTGCAACGCATATCGGGTGGCGATCGACAATGCGACGCGGGCGGCGGCGCCGGCGGACCCGCCCACCGTGACGCGTCCCCGCACGAGAGTGCCCACCATCGTGAAGAATCGGCGGTTCGCGTTGTCGATCGGCGAGGTGTACGTGCCGTCGGGTTCCACGTCTGCGTATTTGTTGAGCAGGTTCTCCCGCGGAATTCTGACCTGGTCGAACGTGATTCGGCCGTTGTCGACGCCGGGAAGTCCACCCTTGTACCCACAGTCCGACGTGTGGACGCCGGGGAGATCGTTGCCGTCCTCGTCCCGGATCGGCACCACGAAGCAATGCACGCCTTGCGACTCGCCGCCCGTGATCAACTGCGCGAACACGGCCGCCATCGTCGCGTGCTGCGCCGCCCCGCCGATGTAGTCCTTGCGCGAGGACGGTGTGGGGGAGTGGATGACGAATTCGCCCGCGTCCGCGTCGTACGTCGCGGTGGTCTCGAGGGCCTGCACGTCGCTGCCGTGACCCGTCTCGGTCATCGCGAAACACCCCAGCAGATCCAGATCGACGAGACGCTTCACGTACGCCTCGTGATGGCGCGCGGTACCGAGGTTCTCGATCGCGCCGCCGAACAGTCCCCACTGCACGCCCGCCTTGACCATCAGGGACAGGTCCGACATCGCAAGCATCTCGATGCTCGTGACTGCGGCGCCGGCGTCACCGGTGCCGCCGTGGTCTTTCGCGAATCCGTCGGCGGCGTAGCCGTTGCTCGCGAGCAGACGCAACTGCGCCAGCGTCTTGGCGCGGGCCTCGTCGAGGTCGGGGGTGTAGTGCGGTGCGAAGTCGGGGGATCCGGACAATTCCGCCCTGACGCGCTCGCGTACCTCCCGCCAGCGTCCGTCGAGGGTGCTTCTCAGGTGGTCAGCTGTGGTGGCCATGACTCGACAGTAGCGGTCGCTCCGAGGCGCGTGATGTCGGTCGAGGAACAGGTCCGGCGATCAGGGGACACCGAAGGTGCCGAAGCCTTCCTCCGGCCGGCCGTAACACCGGTGATGGGCGTTGCATGCGGCAATGCTCTGGGTATTCCGGTGTGGTGAGCATTTCCCACGCACTACGGTCCCTCGTCACGGGCCCGACCTTCCGGTGGACGTCCGCACCGAGTGGCACCGCCCGCCACCCGATCAGTATCACCACGGCATCGGTGTCACTCGAACAACAGCATCGGGTGCGGGTGCGCAAGTACGTGATCGTGGCGTCGTTCAGGATTCTCGCGTTCGTGCTGTCCGCGGTGGTCTACGGTCTGTCCGGTAACCCGTGGGTGGCCGTGGCGATCATCGGTGTGTCGCTGCCCCTGCCGTGGCTCGTCGCCCTGATCGTCGACGACCTGCCGCCGTGGGAGACGGACGAGTCCCACGGTAGTGGGTGAGGCGTTCACCAGAAGCGACTCCCGGGCCCGCCCTTGAACGGGCCGACCACCTGATCGGTGATCCACCCGCCGTAGAAGCCCCCCGTCTGGGGCCGAACCCGCTCGCCGCCGACGAAACAGCCGTCCACCGATCCCGGCATGACCGCCACGTGCCCGAGGAGAGATTCGTACCCGGCGACCGGCCGCGGATAGTGCCACGCCGCACGCTCGGCGACGTGTCCGCCCGCGACGACGTCGAAATAATCCGCCCGCCCCTTCCACTCGCACACCGTGCTCCCGGCAACCGGACGCAGGACCCCCTCGGCGAAACACGTGCGCGGCAGGTAGTACGTCGGCGGGTGGCTCGTCTCGAGCAGGCGCAGCGGGTTGCGTGTGCGTGCGACGAGTTGCCCGCCGAACCGCACCTCCACCAACTCGCCGCTCTGCTCGACCACGGGTGGCCGCGGGTAGTCCCACACCGATTCCTGGCCCGGACCGACGGGGTCCGGGATCGGGTGGCCGCTCGTCATGCGTGGACCAGTCGAGTCAGGCCGAGGTGCTGATCATCGCGAGATATCCCACGGGGTCGCGCCAGAACGCGGTGATCAGGTCGGCGAGTGCGGCCGGGTCGGCGATCAATGGTGTGATGTGGCCGGCGCCGTCCACCGTGGTGGCTGCGGCGTGCGGCATCGTCGCCGCGGCGGCCCGTGCCTGCTCGAGGGAGATCATCGTGTCTGCGCGGGGGACGACCATCAGCGTCGGCGCTCCGATCCGGGGGAGGAGAGGGCCGAGGCCCTTGCGGTGCAGCATGATCGACTGCATCGCCTGGTGCATGCCGCGGCGTGGTGCCTGCCGGAAGGTCCGGGAGACGGCCTGGAACTGTTGCGGCTGCGTTCGTGAAAGCTCGGTGCCGAGAAGGACGTTCATCACCGCATTCGTGAGCGGTGGAATCGGCCCGGCGATGCGGTAGGCCCACACCATCGGCACGATCCTGGCGCGTTCCCTGCGGGTGAGGGCTTGGGTCGGTGTCCCGATGGTGACCACGGTGCGGCACAGGTCGGGAGTGTCGGCGGCCGCGACGAGCCCGACGTGTCCACCCCAGGCGTTGCCCACCCAGTCGGCGGGCTCGGTGACGCCGAGTACGTCGAGGACGGTGATCGCCGCCTCCGCGCACTCCTCCATCGTGAACCGGCGCGGTACGGCGGTGCTCGCTCCGTGGCCGGGTCCGTCGATCGAGATCAACTGCCGGTGCGCGACCAGATGGCTGCGCAGGGGTGCCCACGTCGTCGAGTCGACGAAAAGGCTGTGCCACAGCACGGTCGGCGGTCCGCTACCGGTGACGTGGACGGCGAGGTTCCCGACGCTCGTCGGGACGGTCCGGGTGATCGATTGTGTGTCCATGGGATGCCCCAGGTGCTGTGTCGAGTAATGCTTCGGAAACCGAAACTTCGGTAACCGTAGTATTCTCCTGTGTCATGGAACGGTCAAGAGGTCTGCCGTCCGATCGCCCTGCGGTGGGGCAGTTGCTGGTTCGTTTGCTGCACGAGTTCCGCCGGGAGTTGAGCGAGCCCATGGCGGAACGCGGTTACGGCGACATCCGCCCGCCGCATCTGCAGATCTTCGGCAACATCGGTTGGGAGGGCCGGCGGTTGACGGAGATCGCCTCCCGGGCCGAACTGAGTCTGTCCGCCGCGTCCGAACTGATCAACGATCTCGAGGACCTCGGGTACGTCGAGCGGGTTCCGGACACGCGGGACAGGCGGGCGAAACTGGTCGTCCCGACCGCGCGGGGACGGCAGGCGCTGCAGGACGCCGCCGTACGGGTCGCCGAGATCGAGCACCACTGGGGCGGCATCGTCGGCCACGACCGGTTCGACGACGCCTGCTCCGTGCTCAATTCACTGTTGGACGAGCTGAGTCCCGAGGACCGCTGACCGTGGGCGGAGGGACCGCCGCGCGGACGAGTTGCTCGTGACGCAGGGCGATCTGGGTCTGCGTCGCGATGACGGTCGACGAGCGAAGAACGTTGTGCCCGTCCACGATCGAGTTGATCACCCGCTGCAGGTCGGCGTGGGTGCGCGCCACCACGCGGACCAGGACGTCGCCGGCTCCGGTAATCGTGTGCGCTTCGAGAACTTCGGGGATGGCGGTCAGATGCTCGACGACCGCGGCGTGCCCGTTGCCCTGGGCGATCTCCAGGGTGGCGAACGCGACCACCGGAAACCCCAGTGCCTCCGGGTCGAGGGTCGGTGCCGAACTGGTGATCACGCCGGTGCGTTCGAGCCGGTCGAGACGCGCCTGAACGGTGCCACGCGCCACTCCCAGGCGTCTCGACGCCTCGAGCACCCCGACCTTCGGCTCGGCGTGGAGCAGGTCGAGCAGTGTGGCGTCGAGTTGATCGATACTCATGGCGTCCCTGGTCAATATGTAGGGTCCAACCGTCTTTTCGTCCAGCATTCTGTACAGATTGAACAGCGTCAAGAGGCACCGTTGCGCAGTGATGTGTGCTGGATCACAGTGAGATATGACTATCGCCGACATTCGCCTGACGCCCCGCGAGGTGGCCGCACATCTGGAGACCGACGAGCTCCGGCAATTGGTCGGGCTCGTCGAACACGACGACGCGTCGGATCCGTTTCCCGTGGTCGCGATGGATGCCGTGGTATTCGCGTGCGGCAACGCGACGCAGAGCATGCAGTACTTCGTCTCCACCTGGGGCATGACCCTCGTCGCCTACGCCGGGCCGGAGACCGGTCAGCGCTCGCACAAGTCCTTCGTCCTCGAGTCGGGGTCGGCACGGTTCGTGCTGCACGGCGCCGTCGATCCGAAGAGCCCGCTCGCGGACCATCACCGGGCGCACGGCGACGGCGTCGTGGACCTGGCGATGGAAGTGCTCGACGTCGACCGCTGCATCGCGCACGCCCGCTCGCAGGGGGCCGCCATTCTCGAGGAGCCGCGCGACGTCACGGATCAGTTCGGCACCGTGCGGCTCGCGGCGATCGCCACGTACGGCAGCACCCGGCACACCATCGTCGACCGCAGCCGGTACGACGGCCCCTACCTCCCCGGATTCGTCGCGCGCTCCAGCGGTTTCGCGGCGCGACCGGGTAAACCCCCGCGGTTGTTCCAGGCGCTCGACCACGCCGTCGGCAACGTCGAGATGGGCCGGATGGATCACTGGGTCCGGTTCTACAACCGCGTCATGGGATTCACGAACATGGCCGAATTCGTCGGCGACGACATCGCCACGGAGTACTCGGCGCTGATGTCGAAGGTCGTGGCGAACGGCAACCACCGGGTGAAGTTCCCGCTCAACGAACCCGCGGTGGGAAAGAAGAAGTCGCAGATCGACGAATATCTCGAGTTCTACGGTGAGCCGGGCTGCCAGCATCTGGCCCTCGCGACCGGGGACATCCTCGCGACGGTGGACGCGCTGCGGGCCGAGGGCGTCGAATTCCTGAACACACCCGACGCGTACTACGAGGACCCGCGGTTGCGTGCCCGGATCGGGAGGGTCCGGGTGCCGGTGGAGGAACTGCAGAAGCGCGGAATCCTCGTCGACCGCGACGAGGACGGATACCTCCTGCAGATCTTCACCAAGCCGCTCGGCGACCGGCCGACCGTGTTCTTCGAGCTGATCGAACGGCACGGTTCGCTCGGATTCGGGGCGGGCAACTTTCAGGCCCTGTTCGAATCCATCGAGCGTGAGCAGGCGGCGCGCGGCAATCTGTGAACCTCCGATCGGCACGCAGTGCATCATCGACTGATGGATGACACGGATCGGGGAACGTTCGCAGGGAAAGTCGCTCTCGTCACCGGGGCCTCCTCGGGGCTCGGGCACGCCGTGGCCCGGCTCCTCACCGACCGGGGAGCCCTCGTCTTCGGGGTCGCACGGGACGGGGATGCGCTGCGGCAGGCCATGATCGAGATCGCCGGGCCGGAGGCCGCGGGGCGCTGTGCACCGGCGGACGTGGCGTCGCCGGAAGCGTGCAGCGCGGCCGTGGCAGCCTGCGTCGCCGGGCTCGGCGGTCTCGACGTCCTGATCAACGTTGCCGGTTCGCACACCCTCCGGCACACCGCGGACGTCACGGACGAGGACTGGGCACACGATCTCGCCGTGAACCTGAACGGGCCGTTCTACCTGTCGCGGGCAGCGCTGCCGCATCTGCTCGACCGCGGAGGCAACATCGTCAACGTCGCATCCGTCGCCGGACTGCAGGGGCAGGCGTACTCGGCCGGCTACTGCGCCGCCAAGCACGGACTGGTGGGTCTCACCCGCGCGATGGCACTCGAGTTCACCGGCACACCGCTGCGGATCAACGCCGTCTGCCCGGGCGGGATGATGACACCGCAGGTCACGAATTTCGCGTTCCCCGACGGCGTCGATTTCGAGCTCGTCCTGAAGTCGGCCTCCCCGAGAGGGCTGATGGAACCCGAGGACGTGGCGAAGACGGTGGCCTTCCTCGCATCCGACGACGCGTCCGCCATCCACGGAGCCGTGTACTCGGTGGACAACGGGAAGATGGCGTGAGCCTCGTCGCCGGCCCGATCTTCCAGATCTGCTGGGTCGTCGACGACATCGAGGCTGCCGAGCGGTACTTCACCGAGCAGCTCGGCGTCGCGCGATGGTTGCGGCTCCCGGAAGTGCACTTCGGACCCGAGCACTGCACGTACCGCGGGCAGCCCGCCGACTACGTGGTCCACGTGTCCCTCGGATACGCCGGCGGACAGCAGCTCGAGCTGATCCAGCCGGTGTCGGGACGCAACCTCTACACGGAACAGCTGGAGACCACCGGTCCCGGCGTCCATCACGTGGCCTGGGTCCCCGACGACTTCGAGGCCACCCTCGCCGAAGCCGGACGTCGAGGACTGCCGGTGGTGCAGCGGGGCCGGTTCGAGGGCGTCGGGATGGAGTTCGCGTACCTCGAGGGCGGCCCGCTCGGCGGATACGTGGAACTGCTGAAACTGTCCGAGGAGATGCGGGCGATGTTCGCCTCGCTCGTCCCGGAACCACCCGGCGCGACGGATCGGCCAGAGTGATCCTGGCCACCCACTACACCCTGTCGTTGGCAAATTCGACAGAACTGGGACACTGGAGGCCGTGACTGTTTCCTCCGGTGACCCCGACGTGCACGCATCCCGCTCCGCCCAGCTCTTCGAGAGGGCTGATCTGGTCATTCCCGGCGGCGTCAACTCCCCGGTGCGAGCCTTCCACTCGGTCGGCGGCACCCCGCGGTTCATCAAGGAAGCGTCCGGCTACACGCTCACCGACGTCGACGGCAACGACTACGTCGACCTCATCTGCTCCTGGGGACCGATGATCCTCGGTCACGCGCACCCCGCCGTCGTCGAGGCAGTGCAGAAGGCGGCCGCCACCGGCCTGTCGTTCGGCGCGCCCACCGAGGGCGAGATCGAACTGGCCGAGGAGATCGTCGGCCGGGTTGCGCCGGTGGAGAAGGTGCGCCTGGTCAACTCCGGCACCGAAGCCACCATGAGCGCCGTCCGCCTGGCCCGCGGATTCACCGGCCGAACCAAGGTCCTCAAGTTCTCCGGCTGCTACCACGGACACGTCGACGCGCTGCTGGCCGACGCCGGCTCGGGGCTCGCCACCTTCGGCCTCCCGACATCGCCCGGCGTGACGGGCGCGCAGGCCGAGGACACCATCGTCGTTCCCTACAACGACCTCGACGCCGTCGTCCAGGCCTTCGCCGCGAACGAGGGCCAGATCGCGTGCGTCATCACCGAGGCCGCCGCCGGCAACATGGGCGCAGTGGCGCCGCAGCCCGGATTCAACGAGGGCCTGCGGAAGCTGACCAGCGACAACGGCGCCCTGCTCATCATGGACGAGGTGATGACCGGGTTCCGCGTCAGCTCCGCCGGTTGGTTCGGGCTCGACGGCGTCGCCGGTGACCTCTACACGTTCGGCAAGGTGATGAGCGGCGGTCTGCCCGCCGCCGCATTCGGTGGCCGCGCCGACGTCATGGCCCATCTCGCCCCGGCCGGACCCGTCTACCAGGCGGGCACCCTGTCCGGGAACCCCGTCGCCGTCGCCGCCGGGCTCGCCAGCCTGCGCGCCGCGGACCTGGCCGTGTACGACGCACTCGAGCGCAACAGCGCCACCCTGCGGACCCTGCTGTCCGACGCGCTGACCGCCGAGAGTGTGCCGCACCGGGTGCAGACCGCAGGCACGATGCTCAGCGTGTTCTTCAGCGAGGACCCGGTGACCAACTACGCCGAGGCCAAGGCCGCCCAGACCTGGCGCTTCCCGGCGTTCTTCCACGGGCTTCTCTCACGCGGTGTGTACCCGCCGCCGAGCGCGTTCGAGGCGTGGTTCGTCTCCGCCGCCATGGACGACAGAGCCTTCTCGATCATCGCCGACGCCCTGCCGCACGCCGCGAAGGCCGCCGCCGCGGCCGTCCAGCCCTGACGTGTCCTCCCCCCTCGCGGCCGGCAGCCTTGCCGCCGACACCCACCCGCCCTCCCGTCCCGACCCGAGGAACCGCAACGTGACCGAAGCCGATCATCCCGACCACACACAGACCCGCACCATCGTGCACGTGCTCCGGCACGGCGAGGTGCACAACCCGCGAGGAATCCTCTACGGCAGGCTCCCCGGGTTCCGGCTGTCGGTGACGGGTGAGGCGCAGGCCCGCGCGGTGGCGTCGGTGCTGGCCAAGCACGACATCACCCACGTGGTGTCCTCGCCGCTGCAGCGCGCGCAGGAGACGGCGGTTCCGATCGCCGACGCGCACGGCGTCGAGATCGCGACCGACGAGAACCTCATCGAGGCAGGCAACGAATTCGAGGGCCTCAAGGTGTCCGTCGGCGACGGCGCGCTGTCCCGTCCCCGGCACTGGTGGAAACTGCGCGACCCGTTCACCCCGTCGTGGGGCGAGCCGTACCTGCAGATCGCGCACCGCATGCTGGCCGCCGTCAACAGCGCCCGCGTGTCGGCGGTGGGCCACGAGGCCGTCGTCGTCAGCCACCAACTCCCCGTCTGGACCCTCCGCCGATTCCTGCAGGGGGAGCGGCTGTGGCACGACCCGCGGCACCGTCAGTGCGGTCTCGCGTCGCTGACCTCCCTCGTCTACGAGGGCGATACCCTCATCGACATCGTGTACTCGGAGCCCGCGGGCGCGTCGGATCCGAGGGTGACCGGGGCATGAGTCGGGGGCGCTTCGCCGGGCTTCTCGCGGTGATCTGTACGGCCGCGGTGTCGCTGTCGGCGTGTGCGTCCGGCGACGACGCCGTGGCCCAGGGCGGCACCTTCGACTTCGTGTCGCCGGGCGGGCAGACCGAGATCTTCTACGACCCGCCTGCCGACCGCGGCACCATCGGCACGGTGTCCGGACCCGACCTGATGACCGAGGGCAAGACCACCTCGCTCGACGATTTCGAGGGGCAGGTCGTGGTACTCAACGTGTGGGGGCAGTGGTGCGGCCCGTGCCGGGGTGAGGCCAACGACCTCGAGCAGGTGTACGAGGAGACCAAGGATCAGGGAGTGTCGTTCCTCGGGATCAACGTGCGGGACAACCAGCAGGACAAGGCGCAGGACTTCGTGATCGACAACAAGGTGTCGTATCCGTCGATCTACGACCCCGCCATGCGGACGATGATCGCGCTGGGGCAGAACTACCCCACGAGCGTCATCCCCACCACGATCGTGCTCGACCGGGACCACCGCGTGGCCGCGGTGTTCCTGAAGGAACTGCTCGCCGAGGACCTGAAGCCGGTGGTCGAACGGGTGGCGCAGGAATCGTGAGCACCAGCACTACCCTTCTCGCCGGAGGCGTCGGCGACGCCTTCCAGTCCACCGCGGCATCAGGACCGCTGCTGCTCGCGCTCGGTGCGTGCGTCCTCGCCGGTCTGGTGTCGTTCGCGTCGCCGTGCGTCGTGCCCCTCGTTCCCGGATACCTGTCCTACCTCGCGGGTGTGGTCGGCGCGGACGCCCCGGCCGTCACCGCGGAGGAGGCGGCCACCCGCACGAAGACGGTCGCCGACGGTCGGCTGCGGGTCGCGGGCGCCGCGGCCCTGTTCGTCGCCGGTTTCACCGTGGTGTTCGTGCTGGCCACCGCGTCCGTGTTCGGCGCCATCTCGGCGCTCGCGATCAACCGCGACATCCTGATGCGGGTCGGCGGGGTGGTCACCATCGCCATGGGCCTGGTGTTCATCGGCCTGATCCCGGCCCTGCAGCGCGACACGAGGCTCGAGCCGCGCCGCATCTCCAGCCTGGCCGGGGCCCCGCTGCTCGGTGCCGTGTTCGCGCTGGGCTGGACCCCGTGCCTCGGCCCCACCCTGGCGGGTGTCATCTCCCTGGCCGCAGGCACCGACGGTGCCACCGCCGCCCGCGGAGTGGCCCTGATCGTCGCGTACTGCCTCGGCCTTGGGCTGCCGTTCGTGATCCTGGCGCTCGGCTCGTCCCGCGCGCTGCGCGGTGTCGGCTGGCTGCGCCGGAACGCGCGGACCATTCAAATCTTCGGCGGAATCATGCTGGTGGCCGTGGGTATCGCCCTCGTCACCGGCGCGTGGGACCAGTTCGTCGGCTGGGTTCGCGACGCCTTTATCTCGGAAGTGACTCTGCCGATATGAGCGACACCCAGACCCCCGAGGCCCCGGAAGCCACACCGGTGCCCCGCCAATCGCTGCCCGGCCGCGCGTTCGCGGTCGTCCGCAACACCTGGCGTGGCCTCACATCGATGCGCACCGCGCTGGTGCTGCTGTTCCTGCTTGCCCTCGCGGCCATTCCCGGCGCTCTGCTCCCACAGCGCAGCCTCAACGCGGGCAAGGTCGACGAATACATCTCGAACCGGCCGACCCTCGGACCGTGGATGGACAAGCTCGAGCTGTTCGACGTGTTCGGCAGCTTCTGGTTCACCGCGATCTACGTCCTGCTCTTCATCTCCCTCGTCGGCTGCATCCTGCCGCGCTGCGTCGACCACGCCAAGGCGCTGCGCACCCGTCCGGTGCCTGCCCCCCGGAACCTCGCGCGACTTCCGCACCACCACGAGGACCGCGTCGACGAGACACCGGAGGAACTCGCCGCCCGCATCCGCACCCACCTGAAAGGGTGGCGGGTCGAGACCCGCGCGGGAGGGGAGCGCGCCGCGCACGACGGCGAGATCACCATCTCCGCGGAGAAGGGCTACTTCCGCGAGCTCGGCAACCTGGTCTTCCACCTGTCGCTCGTGGCGCTGCTCGTCGCGATCGCCGTCGGCAAGCTGTTCGGCTACGAGGGCAACGTCATCGTGGTCGCCAACAACGGTCCCGGCTTCTGCACCACGTCGCCCGCGGTCTTCGACTCGTTCAAGGCGGGCAACACGCAGGACGGCACCGGCATGACGCCGCTGTGCGTCAAGGTCAAGGACTTCGCGGCCGACTACCTCGACAGCGGTCAGGCCGAGATGTTCACATCCAACATCGCCTACCAGGCCGGCGACGACCTCGAGACGAACACGTGGCGGGACGGACAGTTGCAGGTCAATCACCCGCTGCGCGTCGACGGTGACCGCGTCTACCTGCAGGGGCACGGGTACGCGCCGACGTTCACCGTCACGTTCCCGAACGGGGAAACCCGCACCGAGACGCTGCAGTGGCGGCCCGACGACGCGACGACGTTCCTCAGCAGCGGCGCGATGCGGTTCGACCCGCCCGGCGGCATGTACACGGACACCGACGAGCGCCGGAAGAATCAGATCGCGATCGAGGGACTGTTCGCCCCGACCGCGCTGTTCCACGGCAATCTGCTGGCGTCGAGCTACCCGGCCATGAACGACCCGGCCGTGGCCATCGACATCTACAAGGGCGACACCGGCCTCGACACAGGCAATCCGCAGTCGTTGTTCTCGCTGAACACCGAACTGATCAATCAGGGCCGGCTCGTGAAGCAGGACCGGGTGAATCTGAAACCGGGGGAGAGTTCGACGCTGGCTGACGGCACCCAGGTGCGGTTCGACGGTGCGGTGGACTTCGTGAACCTGCAGGTCTCGCACGACCCGGCGCAGCAGTGGGTGCTGGTGTCGGCGCTGACGATGATGGCCGGATTGCTCGTCTCGCTGCTGGTCAAGCGTCGTCGCGTCTGGGCCCGCATCTACCCCGCGGACGCTTCCGATCTTGACCCACGACGTACTGTAGTAGAGCTTGGTGGACTCGCCCGGACCGATCAGGCCGGCTGGGGCGACGAGTTCGGCCGACTCTGCACCCGTCTGCTCACGGACGACACGAAGCCTGACGCGCAGGAGAGCCAACGATGACGACCAACGAGACACTGGCGCAGTACAGCGACTGGGCCTTCCGATCAGCCTTCACCGTTCTGGTGCTGGCACTCGTGCTGCTCATCGTGCAGTACGCGTCCAGCCGGGCGCAGGCCGTGCAGGACCGGGAACTCGTGTCGGCAGGCTCCGGCGCCCGTCCGGCCGATGCGCCGTCGGTTCCCGGCCGAGTGGTCGAGCAGCCGAAGAAGCCCATGGCCGAGCGCTTCGGCGGCATGGGCGCGGCCGTGCTGGTCGTCGGCACGGTGCTGATCTTCGCGTCGATCGTGCTGCGCGGATTCGCCACCGCACGGTTCCCGCTCGGCAACATGTACGAGTTCGTGACGATGGCCTGCGCGGCCGCACTCGTCGTCGGTCTCGCACTCCTGTCGAAGCCGGCGTACCGGTCGATGTGGGTGTTCCTGCTCGTCCCCGTCCTGATCCTGATGTTCCTCGCCGCCACCGTGCTGTACGCGGACGCGGCGCCCGTGGTGCCCGCACTGCGGTCGTACTGGCTGCCCATCCACGTCACCATCGTGAGCGTCGGTTCCGGTGTGTTCCTGGTGTCGGGCATCGCGAGCCTGCTGTTCCTGCTGCGCATGCGGTACCCGCGCGGCGAGGAGGGAACGGGCGTGTTCGCGCGGATCGCGGAGCGGCTGCCCGACGCGCAGACCCTGGACCGGCTGGCGTACAAGACCACCATCATCGGGTTCCCGCTGTTCGGCGCGGGTGTCATCCTCGGCGCCATCTGGGCCGAGGCCGCCTGGGGCCGATTCTGGGGCTGGGACCCCAAGGAGACGGTGTCGTTCATCGCCTGGGTGATCTACGCCGCCTACCTCCACGCCCGCGCGACGTCGGGCTGGCGCGACACCAAGGCTGCATGGATCAACGTGGCGGGCTTCGTCGCGATGCTGTTCAACCTGTTCATCATCAACATGGTGGTGTCGGGATTGCACTCGTACGCGGGCCTCAACTGACGGTAGTCACCGACTGATATCCTTCCGCCGCGACGTCTCCGACCGGTGTGATTCGGTGGAGACGATGGAGACTTCACGAGGGGGATGTTCAGCCATGTCCGAAAACAACGCCGGCATGTGGGAGCCGGTACGGCCTGCATCGAATCCGCCCGGGGACGACCACGCATCGGCCGCCGCGTGGAACGCCGCGCGGCAGGCCCCGTACGTTCAGCCGCAGGGTCCCAACCCGTTCGCGCAGCCCGGTGCCCAGGCCCCCTCCGCCGCACCCGCGCGGCCGCAGACCCAGGCCCCGGCTACCGCTCCCGTCCCGCAGCAGGCCCCGGCCCCTCAGCAGGCCCCGGCCCCGCAGCAGACTCCGGCTCCCCAGCAGGCGCCCGCTCAGGGAACGTTCACGCCGCCGCAGCAGGCGCCGGTCCAGCACGCGCCCCAGCATCCCCGCCCGAACAACACGAATGCCGATCAGCAGTACGCGGTGTCGGCGCGTGACCTGTCGACGTCGCTGCTCCTCAAGCAGGTCAAGCCGGCCCCCACCACGGGGTGGCGCAAGGCGCTGTACCAACTGTCCGGCCGCTACATCAACGTCGGCAACAGCGCGAAGGAACAGCGTCGGATCGAGCTGACCAAGCAGGTCAACCAGCCGCTGCAGGGGTGCTACAAGATCGCGCTGCTGAGCCTCAAGGGCGGAGTGGGCAAGACCACCACCACCGCGACCCTCGGCTCCACGTTCGCGTCACTGCGCGGCGACCGCGTCATCGCCGTCGACGCCAACCCCGACCGGGGCACGCTCAGTCAGAAGATTCCCCTCGAGACCCCGGCCACAGTGCGCAATCTGCTGCGCGACGAGCAGAGCATCGAAAAGTACAGCGACGTCCGCAGTTACACGTCGCAGAGCCGGCACCGGCTCGAGGTGCTCGCGTCCGACAGCGACCCGGCGGTGTCGGAGGCGTTCAGCGCGGACGACTACTCGCGGACCGTCACGATGCTCGAGAAGTTCTACAGCATCGTCCTCACCGACTGCGGCACCGGACTGATGCATTCCGCCATGCAGACCATCCTCGAAGAGGCCGACGCGCTCGTGGTGGTCAGCTCGGGCTCCGTCGACGGCGCCCGCAGCGCCTCCGCGACCCTCGACTGGCTCGACGCCCACGGATACCGCGAACTCGTGTCCCGGTCGGTGGCCGTCGTGAACGCGGTCCGACCACGGTCGGGCAAGGTGGATCTGCCGAAGGTCGTCGAGCACTTCGAGCAGCGGTGCCGCCTGGTCCGGCTGATTCCGTTCGATCCGCACCTCGAAGAGGGCGCCGAGATCGAACTCGAGCGGCTGCGTCCCAAGACGCGCACCGCTCTTCTCGAACTGGCGGCCGCGGTGGCGTCGGACTTCCCGGCGTCCAGTTTCGCGCTACAGGATCGTCGCTGAGGCAATGACGCCGAGGGTGCCGGATCGACCGGCACCCCGGCTTCGGCTCACCCGGCGGGGTCCGCCGGACCGGCCTCGGGTTCGTCGGACTTCTTCCGACGGGTCTCCCGATCCACCTTCCAGAGGAAATCCGGATCGTCGTCGGGTCCCTGCACCCGATTGCTGAGCACGGGCCTGGTGTTCGGGCCGAATGCCTTCCAGAGCAGGACCGCCACTGTCACGAGCCCGATGAGTGCCAACAGATAGATCACCGCGCACCTCCTTACACCGCTCGAGGGTAGCCGGTATCCCTGAGCGTAGCCGCGTCGGCGGCAGAGGGCATCTACCCGGTCGCAGTGCGTCCCGGGTAGTGCGGTCGCGGTCAGCCCTACGGCCGCCCGCCCAGCGTCAGGGTCGGCCCGCCCAGCGTCAGGGTCGGCCCGCCCAGCGTCAGGGTCGGCCCGCCTCCGTGGTGAGGGAGCGGAGCAGCTGCATGACCTCGGCCTCGCGGAAGCGGCGGTGCCCGCCGGGGGTGCGCAGCGATCCGAGCCGGCCCGCGTGCGCCCATCGCGTCACGGTCTTCGGGTCGACATGGAACAGGGCAGCCACCTGGCCCGGGGTCATGAGGGCTTCGTTGGATCCGCTGAATCCGGGTCCGTTGTAGGTGGGTGCGCTCATCGACGGTCCTCCACTGCTTTCGACTGGTCTGTGCTGAAGCCGGCCGCTGTTGCGACTGAACTCGGTCATCGTGACATCTGGCACCCCGGGTACTCGAACGATCTAATGTTGGTAAAGGGGAGGTAATAGACAAATCGGATAAGTCGGACGTGTGAGGGGTGGCCTCGGCGATGGGTAACCTGGGGGCGTGAGTGAGTCATCCGAGAAGCCAGAAGACCAGGTCGAGCGCCCCGTCGCAGCCGATTCGAGCGCACCGGCGAAGCCGGACGGGCGGGTGACCAAGGGGCAGCTGGCGCGCGACGTCGCGATCTATTCGATCGCCCGGCTACTGCTGGTCGTCGTCATCGGTGCCATCATCCTCGGGGTGGCCGCACTCGTCGGAGTCGCCGTGCCGCTGCTCGTCGCGGCCATCTTCGCGGTCCTCATCGCCCTCCCGCTGTCGCTGCTGCTGTTCGCGAAACTCCGCCGGCGGGTCAACGAGGGGATCGCCGCGTTCGACGCGCAGCGTCGCGCCGACCAGGCCGACCTGCGTGCCAGGCTCCGCGGTGAGGGCACGTCCCGGTGACGGACGGCGACTGCGTCGTCATCGACCGGAGCTTTCCGCGTGACTGGGTGGACAACGCCGTCCGCCTCATCGACGCCGACGCGCAGCGCAGCGCCGACACACACCTGCTGCGGTACCCGCTGCCCGTCGAATGGGGTGTGCAGCTCTATCTGAAGGACGAGTCGACCCACATCACGGGCAGCCTCAAGCATCGCCTGGCCCGGTCGCTGTTCCTCTACGCGATCTGCAACGGATGGATCACCGAGGGGACGACGGTCATCGAGGCGTCCTCGGGGTCCACGGCCGTCAGCGAGGCGTACTTCGCGAAGATGCTCGGACTCGACTTCGTGGCCGTCATGCCGCGCAGCACGAGCAGCGCGAAGATCGCCCTCATCGAGGCGCAGGGCGGTCGCTGCCACTTCATCGACCGGCCGCCGGAGATCTACAGCGAGGCCCGACGGCTCGCCGCGGAAACGGGCGGTCACTTCATGGACCAGTTCACGCATGCGGAGCGGGCCACCGACTGGCGGGGCAACAACAACATCGCCGAGTCGATCTACCACCAGATGATTCGTGAAGAGCACCCGGTGCCGGAGTGGCTCGTCATGAGCGCCGGCACCGGCGGCACCAGCGCGACGCTGGGCCGGTACATCCGCTACCGCAGACACGCGACCCGGCTGCTCGTGGTGGATCCGGAGAACTCGGCGTTCTTCGGCGGCTACGACACCAACTCCTGCGACTACGCGACGGGGATGCCCTCGCGCATCGAGGGCATCGGCAGGCCGCGGGTGGAGCCGTCGTTCGTCGGGCAGGTCATCGACCGGATGATGCGGGTGCCCGACGCCGCGTCCATCGCGACCGCTCGGCACGCCAGTTCGGTGCTGGGCCGCCGGGTCGGCGGCTCCACGGGCACGAACCTGTGGGGTGCGTTCACCGTCGTCGCGGAGATGCTCGCGGCCGGACGGTCCGGCAGTGTGGTCACGATCCTGTGCGACGGCGGCGAACGCTACGCGGACACCTACTTCGACGACGACTGGGTGGCCGGGGAGGGTATCGACCTCACCGGTCCGGCCGCGGTGCTCGACCGCTTCGCGGCGACCGGGGAGTGGCCCGGTCAGCCCGGCTGAGGCGCGGTCGCGGCGGTCCGCACCGGCGCCGTCACCGGGCGGGACATCGTGACCCGCGGCCATGCGGCGAGGCCGTGCCTGGCCTCGTCGGCGCGGATGCGCGACAGACCCGGGGTCAGGGTGTCTTCGGGCAAGGGGCGGAAACCCAGCCGCTCGTAGTAGGGGGCGTTCCACGGGACGTCGACGAACGTGGTGAGGGTGAGGGCGGGCAGTCCGCGGACGGCCGCCCACGACGAGATCTCGTCGAGGAGCAGGGCGCCGAGCCCTTGGCGGGCGTGGCCGGGGTGGACCGACACCTGCTCGATGTGGGCGGCCCCGTCGACCACGGCGACGAGTGCGTATGCGACCGGGGCATCGTCTGCGTCGACCGCAACCCAAATGCATTCCAGCTGGAGGTATTCGGTCAACTCGTCGAGTGTGAACGGGGGATCGTCGGCGACGGCGTCCATTCCGATGTCACGAAACGGCGCACCCGCCGCGATTTCGATGTCTTGCAGAACGGGCAGGTCGGTGGAAATGGCCGGGCGGATCACAGGTCTTTTGTACCCGAAATCGTGCTGTTCGCACAGTTTCCCTGCACTTTCCCAAAACTTACTCCACCGTAGGCTACGCAACCGTAGGTTGGTAGCCTGGCGATAGGACGACGGAGCGGGGACGAGGATGGACAAGCCCGAGGTAACTCTCGAGAACTACGAAGCGGTGTACGCGTACTACCGCGACCATCAGCAGAATCGAATGCTCGCCAAGCTGGCGTACGCGTCGCTGTATGCGAAGTACCGGCCGCGGGTCGTGTACGCGAACGACGCGAAGGCGCAGCTGGCGGGGCTGGTGAAGTCCGGCAGGGTGCTGATCGTCGCCACCAATCACATCACCCACAGCGATCAGTACACGCTTGCGGCCACGGCATGGAACACGCCGTTGCGCCGCGCGATCGGACGCACCCGGGTGCTCGCCAAGGATGAATTGTTCGTCGACCCCGACCTGCACAAGAAGGTCGACATGATGGGCGGCATCCCGGTGTTCCGCAGCAAGAACTACGGACTCCGGGCGGTCGCCGACGCGGGCCGGCTCATGATGGACATCTCCGCCGAACGGCTGTGTCGCGGTGACAACCTGGCAATCTTCCCCGAGGGCACGTGCAACGAGGACGACCCGACCCGCCTGCAGCACATCAACAGCGGCATCGGTCACATCGCGAAACGTGCGGCGGATCGCGGAGTCTCACCCGTCCTGCTGTCCATCGGCCTCAGTTACGGGCCGGACGCCCACGGGCCCGACCCCGAGAACGTGAAGTCGGCCAGCGTCTTCGTCGGGGAACCGCTGTTCGACCTCCCGGCGAAGCCGATGGACATCGCCCACGTCGTGCAGAAGGAACTGCAGATCGCTGTCGACGGGGCGGTCGCCGCGTACTGACGGCCCCCGAGATCTGTCAAGGAGGGTTGACACCCGGTCGGTGTCAATCTAAATTGACATGCATGACCGAAGCAACCACGCTCGCCGCAGCCGCGGGCAGCCCCGACCCCGCCGAGGGGCTGCGGGCCGTGCGTGCGCTGCGGCGTCTCCTCGAACGGCTCGAGGCCATCCAGGTCGCCAACGCCCGCGCCCAGGGCTGGTCCTGGCAGGCGATCGCCGATTCCCTCGAGGTGAGCAGGCAGGCCGTTCATCAGAAGCACAATCGGAGAGGGAGGTAACGGCGCATGTTCGAACGATTCTCGACGGACGCTCGGGCCGTGGTGATCGGCGCGCAACAGGAAGCGCGCGTACTGAAGTCGCCCCAGATCGGGCCCGAACACCTCGTACTCGCGCTGCTGTCCGTGCAAACCGAACCCGTCCACGGCATCCTCGCCGACGCCGGCATCGAGGAGGAGAAGTCGCGATCGACCGTCGCGACGCGCGGCACGGCGTTGAGCGACGCCGACGCGGAAGCGCTCGAATCGATCGGCATCGACCTCGACGCGGTGCGTCAGAGCGTCGAGCAGAACTTCGGCAAGGGCGTCCTCGATCCCGAAGAGCCGTCGGAGAAGCGCGGGTGGTTCGGCCGGAAGTCGGGGCACATCGGGTTCACCCGCGACGCCAAGAAGGCGATCGAACTGTCACTGCGGGAGGCGCTGGCGCGCAAGGACGATCACATCGGCGCCGAGCACATCTTCCTCGGAGTGCTGCGAGTGGCCGACGGCACGACACGGGAGATCCTCGAGGTCCAGGTCGGTGTCGGCGAACTCCGCCGTCGCGTGCACGCGGCACTCGACGACCGCGCCGCCTGACCGTCCGGTCCCGGGTTATCCGGTTCCCGTTTGTCCGAACGGTGTGCCAGCATGCACCCATGACCTTCTTGGTACGCCTCGTCATCAACGCGTTCGCGATCTGGCTGGCGGCAGCCTGGGTGTCGGGCATCGACATCTCCAGTTCGGGCAACGGAACCGGATGGGACATCGTGGTGCTGCTCGGCATCGCGGCGGTGTTCACCGTCGTCAACATCTTCGTCAAACCACTGGTGAAGCTGCTGTCGCTGCCGTTGCTGATCCTGACGCTCGGCCTGTTCACCCTGGTGATCAATGCCCTGATGCTGCTGCTCACCGCATGGCTGAGCTCCCAGACCGATTACGGCCTGACCGTCGACGGCTTCTGGACCGCCGTGTGGGGAGGCCTGATCATCTCGATCGTCAACTTCATCCTCGGCATCGTCCTCCCGGACGGCGACTGACCGGGCGGCCGCTCAGGCGACCGAGAGGGCCACGGCGGTGGCGGCGCCCCAGATCAGCATCGCCAGCCCCGAATCCCGAAGCGCCGGAATCAGTGCGAGGCCCAGGCCGCCGGAGCGGACCGGCGCGTTCGCCCGGACCGCGAGAGGCAGCGCGAGCAGTCCGACGAGCGACCAGGGGGTGCGCAGCACCAGGACCAGCGTCACGACGAACGGGACCGTCAGCGTGACGAGATGCAGGATTCGGGTACGCGAGTCGCCGAGCCGGACGGCGAGCGTGCGCTTGCCGGACTCGGTGTCGGTGGGAATGTCCCGCAGATTGTTGGCGACGAGAACCGCGCTCGAGAACGAACCGACGGCGATCGCGGACACGAGACCGGCCCAGTCCACCGTCTCGGCCTGCACGTACTGGGTGCCCAGCACGGCGACGAGACCGAAGAACACGAAGACGGCGACCTCGCCGAACCCGCTGTACCCGTACGGCTTCTTGCCGCCGGTGTAGAACCAGGCGCCCACGATGCAGAGGGCGCCGATGAGCACGAGCCACCACGCGGTGGTGGCGGCGAGGGCCAGACCGGCCACCGCGGCGACGGCGAAGCAGGCGATGGCCGCAGCCTTCACCGCCGACGGTTTCACCAGCTTGGACCCGACGAGCCGCAGCGGGCCCACCCGCTCGTCGTCGGTGCCGCGGATCCCGTCCGAGTAGTCGTTGGCGAAGTTGACGCCCACGATCAACGCGAGAGAGACCACCAGTGCCAGTACTGCCTTCCACCACACCGCGCCGCCGAGCGACGCCGCGGCGCCGGTGCCCACGAGCACCGGGGCGATCGCGTTCGGGAGGGTGCGCGGACGAGCGCCTTCGATCCATTGAGCAGCCGTTGCCATGCACCGATCTTTGCACCGTGCGAGAAGACGCCCGCACCCACGCCGTGCAATACCATCGAACGCGGTGGACCAGCACATGAGCGTGGACGAGAGAGTGGCACCGGCAAGCACACCGATCCAGGTCGCGTTGTTGGGTGAAATATCGACGTGGCGATCGGGCGTGCTCGCGCCGCTGCCCGGCACCCGCGCGCGCAGCCTGCTGGTCGCTCTCGCCCGCGATCCCGGCCGGAGCCGGTCGGCGCAGGCCCTCATCGACGAGGTGTGGGGCGAGGATCCGCCGCGGTCCCCGATGAATGCGTTGCACACGCAGGTCTCCCGTCTGCGCGCGGCGTTGCCGGACGGAGCGCTGGAGATCGGCCCGGCCGGGTACCGGCTGGCGGTGCCCAGGGATGCCGTCGATCTGGCGCGCGCGGAGGACGTGGTACGCCGGCTGCAGGGCCGGGGGAACGGTCGCAGCGTCGGGCCGGACGAGATCCGCGATGCCCTCGCGTTGTGGCGGGGCGACCCGGGCGCGGACCTTCCGGGCGGTGCCGCCGCAACGGAACTCGCCGCCGATGCCGCAGGGGTCCGGGGGCAACTCGAGGCCGCGGAACTGGCGGCGCTGGTGGCGGTCGAAGACTGGGACGCCGCCCTCCCGAAGGCGCTGGCCCACGTCGCCGCCGAACCTCTGGACGAGCAGGGGCACGCGCACCTGATGCGGGCGCTCGCCGGGCTCGGGCGGGACAACGAGGCGCTGGACGTGTTCGCGACCTTCCGCAAGCGGATGGTGTCCCGGTTGGGGGCCGATCCGTCGCCCGCGCTCGTCGCTCTGCACACCGAGATCCTGCGCGGCGGACGTCCCGGTGCCGTGGCGGCTCCGCTCCTCGTGTCGCCGGATCGGACGGCGATCGGGCTCCGCGCGGCACCCAACGCCCTCCTGGGACGCGATTCGGACATCGCCGAGATCGAGCGGTCGCTCACGTCCTCGCGCGTGGTGACCATCCTCGGGCCCGGCGGTGCCGGCAAGACGCGACTCGCGCACGAACTGGGTGCGCGGGCAGCCACGGGGACGTCCGTGGCCCTGGTGGAACTCGCGTCGCTGCGCAGCAGCGAGGACGTCGTCGCGGCGATCAGCAGCACACTCGGGCTCAGCGAGGTCGACATCGCGCCGGGCCGGCTCACCGTCAGCCGCGTCCATTCGGCGCGGGAACGGCTCCGGGAAGCGTTGTCGGCGGGGCCGATGCTCCTGATCCTCGACAACTGTGAGCACGTCATCGGCGCGTGCTCCGAGGTCGTGGCCGACCTGGTGGCGGCCGGCGACCAGCTGACCGTCCTCGCCACCAGTCGGTCTCCCCTCATGCTCGCGTCCGAGGCCGTGTACCCGCTGCCGCCGCTCGCGATCGACGACGAGGACGCGCCCGCCGTGCAACTGTTCACGGCGCGGGCTCGCGCCGTGCGGCCCACCGCGCGCCTCGACCCGGAGACGGTGCGCAGCGTCTGCCGCACCCTCGACGGTCTCCCGCTCGCGCTCGAACTGGCCGCCGCCCGGGTGCGCAGCATGAGTGTCGAGGATATCGGCCGACGGCTCGAGCATCGGTTCGCGCTACTGCGATCCCACGACCCGACGTCGCCCGAGCGGCACCGCACCCTGCACGCCGTCATCGACTGGAGCTGGCAGCTTCTGGGTGAGCAGCAGCAGATCGCGCTGCGCAGACTCTGCCGGTTCCCGGCCGGGTTCACCCTCGACGCCGCCCGGACGATCGCGGAGTGGGACGGCGTCGACGATGTCGTGGACGCCGTCGAGGGCCTCGTCAACCAATCCCTGCTGTCCGTATCGGAGACGTCGGACACGCTGCGCTACTACATGCTCGAGACGGTGCGCGAGTATGGCGAGGAACAGCTCGCGGCGGCCGGCGAGGGGACGGAAGTGTTTGCTCGCCAAGGAGTCTGGGCAAGCCAGTTCGCGTCCGAGGCGCTCCGCCGGTGCCGCGCCGACCAGGTCGCGCTCGCGGACGACATCGACGCCGACCACGACAACCTGCTCGCGGTCCTGCGGTGGGCGGTCGAGCGCGACGACGCCGAGACGGTGGCGACCGTGTTCCCGGTGCTGGGCGGCCTGTGGGCCATCCGGGGTGCGCACTCGGAAGTGATGAACTGGACCCCGCGGATTCTCGGGTCGACGGCGGACGCCGACCTGACGGACGTCGGTTCGGAATTGGTGGCGTACACCTTCCTGCTCGCGGCGATGCACCTGGTGTTCGGTGGCCAGACACGCACGCTCGCCCGTGCCCGGATCCGGCTGCGTCACGTGCTCCGGGAGCGCCCCGACCTACCGTCGGTCACCGGGTTCGCGGTGCAGCTCATCCTGTCGCTGGGTTCGGGTCGGCGGCTGGCGAGGATCGTCGCGGAAGGCGTGCGGTCCGAGGATCCGGAGACCCGCGCGGCCGCCCTCTCCGCGCGGGCCAGCATGCGGGAGAACCTCGGCGACTTCCGCGGCGCGATGAAGGATGCGACGACCGTGTCCGGACTGTGCGGGGCGATCGGTGACGTGTGGGGCACGGCGATGGCGTCGCAGTTCCTCGGTTCACTGCAGAGCCAGTCCGGTGAGTACCGGGACGCGGTGCGGCACTATCAGGATGCTGTCGAGGGCATGCGGAAGCTGGGTGCGCAGGAGGAGGCGGATCAGCTGTGGGGCTTCCAGGCCTCCGCGCTGATCGCCGCCGGTGACGTGGAGGCCGGCCGGAAGGTTCTGGCCGAGACGGTACTCGAGCATCGCGGTGCGGGCACCGGGACCGACGACCACCAGCCGGACGAATGGCGGGCCGCCGCCACCGGCAGTCTCGCGGAAATCGATCTCGCGGACGGCGACGTCGAACGCGGGCTCGCCCGTTACCGTGAGGCGCTGGACATGGTGTATCCCCGGATGCTGTCCGAGCCGTACGCCGACCCGTTCGGAATGATGCTGGCGGCGTCGGTGGTGTGCGCACATGTACTGCACGGCCGGTCCGAGATGATGATGGAGTTCGTGCCGAAGCTCGCGGAGGCGGCGCTGTCGAGGCTGGGACAGGATGCCTACCAGGATCTGCCGGTCACCGGAACCGTCGCGGCCGGTGTGGGGTGCTTCGAACTCGCTGCCGGTGACCAGGATCGGGGCCTCGCCCTGCTGGCGTTGTCGGTCCGGGCCCGGGCCCGGCAGGACATCGCGTCGCTGCGACACCCCCGGCACGTCGCGTTCGCAGTCGAGCGCGTGGGGGAGGACCGCTGGGAGGCGGCGCAGAAGCGGTTCGGCGGCTGGTCGCGTCGCGCGGTGCGCGCCGAAATCCTGGACATGCTCGCCGGTTCGAGGTGAGTGCCGGCCTCAGGCAGGGACCCGGCCGCTCACCCGGGCCGCACACGATCGCAGGAGGTCGGTGAGTTCGGGATCGTCGACGGCCAGGCGTCCGGTCTTGCCGATCGCCGCAAGGCATCCAACCACCGCGTTCTGCGCATCGTGCACCGGGACGGCGACGGCGCTGCGGCCCACCCGCACCTCGTCGACCTCTCGGGCCGAGCCGGTGTGACGGACGGCGTCGAGTTCGCCCCGCAGCGCGGCGATGTCGGTGACGGTCCGCGACGTGACCCGGCGCAGACTCGGCGGCACCAGGTCCGGACGGGACGCGAGGAGGATCTTGCCGATGGCGGACGCGTGTAGGTGCGCGGCGATCGTGTTCTCGCCGCTGAGTTCGTGGTCGGGGTCCCGGTCGATCAGTCGCACCCGGCCGCCGGTGAACGACGCCAGATGGATCCCGAAACGCACCTGCCCCCGCAGTTCCTCGAGCACGGCGTGGTGGTCGACCGGGTCCGGTGCCGCCTCCGCCCCCGCGAGCTGTCTGGTCCTGCGGCCCAGTGCGAACCCGGACAGGTCGGCGATCCGCACCAGATAGCCGTCGGCGGTCAGGAGATTGAGCAGCCGGTACGCCGTGGCCTGGGGGATCCCCGCGTGTGCGGCGATGTCTCGCGCGGTCGCCCCGGACCCGAGCTGAGCCACGGCCTCGAGCAGGGCGAGTGCCTTCTGCACGGCGCGTGGTTCGTGGCCCGCGATCTCCCCGGCTCGGGCGCCCATCACCGGGACCCGGGGGTACGTCCAGCCGCCGTCAACGCGAGGTTTCCGGCGGCGTCCGTGGCGAACACGCCGGCTCCCGGCAGCACATCATCCGTTTCCGCCGTGTCGAACACACCCATCGACCGCAGACTCGCCGGGTGGCGCCATCGCAGGTACAGCTGCCACGCCGAACCCGACAGCAACAGGGTCAGCACCACGGTGGGGACCATCGCGAAGCCGTGGGCCACGTTCACGAACAGCATGTAGGCCAGGACGATTCCGCCGGCGGCGCTGCCCGCGACTCCCGCCGACAGGACGAGAGGGGTGTGTTCCCCGATGCGGCTGAGGAACCGCACCGACGCCACGGCGACCAGCACGTACGCCGCGACCACCGCGGTCCTGGCGATCAACTGCACGTGAGAAAATCCGGTCGATTTGCCGACGACGGCGAATGTCGCGGCACCGACGCACACGGCGCACACGATGACCGCCAGCGCCGCGTACGGGGTGCGGTAGCTCCGGTGCACCCGGGCGAACAGACGCGGCACGACTCGTTCGATCCCCATCGAATACAGCAGGCGCGACGCGGCATTCGACGACGCCATCGCCGACGCCAGCCACGACGTGCTCAACCCGAGGTTCAGGGCGATCACCACGGCCGGGGCGACCCCGGTGCCGGTGCCGTGCAGATACGCATTGACCAGGGTATCCGTGCGACCGGACCACGCGGCCCACGCCGAGAAGATGAACAGGCCGCCGCAGATCATCGGCGTGAGCATCACGGTGCGGGTGACGGTGGCGAGCGGGCGCTTGGCCTCCGGACCGAAGAACGTGGCGCTCTCGAAGCCGGCCAGGGCGAACACCGCGGCCAGCGTCATGAGCAGTGGCCCGTACGCGGAATCGGACGGCGGCACGGCGGCGTGCTGGCCGCCCGCACCGGTCACGATCATCAGACCGACGATGAACAGCAACGAGCACGATTCGACGGCGAGGATGGCGAGGGCCGCGAACCGCACCCCGCGGACCAGGCAGCCGAGGATCACGATCGCGATCCCGGCGTACACGAGGAGACGTTCGGCGGGTTCGCGCAATTCCAGCCCGAAGAAGCCGAGCGTCGCGATCACGGCCTGGCCACCGTGGTACAGCGTCATCACCGCACTGCCCACGTACTTGGTCAGCATGGCGACCCCGGCGGTCAGCGCGGCACGCGTGCCGAGGCCTTGGAACACGAAACTGTAGAGGCCGCCCGCGGCCGCCATGCGTCGCGTGAACTGCGAGACGCACACCGCGATCAGGGACACCACCACCGTGGCGACGACGATCGTGATCAGACCGCTCAGCAGCATCTGGTGGGTGAACATGGTGACGGGCAGGACCACCATCGACACCGCCGGAGCCGTCGTGGCCACCGACTGGGCGAGAACCTCGAAGCCCGACAACTGCCGCCGGCCCAGCGCACGCAGCGGCGACACGGCCTGACGTTCGGGCTCGCCGGTGGCGAACGAACGCGCGATGGCGTCGGAAAGGGCTGACATGCGCGTGAAACTAGCCGGGTCGTGTTGCCGAAAAGTTTCGGTTTCGGGTCGAACTCCGCTTCGGGAGTGAGAACGGCCCGCGTCCGTTCTCGCTCGCCGGCCTCAGACTGTTTCGCTGCCGACAACTTCCCGACTCGCGTTCCTCCCAGGATGAATCCGGACAAGTTACCCGGGTCGCCGGGCGCAAGAATGGGAGCGCGAATTGGCATTCACACGTAGATCTTTCATGAAGGGCCTCGGGGCCACCGGGGGCGCGGGACTCGCGTACGGCGCGATGTCGACGCTCGGGCTCGCACCGTCGACCGCCGCTCCCGCCCGCGCGTTCCAGCCGCTCGCGGCCGGCGACCTGATCGGGAAGGTGAAGGGCAGCCACTCCGTGGTCGTGCTCGGCGGCGGCCCCGCCGGCCTGTGTTCGGCGTTCGAACTGCAGAAGGCCGGATACACGGTGACGGTCCTCGAAGCTCGCACCCGGCCCGGTGGCCGCGTCTGGACCGCCCGGGGCGGTACCGAGGAGACCGACCTGAACGGCGAGACGCAGAAATGCACGTTCTCGGAGGGGCACTTCTACAACGTCGGCGCCACCCGCATCCCGCAGAGCCACATCACGCTCGACTACTGCCGCGAACTCGGCGTCGAGATCCAGGGTTTCGGAAACCAGAACGCCAACACGTTCGTGAACTATCAGAGCGACACGTCGCTGTCGGGCCAGTCCGTCACGTACCGGGCCGCGAAGGCCGACACGTTCGGCTACATGTCGGAGCTGCTGAAGAAGGCCACCGATCAGGGCGCCTTGGACCAGGTGCTGAGCCGGGAGGACAAGGACGCGCTGTCGGAGTTCCTCAGCGACTTCGGTGACCTGTCCGACGACGGCCGCTACCTCGGATCCTCCCGTCGCGGTTACGATTCCGAACCCGGGGCCGGCCTGAACTTCGGCACCGAGAAGAAGCCGTTCGCGATGCAGGAAGTGATCCGCAGCGGCATCGGCCGCAACTTCAGCTTCGACTTCGGCTACGACCAGGCGATGATGATGTTCACCCCGGTCGGCGGCATGGACCGGATCTACTACGCGTTCCAGGACCGGATCGGCACCGACAACATCGTCTTCGGCGCCGAGGTGACGTCGATGAAGAACGTGTCCGAGGGCGTCACCGTCGAATACACCGCCGGCGGCGCGAAGAAGTCGATCACCGCCGACTACGCGATCTGCACCATCCCGCCGCACCTCGTCGGACGACTGCAGAACAATCTGCCCGCCGACGTGCTCACCGCGCTGAAGGCGGCCAAGCCGTCGTCGTCCGGAAAGCTCGGCATCGAGTACTCGCGCCGGTGGTGGGAGACGGAGGACCGCATCTACGGCGGCGCATCCAACACCGACAAGGACATCTCGCAGATCATGTTTCCGTACGACCACTACAACTCCGACCGGGGTGTGGTCGTCGCCTACTACAGCAGCGGCAAGCGGCAGGAAGCGTTCGAGTCCCTCACGCACCGCCAGCGGCTCGCCAAGGCGATCGCGGAGGGCTCGGAGATCCACGGCGAAAAGTACACCCGCGACATCTCGTCGTCGTTCTCGGGCAGCTGGCGGCGCACCAAGTACTCCGAGAGTGCCTGGGCCAACTGGGCGGGCAGCGGCGGCTCGCACGGCGGGGCGGCCACTCCCGAATACGAGAAGCTGCTCGAACCCGTCGACAAGATCTACTTCGCCGGCGACCACCTGTCCAACGCGATCGCGTGGCAGCACGGCGCCCTGACGTCCGCCCGCGACGTCGTCACCCACCTCCACGAGCGCGTGGCCCAGGAAGCCTGACCTTCCCCTCGAACAAGGAGTTGTGAACTGTGAAGTCTTTTCGTACCAAGGCCGTGACCGCCGCGCTCGCAGCGTCCGCTCTGATCGCCGGGGCGACGTCGTGCTCCTCCGAGGAGGCGGCGGCGGAAGCGCCCGGCAGCACCTTCGTGTCGAAGTCCGTTCTCGAAGCCGGCGAGGCGAATCCGATGATCGCGCAGGGTGTGGCCATCGGTGGCGGCACCGCCGTCTACAAGTCGAGCGGCATCGGCCCGGGCGCGTCCAACAAGGCCGCACCCGAGGGCACTCCCGAGTCGTACATCGACACCGACGTGTTCGCGGGCGGCGCACTCCCGGCCGGAGTCACGATCACCGAAGCGCAGGGAATCAACGCGCTGAAGCGGATTCGCGACAATCTCGAGGCACAGGGGCTGACGCTCGAGGACGTCGTGACCATGCGGGTGTTCCTCGACAACGCCCCCGGCACCGACCGCGCCGACTACGCCGGCTGGAACCGCGCCTACCGGCAGTTCTTTGCGAACACCAACCTCGGCACCGGTGACACCGAACTGGTCCCGCTCGGCACCGCGGAACCGGCCGCGCCGATGGAACGGAACTCCGCGCGTCCCAGCCGGTTCGCGCTCGAGGTCGCGAGCCTGCCCGCCGCGGGCTGGCTCGTCGAGGTCGAGGTGGACGCCGTGTACCCCGACGGTGAGGAGCCCCAGTAGTGGGGGCGCTGAGCCCGAGCCACTGGGCGATCATCGCGGTGGTGCTCGTGGTGCTGTTCGGGTCGAAGAAGCTTCCGGACGCCGCCCGCGGCCTGGGCCGGTCGATGCGGATCCTCAAGACCGAGGTGGGGGAGTTGCAGGCGGACGCCCCCGAACTGGAGAAATAGGCGAAGCGAGCCGGTGGACCCCGCGTCCACCGGCTCGCTTCGTTCTTCGGGTGTCAGGCCTTACGCATGTACGTCCGGACCGTCAGCGGTGCCATGATCGCGACGATCACGGCGGCGCCGAGCAGCGACCACACGACGTGGACACCGAAGTGTCCGTCGTTGACGAGTTCACGCACCGCGGTCACGACGTGCGACACGGGGTTGACGTTCACGAACGCCTGCATCCAGCCCGGCATCGTGTCGGCGGGCACGAACGCGTTCGACATGAACGTCAGCGGGAACAGGATGAGCATCGAAATGCCCTGCACCGACGACGCTTTGCTCATCAGGACACCCATCAGTGCGAAGATCCAGCTGATCGAGAAGGCGCAGACGATGACGAGCGCGCCGGCCGACACCACCCCGACGACACCGCCGCCGGGCCGGTACCCCATCGCGATACCGACGGCGAACGTGATGGTCGTGGCAATGCCGTACCGCACGACGTCGGCGAGGAGCGCACCGGACAGCGGCGCGATGCGGGCGATCGGCAGGGACTTGAAGCGGTCGAAGACGCCCTTGTCCATGTCTTCCCGCAACTGGGTGCCCGTCACGATCGACGTGGTGATCACCGTCTGGACCAGGATGCCCGGGATGATGATCGGCAGATACGACGCCACGTCGCCGGAGATGGCGCCACCGAAGATGTACGTGAACATCAACGTGAAGATGATCGGCTGGACGACGACGTCGAACAGTTGCTCCGGGTTGTGCTTGATCTTGAGCAGTCCCCGGTACGCCATGGTCAGCGTGTTCGCGACGGACTGCTCGAGGCTGATCCGGTTCCGGGCCTCCGGAATCGGTCGGGGGCCCGCGTGAGTGCGGGATTCGAGGGTGGTGGTCATGCGACGCTCCGTTCGGTGTCGGCCTCGATGGCGTCTGCGCCGTGGCCGGTGATGGTGAGGAAGACCTCGTCGAGACTCGGCTTCTGGACGGTGATCTCGTCGACGGCGATCCCGTGGTCGCGCAACCGGATCAGGAGTTCCACGGTGAGCGACGGATCGGTCATCGGCGCGGTGAGGCGGCCGATCTCCGGCGTGATCGCGACCTCCACACCGAGGGTGTGGGCGATCACCGACCGCGCGTCGTCGGTCTGCCCGCGATCGACCAGGGTCAACTGCAGTGAGGAGACGCCGACGGACGCCTTCAACTCGTCGGCCGTGCCGTCCGCGATCACCTTTCCGCGGTCGATGACGGCGATCCGATCGGCCAGCTGATCCGCCTCGTCGAGGTACTGCGTGGTGAGCAGCACCGTCGACCCGTCCGCGACCAGCCTGCGGATGGTGTCCCACATCTGGGCGCGCGTCCGAGGGTCCAGACCCGTCGTCGGCTCGTCGAGGAACAGCAGCGGGGGATGGGCGATCAGGCTGGCCGCCAGGTCCAGACGTCGACGCATGCCGCCCGAGAAATTCTTGAGCGGCTTCGTCGCCGCCTCGGTGAGGTCGAACTCCTCGAGCAGTTCCGTGCACTTGCGGCGGGCATCGCCCCGGCTCAGACCGAGCAACCGGGCGAAGATCACCAGATTTTCGACCGCCGACAGGTCCTCGTCGACGGACGCGTACTGGCCCGTGACACCGACCAGCGAGCGCACCGCGTTCGGTTCGCGCACCACGTCGTGGCCGAAGATGCGGGCCTCGCCGCCGTCCGGACGCAACAGCGTCGCAAGCATCCGCACCGTCGTGGTCTTGCCGGCGCCGTTCGGGCCGAGCACTCCGTACACCGACCCGGTCGGGACGGACAGGCTCACGCCGTCGACGGCGCGCTGACGGCCGAAGAGCTTCACGAGCCCGTCGGCCTCGATGGCTGGGGGAGTTGCAGTGAGGTTCATGCCGTAGACGATGCAGCCCACCCCTTGCAGCGGGCTTGCACGCCTCTTGCACGGGCTTGCGGACGCCGTTGTCCTGCGAATTCAGAGACATTGGGGGAATCAGGGGCTATTGCGGCGGAATCCGGCGAATCGGTGTGCGGATCTGGATTTCCACAGCCAGTCGGTTATCCACAGGTGGGCTGTTTTCCCTGGTCGGCGAAGACGGCCGGCGTCGAGAAGGGTGCACGATGCTCGCTATGAGAGCAGAGGACTTGATCTTTCGCCGCCATGCATTGGCCGACGGAATCACCGACCCGGAACTGCGGCGCGCAAGGACGACCGGACAACTAGTCGCCGTGGCAGCGGGTGCCTACCTCCACAGCGGCAGCTCGGAATCCTTGGACGCGCTCGGGATGCACCGAGCCCGGGTCGCGGCGGCCGTCGTGGCGCACGGGGGTGAGGTCGTGGTCAGCCATGCGTCCGCTGCCGTCCTCCACGGACTCGATGTCGGTGCGGTGAACCTCGATCGGGTGCACCTGAGCCGGGAGCGTCGATCGGGCGGCCGACGGACCGCGACACTGCACTTTCACATCGCTCCACTAGGCCCGGACGATGTCACCGAGATCGACGGCGTGGCAGTGACCTCGCTCGCCCGGACCGTGGCGGACGTGGCGCGATCGGAATCGCTGGACCAGGCCGTCGTGATCGGCGATTCCGCGCTGAATCGAGGCGGTGTGTCGATCGGCGACGTCCAGGCTGTGGTGGAGTGTCACGGGCGCCGGAAAGGCATCGGGGCTGCGCGTCGCGCGGTGGGTCTGCTGGACGGACGCAGTGAGAGTCCCGGTGAGTCGCTCAGTCGAATCAGGATGCGCGAGTGTGGGATGCCGGCGCCCGACCTGCAATACGAAGTGCGCACCGACGGAGGTGCATTCGTCGGCCGCGTCGACTTCTTCTGGGAACGCTGGGGAGTCGTCGGCGAGTTCGACGGCATGGGCAAGTACAGATTTGGGTCCGGGCAATCGGGTGACATCGTGGCGAAGGAGAAGTTGCGGGAGGATGCGATACGCGACACGGGCCTCGAGGTGATCCGGTGGGTGTGGGCGGACCTAGGGCGGTTCGACGTCGTGAAGGCGCGATTCGAGCGCGCGTGTGCCCGCTCGCGGCGCCGGTGACCCATTCCCGCCCACCGAATGGCTGGAATCACACGCAGTTGCCCGGGAATCTGGAGAATCGGTGTGCAACTCCGCAGACGGGCGGACCCGCTAGCCGAACCGCGATTCCAGCGCGCGCCGGTCGATCTTCCCCGGACCTCGGAGGGGGAGGGTGTCGACGAGGTGCAGTTCGCGGGGGGCGGCGGTGGGGTCGAGGGTGCGTTCGACGAAGGAGCGGAGTTCGGCGAGTGTCGGTTCGGTGCCGGGCTCGGCGACGACGACGGCGGTGACGCGGCGCCCCAGTCGCTCGTCGGGGAGGCCGATCACCGCGCATTCCCGGACGCCGGGGTGCGCGACGAGAGCCGCTTCGACCACCTGCGGGACGACGGTGAGACCGCCGGTGGAGATGGCTTCGTCGAGCCTGCCGGAGATGCTGAGGACGCCGTCGGTGACGGCGCCGGCGTCGTCGGTGCGGAACCAGCCGGGTTCGGCGAACGCCGGATGGTCGGGGAGTCCGCGGTAACCGGACGCGCGCATGGGTCCGCCGAGGAGGACACGGCCGTCACCGTCGATCCGTACGTGGGTTCCGTCGAGGGGCACCCCGTCGTATACGCATCCACCGCACGTCTCGCTCATTCCATACGTACGGACGACGGTGATGCCGGCGTCGGTTGCGCGACGTAGGACGGGGGCGGGGGTGGCGGCTCCGCCGAGGAGGACGGCGTCGAGTGCGGCCAGCGACGCCACGGCGTCAGGGTGGTCGAGGGCCTTGACCAGCTGGGTCGGAACGAGCGATGTGTAGCGGCGGGGGCCGCTCATCGACGCGACTGCGGCAGGCAGTGCACCGGGGTCGAAGCCGTCGGTCACGTCGATCACCACCGGCTCGGTGCCGGCGAGGACACTGCGCAGCAACACCTGCATGCCCGCGATGTGGTGGGCGGGAAGGGTCAGCAGCCAGGAGCCCGCACCCCCGAGCCGCGCGTGCGTCGCGTCACCGCTCGCGCGGAGCGCGGCCGCGGAGAGCATGGCCCCCTTCGGCACTCCCGTCGTCCCGGACGTCGCGACCACGAGGGCGACACCGTCGTCGATCGGCTCCCCGGGGTGCAGTGCGTCCGTCAGTCGCCGGGTCTCCCGCTCGTCCGCGGCGGGGACGGGGAGCGCGGCGGGGGCGGTTCCGTCGAGGATCGCCGACAGCTGCGGCAGGAGGCCGAGAACCCCGACACCGGACGGGACGGGCAGGACCTGCAGTTCGCTCACTGGGCGGGCCCGGCCAGCGGCCAGCCGCCGGCGGCGAGGTTGCTGCGCACCCGGTCGACGTCCGACTCCAGCGGCAACTCGTCGGTGACCTTGGTGATGAGCACCTGGATGTCGGTCTTCTCGATGGGAATGTCGCCCTCCTCGACGAGGGCGTCGGCGACGGCGTCCACCTCGTCTTCCGACAGACGGCGGGTGAGCAGCGCGAACAACGGAATGTAGTCCTGCTCGGGTACGCCGTTGGGGTAGCCGGCTCGCAGCCAGCCGATGATGGAGGAGAGAAACGGTGGAAGGCTCATGGCTAGCCTGCGTCGCGGGTTTCTTCCCCGTCGCCGGAACCGTCGCCGCATTCGGCGTCGGGTCCGACCGGCCACCCTCCGGCCTCGAGGTTCTCCGTCACCCGGGCGACGTCCTCTTCGGAGGGTTCCTCGTGGGTGATCTCGCTGATGAGGCGGCGGATGTTGTCGTAGTCGACGTGGCGTTCGGGTGTCTCGTGGGCCGTCTCGATGGACAGCGCGACGACCTGTTCGATTTCCTCGTCGGTGAGACGGCGACGCAGCACGGCCAGCAACGCGAAATGGTCTTTCGCCGGGATTCCCTCGGGGTACCCGGCGCGTAGCCAGTCGAGCACGGAGCGAAGTGAATTCTTGGGCACGCGTTCGGCTTCTTTCGTCGATGGAACGGGACTCGTGGTCGCCGCTCAGAAGATGTGGATACCGAAGCTGCTGGCCAAAAAGCCCTGCATCAAGAGAAGTATCCCAGTGATGATCGCGATCAGCACCACGGCGAAACAGGCCCAGGCGCCGATCCGGCCTGCGACGGTCGGCTGCGAGACTCCTTCACCGGTGTCCGTGCCGCCGAGCGAGCGCAGTCCGAGCGCGAAGATCGCGGGTAGGCCGGCACCGAACAGCAGACCGACGAGGAGGACCTGCCAGAGCGAGTTGACGGTGGTGGTGAGCAGTGTCATGGCGAGCCCCTCAGCGGTTCGCGGCGGGACCGGCGGAGTCCGCGGTCTCGGCCACACCCGGTTCGGTGGGTTCGGCGGGAACGTCGGCGTCGCCCGACTCCCACTCGGCGTTCACGTTGCCGGACGTCACCGGCTGCAGGCGGGAGCGGAGGTACATGAACCCGGCGAGCAGGATCAGGGCGGCGAACACGATGAGAACACCGGGCAGACCGCCGATCATGTGGGCGATGACCCAGCACACGGCTCCCACGATCGCCGCGGACGGCAGCGTGACCAGCCACGCGACGGCCATGCGCCCGGCGATGCCCCAGCGGACCTCGGCGCCCTTGCGGCCGAGACCGGTGCCGAGGATGGAACCGGTTGCGACGTGCGTGGTGGACAGCGGCAGTCCGAGGTGGCTGGACGTCAGGATGATGGCGGCGGACGAAGACTCCGCGGCCATGCCCTGGGGAGCGGCGATCTCGACGAGTCCCTTGCCGAGCGTGCGAATGATGCGCCAGCCGCCGAGGTAGGTACCGAGCGCGATGGCGATGGCGCAACTGAGCTTCACCCAGAACGGCATCTCGTCGTCTGCGGACAGGCTTCCGTGCGCGACGAGTGCGAGGAAGATCACGCCCATTGTCTTCTGGGCGTCGTTGGTTCCGTGGGCCAGCGACACCAGGGACGCGGAACCGATCTGGCCGATGCGGAACCCGTGCTCCTTGGTGTCCTCGGGCACGCCGGAGGTAATCCGGTAGACCAGCTTGGTGCCCGCAGTGGCGACCAGCGCTGCGACCACCGGGGCGAGGACGGCGGGAACGACGACCTTGCTGAGCACGCCGCCCCACTCGACACCGCTCATGCCGATGGACGCGATGGCTGCACCGATCAGTCCGCCGAACAGTGCGTGGGACGAGCTCGACGGCAGGCCCAGCAGCCACGTCGCCAGGTTCCAGATGATGCCGCCGACCAGGCCGGCGAACACGATGAGCAGCAGATCCTCGCCGCCCACTTCTCCCAGATTGACCACACCCTTGGCGACTGTCGCCGCCACCTCCACGGACAGGAACGCGCCGACCAGATTCAACGATGCGGAGAGCGCGACAGCGGCCTTGGGTCGCAGAGCTCCCGTCGCGATCGAGGTGGCCATTGCATTGCCGGTGTCGTGAAAGCCGTTCGTGAAATCGAAAGCGAGGGCGGTGACGACCACCACCAGGAGAACTACGAGCTCTGCGGTCACACCCAGATTGTGCGGATTTCAACCGAAAATGTACAGCTGACGTCCGGTGTACAGGATCACTCCTGCGTATGGCCTTCCGTCAGTTCTCACCCTTCGGACGGACGTCGCGGCGGATGGGGTGATCCTCCGGGATCTGCACCAGAACGATCGGGATTCCGTCGGGGTCCGCGATCCACATCTCGAACAGTCCCCACGGTTCCTGCCGGGCCTCGCGGTCGATCTTCACCCCGGCGAGAACCAGCTCGGTCTGCACTGCCGTGAGATCGCGAACCTGCAGCCACAGGGCGCCGTCGAAGGAGGACGACTCGCCCGTTCCGCCGTGCGCGGCCACTTCGATCAGGCCCTGACCGGCGAAGAACACCGTGCCACCGGGGTATTCGCGGGCGGTCGCGAGTCCGAGGATGTCGCGGTAGAAGCTCAGCGTCGTCGTGTAGTCGCGCGGCCGCAGAATCGTCCTGCTGCTGAGGATCTCCACCCGTCACCCTCCTTCGCCGGGCCGGGCTTCGTGCCCCGCCCGGCCGTGTGTTCGTCGATCTTCCTTCATCTCCGCCTCGAACAGGTGTCGCCGTCCGTCGGCGAGTTCGTGACGTGCGCCACGCTCGTGCTCGCGCAGCGGCGACCAGTAGTGGTCGTCGAACTCCTCGACGAGCTGGAACGTCCACCGGCCCTCGACGACGTTGCGCCCCACGAGTTCGGACTGCACCCGGTCCGCGACGGCCGCGTGTCCCGCGTCGCGGAGCGCGTCGACGGCTTCGCCGAGCTGAAGGTCGGCGTGTCCGATCAGCTGATGGAACGAGTAGAGGTGCCCGCGGGCACGCTCGACCGTTTCGAGGGCCTCCGACAACTTCCCGAGCGCGGCGACGGTGTCGTCACTCACTCCGGGCGGACGACGATGTTCCGGTGCGGGGAGCTCGCGGTCGATGCTCATGTGGGTCAGTGTGCCCGAATCGGAGACGCCGCGCGCCCTCTCCTGCCGAGGCGACGAATCCGTCCGCGTATTTCACCCTCCGAGGGTGTACTCGCGCCCGGCCGCCCGGTGCTGGACTGGATCGACAGCATCGGACGACGAGGGGACCGGGCCATGAAATCGAGCGTGACAGGTGAGCCGATACCGGGTGGCGAATCGTTACCGTTCCCGCCGACGCCGTCGGGAAGCATCGCCGGCCGGACCATGCAGGAGTCGGTGTACAGCCCACTTCCGAAGGAGCGGCGGCTCCCCAGCGACGCCCCGAACATTCTGATCGTCCTCATCGACGACGCCGGGCCGGGCCTGCCGAGTGGTCTCGGCGGTGAGGTGAACACCCCGACGCTCGACGCGATGTTGCAGGACGGTGTCGGGTACAACCGATTCCATACGACCGCAATGTGTTCGCCGACCCGGGCGTCGCTGCTGACCGGACGCAACCACCATCGCGTCGGCAACGGGCAGATCGCCGAGCTGGCCAACGACTGGGACGGCTACTCCGGCCACATCCCGAGGTCGAGTGCGACGGGGCCCGAGGTGCTGCGCCACTACGGGTACAGCACTGCCGCTTTCGGGAAATGGCACAACACGCCGGCCGAGGAGACCACGGCCGCCGGCCCGTTCGACAACTGGCCGACGGGTCTCGGGTTCGAGTACTTCTACGGCTTCCTCGCAGGCGAGGCGTCGCAGTACGAGCCGAACCTGGTGCGGAACACGACGGTGGTGCTGCCGCCGAAGACCCCGGAGCAGGGCTACCACCTCAGTGAGGATCTCGCGGACGACGCCATCGGCTGGCTGCGCAGGCACAAGGCGTTCGACGCCGACAAACCGTTCTTCATGTACTGGGCCAGCGGCTGCCTGCACGGACCGCACCACATCATGAAGCCGTGGGCCGACAAGTACGCCGGGAAGTTCGACGACGGCTGGGATGCCTACCGGGAGCGGGTCTTCACGAGGGCGAAGGAGAAGGGATGGATTCCCCCCGAAGCGGAGCTGACCGACCGGGACCCGACGATGGCCGCATGGGACGACATTCCCGAGGACGAGAAGCCGTTCCAGCGCCGGCTGATGGAGGTCGCGGCCGGGTACGCCGAGCACTGTGACGTCCAGGTGGGCAGGCTGTTCGACGAGCTGGACCGTCTGGGGTACCGGGACGACACGCTGATCCTGTACATCTGGGGCGACAACGGCTCGTCGGGTGAGGGGCAGAACGGCACGATCAGTGAACTGTTGGCGCAGAACGGCATTCCGACCACACCGGCGCAGCACATCGCGGCCCTCGAGGAACTCGGTGGCCTCGACGTCCTGGGGTCGCCGAAGACCGACAACATGTATCACGCGGGCTGGGCGTGGGCGGGCAGCGCACCCTACAAGGGGATGAAGCTGCTGGCGTCCCATCTCGGTGGCACCCGCAACCCGATGGTCGTGCGGTGGCCGGCGAAGGTGACACCGGACCCGACACCCCGCACGCATTTCCTGCACTGCAACGACGTGGTGCCGACGCTGTACGACATCGTCGGGATCACCCCGCCGCGGACGGTGAACGGTGTTCCGCAGGACCCGGTGGACGGCGCCAGCTTCGCGCAGACGCTCGTCGAACGCGGCGCCACCGGGGGAAAGCTCACCCAGTATTTCGAGATCATGGGCAGCCGGGCGATCTACCACGACGGATGGATGGCGTCCGCGTTCGGGCCACGCGCACCCTGGGCGGCGGGTGTGCCCGGTGGCATCCGCGACTGGAGCCCGGACGACGACACGTGGGAGCTCTACAACCTGGACGAGGACTGGACTCAGAATCGGGACCTCGCCGAGCAGCATCCGCAGAAGCTGGCGCAACTGCGGGAACTGTTCGCGATCGAGGCCGCGAAGAACAACGTACTCCCCGTCGGCGGCGGGCTGTGGGTCATCGCGCTGCATCCCGAGCAGCGGATCACGACGCCGTACACGAGCTGGGAGTTCTCCGGCGACACGATCCGGATGCCCGAGTTCTGCGCTCCCGCGCTGGGCAACAAGAACAACCGGGTCACCCTCGACCTCTCCGCGCCGGAGAATCCGAGCGGAGTGCTCTACGCACTGGGAAGCAACGCCGGCGGACTCACGTGCTTCGTCGACGACGGCTACCTCTGCTACGAGTACAACCTGTTCATCCTGATGCGCACAAAGATTCGTTCGACCGTGCCGATCCCGCCAGGCGCCCGCACGGTGCAGGTGGTCACGGAGTTCATCGAGGCGCGGCCCGGTGGCCCGCTGAACGTGAAGCTCTGTGTCGACGGCAGTGTCGTCGGGGAGGGGCAGGTGCCGGTGAGTGTGCCGTTGCTGTTCACAGCCAACGACTGTCTCGACGTCGGCACCTGCCTCGGTTCCCCGGTGTCGCTGGACTACTACGACCGGGCGCCGTTCCCGTTCAACGGCACCATCGACCGGATGGCGGTCGAGTACACGTAGGCGCTCAGAAATACCAGGGATACGGCTTCCAGTCGGGTTCGCGCTTTTCGAGGAAGGAATCGCGGCCCTCGACGGCCTCGTCCGTCATGTACGCCATGCGGGTTGCCTCGCCGGCGAACAGTTGCTGACCGACGAGTCCGTCGTCCTGCAGGTTGAACGCGTACTTGAGCATGCGCTGGGCCTGCGGGGACTTGCCGTTGATCTTGGTGGCCCAGTCGATTGCCACATCCTCGAGTTCGGCGTGGTCGACGACCTTGTTGACGGCGCCCATCTGGTGCATCTCCTCCGCGGTGTACGTCTCACCGAGGAAGAAGATCTCGCGGGCGAACTTCTGGCCGACCATCTTGGCGAGGTAGGCGCTGCCGTATCCACCGTCGAAGCTGCCGACGTCGGCGTCGGTCTGCTTGAAACGGGCGTGTTCGCGGCTGGCGAGGGTCAGGTCGCAGACCACGTGGAGGCTGTGACCGCCGCCCGCGGCCCAGCCGTTGACGAGGCAGATGACGACCTTCGGCATGAACCGGATCAGGCGCTGAACCTCGAGGATGTGGAGACGTCCGGCGCGGGCCTTGTCGACGGTGTCCGCGGTTTCGCCTTCCGCATACTGGTATCCGCTGCGTCCGCGGATGCGCTGGTCGCCGCCGGAGCAGAACGCCCAGCCCTCGTCCTTGGGGCTCGGACCGTTGCCGGTGAGCAGCACGGCGCCCACGTCGGACGTCATCCGGGCGTGGTCGAGCGCCTGGTACAACTCGTCGACGGTGTGCGGGCGGAACGCGTTGCGCACTTCGGGACGGTCGAACGCCACCCGGACGATTCCCTGGGTGACATGCCGGTGGTAGGTGATGTCGGTCAGGTTCTCGAAACCGGGAACCGGTCGCCAGTGCTGCGGGTTGAAAGTCACGGCTCCGAGGTTATCGGGTGCGGTTGACGGGTGTCCGCGCGCGCAGGACTTTGCCCGGGTTTACCGTGCAGGTATGAGCGAACAGGCTGCCGACGTCACCCGTCTCGACGGCAAGGGCGACGACGAGTACGAGCACCACGGCGGGTTCCCCAAATACGAGCCGGTGACACCCGGCCCGGACTGGCCGCGGTTCGTCGAGGGAATGCGCACGTTGCAGGACCTCGCGGTGTCGGTCGACGCCCCGGACGACGTGCTCGCGCAGGCCGCGGACCAGGTGGAGAAGCTGGCCGAACTGCTCGGACCGCACGTCGTCCCCGAGGGGCGGTCGCCGGCGGGCCGCACGATCGAGTTGCCGGGCCGGGGGAGTCTCCTCATGCCGCCGTGGAACATCGAGAAGTTCGGGCCCGAGGGCGTGCGTAGTGCGGGCATGTTCCGGCGCTACCACCTCGGTGGCAACGGTGCCGCGCACGGCGGCACGCTGCCGCTGCTGTTCGACGACCTGATGGGCATGATCGTCCACGCGTACGGGCGGCCCATCAGCCGCACCGCCTACCTGCATGTGAACTACCGCGCGATCACACCGCTCGACACGCGTCTGACCGTCGAGGGCAGCGTCGACCGCGTGGAGGGGCGCAAGACGTTCATCACCGCACGGTTGATGCAGGACGACACGTTGCTCGCCGACTGCGAGGCCCTGATGCTCCAGTTGCTGCCCGGGCAGCCCTGACGTCGTGACGTCCCTGCCCTCCGTGGAGGAGGTCCTGGCCGATGCCGTCGTGGTGAGTCTGCCCATGCGCCTGCGGTTCCGCGGCATCACGACGCGAGAAGCGTTGCTGTTGCGCGGTCCCGCGGGGTGGGGTGAGTTCGCGCCGTTCCCCGAGTACGCGGACGACGAGGCGGCGCACTGGTTGCAGTCGGCGATCGAGGACGCCTGGCTCGGGCCGCCGCCCGCGGTGCGAACGCGGGTGCCGATCAACGCCACCGTCCCTGCCGTCGACGCCGCCCGGGTGCCCGCCGTGCTCGAGCGTTACCCCGGCGCGCGGACCGCGAAAGTGAAAGTGGCCGAACGTGGTCAGACCCTCGACGACGACGTCGCGCGGGTGCGGGCGGTCCGCGCACTCGTTCCGAACGTGCGCGTCGACGCGAACGGGGGATGGTCGGTCGACGAGGCCGAGGCCGCGCTGCGGGCCCTGACCGTCGACGGTCCGCTCGAATACGCCGAGCAGCCGTGCGCGAGCGTGCCCGAGCTGGTGGAGGTCCGCAGGCGGATGCCCGACGTGCGGGTGGCCGCCGACGAGAGCATCCGGCGCGCCGAGGATCCGCTGAAGGTCGTGCGGGCGGGCGGTGCCGACGTGGCCGTCGTGAAGGTCGCTCCGCTCGGGGGAATGCGGCGGCTGCTGTCGCTCGCGGACGAGTTGTCTTCGTACGGTGTGCCGGTGGTCGTGTCGAGTGCGTTGGACACCGCGGTCGGCATCGCCGCCGGTGTCGCCGCTGCCGCCGCCCTCCCCGAATTGCAGTTTGCGTGCGGTCTGGGTACCGGGGGCCTCTTCGAGGCGGACGTGGCCCGCCCCCGCGAACCCGTCGACGGCGAACTCACCGTCGAAGCGGTGGCACCCGACGTCGAACGCGTCACGGCCCTCGCCGCGTCCGCGGAGCGTTCGCGCTGGTGGATCGAGCGGGCACGCCGGTGCCATGGCCTGCTCGAACAACGCGGAGTCCGGTTTTTCGTATAGTGTCTGGCCGGACCTGATCGCTCAGTCAATACGGAGGCATTGAAAGTGGTTGCAGCTCTGAACGAAACCCTGCTCGACGAGTCGCGCGTTCCTGCGGTCATCGCAGACGTCCAGGCTCTCATCGACGCGGAGGTTTCGGACAAGTCGGGGGCCTCGGGACTGGCACTCAAGGGTGGATACGGCGCCGTCAAGAAGGTGGGACCGTCGATCGTGCCGGACGCCATCGAGGGCCTGCTGCCGGCATTCGTCACCAAGCTCGAGCCGTACTGGCAGGCCTTCATCGCCAGTGGTGAGGCCGGATTCTCCGAGTACCTGGTCGCGCGTAGCGACGAGGTCGCGGACTCGCTCCTCGGTGTGACCGACGAGCGCATCGAGGGCAGCGACCGCGGTGCTGTCAAGAAGGTGTACTCGTCGCTGCGTCCGTCGGCGAAGAAGAATGTGATCGAGGCACTTCCGCGTCTGGGCGCCCTCGTTCAGAAGCACGCCAACTGAGAACCCAGGTGAGTGGCCCGGCGCGCCCCGGCGTGCCGTGCCACTCACCTGTGGTCAGTTGGCAGCGTGGCCGTGGCGCCAGTACCCGGTGAACGAGATGTTCGCCTTCGGGATGTGGCGCTCGTTCACGAGGTGGCGTCGCAACGCCGTCGTCAGCTCGCTCTCACCGGCCACGAACGTGTAGGACGGCCCGGTCGGCAACTCCGACTGTTTCACGGTGTCGAGCGCGAGCACTCCCGGACGGGCATCGGCGTCCTCGCGCACCAGCCAGTGCACGTTCACGCCGTCACCCACCGAAACTTCCTGAGCGTCTTCGGCATCGGGAATCTCGACGAAGACTTCGGCCCGCAGGTCCCGCGGTGCCGATCGCAGGATCCCGACGATGGCGGGAAGCGCGCTCTCGTCACCGACCAGCAGCTGCCACTCGGCGTCCGGCGTCGGGTTGTAGATCAGCCCCTCGTCGAGGATCGCCACCTCGTCACCGGCCGCGGCCGAGTTCGCCCACGCCGACGCGGGACCGAGGTCGCCGTGCGAGGCGAAGTCGATGTCGATCTCGGTGCTGTCGCCGAACGTTCCCGATCCCGCCACCCGGATCTCGCGGATCGTGTAGTTGCGCACGACCGGCCGGGTGTCCTTGGACATCAGCTTGTACTGCGCGTACCAGAGGTTGCTCGCGCTGGTCGGAAGCCGCAGCGTGCTCTGTCCCCGCTGGGGGATGAACATCCGGAACCACTGGTCGAACCCCATCGGGCTGACGGAGTCGAGTTCCTCGCCCGCGATGGTGACGCGGACGAAGTTCGGGCTGATCTGCTTGCCCGCGACGACGCGTGCGGACGCGATCCGGCGACTCTGAGGTTTCACGAACTTGCTGCGTTGAGCCATGGCGTCGGCTTCTCCCCCGGTATCGGTGCGATTTGTCAGGTAAGCCTAACCAATCGATCGGTTATGCGGGGCGACGCGGTCGGTCGAGCATCACGACCTTCGGCGGCAGACCCCACTCGTTGCGGCCGAGGCGGCTGAGAGGGGCGAGTTCCCGGAAGTCCGGAAGTCCGTCGTCGGCGAGCGCCTCGGGCCGCACCGCGACCGTGACGACGTCGCCCATCACCACGAACGAATCACCGACAGGTATGACCTGGTGCAGGGTGCACTCGATGGCGACCGGCGAACCCGCGACCCGGGCGGGACGGACCCGCTCGCTGGGTTCGGTGTCGATGCCCAGCGCGGCGAACTCGTCGACCTCGCTGTCGAACGTGGCGGAGCTGGCGTTCACCGTCGAGATCAGCGGCTCGGTCGCCACGTTGATCACGAACTCTCCCGTCGCCTCGATGTTGCGGAGACTGTCCTTGCGGGTCACCGAGGTGAACTGCACCACCGGCGGGTGGGTGCTGGACACCGAGAAGAAGCTGTACGGGGCCAGGTTGGCCACCCCGTCCGCCGAGACGGTGGACACCCACGCGATCGGCCGGGGCACGATCGAGGCGGTCAGCACCTGATACATGCGGTGTGGGGGAAGCTTGGCGGGATCGAAGAGAGTGCGCATGCGTTCATGGTGTCAGCGCCCGCGATGTGGCCGTGAACTCACCCGGCGAGGTCGCCGGACGGGGTTGCCGGAGTATCTGACACTCTTGATGTCGTGAACCCGTCCACTGCACAAGCCACCGCGGTCGTCGACGAACTGGTCCGCGGGGGAGTACGCGAGGTCGTGCTCTGCCCGGGTTCGCGCAACGCGCCGTTGGCGTTCGCCCTGCAGGCCGCCGATCTCGAGGGCCGGTTGCGTCTGCACATGCGCATCGACGAACGCACCGCGGGATTCCTCGCGCTCGGCCTCGCTGTGGCCGGTAAGCGCCCCGTCCCGATCGTCATGACGTCCGGCACCGCGGTCGCCAATCTCGGACCCGCGGTCCTCGAGGCGAACTACGCCCGGGTGCCGCTCGTGGTGCTCAGCGCCAACCGCCCGTACGAGATGCTCGGCACGGGCGCCAACCAGACCATCGAGCAACTCGGACTGTTCGGCAGCCAGGTGCGCGCGACCATCAGCCTGGGCCTGGCCGAGGACGATGCCGGGCAGAACAGCCAGTGGCGTTCGGCGGTGTGCCGGGTCCTCGCCGCAGCGCGCGGCACGAGGTCGGGCAACGCCGGTCCCGTGCACTTCGACATCCCGCTCCGGGAACCGCTCGTTCCCGACGTCCACGCGCAGGGCCCGGTCCCGCAGGGACGACCGGGTGGGGCGGCGTGGACCACCACCCAGCACGCGACGCTCGACGTGCCGATGGACCTCGACCTCACCCCCGACACCATCGTGATCTCCGGGCACGGGTCCGCGCTGCGGCCGGAACTCGCCGGACTTCCGACGGTCGCCGAGCCGACCGCGCCGCTGCACGGCATCCCGGTGCATCCGATGGCGTTGCCGCAGCTCAAACCGCGGCAGGCCGTCATCACCGGGCGCCCCACCCTCCACCGGTCCGTGTCGAAGGTCCTCGCCGATCCGTCGGTTGCCGTCTACGCGCTCACCACCGGCCCCCGCTGGCCCGACGTGTCCGGCAACGTGCTGGCCACCGGCACCCGCGCGGTCGTGTCCGGTGAACCCGACCGGGCCTGGATCAATCGGTGCCGCACGCTGTCCGAGCACACCGACAAGGCGGTGCGCGCGCAGCTCGCCGCGCACCCGAAGGCGACGGGACTGCACGTGGCGGCCGCCGTCATGGACGCCCTGGCCGACGGTGACCAGTTGCTGCTCGGGGCGTCGAACCCCGTGCGGGACGCCGCGCTCGTCAGCTATCCGGCGCCGAAGATCCGGGTGCTGTCCAACCGGGGTGTCGCCGGCATCGACGGCACCGTGTCCGCCGCGGTCGGGGCGGCCCTGGCCTACGAGGAGGGGCGGACGGTGGCCCTGCTGGGCGACCTCACGTTCCTGCACGACGCGTCCGGGCTGCTCATCGGTTCGGGCGAACCGCGTCCCCGGGACCTGACCATCGTGGTCGCGAACGACGACGGTGGCGGCATCTTCGAACTGCTCGAACAGGGCGATCCCCAGTATGCCGGGGTATTCGAGCGGGTTTTCGGCACTCCGCACGGGATGGATCTCGCCGCACTCTGCGCTGCCTACCGGGTGGAGCATCACCTGGTGGGGTTGGGTGAGCTCTCGACACGGCTGAGTGCGCCGGAGGCGCCCGGCGACCGCGGCATCCGGGTGCTCGAGGTGACCACCGAACGTTCCGGGCTGCGCGAACTGCACGCCGCGGTGCGGGCACAACTGTGAATGCGCGGGTGTCGCGGCGCGTCCGGCGGGGGGTGCTGGTGACGGCGATCGGCATCTCGGTCCTCGCCGTGCTTCTCGTGCTGGCCGCCTGGCGCAACGACCACACCATCCAATCCGACCGGGGCGTGGCCACGGCGGAGGTGCTGTCGGCGGGATCGCTGAGGTCCGCCATCAGCTTCGTCACGCCCGACGGGGTGACGCACAACCCCGAACTGGGCGTGTTGTACCCGACCAAGCTCACGGTGGGGCAGCGGATCGACGTCGAGTACGCGCGCAGCGACCCTGACCTGGTGCGGGTGTCCGGGCGCGACGCCAGCGTGGCCGTCGTCCCCGCCGGTTCGCTGATCGTCGTGACCTGGCTGATCGCGGGACCGGTGATCTGGTACCTGCGGCGGCGGGAGAGTTCGGCGGAGGCCCAGCCGACAGTGTCATCCTGAGTTTCCCGGAACTTCGCGCGACGGTCACGTCGATCTCGCTGCTGTGACCACGAGCACTGCCACGCTGAGCGCGTGAGAGTAGCCATCGTCGCGGAATCGTTTCTTCCCAACATGAACGGTGTGACCAACTCGGTGCTGCGGGTTCTCGACCATTTGCAGCGCACCGGACACCAGGCGATGGTCGTCGCCCCGGACACGGTCGGATCGCAGACGTCCGCGCCGACCGAACACGGCGGCGTACCCGTCTACCGGGTGCCTGCGGTGATGGTGCCGAAGGTCAGTTCGCTCCCGGTGGGCCTGCCGCAGCCCGGGCTCACCGCCGCGCTGCGGGCGTTCGACCCCGACGTCGTGCATCTGGCGTCGCCGTTCCTCCTCGGGGCGGGCGGGCTCGGTGCGGCGCACCGGCTCGACGTTCCCACCGTCGCGGTGTACCAGACGGACGTGGCGGGTTTCGCCGAGAGCTACGGCCTCGGCATCACCAGCCGTGCGGCGTGGGCCTGGACCCGTCGCATCCACCGGGGCTGCACGCGCACTCTCGCGCCGTCCACGTCGGCGGTCGAGGCGCTCGCCGAGCAGCGGATTCCGAGGGTCCACCGCTGGGCGCGCGGCGTGGAGACCGCTCGATTCGCGCCGTCGCGTCGCAGCACCGGTCTGCGGGACTCCTGGCTGGGCGGCTCGGATCGGCTGGTCGTCGGATTCGTGGGCAGGCTCGCACCCGAGAAACACGTCGAGCGGCTGGCGGCAGTCGCCGGCGACCAGCGGGTGCGGCTGGTGATCGTCGGCGACGGTCCGGAACGGGCGCGCCTGCAGAGGTTGATGCCCGATGCGGTGTTCACCGGCCAGCTCGGCGGTGTGGAGCTGGCCGAGGCCTATGCGAGCCTGGACGTCTTCGTCCACCCGGGCGAGCACGAGACGTTCTGCCAGGCGGTGCAGGAGGCGTTGTCCAGCGGGGTGCCGGTGATCGGACCGGATGCCGGTGGTCCGCGCGATCTGGTCGCGCACTGCCGCAACGGCTACCTGCTTCCGGTCGACCGGTTGGGCGAACTGCTGCCGAGCGCCGTCGAGGCGCTGCGCGACCGCCGCATGCGGGCCCGCTTCGGGGAGGCCGCCCGGCAGTCGGTGCTGCACCGCACGTGGCCTGCGATCTGCGACGAGCTGCTGGGTCACTACGCGGCGGTTGTGGGCGGGCAGGACTTTCGCGAGTCCCGGGCGGCCTGACCACCGCATCGATTCCGGTGGGGAATTCGAGAGGCTGTCTCGTGGTTGCCCGCAGTATGGCGAAGTACAAGACTGTCAATCCCGCGACCGGTGAAACCGTCCGGGAATTCACGACCTTGGACGATGCAGGAGTGGAGTCGGCGCTGTCCCGCCCCCACCGCGGATATCTCCACTGGCGGACCACCCCCGCCGAGGAACGCGCCCGGATCCTGGGCCGAACCGCCGATCTCTACGCGGAGCGCGAAGACGAACTGGCGCGGATGATCGCCCTCGAGATGGGCAAACCCGTCCGCGAGGCCAAGGGCGAAGTCAAGCTCTCCTCGGCGATCTACCGCTACTACGCGGACAACGGCCCCGCACTGCTCGAGGCGGAACGGCTCGACGTGCCGGGCGCGGACGAATCCGTGGTCTACCGCAGGCCGATCGGTGTGCTCGTCGGCGTGATGCCGTGGAACTACCCGTACTACCAGGTCGCCCGCTTCGCGGCGCCGAACCTCATGCTCGGCAACACCGTGCTGCTCAAGCACGCCCCGAACTGTCCGCAGTCGGCACTGCTGATGGAGGAGATCTTCCGGCAGGCCGGTCTCCCGGAGGATGCGTACATCAACGTGTTCGCCACCAACGAGCAGATCGCCGACATGATCGCGGATCCGCGTGTCCAGGGCGTCTCTCTCACCGGCAGTGAGCGGGCCGGGACCAGCGTCGCCGAGACGGCGGGCCGCAACCTCAAGAAGGTCGTGCTCGAACTCGGCGGGTCCGACGTGTTCGTCGTCCTCGACACCGACGATATGGACGCGACGGTCAAGACCGCGACCCGTGCCCGCCTGTCCAACGCGGGCCAGGCCTGCAATTCGCCCAAGCGATTCATCGTGACCGAGCCGAACTACGACGAGTTCGTCTCGAAGCTCGCCGAGTCGTTCAAGGCCACCCCGACCGGCGATCCACTCGACGCGAAGACCGTCCTCGGGCCGCTGTCTTCGCAGAGCGCCGCGGATTCGCTGATCGAGCAGATCGAGGACGCGGTCGCCAAGGGTGCGACGCTCCTCGCCGGCGGGAAGAAGATCGACGGCCCCGGCTCGTACGTCGAACCGACGCTGCTCGTCGACGTGACCCCCGAGATGCGGGCGTACAGCGAGGAATTGTTCGGACCGGTCGGCGTCGTCTACAAGGTCGCCACCGCCGACGAGGCCGTGGAACTCGCCAACTCCTCCTCCTACGGGCTCAGCGGTTCGGTGTGGAGCACCGACCTCGACGGGGCGCGGGAAGTCGCCGACCGGCTCGACGTCGGCATGGCCTTCGTCAACGAACACGGCACGACGCTTCCCGGGTTGCCGTTCGGCGGCGTCAAGCGCTCCGGCGTCGGCCGCGAACTCGGTCCGTGGGGAATGGACGAATTCGTCAACAAGAAGCTGGTGCGGGTCTCCAAGAAGTGACCGCCTCGCCACCGCGCCCGGCGCCGACATCGGCGCCGGGCGCGGTTGGTAGCGTTTCGGGCGTGGCAACTACACACGGTTCGCGGGCGTCGCTCGAAAAGGATCCGCACGAGGTCGCGTCGATGTTCGACGGCGTCGCGAAGCGCTACGACCTCACCAACACGATCCTGTCGTTCGGTCAGGACCGCAGTTGGCGCAAGGCGACGCGCTCGGCCCTGGCACTGAAGCCGGGGGAGCGCGTTCTCGACCTCGCGGCGGGGACCGGGGTGTCGACCGTCGAGCTCGGACGGTCGGGTGCGTGGTGTGTGGCCACCGACTTCTCCAAGGGAATGCTGCAGGCAGGCAGCGGACGCGACGTCCCGATGGTCGCGGGCGACGCGATGCACCTGCCCTACGCCGACGCCGTGTTCGACGCCGCGACCATCTCCTTCGGGCTGCGCAACGTCTCCGACTTCGATGCCGGTCTCCGCGAGATCGCCCGGGTCACCAAACCCGGCGGGCGCCTCGTCGTGAGCGAGTTCTCGACCCCGGTGTTCGGGCCGTTCCGCACGGTCTACATGGAGTACCTGATGAGGGCCCTGCCGCGGGTCGCGCGCGCCGTCAGCAGCAATCCCGACGCCTACGTGTACCTCGCGGAATCGATCCGCGCCTGGCCGACCCAGCAGGAACTCGCGCTGCGCATCGAGGCGGCCGGGTGGCGGAACGTGCAGTGGCGCAACCTCACCGGCGGTGTGGTGGCCCTGCACCGCGCCACCCGCTGAACCTCAGCCGAACAGCGGTCGCGAGTCGACCTTCGTCGACAGCAGACCGGACGCCCGCCACGCGCGGGCGGTGAGGTCGCTGTCTTCCTCGGTGACGAGGTTGCCCATGACCCGGACCGCGATGGTCATCAGCGCACGGGACCGCATCGCCACCGGACCGGACGCGGGCAGAACCCGGGGGACGGTCAGCAGCCCGGCGAGTCGCCGCGCCACGGAGAACGCCCGGCCGTACCGCTCCCGGAGAATCGCGGGCCACAGCTCCGTCAGGTCGTCGGAGTCGAGGATCTCCGCGACCAGGCGCCCCCCTTCGAGCCCGTAGTCGATGCCCTCGCCGTTCAGCGGATTCACGCATGCCGCCGCGTCGCCGATGATCGCCCAGTTCCGGCCGGCGATGTGCGACACCGCACCGCCCATCGGCAGCAACGCCGACGCCACCGCGCGGAGCTCGCCGTCCCACTTCCACTCGTCGCGCCGCTGCGCCGTGTACAGGTCGAGCAGCGGTCGCAGCGCACCCGGGGCCGGACGTTTGGCGGTGGCGAGGGTGCCGACCCCGATGTTCACCTCTCCGGTGCCGAGGGGGAACACCCAGCCGTAGCCCGACTGCAGCGTCCCCGCCCCGTCCCGCAGCTCGAGGTGCGAGGTGATCCACGGGTCGGCGCTGCGGTCGGTGGCGATGTAGGCGCGGGCGGCAACACCGTAAGCCGTGTCCCGGTGCCATTCACGGCCGAGCTGCTTGCCCAGTGTGGATCGGACGCCGTCGGCGACGATCAGCGTCCGGCAGCCGATGGTGTGGGTTCCGTCGGACGTCTTCAGCGTCACCGCCGTCACCCGGTCGCCGTCCCGTTCCACGCCGATCGCCTTGGCGCCCTGCACCATGACGGCTCCGGCGTCGACGGCGGTCGCACGGATCTTGTCGTCCAGCTCGGTGCGGGCCACCGCACTGCCGACGGCCGGGAACGACCTTCCCGGCCACTCGAGTTCGAGCTCCTGACCGAACCCGCTGAGCCTCAGCCCGCGGTTGGTCCCTTTCGACCGCACCCAGTCGCCGAGACCGAGATGGTCGAGCTCGGCGACGGCACGCGGAGTGAGTCCGTCGCCACACGTCTTGTCGCGAGGAAACACCGCCGCGTCGGCGAGCACCACGTCACGTCCCGCGCGGGCCGCCCACGCGGCAGCCGAGGAACCGGCCGGACCAGCACCGATGACCAGGACATCGGTGGCGGTGGGAAGCGGGGATCCCGCGGGCGACTGTTCTGCTGCGACCACACCTACATCCTGTCAGGCTTCGCTATGCGACCGCGGCGAGGCCGACGGGCAGCGGAACCGCTAGGTTCACTACCGTGGTAGCCGAGCCGCCACCGACGGCGCGGGAACCGAGCCGTCACTGACGACAGGATGGGTACTGAGAACGTGAGCACCGAGGGCGCAGCACACACCGCTGCCGACGCTGTAGTGGGCACTACGGTCGCCGGGATCGATCTCGGCGACCCGCAGCTCGCTGCCACGGTCCGTGAAGGACTGAAGCAAGTCGAGGAACTGCTGGTCAGTGAGCTCTCCGACGGGGAGGACTTCCTCACGGAGGCGGCGTTGCATCTCGCGAAGGCGGGAGGCAAGCGTTTCCGTCCGCTGTTCACGGTGCTCACCGCCCAGCTCGGACCGAAGGCCTCCGACCCGTCGGTGGTCACGGCGGCCACCGTCGTCGAGCTGGTCCACCTCGCCACGCTGTATCACGACGACGTGATGGACGAGGCGTCGATGCGCCGCGGTGCACCCAGCGCGAACTCGCGGTGGGGCAACAGCGTTGCGATCCTCGCCGGCGACTATCTGTTCGCGCACGCGTCCCGTCTCGTCTCGACGCTGGGACCCGAGGCGGTGCGCATCATCGCCGAGACGTTCGCCGAACTCGTCACCGGCCAGATGCGCGAGACGATCGGGCTTCGCGGCGAGCAGGATCCGGTCGAGCACTACCTCAAGGTCGTGTGGGAGAAGACGGGCTCGCTCATCGCGGCGTGCGGACGCTTCGGCGGCACCTTCTCCGGCGCGGACGCCGACCACGTGAAGCGGCTCGAACGCCTCGGCGACGCCGTGGGCACCGCCTTCCAGATCTCCGACGACATCATCGACATCTCCTCGGTGTCCGCCCAGTCCGGCAAGACACCCGGAACCGACCTGCGTGAGGGCGTCCACACGCTGCCCGTGCTGTACGCGCTGCGCGACGAGGGACCCGACGCCGATCGCCTCCGGGTGCTCCTCGACGGCCCCGTCACCAACGACGACGACGTCGCGGAGGCGCTCGCGCTCCTCGAACGGTCACCCGGCATGGCCGCCGCCAAGGCGAAGCTGGAGGAGTTCGCGGTCCAGGCACGCGCGCAGCTCGCCGAGCTGCCGCAGGGCCCCGCCAACGACGCCCTCGTGAAGCTCGTCGATTACACGATCGAGCGTGTCGGCTGAGCCGTATCGTCAGTACCCGAACTCGTCTTCACCCGATTTCTCGTCGTCCGAGCGGGAACCGTCCCACCACCGTGTTTCGTTGAATGATCAAGATCCCGAAACTCGGGTGACGTGATCGGGTGACAACGACAAGGAAGGCGTGACGTGCGCTACGCAAACGGGGCGAAGACTCTGGTTCTGTTGGTCGGCATGTCGGCGCTGATCGTGTTCATCGGCGCGTTGTTCCGCAACCCCACCATCCTGCTGCTGGCGATCGTGTTCGCGGTGGGAATGAACGCGTATGTGTACTTCAACAGCGACAAGATGGCGCTCAAGGCCATGCACGCCCAGCCGATCACCGAGGTGCAGGCGCCGGTCATCTATCGCATCGTCCGGGAACTGGCCACCACCGCGCACCAGCCGATGCCGCGGCTCTACATCAGCCCCACGTCCGCGCCCAACGCGTTCGCCACCGGGCGCAGTCCGCGCCACGCCGCGGTGTGCGTCACGAGCGGCATTCTGCAGATCCTCAACGAACGCGAGTTGCGGGCCGTGCTCGGACACGAGCTGTCGCACGTCTACAACCGCGACATCCTGATTTCCTCCGTCGCCGGCGCCATGGCCGCCGTTGTGTCGGGACTCGCGAACTTCGCCATGTTTGCCAACATGTTCGGCGGACGCGGCGGGGGACAGGGCGCCAACCCGATCGCGCTGCTCCTGGTGTCGCTGCTCGGGCCCATCGCCGCGACGGTCGTCAAACTCGCGGTGTCGCGGTCGCGGGAGTACCAGGCCGACCAGTCGGGCGCAGAACTCACCGGCGACCCCCTGGCGCTGGCGTCTGCGCTGCGGAAGCTGGAGCAGGGCACCCAGGCTGCGCCGCTGCCGCCGGAGCCTCAGCTCGCCGCGCAGTCGCACCTGATGATCGCCAACCCGTTCCGCACCGGCGAGAAGATGAGCCGGATGTTCTCCACCCACCCGCCGATGGCCGACCGGATCGAGCGGCTCGAGCGCATGGCGGGGATGTAGGCGGCTTCGCCGCCCGTGCGCCTTTCTGGTCGTTCCTACGACCAGAAAGGCGCACGGGTGCGGAGCGCCTCTACCGGTAGTTCACGAACTGCAGCGCGATCCCGAAGTCCTCACCTTTCAGCAGGGAGATCACGGCCTGCAGGTCGTCGCGCTTCTTGCTGCTCACCCGCAGTTCGTCGCCCTGGATCTGCGCCTTGACGCCCTTGGGGCCCTCGTCGCGGATCTTCTTGGTGATCTTCTTGGCGTTCTCCGTGGTGATGCCCTGGACGAGGCTGCCCGACAGCTTGTAGATCTTTCCGGACTGCGCCGGCTCGCCCGCGTCGAACGCCTTCAGGGAGATGTCACGCCGGATCAGTTTCTCCTTGAAGACGTCCAGGGCGGCGAGCAGTCGCTCCTCGGTGTCGGCCGTCAGGGTGATGGTTTCCTCGCCGGACCATTCGATCGATGCTCCCGTGTTCCGGAAGTCGAACCGGGTCGACAGCTCCTTGCCGGCCTGATGCAGGGCGTTGTCCACCTCTTGACGCTCCACCTTGCTCACCACATCGAAGGACGAATCAGCCACTTCACACTCCCGGTTTCGTCTAGTTCTCCCCGCCGCGACCCGGCCGGGGGCCCGCCGAATGCCGACGAGCAGATTCGACGCTATCGGTTCGCAACCGCCCGTATCCACCCGGTTTGCAAAACGGGGGGCCGTTCGTTGTATTCTTCTTTCCGCAGCGGAGAGCGATTTCGCACAGATTTCGCGCTCCTCGTGCAACCCCGGCAGATTGCCCGAGCGGCCAATGGGAGCGGACTGTAAATCCGTCGGCTTATGCCTACGTAGGTTCGAATCCTACATCTGCCACACACAGAACCCCGGTGAGCGACAGCTCACCGGGGTTCTGTCGTTCGTGGCCGGGACCGGTTGTCCGGCCGGCACCCCGCTCTGTGTGGGCTGCCGACCCGAACTGCCGGGTGCAGCGACATACGAAAGCCGCTGACCAGGCAATTTGGTTCTGGACGCGAACTCTGTGTAATCTCGTCAAGGCTTCAGCGCGCAGCGATGTGCGAGCGAAGCACGCCCCCTTAGCTCAGTCGGCAGAGCGTTTCCATGGTAAGGAAAAGGTCAACGGTTCGATTCCGTTAGGGGGCTCGCTGGATTGAAGTGGAGCGCCTAGTGCGCGACACTCGACACCGAGGCGGTGTAGCTCAGTTGGTAGAGCAAACGACTCATAATCGTTGCGTCGCCGGTTCAAGTCCGGTCACCGCTACACAATATGCATGATCCACCCTGATTGTTCGTAATCAGATTCACCCGAAAGAAGGCATCCCGTGGCCTCCTCGACTGACGTTCGGCCCAAGATCACTTTGGCCTGCGAGGTATGCAAGCACCGCAACTACATCACCAAGAAGAATCGGCGCAACGACCCCGATCGCCTGGAGATCAAGAAGTTCTGCCCGAACTGCGGAACTCACCAGTCGCATCGCGAGTCCAAGTAACACGGTCCGGAACTAGGACTGCGTTCGCGAAGGGAGTCCTCTAGGCTGCCCTCACGCGCTGACGTCAAGGGTAGAAGAGGTTCTTTCGCGTGACTGACACTGTGACAGAGACAGAGGCATACGTGCCCGAGGCTGTTCCTGCTGATCCTGCCGCGCACGCACTGGCAATGGTCGGGCACCACTACCGCGTCGACGATTTCTACGAGGTCGGACGCGAGAAGGTGCGCGAGTATGCGCGTGCCGTGCAGGACTGGCACCCCGCTCACCACGACGAGGAAGCCGCGAAGGGCCTCGGCTACGACGGTCTCCTCGCTCCTCTGACGTTCATCTCGCTCGTCGGCATCATCGCCCAGGGACGTCTCTTCAAGGAGATCGTCACGGGCTACGACCCGAGCCAGATTCTCCAGACCGATCAGCGGCTCGAGTTCCACAAGCCGATCAAGGTCGGCGACCGCCTGGTCTGTGACGTGTACCTGGAGTCGTTCCGTCAGATGGGCGGCAGCGACATCATCGTCACCAAGAACATCGTCACCGATCAGTACGACGAACTGGTCCAGACCACGTGGACGACGCTCGTCGCGCGCACCGGTGGCGAGGTCGACGAGAACATCGCTCACGCAGTCAAGGACGTGATCATGCATGGCGCTTCGTAAGTTCGAGGACGTCTCGGTGGGTGAAGAACTCCCCGAGCGCATCGTGAAGCTCACGCGTGGCGACCTGGTCAACTACGCGGGCGTGTCCGGCGATCCCAACCCGATCCACTGGAGCGACGAGGTCGTCAAGCTCGCCGGTCTGGACAACGTGATCGCGCACGGAATGCTCACCATGGGTCTCGGCGGCGGCTTCGTCACGTCGTGGCTCGGAGATCCGGGTGCTGTCAAGGAATACAACGTTCGTTTCACGAGCTCGGTCTACGTCCGTGAGGACGAGGCCGCGCAGGTCGAGTACACCGGTAAGGTGAAATCGCTCGACGAAGAAAGCAAGACAGCAGTAGTCGCGATCGTGGCGCGTTCCGAGGGAAAGAAGATCTTCGGTCGCGCCACCGCAACGGTCCGTCTGGCCTGACAGCCGGGTGGATTGGGTTTGTTCCGGGGCTTTGAAGTACACTGAGATTTCTGGGATTACTCAGCGCTGCGCGCTGCCCTACGGTGCTGTATGGCCGGCAAGGGTGGCGCGCGTGTCATGTAATCACAGAGAGGTCGGTCAAGAATTGGTCCGAGGCTAGTTTCGGACCAGGTCTCCCGACCAAAGGGGCGTAGCTCAACTGGCAGAGCAGCGGTCTCCAAAACCGCAGGTTGCAGGTTCAAGTCCTGTCGCCCCTGCCCCCGGATGCCAGCGACTGAGAGGAACGACGTGAGCGAGGAGCGCGCCAAGCGCGACGGCGACACTTCAGGGTCGACGCGCCCGGACGGTGCCGACGACACCGCGGCCGACGCCACCACCACGCGTTCCGCCACTCCCTCGGGAAAGCCCAGCGGTAAGCGCCAGGGCCGTCGTTCGCAGGCAGGTACCGAGGTCGCCGCGAGTTCCGTGAAGTCACCGGAACTCTCGAAGTCGGACACGACCACCAAGGTCAAGCCGGCGAAGAAGGATCGCGCCGACAAGCCGCGCAAGGAAAACATTTTCAAGCGCCTGCGCCGGTTCCTCCGCGAGGTCATCGCCGAGCTGCGCAAGGTCATCTGGCCCAATCGCAAGCAGATGATCACCTACACCAGCGTCGTCCTGGTCTTCGTGGTGTTCATGGTGACGTTCATCGGCGTGTTGGATCTGGTGGTCATCAAGGGCGTCACCTGGTTGTTCGGTTGACGGAATCCGCCCCGGTGGATCCGAAGTATGTGAGTGACGAGAGGAAGCGAGTGCCCCAGTGAGCACCCCCGAGAACGACACGAATGAGGCTTTGGCCGAAGAGCGTGTTTCTGCCGAGGCGGCAGCCGAAGTGGATGTCGAGGCTGCCGACGAGGGCACCGAAGCCGCGGAAATCGACGGTGCAGAGGACGCCCCGGCCGACGAGATCGTCGAGGACGAGGTGACCGCCGAAGAGGCTGTGACCGCTGACGAGGCTGCGCCCGCCGACGAGGCTGTGACGGCCGAAGAGCCCGAGGATCCCGTTGCGGAACTCAAGGCCGCTCTGCGCCGCGCACCCGGTGACTGGTACGTCATCCACTCCTACGCGGGTTACGAGAACAAGGTCAAGGCCAACCTCGAGACCCGTGTCCAGAACCTCGACGTCGGCGATTACATCTTCCAGGTGGAAGTTCCCACCGAAGAGGTCACCGAGATCAAGAACGGTCAGCGCAAGCAGGTCAACCGCAAGGTTCTGCCCGGCTACATCCTGGTCCGCATGGATCTCAACGACGAGTCCTGGGGAGCCGTGCGCAACACGCCCGGCGTCACCGGATTCGTCGGTGCGACGTCGCGCCCGTCCCCGCTGACCCTCAACGAGGTCATCAAGTTCTTGCTCCCGCAGCAGGAGCAGAAGAAGCAGGCCGCCGCGGCAACCGTCTCGGCCGGCGAGACCGGCGGAGAAAGCTTCGCAAAGCCGCTCATCGAGGTCGACTTCGAGGTCGGCGAGTCGGTCACCGTCATGGACGGCCCGTTCGCCACGCTGCCCGCCAGCATCAGCGAGGTCAACGCCGAGCAGCAGAAGCTCAAGGTCCTGGTCTCGATCTTCGGTCGCGAGACCCCGGTCGAGTTGTCCTTCACGCAGGTCGCGAAGATCTAGCGCCACATACTTGCACTGCAGTAGCAAGAAACACACCCAGCAAGAATTAGGAAATCGAGATGCCCCCCAAGAAGAAGAAGCTCGCAGGGCTCATCAAGCTTCAGATCCAGGCCGGTCAGGCTAACCCTGCACCGCCCGTGGGTCCCGCGCTTGGTCAGCACGGCGTGAACATTATGGAATTCTGCAAGGCCTACAACGCGGCGACTGAGTCCCAGCGCGGCAACGTGGTGCCGGTCGAGATCTCGGTCTACGAAGACCGGACCTTCGATTTCAAGCTGAAGACCCCTCCGGCTGCCAAGCTGCTGCTCAAGGCTGCAGGCGTGCAGAAGGGCTCCGGCGAGCCGCACAAGACCAAGGTCGCTTCCGTGACCATGGATCAGGTGCGCGAGATCGCGAAGACCAAGCAGGAAGACCTCAACGCGAACGACATCGAGCAGGCCGCGAAGATCATCGCCGGCACCGCACGCTCGATGGGTATCACGGTCGACGGCTGAGTCAGCCCTGATCGATCGGCGGCACCGCCGTCGAAGATCGACTGACGGCACCGCCGTCGAAGAAAGCGTGGGAGGGCCGGCCAGGCCCAGACCACTACTGAACCATTCACCATCGCAGACAAGACACACACTGCGGTGAGAAGTTAGGACAGAAGAAATGGCAAAGCGCAGCAAGGCGTATCTCGCCGCCGCTGAGAAGATCGACTTCGACAAGCTGTACAGCCCGCTGCAGGCTGCGAAGCTGGCGAAGGAGACGTCGTCGAGCAAGATGGACGCGACCGTCGAGGTTGCCGTCCGTCTGGGCGTCGACCCCCGCAAGGCGGACCAGATGGTCCGCGGCACGGTCAACCTGCCGCACGGCACCGGTAAGACCGCCCGCGTCATCGTGTTCGCAGTCGGAGAGAAGGCCGCCGAGGCCGAGGCAGCTGGAGCCGACGCCGTCGGTGCCGAGGACCTCATCGAGCGGATCCAGGGTGGATGGCTCGATTTCGACGCCGCCATCGCGACTCCCGATCAGATGGCCAAGGTCGGCCGCATCGCCCGCGTCCTCGGACCGCGTGGCCTGATGCCGAACCCGAAGACCGGCACCGTGACGGCTGACGTCACGAAGGCTGTCGCGGACATCAAGGGCGGAAAGATCAACTTCCGCGTCGACAAGCAGGCCAACCTGCACTTCGTGATCGGCAAGGCATCGTTCGACGACGCCAAGCTGGTGGAGAACTACGGCGCCGCGCTGGACGAGATCCTGCGTGCGAAGCCGTCCTCCGCGAAGGGCCGCTACGTCAAGAAGGTCACCGTTTCGACCACCACCGGCCCGGGCATCCCGGTGGACCCGAACCGCACCCGCAACCTTCTCGAGGATGCCGACGCGTAAGTCACGCTTCACACAGTTCGGCCGGTACGGAAATCTTCCGTACCGGCCGAACTGCTTTTCCGGGGTCAGTTTTCGTCGCCGGTTTCCGATTCGGACTTCTTCCGCCACGCCAGCATCACGGAATCGGTGCGTGCCGGCGCCCAGGGCATGAAGATCGCGACGACGACCGCGCAGACCACCACGGCGCCCGCCGCGACGAGCGACGCAGTGTGCGACCCCTGCAGCACCGTCGTCTTCATGGTGAGGATGAGATTCTCACGCTGCTGTTCGAGGAACGGCGGGATCTCCCGTTTCCGGATCTCGAGCACACTCAGGACCGTCGCACGCGCGAAGCCCTTCTCGTCGTCGTTCATCAATGCGGCCGGAATCCGGTCGAGCAGCGGACTCATCGTCGTCGCGTAGTACGACGCGACAATCGATCCGAGCACGGCGACACCGAGCGTTCCACCGATTTCCCTCGTCGTGTCGTTCACGGCGGAGCCTGCTCCCGCCTCGTCGAGAGGCAGCGATGCCATGACCGACTCGGTGGCGGGCCCCTGCACGATGGCCAAGCCGAGCGCCATCGACACCATCGACGGAAGCACATCCGTCAGGTAGCTGCTGTCGACGGCCACCTGACCGCCGAGGTACAGCCCGACACCGGTGAGGAGGAGGCCGAACACGATGACCGGGGTCGTCCCGATCCGCTGGGCCAGAAGTGTGGCGACGGGGGCGCCGACCGCCACCGACACCGCGAACGGCAGCGACGCGACACCGAACTCGAACGGCGTGTACTCCCGGACTCCCTGGAAGTACTGCGTGATGAGGAACAGGAAGCCGAACATCGAGAAGTACCCGATGGCGATCGCGAGGGCGGGCAGGGAGAACCTACGGTTGCGGAACAGCCGCAGGTCGAGGACCGGGTGCTCGGTGCGCAGTTCCCAACGGACGAATCCGACCAGGACCGCGATCGAGACGGCGACGGCGCCGACGGTGACGAACGACGTCCACCCGTGGTGAGGGGCCTCGATGATGGCCCACACGAGGACGGTGATTCCGGTGATCGAGGCGGCGATTCCGACGAGGTCCATGCGTCCGATGACGGAGGCGCGTGACTCCGGCACCAGGAGCAGCGTCGCTGCTGCCGCGACCACCGCGATCGGCACGTTGATCCAGAAGACGGAGTGCCAGCTGAAATGCTCGAGCAGCCACCCGCCGGCCATCGGCCCGATGGCGATCGCGAATCCGGCCATCGCGGTCCAGGCGGCGATGGCCAGCGCCCGTTCCCGCACGTCGGTGAAGATGTTGATGACGAGGGCGAGGGTCGCGGGGAAGACTGCGGCCGCGAAGACACCCATCGCCGCGCGGGCCGCGATGACCTCCCCCAGACTCTCGGCGTTGGCGCCGGCGATCGACATGACGGCGACGCCGATCAGACCGATGACCATGACGCGTCGACGACCGTAGCGGTCGCCGAGGTTGCCGAACGCCAGGAGCAGGCCTGCGAACGTCAGCGTGTAGGCGTCGACGACCCACTGCAAGCCGCTGACACTGGTGCGGAGTTCGACACCGATCGACGGGAGAGCGACGTTGACGATGGTGTTGTCGAGCACGACCAGCAGTTCGGCCAGGCAGATCACGGCGAGCGCGAGGAAGCGTCGTGTCCGGGATCCGGTCACGACGGCCCGGGCTTCGAGGATTGTCATGAGGAAAATCTAGCTCATATATGTAACGTCGCGTAACAGGTAAATGGACGCTGCTTCAGTCTGATGGACCACACACCGCATGCCGAGTGATGCCGGTCACTGCGATGGGTGGAGTCCCGCCGCGATTTGGCGGTTATGCAGGCCATGCCGTAATCTGTCCTGCGGAGTTCAATGCAGTATTTGAACTTCACCCCAAATCATGTTCTACCCAAGACCGTTGGTGATCACTCCCGCAAGGGTGTGATTGAAAGTCCGGGAATGTCCGGCGGCCCACGCAGGAGGACGAGGTAGGGGGATGCGTATCGGTTGTGGGCTCGCGCCCTGACCGTGTCGTTTCCTTTCACGCCCCGTGTGCCCTGCACCGGGGCGTTTTGCATGTCGTGGATTGTGTGCTCCGGGATTCCGGCGGTGCGCAGCGGTTCCGAAGTGGGATAACGACTGTCATGAGAGGAGGCGAAGTATGGCAAAGCCTGAGAAGGTTTCCGCGGTTGCGGAGATCACCGAGCAGTTCAAGGGTTCGACCGCTGCTGTGATCACGGAATACCGTGGTCTGACGGTGGGCAACATCACGACACTGCGACGCGCTCTCGGAGAAGGTGCCACCTACTCCGTCGCCAAGAACACCCTGGTCAAGCGTGCCGCTGCTGAAGCGGGCGTCGAGGGCCTTGATGACCTTTTCGTCGGTCCGACCGCCATTGCATTCATCAAGGGCGAGCCCGTCGATGCTGCGAAGGCTCTGAAGAACTTCGCTAAGGACAACAAGGCGCTCATCATCAAGGGCGGCTACATGGACGGCGCTGCGCTGTCCGTGGACCAGGTCAACAAGATCGCGGACCTCGAGTCCCGCGAGATCCTGTTGGCCAAGCTTGCCGGCGCGATGAAGGGCAACTTGGCAAAGGCCGCAGGCCTGTTCAACGCTCCTGCTTCGCAGGTGGCCCGACTGGCTGCTGCACTGCAGGAAAAGAAGGCCGCAGAAGGCGGAGCTGCCGAAGCTCCCGCCGAGGCTGCAGCCGAAAGCTGATCCGCACCCGCGCATCACTGCTATAACCCCGCCCGGTCGCGGATCAGCGACATGGGACTTACAGGAAGGACCGCCACAATGGCGAAGCTCAGCACCGAAGAGTTGTTGGACCAGTTCAAGGAGCTCACCCTCCTCGAGCTCTCGGAGTTCGTGAAGGCATTCGAGGAGACCTTCGAGGTCACCGCCGCTGCCCCGGTCGCCGTTGCCGCTGCAGGCGGAGCGCCGGCTGCTGCCGAGGCTGCTGAGGAGCAGGACGAGTTCGACGTCGTCCTCGAGTCGGCCGGCGACAAGAAGATCCAGGTCATCAAGGTCGTCCGTGAGGTCGTTTCCGGCCTCGGCCTGAAGGAAGCCAAGGACCTCGTCGAGGGTGCTCCGAAGGCGATCCTGGAGAAGGTTGCCAAGGACGCGGCCGACGCCGCCAAGGAAAAGCTCGAGGCTGCCGGCGCGAAGATCACCGTCAAGTAAGACGGTCTCTCCCGCGCTGCTCACCGAGCAGACGAAGAGGGTCACTCCCCATCCGTGGGGAGTGACCCTCTTTTTGTGTCCGCGGACGTCTTCGGAGTGTCGAGATTCCTGGCCGAAAGCTGGACGCGCGACCAGAAATTTCGCTACCGTTATCCCAGTTCAGACGCGTTGTTTTGCATAGTGGGACCCGCTGTTGGCATGCTTCCTTACTCATGAGTAGCATCCCTTGTCACAGGTAACACGTCGATGCGATAGAGTGACCCAACCCACACGGGGTGAGTGCATCGAACGGTCGCGGAGGTAATGGTGGGAGTCGAGGTATCCGTCGAGGGACTGACCAAGTCGTTCGGCTCGCAGAGGATCTGGCAGGACGTCACGTTGACCCTTCCCGCCGGTGAGGTCAGTGCGTTGCTCGGGCCGTCGGGTACGGGTAAGTCGGTGTTTTTGAAGTCGCTGATCGGTTTGCTCCGCCCGGAGCAGGGCTCGATCGTGATCGACGGCACCAACATTCTCGAGTGCTCCAGCAAGGAGCTCTACGAGATCCGCAAGCTGTTCGGTGTGCTGTTCCAGGACGGCGCCCTGTTCGGCTCGATGAACCTGTTCGACAACGTGGCGTTCCCGCTGCGCGAGCACACCAAGAAGTCCGAATCCGAAGTCCGCAAGATCGTCATGGAGAAGATGGAGCTCGTCGGCCTGCTCGGGGCCGAGGACAAGCTGCCCGGTGAGATCTCCGGTGGTATGCGCAAGCGTGCGGGCCTGGCCCGCGCCCTGGTGCTGGACCCGCAGATCATCCTCGTCGACGAGCCGGACTCCGGCCTGGACCCGGTGCGTACCACCTACATCTCCCAGACGTTGATCGACATCAACGCCGAGATCGACGCGACGATCCTGATCGTCTCGCACAACATCAATCTCGCGCGGACGGTGCCGGACAACATCGGCATGCTGTTCCGCCGTCATCTGGTGATGTTCGGTCCGCGGGAGGTGCTGCTCACCAGCGAGGAGCCGGTGGTCAAGCAGTTCCTCAACGGCACCATGATCGGTCCGATCGGCATGTCCGAGGAGAAGGACGAGGCCACCATGGCGCAGGAGCAGGCGATGGTCGATGCCGGTCACCATGCCGGTGGTGTCGACGACGTCGAGGGCATCGTCCCGCAGATGAAGGCGACGCCGGGGATGCCGTTCCGGCAGGCTGTCGCCCGCCGGCAGGAACGTGTCCGGCACATCATGCACACCCTGCCGGAGAATGCCCAGATCGCCATCCAGGAAAGCCTCGACGAGACTTCCGGCGGAAACGGCGGCGGCGGCTACGACTACGCATACAGCCAGGAAGACACTCAGGTCATCCCCGCATACCGGGGCGAAGGATACGAAAACACCACTCACGGGCAAGGGTAGGCATATCGGATGGGGGTTACCCGCAGCTCGGTCTTGCGGCCGGTCAACGGTGCGCTGACACAGGCCGGAAACATCGTCGAGCTCTTTGTCGACGTTGCACGAAACACGTTCAAGCGGCCGTTCCAGTTCCGCGAGTTCATCGAACAGGCCTGGTTCATCGCCAGCGTCACGATCCTGCCGACGGCGATGGTCGCGATTCCGTTCGGCGCAGTGGTGTCACTGCAGACCGGATCGCTCATCAAGCAGCTCGGTGCAGAGTCGTTCACGGGAGCGGCCAGCGTGCTCGCCGTCATCCAGCAGGGTTCCCCGCTGGTGACGGCACTACTGGTGGCCGGGGCTGCGGGCTCGGCCGTCACGGCGGATCTCGGTGCGCGGACGATCCGCGAAGAGATCGACGCCATGGAAGTTCTCGGTATCAACCCGATTCAGCGTCTCGTCGTGCCTCGGGTGCTTGCCATGGTTCTCGTCGCGATCCTGCTGAACGGCCTCGTGTCCGTGGTCGGTATCGCCGGCGGGTACTTCTTCAACGTCATCCTCCAAGGGGGTAATCCCGGTGCGTACCTGGCATCGTTCTCGGCCTTCGCCCAGCTTCCCGACATCTGGGTCGGCGAGCTCAAGGCGGCCGTCTTCGGTGTCATCGCCGGTGTCATCGCCGCGTACAAGGGGCTCCATCCGAAGGGTGGACCCAAGGGCGTCGGTGACGCGGTGAACCAGTCGGTGGTGATCACGTTCCTGCTGCTGTTCTTCGCGAACCTGATCCTGACCATGGTGTACCTCCAGATCGTTCCGGCGAAGGGATCGTGACCCCATGACAATCGCCAAGGGACGTGGTGACCGGACTCTGATGGCGGCACGCCGAGTCGGTCGTGCGCCGCTCAACGTGCTCGACCGGGCCGGCGAGCAGATGTCGTTCTACGCCAGGGCAATCGCCTGGTCGCCCCACACTCTCGTGCACTACCGCAAGGAAGTGCTCCGGCTGCTCGCCGAGGTCACGTTCGGCAGCGGCGCGCTCGCCGTCATCGGCGGCACCATCGGCGTCATCGCGATGATGTCCGGCTTCACCGGCGTCGTCGTCGGACTGCAGGGATTCGCCGCGCTCGAACAGCTGGGCAGCTCGGTGCTCACCGGCTTCCTGTCGGCCTACGTCAACACCCGTGAGATCGCGCCGATCGTTGCGGCACTCGCGCTCTCGGCCACCGTCGGTTGTGGTTTCACCGCGCAGCTCGGCGCCATGCGGATCTCGGAGGAGATCGACGCGCTGGAGGTCATGGCGGTGCCGAGTGTGCCGTTCCTCGTCACCACCCGCATGATCGCGGGATTCGTCGCTGTCATCCCGCTGTACATCGTCGGTCTGCTCGCGGCCTACCTCGCGTCCCGCATCATCAGTACCGTGTTCAACGGCCAGTCGACCGGCTCGTACGACCACTACTTCAATTTGTTCCTGCCACCGCAGGACGTCCTCTATTCGTTCGCGAAAGTGCTGATCTTCGCGTTCGTGCTGATCCTGATCCATTGCTACTACGGCTATCACGCCTCCGGTGGTCCCGCCGGTGTCGGTGTGGCCGTGGGTCGGGCGGTCCGCACCGCGATCGTCACCATCGCCGTTCTCGACTTCTTCCTGAGCCTCGCCATCTGGGGCACGACGACCACAGTGAGGGTGGCCGGATGAGCAACACGACATCTGTTGTGGGTCGACGGGTGCTGGGGCTGGTGTTCTTCCTTGTCCTCGCGTTGTTCCTGGTCTTCACCATCGGCATGTTCAACAAGACGTTCACCAAGGTCGTCAAGATCGACCTCCTCACCGATACCGCCGGAAATGCCCTGCCGCCCAACGCTGACGTGAAGGTCCGTGGCCTCATCGTCGGCGAGGTGCGCTCGGCATCCTCCCAGGAGGGCGAGGTCACCCTGGCTCTCGCGATCCAGCCCGACAAGGCGCAGCTGATTCCGTCCAACACGACGGCGCGGTTGCTGCCCAAGACGCTGTTCGGTGAGCGCTATGTGTCGCTGATCGTTCCCGAGGGCGACACCGCTCCGCCGATCCAGGCCGGCGACACGCTGCGTCAGGACAAGAGCGGCAACGCCGTCGAGGTCGGCGAGGTTCTCGACGGTCTGCTGCCGCTGCTGCAGGCGATTCCGCCGCAGGACCTGGCGAATACGCTCGGCGCGCTGTCCCAGGGACTGAGCGGCCGCGGCGCCGAACTCGGCCTGACGCTCGACCGTCTCGAGGAGATCTTCGGCGGGCTGAACACTGAACTTCCTGCCATCCAGGAGGATCTGCGCGGTCTGGCAGATTTCTCGCAGACGTACTCCGAGGCGGCACCCGACCTGGTCAACGCCCTCGACAACCTGCGTACCACCGGAAATACCGTGGTGGAGAAGCAGGGCGAGATCTCCACGTTGCTTGCGTCGCTGACCGGAACCGCGTCCAGCACCGCGGATCTCCTGCAGACCAACGCCGAATCGATCGTCAGTATCGCCGCCGATTCGCGTGAGGCACTGCAGATCCTCGGCCGTTACTCGCCGAGCTTCGGCTGCACGTTCGCGGGCTTCGCCAAGTCCGCTCCCGTCGCCCGTGAACTGCTGGCACCGGACGATCCGTACCCGGGCGTGCGTGCCAGCGTGCAGTTCGTCAATCCGAAGGGTCGCTACGTGCCCAACCAGGATGAGCCGCGGCTGCTCGACAACCGCGGACCGGCTTGCTATGACAACGTCACCGCTCCGGGTGGAAAGTTCCCGCAGTACCCGGGCGGGTCGTCCTACAACGACGGTGCCTACCAGGTGCCCTCGCGGAATCCCGGCCCGTCGACCATCGACTTCCTCCCGGCGCCCGCCGGCGTCCCCGATCAGGTCCCGGGCTACGGAGCCGAGGTCACACCCGCGAGTTACGCGGGTTCGAAGATGGAGCAGGACACGTTGGACGTCGTCTACGGCGAGGCCGGGGGCATGGCGCCGGAGGACGTGCCGAGTTGGACGACACTCGTCGGCGCGCCGACCATGAGGGGGACTGAGGTGAGCTTCAAGTGAGGGGCCTGGCCGCACCATTGGTCAAGCTGATCGTGTTCGCCGTGGTCACCATCCTCGCGACCGGTCTGCTGGCCGCCACCATCGCCAACCTCGGTGGCGGCGGTGGCACCAAGTTCAACGCGATCTTCTCGGACGTCACCTCGCTCAACGAGGGCGACGAGGTCCGCATCGCCGGTGTGCGCGTGGGCCAGGTCGAGAAGATCGCGATCCACGACGACCGCGAGGCAGAGGTCCAGTTCACGGTGTCGGAACGGGACTGGCTGCCCGCCAGCACCACCGCGACCATCCGCTTCCGGAACCTCGTGGGGCAGCGCTACATCGCGCTCGAACAGGGCGAGGGGCAGCAGGGAATGAAGATGAGCGGCGGCGACACCATTCCGATGGAGCGGACGAAGCCTGCCGTCAACCTCACCACGCTGTTCGACGGGTTCCGTCCGCTGTTCCAGACCCTCAGCGCCGACGACGTGAACAAGTTGTCGTACCAGATCATCCAGGTGTTCCAGGGTGAGTCGGGAACCATCACGGAACTCGTCAAGAACACGGCAAGCCTCACCAACACGGTCGCCGACAAGGATCGGGTGATCGGTGCGGTGATCAACAACCTCAACGACGTGCTGGCCACGGTGAATCAGCGTGACGATCAACTCGATTCGCTGATCGTCAACACCCAGCAACTCGTCACGGGCCTGGCGAACGAGCGGGGAACTGTCGGTTCTGCGGTGACGTCCCTCGCGGGACTCACCGACGCGACCGCCGACCTGCTCGAACCCACCCGACCGTCCATCCAGGAATCCATCACGTCGCTGAACACGCTGGCGACGACGTTGAACCGTAACTCCGACACGGTCAACAGCGTTCTCCAGACGCTTCCGGTGAAGCTCGAGAAGCTCGGCCGGGCAGCCAGTTACGGATCCTGGTTCCAGTTCTACCTCTGTGGAGTCGACATCGTCGCAGGACCAGGTACCGCGCCCCAACTGAACCTGCCCACGGGCTTGCCCACCGTCAACCAGCCGCTCTATACGAACTCGGCGAAACGGTGCACGCAGGACGGCCTACAGGAGTTGCAGACACGATGAGCAGACGTCGCAGCCCGGCAGTGGCTGGTGCCCTCGGCATTCTCGTGGTGCTGTTGGCCACCCTGTCGGCTTTCTTCCTCGATTCGCTGCCGTTCATCGGCGCCGGATCGACCTATCACGCCGAATTCACCGAGGCGGCAGGGCTCAAGCCCTCCAACGAGGTCCGGATCGCCGGCGTCAAGGTCGGCAAGGTCACGTCCGTCGAACTCGACGGCGACCATGTGGACGTCGCCTTCAAGGTGTCGGATGCGTGGGTCGGCAACGAGACGTCGGCGTCCATCCAGATCAAGACGATCCTGGGTCAGAAGTATCTGGCCCTCGACCCCCGTGGCTCGGACACGTTGAATCCGAGCGACGTGATCCCGTTGGACCGCACCACGTCTCCGTACGACGTGATCGAGGCGTTCTCGGCCGCCGCACAGACGGTGGGTGACATCGACGCCGATCAGCTCGCACAGAGCATGGTGACGCTGTCGCAGGCGTTCGAGGGAACTCCCACGGAGATCCGAGCCTCCCTGGACGGTGTGAGCAGGCTGTCGCAGACCATCGCCAGCCGCGATCAGGAACTGCAGAAACTGTTCGACGCGACCGGCAAGACCACCAAGGTCCTCGCCGACCGCAATGCCGAATTCAACCGGTTGATCAGCGACGCCGGTCTGCTGCTCGGTGAGCTCAACAGCCGTCAGCAGTCGATTTCCCAGCTGCTCACCGGAACTCAGCGGCTGTCGCAGCAGCTGACCGGGCTCGTGCGCGACAACGAGGCCGCCATCGGTCCCGCGCTCGAACAGCTCGACGGTGTCGTCGAGATCCTCAAGGCCAATAACGAGAACCTGGACAAGGCGATGAAACTGTACGAGCCGTTCGTCCGCCTGTACACGAACGTGGTCGGTAACGGTCGCTGGTTCGACCAGGTCGTGGTGAACCTCCTGCCGCCGGGTCTGCCCGACATTCCCGGTCCGCGCGATCCCGTCCGCACGTTGGGGGGTAACTGATGGCAGACGTCGAGAACGGAGCCGAGCGCGGCGGACGCGGCGGGGTCGCCCTCATCGCAGGAATCGTCATCGTCGCGCTGGTGATCGCCGGGGCCCTGTGGTGGTTGTTCACCCGCGCAGGCACCACGCAGATCACCGCGTACTTCGACAAGTCGGTGGGTATCTACGAGGGTTCCGACGTGCGGATCCTCGGTGTGAAGGTCGGATCCGTCGACGGTGTCGAACCGCAGGGCGACCAGGTGAAGGTCGACCTGCGCGTCGACCGTGGCGTCGACATCCCCGCCGACGCCAAGGCAGCCCAGGTCACGCCGTCCGTGGTGTCCGACCGCTACATCCAGCTCGCGCCTGCCTACACGGGCGGCGACACGATGCAGAGCGGCGCCGTCATCTCGCGTGACCGCACTGCCACCCCCGTCGAGGTGGACGAGCTCTACGCGAGCATCGAGAAGCTGTCCACCGCTCTCGGCCCGGACGGGGCGAACAAGGAAGGCGCGCTGTCACAGTTCGTCGAGACCGGCGCGGCCAACCTCGACGGCAACGGAGAGGCGCTGGGGCAGAGCATCAATCAGCTGTCCGACGCCGCCCGCACGCTCAACGAGAGCCGCGGCGATCTGTTCGACACCGTCAAGAACCTCCAGGTGTTCGTGGGTGCGCTGGCGGCCAACGATCAGCAGGTCCGCGACTTCAACTCCCAGCTGTCCGACCTGTCCGGATTCCTTGCGGGGGAGCGGGAGAACCTCGGTGCCGCCCTGAACCAGCTGGCGATCGCCCTGGGTGACGTCTCGAAGTTCGTGGCCGACAACCGGGAGATCCTCGCCGAGAACGTGGACGATCTGGTTCCGGTGACGCAGACCCTCGCGGACAACCGCGAGTCGCTGGTCAATTCGCTGACCCTGCTTCCGCTGGCGATCAGCAACCTGGCCAACTCCTACGACGCGGAGTCCGGCAACCTGGCCTCGCGCCTGGCGTTCCCGGATCTGCAGGACCCGGCCGGCGTCGCGTGCAAGTTGATCGACCTCGGCAAGCTGGTACCCGGCGATCCGCGCTTCGAGCAACTCGGGCGTCAGATGCAGCCGCTGATCGACAACTGCGCCAACATCACGTCGCAGATCACGCAATCGGCGAAGACGCCGTCGCTCGTGCTTCCGTTCGGGATCATGAGTGCGGACAACATTCAGCGGACGGTCACACCCGGCACGGTGCCGGGTGTCGTGTCGCCGCGATTCGAAGGCGCAACGGGTGGTGAGGGCGAATGAAGCGGTCGGTAATCCTCGGCGCCGGTGCGTGCGCCGTCGCCATCGCAGTGACGTCCTGCTCGTCGGAGGGAATCTACGGAGTTCCGCTGCCGGGCGGCCCGGATGTCGGTGACCACCCGATGCACCTGACGATCCAGTTCGACGACGTCCTCGACCTCGTCCCGCAGTCCGCTGTCAAGGTCGACGGTGTTCCGGTCGGCCGGGTCGAAACGATCAAGGTGGCCCCGGACGGCTGGACAGCCGATGTGGAGGTCGTCCTCGACTCGTCCGTCGATCTCGCGGCCAACGCGGTCGCCGCCATCGAGCAGACCAACCTGCTCGGCGAGAAGTTCGTCCAGCTGTCCGAACCGCCGGAAGACAAGGATCCCGCGCGGCTCGAGGACGGCGACACGATCTCGCTCGATCGCACCCGGCACGCCACGGAGATCGAGCAGGTACTCGGCGCGCTGTCGCTGCTGCTCAATGGCGGCGGCGTCGGCCAGTTGCAGCCGATCGTGCACGAACTGACCACCGCACTCGACGGGCGTGAGGATCGTGTCCGGGGACTTCTCGAGCAGGCGAACACGCTCATCGACGGTCTCAACCAGCAGCGCGACGACATCACCCGCGCCCTGGACGGGCTCGACACCCTGACCACGCGGGTGAACGAACAGAACGAGAAGATCGGGCTGATCCTCGACCAGCTCCCGATCGCCGCCGAAGTGCTCAACGAGCAGCGACCGCAGCTCACCCAGATGCTCACGCAACTGGACCGGCTCGGCACCGTCGGCACGGACGTGATCAACCGGTCGAAGAACGATCTGATCGCGGACCTCCTCGCGCTGCGGCCGACGCTGAAGGCGCTCGCCGAGTCCGGCGACGACCTGCCCAACTCGCTCGCGTTCATCCCGACCGTCCCGTTCCCGGACGGTGTCGAGAAGATCGCGCTCGGCGGATCGGTCAACCTGTTCCTCACGGTCGACCTGCAGATCGGCGATGCGCTCAGCGCACTCGGCGTCGGTCAGGGCGACCCGGTGTACGTGCCGCCGAAGTTCGGTGAGCCCAAGCCGATCGTCGATCCCTCGAACCCGTACTACAACGGCAACGGGCCCAAGCCGGGATGGCCGACGGTGTCGCTGCTGCCGATTCCGCCGATCATCCCCGCCCCGACGGGCCTGCGGATCCCGGGTCTCCCCGGCACCGCGCCTGCGGCAGGCAACGGTGGCGCAGGGAACGGCACGACGGACGGTGCAGCGCCGCCGCCGCAGAACCCGCTCGGGGGACTGCTGGAGCAGTTCGGAATAGGGGGTGGACAGTGAGGTCACGACTGGTCAGGATCCAGCTCGTCGCGTTCGCCATCGTGGCGATGCTCGGGCTCGTTTACGTCGGCGCCAAGTACGTCCGCCTCGACAATCTTCTCGGGTTCGGTGAGTACGACGTGAACGCGCAGTTCAAGGACTCCGGCGGCATCTTCACCAACGCCGAGGTCACGTACCGCGGAGTTCCCGTCGGCCGTGTCGGCGACTTGTCCCTGACCGCGGACGGAATCAACGTCGAGTTGAAGATCTCCTCGGGTGGGCCCGACATCCCGGCGTCGGCCAAGGCCGTCGTCGCCAACCGATCCGCGATCGGTGAGCAGTACGTCGACCTTCAGCCCGACAGCGACCAGGGGCCGTTCCTCGAACAGGGCTCGGTGATCACCGAGGCCGACACGTCGACACCTGTTCCGGTCGAGCAGGTGCTGATGGCCACCGACGGTCTGGTCCGGTCGGTTCCGGTCGACTCGCTGCGCACGGTCGTCACCCAGCTGGGAACGGCATTCAACGGCAAGGGCGAAGATCTGCAGACGCTCGCGGACTCTCTGTCGACGCTGACGAAGGACGGACTCGACGTTCTCCCGCAGACGCTGGCCCTCATCCGGGACAGCCAGACGGTGCTGGCGACGCAGTCCGATCAGTCCTCCGCGATCGTCCAGTTCAGTTCGGATCTCGACGCGGTTGCGGCGCAGCTGCGGACCAGCGACCCCGATCTCCGCGCGATTATCGACAAGGGAATTCCGGCGAGCGACGAGGTCGGTCTGCTGGTGAACCAGATCGGTCCGAGTCTCACCACCGACCTGACGAACCTCGCCGCGGTCGGCGACAAGCTGGCTCCGCAGGCGATCGCGCTGCGGCCGATCCTGATGTTCTTGCCTGCCATCGCGGCGTCCGCGTCGACCGTGGCCCCCGGCGACGGCACGGTGCATCAGGGCATCGTCCTGGAAACCAACAATCCGCCGTCGTGCACACTCGGTTACGAAGGGACACAGGAGATCCTGGCCGAGATGAAGCGGCAGGACCCGAACTTCGACGACACCCAGCAGGACTTCCCGTACAACACGAAGGCCAACTGCGACGCTCCCCAGGGAAGCGTGACGGGTGTGCGAAGTGCAGACCGCATCGTGTTCGCCGATCCGGACACGATCCAGCCGTGGGATTTCAAGCCGAAGGTCATGCCTGACACTCTCAACTTGAATCCCATCGCAACGCAGCTCGCACCGCTCCTCGGGGTTACTCCCAAGTAGCATTCGGTTCCGGCCGAGGGCGAGTAGAAGAAAACAATCAGTAGGGTATTGGTGTGACGCGAATTACCACGCCCCCGGAGTCGGGACAACCGGCTCCGGGGAAGGACAGAACTCTGAAGGCCTCGTTTGCTGCGGTGACCGCACTGGTGGTGATCGCGGTTGTCGCAGCCGGATGGTTTGGCTTCGGGTGGGCGCGCGCTCTCTTCGTGGACAAGCCGATCGCCGACGCACGCGATTCCGCGTTGACAGGCGCCCAGCAGGCCGCGATAAACCTCAACTCGGTCGATTCGAAAGACCTCGACGGATCCTTCGAGAACATGAAGTCGTCGATCACGGGCGACAAGATGAACCAGGACCTCCAGGCGACGATGGACGGGTTCACCGACCAGATGCGTCAATCCGGTGCGGCGAGCAAGGCCGAGCTGATCCAGGGCACACTCACGGAACTGAACACCGACGACGGCACCGCGAAGGCACTGGTCGTCGTGGCAGTCACCACCACGTGGCCCGACCGCTTCGACAAGGCCAAGGTGACGATGCGGATGGACGTCCAGGACGTGGACGGGGTCTGGAAGGCCTCGTCGGTCGAACCGGTGGGCGGGCGTATTCCGCTCGAGAGCGGACCGGTGCCCGCCGACGGCGCGGCTCCCGCCCCGGCCCCCACCGAACCGGCTCCCGCCGAGCAGGCGCCGGCCGAACAGGCCCCCGAAGGCGACAGCGGCGGTCAGTAGTCCTGATGTGCCGCGGCGGCATGTCGCTGCGGTGTCCACGTCGACGACAGCTCGTCGTGCAATGAGAAAGTGGTGAACTATGCCCCCCAAGCGCCGAAACAACGTGCCGGACAGCGCTGCAAAGGGCAGGCGTCCGCGCGTGGCGGGGACCCGTCAGTCGACGCCGAAGCCGCCCCGACCGGAAACCCCGGTCGCTGAGACGGAGCCGGTGACGAAGCCGGAACCGGCGAAGAAGACGGAACCGGTGGCGAAGGCCGAAACCGAGACGGCGAAGACCTCCGGCACGGACACGACTGTGTCGTTGGCCAAGCCGGTGTCGACGGCGAAGGCCGCGTCCGCGGGAAAGGCGAAGGTTGCCAACCTTCAACCGCGCATCAGCAAGCAGCAGGCCCCCACCGCCGCCGAGACCGCGGCCACCGGCAACGGGTCCAGTCGGATCACCTGGAAGCTCGTCGGGATCCTCGGAGCCGTGGCGGTGGTGCTCGGGGTCTTCGCGGTGGTCGCGGCTTTCAAGCCCGGCGCAGACATCACGAACACCGCCTGGGTCGACGAAGGCGGTACCGCCGAGGTGACCAAGGCGGGAACGGAGGCGATCGAGACGCTGTACACGTACAGCTATGAGAGCATCGATCAGGACTTCGAGAAGGCGCGCGGCTACCTCAACGACGCCAAGCGTGACGAATTCGACTCGACCGCCGGCACCACCAAAGAGGCCGCCATTCAGACCAAGACGGCCACCCAGGCCTCCGTCACCGACATCGGGGTCACGATGCTCGACGGCGACCGGGCCGAACTGCTCGCGCACATGAACGTCAGCGCCACCGGTGACGCCGTGGCTCAGGGCAGTGCTGCGACCCCGCTGTCGATCAAGATGGAGAAGATCGACGGCAAGTGGGTGCTGTCCGACATCTCCGACAGCGAGGGCTGATCCTGCCGCCCAAAAAGATTTGAGCTGGAACGGGATCCGTGCGCTCCGGACGGGTGAGTGCTGAATTGCCCTCTCCGGCAGAGTAAACCGATTCGCATCCGATCGTCTTCACGATTGGATGGGAATCTGTTGCTGTGGTGTCGGTTTCGGATGCTCTGGTGAACCGGGGGTAGGTGTTTTCCGTGCCAGGAATCCCGGCGCCCACCAGTTGGCCTCACCCATCAGCTTCACCAGGGCGGGCACCAGCATCATGCGGATGACGGTGGCGTCGATGAGCAGCGCGACGATCATGCCGAGCCCGATGAATCGCATCATCGTCAGTTCCGAGAGCGTGAACGCGCCGGTGACGACGATCAGCAACGCGGCGGCCGCAGTCACGATGCGCCCCGTATGTGCGGTGCCGATCCGCACGGCCTCCTCGGTCGACGCACCGTTGTCGTGGGCCTCGACCATCCGTGACATCAGGAAGATCTCGTAGTCGGTGGAGAGCCCGAACACCACCGCGATGATGAGCACGACCATCGTCGCGGGCAGCGGTCCCGGCGTCACGCCGAGAAATTCGGCCCCGTGACCATCCTCGAAGATCCACGTGAGCACGCCGAACGAGGCGGCGAGGCTCAGAGTGGCCATCGCGATCGCCTTCAGGGGCAGCACCACGGAACGGAACGCCAGCAGCATCAGCACGAAGGTGACGCCCACCATGATCCCGATCATCCACGGCAGTCCCGCGGCCATCGCGTCCAGTCCGTCGGCGGTGAGGGCGTTCAGCCCGCCCAGCATCTTCTCGGTGCCTTCCGGGGGCGGGAGGTCGCGCAGTGCGGCGGCCGTCGCCATGGCCCCCGTCGTGCGGTCGGCGTCGCCGAAGATGGCCCGGATGGCGACGAACGTGTCGGTGGCGCCGACCGGGACCACCCGCTGGACGCCGTCGACCGCGGCCGTCGCCCGGAAGAACTCCGCCGTGGCGGCCGGCGGCGGGGCCTTGCCGTCGCTGCCCTGCAGAACCAGCGTCGCCCCGTTGTTGGCGAGTGGAAAGTCGGTGGCGAGATCCTGGACGGCGAGCCGGAGCGGGTGAGCCGCGGGCAGTCCGGTGTGGTCGAGATCACCCAGTGATGCGCCTGTGAGGGGCGCGGCGAGCACGAGCAACCCCGCGACGATGGCCGTCGCGATCGGGACGGGCCGCCGCATGACGCGGGCGGCGACGCCGCCCCAGAACCGGTGCGCCCGGTCTTCGCCGCGTTCGACCACTCCCGGTCGCCACGTCAGCGAGTTGATGCGTGGCCCGAGCAGAGCGAGTGCCGCGGGCAGCGCCGACAGCGACAGCACGGCGGCGATCCCGATGGCTGCCATCCCGCCGTAGGCGAACGACCGGACGATGGCCTGGGGAAACACGAGCATGCCCACGAAACCGCACACGAGGAGGAGGGCGGAGAACCCCACGGTCCGGCCGGCCGTGGCGAGCGTCCGGCGGACGGCGTCGTCGGTGCGGGAGCCGGACCGCAGCTCCTCGCGGAACCGGGTCACGACGAACAATCCGTAATCGATGGACATGCCGAGCCCGACGAGGCTCGCGATGTTCACAGAGAATGCGCTGACCTCGGTGAAGTACGAGATCACGCGCAGGGCGCCGAGGGCGCCGAGGATCGCGAGACCGCCGACGCACAGCGGGACGGCTGCGCCGACGAGGCCGCCGAAGATGACGAGCAGAAGGAGCAGCAGAAGCGGGAATGACACCGCCTCGGCTCGCAGCAGATCACTTTCGGACACCTCGTTGAAGGCGTTGGCTGCCGCGCTGAAGCCGCTGAACTCCGCGTCAGCGCCGTCGATGACCAGCAGGGGTTCGAGAACGTGGTACGCCGCGATACGCGTGTTCTCGTCGCCGCTCAGCGACAGCACCACCAGTCCCTCGGTGCCGTCGGTGGACCGCAGGAACTCCTTCGCCTGCGGCGGCGCCGACCAGTACGACAGGGGAGTGTTGGCGAGCATTCCGGGGTCGATCTGCGCGAGGTGGGCGGCCACCTCGGGACCGAGATCCTCGATCGTCGCACCCGGACGTGCGTGGTAGGTGACCGCCAGATCGGGGGTCTGCCGTCCGAACGTCCCCTCGATCAGGCGCTCGACGGCCGCGGATTCGCTGCCCGGATCGGTGTACCCGCCGAGGCTCAGGCGGTCGAACACGCCCGATCCCCACGCCCCACCGAGCAGCACCAGCAGCACCGTGGCGGCGAGGACCAGCTTCGGACGGGCGACGACGAACGAACTCCAGCGCGTCACGGCTCTGCTTCCCTCGAGAAATCGACGGCGATCGCGTGCGCATATTGTTCACCGCCCGTCAGCGGCTGGGAAGGGGCGGCGTGAACTGTCCCGGGCCTCGCGAAACGACGCGACACGCCCCCTAACTCTTGACGCCGCGATGATCACGCGTCACTCTGATGCGTGAACATGCGCAGTGACGCGTGGCCAAGCGCCCGGCTGGGTGCTGTTTCGGGTGCCCGACTCGACATCTACTGAGTTTGGGTGTACTTTTGGACGTTGCGCTGGCTGCCTCCTGTCCACCCCTCGTCCGCACCGCTGCGAAGTGATTCACTCTTCAGCAACTGTGACGAGTTTCGTTCGGGTTGTGACCAGCGAAATTCGAAGCAGATACAGCGGCGGTCGCAACAGCAAGAGCGGCCCGCGTGAGGTGCTGGAAGGACGCATCTTGGCAGTCTCTAGCCAGACCAAGGCAGTTTCCGGAATCCCCGGAGCCCCGAAGAGGGTTTCGTTCGCAAAGATTCGCGAACCCCTCGAAGTTCCCGGGCTTCTTGATGTACAAACCGATTCGTTCGAGTGGTTGATCGGTGCGCAGAGCTGGCGCGAACGCGCCGCCGCTCGTGGCGACAGCGCAATCTCCGGAGGTCTCGAGGACATTCTCGCGGAGCTTTCTCCGATCGAGGATTTCTCGGGCTCGATGTCTCTGTCCTTCTCGGACCCGCGTTTCGACGAGGTGAAGGCCTCGACGGACGAGTGCAAAGACAAAGACATGACCTACGCGGCGCCGTTGTTCGTGACCGCGGAGTTCATCAACAACAACACCGGTGAGATCAAGAGCCAGACGGTCTTCATGGGCGACTTCCCGATGATGACCGACAAGGGCACGTTCATCATCAACGGCACCGAGCGTGTCGTGGTCTCGCAGCTGGTGCGTTCCCCCGGCGTCTACTTCGACCACTCCGTCGACAAGGGCACCGAAAAGGACCTGCACAGCGTCAAGGTCATCCCGGGCCGTGGTGCATGGCTCGAGTTCGACGTGGACAAGCGTGACACGGTCGGCGTCCGCATCGACCGCAAGCGCCGCCAGCCCGTCACCGTGCTGCTGAAGGCCCTCGGCTGGACCACCGAGCAGATCACCGAGCGCTTCGGCTTCTCGGAGATCCTCATGGCGACGCTCGAGAAGGACAACACCGCCGGCACCGACGAGGCGCTGCTCGACATCTACCGCAAGCTGCGTCCGGGCGAGCCGCCGACCAAGGAGAGCGCGCAGACGCTCCTGGAGAACCTGTTCTTCAAGGACAAGCGCTACGACTTGGCTCGCGTGGGTCGCTACAAGATCAACAAGAAGCTGGGCCTGAACCTCGGACAGCCGATCGTCGCGTCGACCCTCACCGAGGAAGACATCGTCGCCACCATCGAGTACCTGGTGCGCCTGCACGCCGGTGACACCGAGATGACCGCCCCCGGCGGCAGTGCGGTGCCCGTCGAGGTCGACGACATCGACCACTTCGGTAACCGTCGTCTGCGCACGGTCGGTGAGCTCATCCAGAACCAGATCCGCGTGGGCCTGTCCCGCATGGAGCGAGTGGTTCGTGAGCGCATGACCACCCAGGACGTCGAGGCGATCACGCCGCAGACGCTGATCAACATCCGGCCCGTCGTGGCTGCGATCAAGGAGTTCTTCGGAACCTCCCAGCTGTCGCAGTTCATGGACCAGAACAACCCGCTGTCGGGGCTGACGCACAAGCGTCGTCTGTCCGCCCTCGGCCCCGGTGGTCTGTCCCGTGAACGCGCCGGCCTCGAGGTGCGAGACGTTCACCCGTCGCACTACGGCCGCATGTGCCCGATCGAGACCCCTGAGGGTCCGAACATCGGTCTGATCGGTTCGCTGTCGGTGTACGCACGGGTCAACCCGTTCGGCTTCATCGAGACGCCGTACCGCAAGGTCGAGAACGGCCAGGTCACCGACCAGGTCGACTACCTGACCGCGGACGAAGAGGACCGCCACGTCGTCGCCCAGGCCAACTCGGCCCTCGACGCCAACGGTCACTTCACGGACGATCGCATTCTGGTCCGTCGTAAGGGTGGCGAGGTCGAGTTCGTCTCGTCCGCCGAGATCGACTACATGGACGTCTCGCCGCGACAGATGGTGTCCGTCGCGACCGCGATGATTCCGTTCCTCGAGCACGACGACGCCAACCGTGCCCTGATGGGTGCGAACATGCAGCGTCAGGCGGTGCCCCTCGTTCGCAGCGAGGCTCCGCTGGTCGGTACCGGCATGGAACTGCGTGCCGCCGTCGACGCGGGCGACGTCATCGTCACCGAGAAGACCGGTGTCGTGGAAGAGGTCTCCGCCGACTACGTCACGGTCATGGCCGACGACGGAAGCCGCAAGACCTACCGGATGCGCAAGTTCGCGCGTTCGAACCAGGGCACCTGCGCCAACCAGCGTCCGATCGTGGACGAGGGACAGCGTGTCGAGTTCGGACAGGTCCTCGCCGACGGCCCCTGCACCGAGAACGGTGAGATGGCGCTCGGCAAGAACCTGCTCGTCGCGATCATGCCGTGGGAAGGCCACAACTACGAGGACGCGATCATTCTGTCGCAGCGCCTCGTGGAAGAAGACGTCCTGACCTCGATCCACATCGAGGAGCACGAGATCGATGCCCGCGACACCAAGCTCGGTGCCGAGGAGATCACTCGCGACATCCCGAACGTCTCCGACGAGGTCCTCGCCGACCTCGACGAGCGCGGCATCATCCGTATCGGTGCCGAGGTTCGTGACGGTGACGTGCTGGTCGGAAAGGTCACGCCGAAGGGCGAGACCGAGCTGACCCCCGAGGAGCGCCTGCTGCGCGCCATCTTCGGTGAGAAGGCTCGCGAGGTTCGCGACACGTCGCTGAAGGTTCCCCACGGTGAGACCGGCAAGGTCATCGGCATTCGCGTGTTCTCGCGCGACGACGACGACGATCTGCCCCCCGGTGTCAACGAGCTGGTCCGCGTCTACGTGGCACAGAAGCGCAAGATCCAGGACGGCGACAAGCTCGCCGGCCGCCACGGCAACAAGGGCGTCATCGGCAAGATCCTCCCGCAGGAGGACATGCCGTTCCTGCCCGACGGCACTCCGGTCGACATCATTCTGAACACCCACGGTGTTCCGCGTCGTATGAACATCGGTCAGATCTTGGAGACCCACCTCGGGTGGATCGGCAAGACCGGCTGGAACGTTCAGATCGCCGGCGACGGCTCCCGTCCCGATTGGGCGGAGCAGCTGCCGGAGGAGATGCTGTCTGCACCTGCCGACTCCAACATCGCTACCCCGGTGTTCGACGGCGCCAAGGAAGACGAGCTCACCGGTCTCCTCGGTTCGACGCTGCCGAACCGCGACGGCGAGGTCATGGTCGCGTCCGACGGAAAGGCCACGTTGTTCGACGGCCGTTCCGGCGAGCCGTTCCCGTACCCGGTCTCGGTCGGCTACATGTACATCATCAAGCTGCACCACCTGGTCGACGACAAGATCCACGCTCGTTCGACCGGTCCGTACTCGATGATCACCCAGCAGCCGCTCGGCGGTAAGGCCCAGTTCGGTGGCCAGCGCTTCGGTGAGATGGAGTGCTGGGCGATGCAGGCCTACGGCGCGGCATACACGCTGCAGGAGCTGCTCACCATCAAGTCGGACGACGTGGTGGGTCGAGTCAAGGTGTACGAGGCCATCGTCAAGGGCGAGAACATCCCCGAGCCGGGCATCCCCGAGTCGTTCAAGGTGCTCCTGAAGGAGCTCCAGTCGCTCTGCCTCAACGTGGAGGTGCTGTCCTCGGACGGCGCGGCCATCGCGATGGCCGACGGCGACGACGAGGACCTGGAGCGGGCCGCAGCGAACCTGGGCATCAACTTGTCCCGGAACGAAGCGGCGACGGTCGACGACCTCGCGAACTAGGTTTCGGTCCCCGGGTCCTGAGAAATCAGGATCCGGGGGCGTAGTTCACATTTGAATTGGCAGTCAGGTATCGGCGGGTGACCGTTGATCCACAATCCCTCTGGGGAAAGGAAGTTACGTGCTCGACGTCAACTTCTTCGATGAACTCCGCATTGGCCTCGCCAGTGCAGAGGACATCCGCAATTGGTCCTACGGCGAGGTCAAGAAGCCGGAGACCATCAACTACCGCACCCTCAAGCCCGAGAAGGACGGCCTCTTCTGCGAGAAGATCTTCGGCCCCACCCGGGACTGGGAGTGCTACTGCGGTAAGTACAAGCGTGTCCGCTTCAAGGGCATCATTTGTGAGCGCTGCGGCGTCGAGGTGACCCGCGCCAAGGTTCGGCGTGAGCGTATGGGCCACATCGAACTGGCCGCCCCGGTCACGCACATCTGGTACTTCAAGGGCGTGCCCAGCCGTCTCGGCTACCTGCTCGACCTGGCGCCGAAGGATCTCGAGAAGATCATCTACTTCGCCGCGTACGTCATCGTCGGTGTCGACGAGGAACTGCGTCACAACGAGCTGTCCACTCTCGAAGCCGAGATGCAGGTCGAGAAGAAGTCCGTCGCGGATCAGCGTGACGCCGACCTCGAGGCCCGCGCTCAGAAGCTCGAAGCCGACATCGCCGAGCTGGAGGCAGAGGGCGCCAAGTCCGACGTCCGCCGCAAGGTCAAGGACGGCGGCGAGCGCGAAATGCGTCAGCTCCGTGACCGCGCGCAGCGCGAGCTGGATCGTCTCGACGAGATCTGGACCACGTTCACCAAGCTCAGCGTCAAGCAGCTCATCGTCGACGAACTGCTGTACCGCGAGCTCGTCGACCGCTACGGCGAGTACTTCACGGGCGCCATGGGTGCCGAGTCGATCCAGAAGCTCATGGAGAGCTTCGACATCGACGCCGAGGCCGAGAACCTCCGCGAGACCATCCGCAGCGGCAAGGGGCAGAAGAAGCTCCGCGCACTGAAGCGTCTCAAGGTCGTCGCAGCCTTCCAGGTCAACCAGAACTCGCCCATGGGCATGGTTCTGAACGCCGTCCCGGTGATCCCGCCGGAGCTGCGCCCGATGGTTCAGCTCGACGGTGGCCGCTTCGCCACCTCCGACCTGAACGACCTGTACCGCCGCGTGATCAACCGCAACAACCGCCTCAAGCGACTGATCGACCTCGGTGCCCCCGAGATCATCGTCAACAACGAGAAGCGGATGCTGCAGGAGTCCGTGGACGCGCTGTTCGACAACGGCCGTCGTGGCCGTCCCGTCACGGGTCCCGGTAACCGTCCGCTGAAGTCCCTGAGCGACCTGCTCAAGGGCAAGCAGGGTCGTTTCCGTCAGAACCTGCTCGGTAAGCGCGTCGACTACTCGGGTCGTTCCGTCATCGTCGTCGGCCCGCAGCTCAAGCTGCATCAGTGCGGTCTGCCGAAGCTGATGGCTCTCGAGCTGTTCAAGCCGTTCGTGATGAAGCGTCTGGTCGACCTGAACCACGCGCAGAACATCAAGTCCGCCAAGCGCATGGTGGAACGTCAGCGCGCACAGGTGTGGGACGTCCTCGAAGAGGTCATCGCCGAGCACCCGGTGCTGCTGAACCGTGCACCCACGCTGCACCGCCTGGGCATCCAGGCCTTCGAGCCGCAGCTGGTCGAAGGTAAGGCCATTCAGCTCCACCCGCTGGTGTGTGAGGCCTTCAACGCCGACTTCGACGGTGACCAGATGGCCGTGCACCTTCCGCTGTCCGCGGAGGCGCAGGCCGAGGCTCGCATCCTGATGCTGTCGTCGAACAACATCCTGTCGCCCGCGTCGGGTCGACCGCTCGCCATGCCCCGTCTGGACATGGTCACCGGTCTGTACCACCTGACCCGGTTGGACGAGGGTGCGATCGGCGAGCTCGAAGCGTCGACCAGCGAAGAGGCGGAGCAGGGCGTGTACTCCTCGCCTGCCGAGGCTCAGATGGCCGTCGATCGTGGCGCGCTCGTCGTGCAGGCGAAGATCAAGGTGCGGCTCACGCAGCAGCGCCCGCCCCGCGACATCGAGTCGGAGCTGTTCCCCGAAGGCTGGAACTACGGTGACGGCTGGACCGCGGAGACGACGCTGGGTCGCGTGCTCTTCAACGAGCTGCTGCCCGCGGACTACCCGTTCGTCAACGAGCAGATGCCGAAGAAGCGTCAGGCGACGATCATCAACGATCTCGCCGAGCGCTACCCCATGATCGTGGTCGCGCAGACCGTCGACAAGCTGAAGGACGCCGGTTTCTACTGGGCCACGCGTTCGGGTGTCACGGTCTCGATCTCCGACGTCCTCGTGCCGCCGGAGAAGGCTCAGATCATGGAGTCCTTCGAGGCTCAGGCCGACCAGATCGAGAAGAAGTACCAGCGTGGTGCTCTGAACAAGACCGAGCGCAACAGCGCCCTGGTCAAGATCTGGTCCGAGGCCACCGACGAGGTCGGTAAGGCCATGGAGGCCCACTTCCCCGACGACAACCCGATCCCGATGATCGTGAAGTCCGGCGCCGCCGGCAACATGACTCAGGTTCGGTCGCTCGCCGGTATGAAGGGTCTGGTGACCAACCCGAAGGGTGAGTTCATCCCGCGTCCGATCAAGTCTTCCTTCAAGGAAGGCCTGACCGTTCTCGAGTACTTCATCAACACGCACGGTGCCCGTAAGGGTCTGGCCGATACCGCGCTCCGCACCGCCGACTCGGGTTACCTGACCCGTCGTCTGGTGGACGTCTCGCAGGACGTCATCGTCCGCGAGGTCGACTGTGGAACCGAGCGCGGCATCGTCACCACGATCGCCGAGAAGCAGGCCGACGGCACGCTGATCCGCGACGCTCACGTGGAGACGAGCACGTACGCCCGCACCCTGGCCGCCGACGCGGTCGACGAGAACGGCAACGTCATCGTCGAGCGTGGACACGACCTGGGCGACCCGGCGATCGACGCGCTGCTCGAAGCAGGCATCACGCAGGTCAAGGTCCGCTCGGTGCTCACCTGCACCACCGGCACCGGCGTCTGCGCCACTTGCTACGGCCGCTCCATGGCCACCGGCAAGCTCGTCGACATCGGTGAGGCCGTCGGTATCGTCGCCGCACAGTCCATCGGTGAGCCCGGTACCCAGCTGACCATGCGTACGTTCCACCAGGGTGGTGTCGCCGGAGACGACATCACCGGTGGTCTGCCGCGTGTTCAGGAGCTGTTCGAGGCCCGCGTCCCCAAGGGCAAGGCCCCGATCGCCGACGTCAGTGGCCGCGTGCAGCTCGAGGACGGCGACCGCTTCTACAAGATCACCATCGTCCCGGACGACGGTGGCGAAGAGGTTGTCTACGACAAGCTCTCGAAGCGTCAGCGTCTGCGTGTCTTCAAGCACGACGACGGCACCGAACGCCTTCTGGCCGACGGTGACCACGTCGAGGTCGGTCAGCAGCTCATGGAAGGTGCTGCCGATCCGCACGAGGTGCTGCGTGTCATGGGCCCCCGTCAGGTGCAGATCCACCTCGTCAACGAGGTCCAGGAGGTGTACCGGAGCCAGGGTGTGTCGATCCACGACAAGCACATCGAGGTCATCGTGCGCCAGATGCTGCGTCGCGTGACGATCATCGACTCGGGCGCCACGGAGTTCCTGCCCGGTTCGCTGACCGAGCGTGCGGACTTCGAAGCGGCCAACCGCCGGGTCGTCGCCGAGGGTGGCGAGCCGGCAGCCGGACGTCCGGTGCTGATGGGTATCACCAAGGCATCGCTGGCGACCGACTCGTGGCTGTCCGCGGCGTCGTTCCAGGAGACCACTCGCGTGCTGACCGATGCGGCGATCAACTGCCGCTCGGACAAGCTGATCGGTCTGAAGGAAAACGTGATCATCGGAAAGCTGATCCCCGCCGGTACCGGTATCAACCGTTACCGCAACATCCAGGTTCAGCCGACCGAAGAAGCTCGCGCTGCTGCGTACGCGGTTCCGTCCTACGACGACCAGTACTACAGCCCGGACGGCTTCGGCCAGAACACCGGTGCCGCGGTGCCGCTGGACGATTACGGTTTCAGCAACGATTACCGGTAGGCGCTCCGCGCCCGTGAGCGGCTGACGAGTCCCAGGACTCGCCGGGCACTCACCAAGGACGAAGGCCCCACCCCTCTCTCTTCGGGGGTGGGGCCTTCATCTGTTTGCATGCCTTGTCGCCGGGTGTTCGCCGTTGCTAGCGTCGGATGATGGCCCGGTCGAGGTTCGCCATCGCGCTCCTACTCGCCGTCGTCGTGGGGGCCGCGACCTCCTGCACGGCCTCGGACACCCAGCAGAGCGAGGCGACGTCGTCGGCGGCGCCTGCCGCGTCCGCCGGTCCCGCCGTGCTCACTCCGGTGGTCGCGGATGTGGTGGCCGCACCGATCCCGGTGACGGGCAGCGACGGTCGCGTGCACCTGGTCTACGAACTGCGGCTGACGAACACCGGTTCGCAGCCGGCGACGATCACGTCGCTGCAGGTGAAGGGCGACGGCCGCACGCTGGTGGATTTGAGCGGCGATGCGCTGACGCCCTGGTTCCAGGCACTCGGCGGAGGCCCGAAGACCGGCACCGTCCTCGCCCCCGGACAGCAGGGGCTGGTGTGGATCGACGCGACACTGAACAGTCCCGACGACGTGCCCACCAGTCTCGGCCACGTCGTGAACGTCAACTTTCCGCAGGCGACGTCACTCGTGCCGTCGCAGCTCGCCGAGAACGTGGCGGACACCGAAGTCGACACCCGCGACGCCGTCCGGATCCGCGCTCCCCTCGACGGTCCGCGGTGGCTCGACGGCACCGGCTGCTGCACGGTCACGTCCCACCGCGCGGCCGTGCTGCCGATCAACGGGCGGATGCTCACGGCCGAGCGCTTCGCGATCGACTTCGTCCAACTCGACGAGCAGGGACGCATCTACGTCGGCGACAAGACTCAGCTGTCGAGCTACGAGTACTACGGCGCACCGGTCCGTGCGGTGTCGGACGGCAAGGTGATCGCCGTCGTGGGCGACCTGTCCGAACAGGTTCCGGGTGCCAGTCCGCAAGGACTGCCCCTCGACAAGTACGGCGGAAACCACGTCGTCCAGGACATCGGGAACGGGCGGTACGCGTTCTACGCGCACCTGCAGCCCGGCAGCGTGGACGACATCAGCGTCGGCCAGGACCTGCGGGCGGGCGACCAGCTCGGGTTGCTGGGCAACAGCGGTAACACCGACGCACCGCATCTGCACTTCCATCTGATGGACGGGCCGGACTACCTGGCGTCGAACGGCATTCCGTTCGAGTTCGAGAACTTCGACCTCGACGGGCGGGTGACGGGGGAGAGCCTCGAAGCTGCTGCGACCGCCGGCGCCCCGGTGGTCGACGAGGCGGGAACGCAGACCGGATCGCGCACCGACGAGATGCCGCTGTACCTCGATGTCGTGACGTTCCCGGGCAGTTAGCCGAGGAGCCCGCGCTCGACGAACCGGGTGAGTGCGGCGATGCCCGCATCGTCGTCGCCGTCCCACAGGCCGACGAAGGCGGTCGCCACCGCGGCGAGCAACTGGGCACTGACGTCGGGGCTCGCAGGGAGGTGTGCGCCGTCCGCGGAGAGTGTCGTGAGGAGTTCGGCCCACGGCTTCATCTGCTCGATCCCGAAGTCGTGCATCCGCTGCGCGAACTCGGGATCGACGAGGGCTGCGTCGCGGAGCGCGGCCATCACGGTGCGATGCCGCGACTGCAGTTGCCAGAACACGGCGAGATGCGGACCGAGGTTCCGCAGATCGTCGGGGGAGGTGGTGACGAGTGCATCCGCGTCGTCGCCGATGTCGTCCGCGAGCGCGAGGAGCAGCGCTTCCTTGCCATCGAAATGGTTGTAGAACGAACCCGCCGCCTTGCCGGCCTCGGTCGTGATGTCGGTGATGGTGGCGTTCAGGTAACCCTTGCGTTCGAAGACCACTCTGGCTGCGTCGAGTAAGTCCCGGCGCGTCTGGGCGGCCTTCTCCTGTCGGGTGGTCACTGCGGTTTCCCATCTCCCTCGCCGCTGGTCTGCCCTCGCTCGAGCTGGTTCTCGTCCCGTGAAGACTATCCTCGACCACACCTGTCCGATATGCGTGGTTCGCTGAACGGAGACGAGATGTCCGAGAAGAAGATCGATCGCGTCAAGACGGAGTCGGCACTCGAAGTGCTGCGGGAAAGCCCCACGATCGCACTCATCACCGTGGCACCGGCACTGGTCGTCTTCGGGGTGGTCTGGTGGCTGTTCGGATTCTGGTCGGCCCTCGTGCTGGTCCTGATTCTGGGTGTCGTCGCCGTCGTCGGCCGGAAGCTGTTCTGAGGCCCCTACCGCGGGACGTGGAACGCGGCGAGTGACGCCGCACTCGACGTGAGTTCGTCCCAGTCGCACGGCACCGTGAGGACCGCGAGCGCGGACGTCGGGAACTTCTCCCGCATCAGGTCGGCTTCCCCGGTGTCGGGGTTGCCCGCCAGATCCAGTGCCGTCGACGGCATGCCGGGAACATGTCCGACCACGAGCAGCGTGCGCACCGACGGCTCGACCCGCACGATCTCCATGAGCACCTCGGACGGGTACGCGCCGTACAACTCGTCGGCGAACCGGGCGGGAGCGCCGACCCGGGTCGCCTCCAGCGTTTCCCGGGTGCGGCGAGCAGTCGAACACAGCACGGCGTCGATCGGCGGCTGCGTGGACCGCAGCCACTCACCGGCCAGACCCGCCTGCTTCCGTCCGCGCGGCGCCAACGGCCGTTCGTGATCCGCGACCCCCTCCGGGTACGCCGACTTGCCGTGGCGCATCAGGATCAGGGTGCGATTCCGCGAGGAGCTGTGCGAGGCCATGGCTAGACGCTAGCGCCCCACGCCGGCGCGTTCACTGTCGAGTTGGGCCATCTGCGCGGGCGCGTAGCGGTCCCCGGCGACTGCGGTGTCGGGAACCGCTGCGGCGATGGCGGCGAGGTCACCGGCGTCGAGGTGGACGTCGAGTGCGCCGAGGGTCTCCTGGAGCCGGGCGACGGTGCGCGCTCCGACGACGGGCACGATGTCGTCGCCCTGGGCGAGAACCCACGCGATCGCCAGCTGCGCGACGCTCACCCCGTGCTGCGCGGCCACGGCGGCGAGCGAGTCGACGAGGGTGAGGTTCTGCCGGAGGTTGTCGCCCTGGAACCGGGGGCTGTGTGCGCGGAAGTCGTCGGCCGCGAGGGTCTGATCGGTGCGCAGCGAGTCGCTGAGCAGACCCCGGGAAAGTACGCCGTAGGCCGTCACGCCGATCCCGAGTTCCCGGCAGAGCGGAAGGATCTCGGCCTCGATACCCCGCGAGATGAGCGAGTACTCGATCTGCAGGTCCACGATCGGGTGCACGGCCGCCGCGCGGCGCAGGGTCTCGGGGCCCACCTCGGACAGGCCGATGTGGCGCACGTAGCCGGCCTCGACGAGTTCGCCGATCGTTCCGACGGTGTCCTCGATCGGCACGTCGGGGTCGAGACGGGCGGGGCGGTAGATGTCGATGTAGTCGACGCCGAGACGCTGCAGCGAGTAGGCGAGGAAGTTCCGGATCGACTCGGGTCGCGTGTCCACTCCGGCCCACGTGCCGCCGGGGCCGCGCAGTCCGCCGAACTTGACGCTGAGGGTCACGTCCTCCCGTCGACGGCCGGCGAGGGCCTTGCCGATCAGGGACTCGTTGTGGCCCGATCCGTAGAAGTCCCCGGTGTCGACGAGATCGATCCCGGCTTCGAGCGCCGCGTGGATGGTGGCGATGGACTCCACGTCGTCGGTCCTGCCGTACATCCCGGACATGCCCATGGCGCCGAGGCCGAGCCGGCTGACGGTGGGACCGGTGGTTCCGAGTGCGGTGGTGCTGATCATGTTCTGCTCCGATTGTCGGTGTCTGTTCCGGACTGACACCAGCGTCGCCGTCGCCGGGAGCGGCAACCAGAGACCGTTCATCGGGGGACCGGCGATCCCTGGCAGCGTCCCGGTGGGTCCGGCACAGTTGATGCATGAACCGCTCCGAGTTGGCCGACTTCCTCCGCCGTCGCAGGGAACAGCTGGTTCCGGCCGACGTCGGACTGCCACCGGGTGTACGCCGGCGGACGCCGGGGCTCCGGCGCGACGAGGTGGCGATGCTCGCGGGAATGTCGACGGATTACTACACCCGACTCGAGCAGGCCCGCGGCCCGCATCCGTCGACGCAGGTCCTGGCGTCGATCGCGCGGGCGTTGCGGCTGACCGACGATCAGCGAGACCATCTCTACCTGTTGTCGGGTCAGGTGCCGCCGATGCGGGCCGCGGGCAACAAACACGTCGGACCGGGACTGCTGCACCTGCTCGACAAGCTCGACGACACCCCGGGCTGCGTCATCTCGGACCTCGGGGAGGTGCTGGTCCAGAATCGCATGCACGTGATCCTGTTCGGCGACGCGACCCGGTATTCGGGTCTCGACCGGTACGTGCCGTGGCGGTGGTTCGCGCACCCCGGCGAGCGCGGGATGTTCCCCGAGGACGATCACGAGCGGCTCGCCGGAAACCACGTCGCGGATCTGCGGGCGACGGCTGCCCGGCGGGCCGGTGACGCCGACGTGACGGAATTGGTGGACCGCCTCTACGAGAGCAGCGCCGAGTTCGCGGCGCTCTGGGACAGGCACGATGTGGCCGTCCGCCGCTCCGACACCAAGACCGTCCTCCACGCCGAGGTCGGACGCATCGACCTCGTCTGCGAGACGCTGCTGACCCCGAGCGCCTACCAGCATCTGCTCGTGTACATGCCGCAGCCGGGCTCCGACGCGCGGGCCCGGCTCGACCTGTTGCGGGTGATCGGCACCCAGCAGATGGTCTGATCAGGTGGTGAGTGGCCCGACCCGGGCCACGGCCCGCAGGGCGTCGTCGACCAGGAACCACACGGTCAGCGACGTCTCGTCCCGCCTCGAACGCAGGACGATCCGGTCCGTCGACACGATGGGCGAAAGGTATTCGAGCACGGCGCGATGGGGATTGTCGACGAGGCGACCGCCGCCCGGATGCTCGTGGTCGGCGAGCAGTTCTTCGACGGCCTGCCAGTAGACGGCGTTGTTGACGTGGTCGAACGGGTCGATGTCGGTGCGGCGTAGAACGAACTCGGTATCCACGATGCCGTCCTCCTCGGCAGCCGGCGCATTCTCGACGAGCCAGCGCTTCCATTTGAGCCGGTGTTCCTCCGCCGACTCGCCGAGGCGTTCGATGAACCCGTCGTCGATGCGGGTGGGCATTCCCGTTTCGCCGCTGATGTGGATCCAGAAACCTTCGGTCTCGATGAGGGCGCCCGCCTCACCCTCGATCTGGACCCGCATGTTCGTCCAGCGGGTCGAGAGCGCGGAGCACCAGCGCCGGAGGTGCACCCGCTCGGGCCATACCGCCGGTCGTACGACGTCGATGACGGTGCGCCGGACGATCCACAGCGGGTGACTGTCGGCGGCGTCGACCGCGTCGAGGTTGTCCAGTCCGGCGTCCTGCAGATACCGCGCGATCCCGTCGAGGCGCAGGCGCTTGGCGGCATCGATGTCGCCGGTGCGGACCGGCCAGGACGTCTCGAAGAAGCGGCCGCGTGCGGGGACAGCGGCGAGGGGTCGGTCGAGTGCCAAGATGCGGTTCCTTCGCTCGTGGACGGAGCCCCGATTCTTCCATCCCGGCGCCGGTGCTTGTTTGCGGACGCGATTCTCAGTACAGTTCATATAACTGTTACTACGTGTAACACAAACGAGTTCGATGGTCCGGACAGGTGTGAGGAAACCGCAATGGCATATGTCATCACCCAGGCGTGCTGCAACGACGCGAGCTGCGTCTCCGCATGCCCCGTGAACTGCATCCATCCGACACCGGAGGAGCGGGAATTCGCGCAGACCGAGATGCTGCACATCGACCCGGAAACCTGCATCGACTGCGGGGCCTGCGTCGACGCGTGTCCGGTCGACGCGATCTTCCCGGAAGACAAGCTCATCGGCTCGCTCACGCGCTACAAGGACATCAACGCCGAGTACTACACGACCAACCCCATGCCGACCGGGTGGATCCCCCTCACACCCGCGACCCCGCCGCGCCGCGACCTCGGCAAGCTCCGGGTCGCCGTCGTCGGCGCCGGCCCGGCGGCCTGCTACGCCGCCGGTGAACTGCTCGAACGGTCCGACGTCGAGGTCGAGATGTTCGAGAAGCTCCCGACCCCGTGGGGACTCGTCCGCGCGGGTGTCGCACCCGACCATCCCGGCACCAAGGAGGTGACCCGGATGTTCGAGTGGAGCCTCGACCGGCCGAACTTCGAGTTCCACCTCAACGTCGAGGTCGGCAAACACGTCACCCACGACGAGCTGCTGGAGAATCACCACGCCGTCATCTACGCCGTCGGGGCGTCGAGCGACCGGCGTCTGGGGATCCCGGGCGAGGATCTTCCCGGCGTGCACGCCGCCACCGAGTTCGTGGCCTGGTACAACGGCCACCCGGACTACGCGGAGCGCACGTTCGACCTGTCCGCGAAGCGCGCGGTGATCGTCGGCAACGGCAACGTCGCGCTCGACGTGGCCCGCATCCTCACGATGAACGTCGAGGAGCTGGAACGGACGGACATCGCCGATCACGCCCTCGCCGCGCTGCGGCGCAGCAACATCGAGGAAGTCGTTCTGCTCGGCCGCCGCGGGCCTGCGCAGGCCGCCTACAGCAACCCCGAGTTCCTGGCGCTCGGCGACCTCGAGAACGTGGACGTCGTCATCGACGACGCCGATCTCGACCTCGACTCGGCCAGTGAGGCACTGCTCGACGATCCGGCCACCGCGATGAAGGTCCGGCTCGCGCGGGAGTTCGCGCAGCGTGCCCCGCGGCCCGGACACAAGCGCATCGTGTTCCGCTACCTGACGTCGCCGCTCGAGGTCACCGGTTCCGGCAAGGCCGAGGCCCTGCGCTACGGACGCAACGAACTGGTGGTCGACGACTCCGGCGCGTTGTCCGCCCGGGCTCGCGGCGAGGAGGGTTCGCTGGACACCTCGCTCGTGCTGCGCTCCATCGGCTACCGCGGCAACCCCGTCGGCGGTGTCGCGTTCGACGAGAAGCGCGGCGTGATCCCCAACGAGCACGGCCGGGTCACCGACCGGGTGTACGTGACCGGATGGATCAAGCGCGGACCCAGCGGCGTCATCGGCACCAACAAGGCGTGCGCGAAGGAGACGGTGTCGTCGCTGCTCGCAGATTTCGAGGCCGGAAAACTCCTCGGCACGGTCGGCACCCGCAAGGACGTGAAGAAGCTGATCGAGCGGCGCCAGCCGGAACAGATCGGGTTCCCCGGCTGGCGGGCGATCGACAAGGCGGAGACCGGCCGCGCGGCGGGGTCCGGCCGGCCCCGCGTGAAGATGACCGACAAGGTCGAGCTGGTGTCCGTCGCCCGCAAGCGGAAGCGGCTGTTCGCTCGTTGACGCCTCTCGCCGCCCCTGCGCGTCTAGTGTTTCGAGCATGCGCGCAGTGGTGGTGACGGAGCTGTCGGGGCCGGGCGGCATGACGCTGCAGGACGTACCCGAACCGGCGGCCGAGGGGCTCATCCTGATCGACGTCAAGGCCAGCGGCGTGTGCTTCCCCGACCTGCTGATCAGCTACGGCAAGTATCAGCTCGGCCCCGAGTTGCCGTTCGTTCCCGGCGCCGAAGTTGCGGGTGTCGTGGTGTCGGCACCGGTCGACAGCGGATTCGAGCCCGGACAGCGGGTGCTCGCGGCGTCGCAGGTCGGCGGTTACGCCGAACGGGTCGCGGTGCCGCCGGCGCAGGTGCTGCCCAGTCCGTCGATTCTTGATTTCGACGAAGCGGCGTCGCTGATCGTCAACTACCAGACGATGGAATTCGCGCTGGAGCGCCGGGCCCGGCTGCGGGCAGGCGAAACCGTCGTCGTCCTCGGCGCGGCGGGTGGGGTGGGGACGTCCACCATCCAGCTGGCCAAGGCGCACGGCGCCCGCGTGATCGCGGTGGTGCGCCGGGACGGCGCCGACGACTTCCTGCGCGAACTGGGGGCCGACGAGGTCGTCCGCCTCGACGACGGCTGGGGCGCCCGGGTCCGTGAGCTGACCGGCGGCCGCGGCGCGCAGATCGTGGTCGACCCGGTTGGCGGCGACGCGTTCGACGAGGCCGTCCGGGTGCTGGCCCCGGAAGGCCGGCTGGTCGTGATCGGTTTCGCGGGCGGGACGATCCCCGAGGTGAAGGTGAACCGGGTGCTGTTCCGCAACATCAGCATCGTGGGTGCGGCGTGGGGTGAGTTCATCCGGACCGAACCGACTGCGCTGGAAGAGGCGCATGCCGCGTTGATCCGGCACGTCGAACGCGGACTGCGTCCCGTGGTCACCTCGCGGTATCCCCTCGAGCGGGCCGCGGACGCACTGCGTGACCTCGAGGCAGGCCTCGTGCTGGGTAAAGCGGTGCTCGTCCAGGACTGAACCCGCAGGTCCAGGCTGCCGCCGGGGGATGTGATACCTGACACCATTTATTCGGTTGCGCCATAGTTGCCCTTGGGCAATAGTTGCATGAGCGCTAGCATTCGAGGGTGCCCGACAAATCTCCTGATCTTCTCTTCGAACTACTCAACGATTTCTTCACCCAACTGTTGAGTGCGGGGGAGTCGGAGTCGATGGACAACCTCATCGAACTGGACCTCACGTTTTCGCAGGTGCGCATGCTCTTCGCGCTGGTTCAGCACGGTGAGCCACTTCCGATCAACGAGGTGGCCGAGCGGTTGCGGCTCTCGGTGGCCGCAGCGGGTCGGAACGTCGATCAACTCGTGAAACTGGGTCTGGTCGTTCGCCGGGAGGACGAACGCGACCGGCGGGTCAAGCGGGTCTCCCTGTCGGAGGCCGGACATAAGGTCGCTACCCAGCACATCGAATGCAAGCGTGATCAGTTGCGACGGTTCGCATGGCGGGTTCCGGAGATCGAGCGGACTCGGCTGATCGAGGCACTACAACCGATCCTCGCGGGGGAGTCCCTGCGAGAACTCAACCAGGAGATACTCGGATGACATCGCCGACCGCCGCGAACGCGGCGCCCGACAAGCTCGACGGCACGGTCCTCAAGATCGCGTCCGTGGTGGTGCTCGGTGCCATCATGTCGATCCTCGACGTCACCGTCGTCAGCGTCGCGTTGCCGACGTTCGCCACGGAGTTCGACACCACGTACGCCACCGTCGCGTGGACGATGACCGCGTACACGCTCGCCCTGGCCACCGTCATCCCCGTCACCGGGTGGGCGGCCGACCGATTCGGCACCAAGCGCCTCTACATGACGGCGCTCGTGCTGTTCGTGCTCGGCTCGGTGCTGTGTAGCTTCGCGTGGGACATCACGTCGCTCATCGGCTTCCGCGTCCTGCAGGGCCTCGGCGGCGGCATGTTGATGCCGCTCGGCATGACGATCATGACGAAGGCTGCCGGCCCCGACCGTGTCGGCCGGGTCATGGCGGTTCTCGGAATCCCCATGCTGCTCGGCCCCATCGGTGGTCCGATCCTCGGTGGCTGGCTGATCGAGGCGGCGAGCTGGCACTGGATCTTCCTGATCAACCTGCCCATCGGCATCATCGCCCTGGCCGCCGCGTTCATCATCCTGCCGTCCGACAACGCGTCGCCGTCCGAGTCCTTCGACTTCCTCGGCATGCTGCTGCTGTCGCCGGGTCTGGCTCTGTTCCTGTTCGGTGTGTCGTCCATCCCGGAGGTGGGGACCGTTGCTTCGGCGCGCGTGCTCGTGCCCGGTGCGGTCGGCCTGGTGCTGATCGTCGCGTTCGTGTTCCACGCGCTCCGCAAGGATCACCCGCTGATCGACCTGCACCTGTTCAAGAACCGGCAGCTGTCGGTCGCGGTCATCACGACCTCGCTGTTCATCGTCGCGTTCATGGGGGCCGGTCTGCTGTTCCCCAGCTACTTCATCCAGGTGGGCGGGCACACCACCCTCGCGGCCGGTCTGCTGATGGCTCCGCAGGGTATCGGCGCGATGCTGACCATGCCGGTGGCCGGACGTCTCGTCGACAAGATCGGGCCCGGCAAGATCGTGCTGACGGGTCTGCCGCTGATCCTGATCGGTCTGGGCGTCTTCACGCAGGTGGCGTCGGACTCGCCGACCTGGCTGCTGATGGGTGCGCTGTTCGTGATGGGCATGGGCATGGGCTGCACCATGATGCCGCTGATGACCGCAGCCATCGTCACGCTTTCCAACGAGCAGGTCGCGCGCGGTTCCACGCTGATGAACATCGTCCAGCAGACCGCCGGTTCGATCGGTACCGCCGTCATGTCGGTGGTCCTCACCAACCAGCTGCTCGATCGCGGTCTCGACAGCCAGACGGTCGCGATGCAGCACGTGCCCGAGGTCGCCGCGCAGGAGCCTCCCGGAATGGTGGATCAGGTCCTGAGCCAGGCCGCCGATGCGTTCGGCAACACGTTCCTGGTCGCCACCGTGCTGATCGCGTTGACGCTCATCCCGGCGTTCCTGCTGCCGCGGAAGAAGTCGGTCAACCCGAAGCTCGAGGCCGAAGGTGCCCCGACGGTCATGATGCACTGATCGGGCTCGTTCGATCCGACCGTCGCCGAGGGCGGCAAGCGCACTGCGCTTGCCGCCCTCGGCCGTTTCCGGAATAGGACGAAGTGGTTGAATGTTGCAATAGGTTCATGCAAATGCATGGAGTTCTGGCGCGAGAGGAACAGCTATGCAGTTCGGAATCTTCACCGTCGGCGACGTGACACCCGATCCCACCACCGGCCGCACCCCCACCGAGCACGAGCGCATCAAGGCGATGACGACCATCGCCACGCATGCGGAGGATGTCGGGCTCGACGTGTTCGCCACCGGCGAGCACCACAACCCGCCGTTCGTGCCGTCCTCCCCGACCACCATGCTCGGCTACCTCGCAGCGCAGACCGAGAAGATCATCCTGTCGACGTCCACGACGCTGATCACCACCAACGACCCGGTGAAGATCGCCGAGGACTACGCGATGCTGCAGCACCTCGCGGACGGCCGGGTGGATCTCATGATGGGTCGCGGAAACACGGCCCCCGTCTACCCCTGGTTCGGTCAGGACATCCGCCAGGGGATTCCGCTGGCGCTCGAGCACTACCGGCTGCTGCGCCGGCTGTGGGACGAGGACGTCGTGGACTGGCAGGGACAGTTCCGCACCCCGCTGCAGGGCTTCACGTCCACGCCGCGTCCGCTCGACGGCATCCCGCCCTTCGTGTGGCACGGCTCGATCCGCAGTCCGGAGATCGCCGAAATCGCGGCGTTCCACGGTGACGGCTTCTTCGCCAACAACATCTTCTGGCCGAAGGAGCATTACATCGCCCTGATCAACCTCTACCGCGAGCGGTACGAGCACTACGGTCACGGCCGCGCGGACCAGGCGATCGTCGGACTGGGCGGGCAGGTGTTCATGCGCAGGAACGCCAAGGACGCCGTCGACGAGTTCCGGCCCTACTTCGACAACGCCCCCGTCTACGGCCACGGGCCGAGCCTCGAGGACTTCACCGAGCAGACCCCGCTGACCGTCGGCACACCGGAGCAGGTGATCGAGAAGACCCTGGCGTTCGCCGACTTCTTCGGCGACTACCAGCGGCAGTTGTTCCTCGTCGACCATGCGGGACTACCCCTGAAGACGGTGCTCGAGCAGCTGGATCTGCTCGGCGGCGAGGTCGTGCCCGTGCTGCGCAAGGAATTCGCTGCCCGGCGACCTGCCGGCGTGCCGGACAACCCGCCGACGCACGCGTCGATGAAGGCCGATCGCGAGCCGGTCGATGCCGCCCGTCAGTAGGACCGAACGCGCGGCCGAGGCGTGGGAGGCACTCTTCCGCGCCCAGGTCGCGGTGATGCGCAACCTCGCCGCCGACGACGTGTGGGACGAGGTGAGCATGCGCGAATACGACGTGCTGTTCACCCTCGCCCGGGCACCCGGACACAGACTGCGCCTGCACGATCTCAATCGGGAGATCCTGCTCAGCCAACCGTCGCTGAGCCGGCTCGTCGAGCGACTGGCCCGGTCCGGATTCGTCACGCGGGAATGCGATCCCGGCGACCGCCGGGGGACCGTCGTCGCTTTGACGGACGAGGGTGCTCGTGTGCAGAAGTCCGTCGGACGCAGGCACGCGGCGAGCATCCGGCGGCACGTCGGCCCGGCACTGTCCGACGACGAACTCGACACGCTCACCGAACTCTGCGCGAAACTGCGCGGCGCACAGGACTGACGGAAGGCACGATGGAACAGTGAGCAATCTGGAGACGAATTCGGTGGAAGAGCGGTGCGAGTCGCACGCCGACGGCGGGGGCATCCAGGTGCTCGGCGCGCGCGAGGTCCCGCTCGGCGGTCCCCGCGCGATGCCGGTGCGGCGCACCCTCCCGCAGCGGGAGCGGTCGCTGATCGGAGCCTGGTGCTTCGCCGACCACTACGGTCCGGACGACGTCGGGAACACGGGCGGGATGAACGTTCCGCCGCACCCACACACCGGACTGCAGACGGTGAGCTGGCTGTTCACCGGCGAGATCGAGCACCGCGACAGCATCGGTTCGCACGCGATGGTGCGTCCCGGTGAGCTCAACCTGATGACCGCGGGTCGGGGGATCGCGCACTCCGAGGTCTCGACCCCGCAGACGCGCATCCTGCACGGCGCGCAGCTGTGGGTCGCGTTGCCGGCGTCGGCGCAGGACGCGGATCCGGCGTTCGAGACGTACGCACCCGACCCGGTCGAACTGGACGGCGCGAGCGTGCGGGTGTTCCTCGGGAGCACGGCGGGCTCCACCTCGCCGGTCCGCACGTTCACGCCGCTGCTCGGCGCGGAGATCCTCCTGGAGCCGGGCGCCGACGTCACCCTCGACATCCAGCGCGGCTTCGAGGTCGGGGTGCTCGTCGACGAGGGTGAGGTGCAGCTGCGCGGGACAACGCTGCGGTGGGCGGAACTCGGCTATCAGCCGCCCGGGGAATCGCTGGTGGCGCTGCGCAACACGGGCGGGACCCGGGCCCGGCTGCTGCTGCTCGGTGGTGAGCCGCTGGGCGAGCAGGTGATCATGTGGTGGAATTTCCTCGGCCGTAGCCACGAGGACATCGTCGGCTACCGCCGCGAGTGGCAGTCCGAGCTCCGGGGCTCGGCGCCCGCCGACCCCCGGTTCGGCACGGTCGAGGGTTACGACGGCGATCCGCTGCCCGCACCGGAACTGCCGAACAGCCGGCTGAAACCGCGCGGCTGAGACGTCGGCGAATCAGTAGCTGGTCATCGACGTGTTGGCGCCGCAGAGCACCACACAGAGCGGCTTGTCGTCGGCGGGGGCGAGCTGTCCGGTGACGATCGCGGCGAGCGCGGCGGCAGTGCCGTGCTCGACGACGATCCGGAACTCCTCCCACAGCAGTGTTCGCGCGTCGATGAGGGCGTCGTCGTCGACGATCAGGCTGGACACGGGGCGCGACCGGACGGTGTCCCAGGCGATGGAACCGATCTTGGTGGCGCCCAGGGAATCGCCGGCGATGCTGTCGATGTCGATGTCCACGGGCTGCCGGGCGGCGACCGCGGAGTGCAGCGTCGCCGCTCCGCTCGGTTCCACGCCGTAGATGCTGTCGTCCTCGCCGCTGCCTGCGACGACACCGGAGAGCAGTCCGCCGCCGCCGACGGCGATCACGTAGGACAGCGGCTCGGCGACGTCGTCCTGGATCTCGAGGGCGATGGTGCCCGCCCCGGCGACGATGTCGGGGAGATCGTAGGCGTGCAGGGCGAGGGCGTTCGACGACGTCGCGAGTTCGTCCGCGTACTCGGCCGCCTCGGCGTATCGAGCACCGACCTTGCGCACGTCCGCGCCGAGCGCGATCAGCTTGTCGATCTTGACGTCGGGTGCCGTGACGGGGACGACCACCGTGCACTTCACGCCCCGCAGCCGCGACGCCCAGGCCGCGCCGATCGCGGCGTTCCCGCCGGACGCGATGACGACACCCGCATCGTCGAGCCGCCCGTCCTCCTCTGCGTGGAGCAGCGCGTTGAGGCTGCCCCGCACCTTGAACGAGCCACCGTACTGCAGGAACTCGAGTTTGAAGATCACCGGTACGGCGCCGCGCACGGTGGGGACGGTGGCACGGAACGTGGGTGTCCGGCGGATCAGGCCGGTGATGCGCTCACGCGCCCTGTCCACGGATGCGCGGTCGACGGATTCAGCCATGGTCCCATCGTTCCATCCCGTGCGGCCGCGACTACCGCGGCTGCTTGACCGTCGCCGTGCCTTGGGCGGCGGCGCACAGTACCTCCGAGCCGTCGTCCTGCACCGCGTAGATGTCGCACCGGCACAACGCCTGCCGCCGGGTCGACGCGTCGGCTCGGGCGTCCGCCCGCAGCAGCACGCCCTGGGCGGGGCGGAGGTAGGTGATCGTGAAGCCCGCGGTCATGATGTTCGCGCCGAGTACGGTGCCCGCGGCGAACGTCAGAGCGTTGTCGGCGGCGTACGACAGGACGCCGCCGTGCACGAAGCCGTTCTGTTGCCGCAGTTCGTCCCGGACGGGGATCTCGAGGGTGGCGCCACCCTCGCCGAACTGGGTCATGCGGGCGCCGACCAGCATGCTGAACGGCTGGGCCGCCAGCACGGCCTGCGCGGTGTCGGCGGTGAGTGCGACGTCCACTGTCATGCCTCTACTCCTGGTTCCGTAGCGAATTCCACGCGGCGCGCGCCAGTTCGGGCGCCACCGCGGTGGGGTCGGTGGTCATGGCGCCCGCGAGCCACTGGCGGGAGTACTCCTGGGCCGGGCCCAGCCACAACGCGTAGAGCACGTCGAAGTCGAACCGGCGGACCGTTCCGTAGTGTTCGTGGACCCGCCACCAGTGGGTGACGTCGCGGAAGAACGCCGCGTTGGTGGAATCGGCCCGCCCGTCGATGCCCGGGGGCCGGGGCGCGGCGAGGATGGTGGCCCGCTGCGGGTTGCCGGACACCCACTGCAGGTGGCGGACGACAGCGCCTTCCACCCCGGACCGCGCATCGGCGCATTCCGAGAGCACGGCCCGGAATCCGTCCTGATAGTCGGCGAGAGCGCGCAACCAGACCTGGAGGTACAGCTCTTCCTTGTTCGGGAAGTGGTGGTAGACGGCTCCCACACTGACACCGGCCTCGTGCCGGATGTCGGCGAGCCGCGTCGCGAGGACGCCACGGCGGGCGAAGTGGCCCTCCGCCGCATCCAGCAACAGACTTTGAATCGGCACATACCGAATATAGTTCGGTCATGGTCGCGGGGGAAGCGAGTTCGCAGGTTTACGGCGAAGGGCGACGTCGTTCCTGGGACGATGAGGACGTGCGCAACCCGCGACAGCCCCGACGGATCACGCCCCGAACGGGACGTCTGGTGTCCCCGCCGCCTCGCCCGCTCCGACGCCCGGGTCCGCCGCCCACGCAACTCCACGAGTTCGAGGCCGCCGGCCTCCTCGACGGACTCAGCGGATCGGATCGCTCTGCGCGCATGGGGGTCCTGAACACCCTGATCGAGGACGGGGTGTCGATCGACGAACTCCGCGCCGCCTCGCGGACCAATCGGCTCGCGCACCTGCTGCTCGAGCACGCGCTGGCGCCGAAGGGCCGGTACGGCATCGACGAGATCTCCGAGAAGACCGGCGTCACCGTGGAGGATGCCCGTCGGTGGTTCCGGGCGATCGGCCGGGGTGCGTCGGAGGACGGGACGTTCTACGACGACGGCGACCTCGACCTCGCGCGCGGACTCAAGCAGTACCGGGATCTGGGGCTCGACGAGAGCGGAATCTTCGCGGCCGCCCGGGTCCTCGGCCGCAACCTCTGGACGGTCGCCGACGCCGCGGACGCGCTCCTGCAGGAGCGGCTCGAGGCGACGCGCGATCACCCCGAGGTGGCCCTGCGGTATGCGGTGGAGGTGCGGCGCATAGCGGATTTCGAGGCGCAGATCCTGGCTCATCTCATCGCCACCACTCTGCGCCACCAACTGCGCTCCGATGCGGTGGGTATCGCCAGGGACTCGAACCTGCAGGTTCGGGGGGCGCAGGAGATCGGCGTCTGTTTCGCCGACCTCGTCGGATTCACGCTGCTCGGTGAGCAGGTGGCGCCCGCCGATCTGGGGCGGGTGGCCGAGCGGCTCGATGGGATGGCCACCGATCTGGTGCTTCCGCCGGTGCGTCTGGTGAAGACGATCGGCGACGCCGTCATGTTGGTCTCGGCCGATCCCAACGCGCTGGCGTACACCGCGCTCGACCTCGTGCAGGCCGCCCGCGCCGAGGGGCTTCCGCCGCTGCGGGCCGGGATCGCCTGGGGCACAGCCGTGCCGAGCGCGGGCGACTGGTTCGGCAGGCCCGTGAACATGGCCAGCCGCGTCGTCGCGGTCGCGCCGTCTCACGAGGTGGTCGTGACCGGCGAGTTCTACGACGAACTCGACACCGACGAGTTCTGGGGCGAACCGGCGGGCAGTCACCGGCTCAAGGGGATCGACGTCCCCCAGGAGCTGTTCGGGATCGGCCGCCGATCCGTCGCCTGAGCGGCGCGGCTCCGAAAACGTGTCGTACCCCCGCGATATCGTCATGGCACAGCTCACAGAAGCACATCGAGTGAGGCGCATCATGACTGGCGATTCGGGCGCAGACTGGCATTTCTACGCGGTGGTCGAAACCGCGGTGGACGGCGGTCACACGCTCGCCGCGTTCGGGCCGCGACCCACGGCGCTCGACGCGCTCCGGCTTGCCGTGCATTCGGTCAACCACACCGCGTATTCGGTTCTGGAACAGGGCATCGCGGGTGATCCGCGTGCCGAGGCGAGCGTCGTCGAGCGGTTGCCGATCACGTCGTTCACGATCAGGCGGCACAGCCGCAGCACGAGTGAGCTCGACGTCCGCTGGATGCTGAACGGCGGCAGGCATCACCGGCAGGGCTACCGCGGTTCCGTCGTGAGGTAGTACTCGAGCACCGGCCCGACCCAGCGCATCAGCTGCTCGTGCGTCATGTTCGCCACGGGCGGCACCCGGAGTACGTAGCGGGAGAAGGCGAGTCCGAGGACCTGCGACCCGACGAGGGCCGCGCGTTCGTCCGGGCGGTCCGCCGTGACCACGGCCAGCGCGGGCGCTACCTGGCGGGCGAAGACCTGCAACATCGCCTCGGCGGCCCGCGGGCTGCTCGCCGCCGCGCGGAGCAGGGGGAGGAACGCGCCGTCGTTCTCCCACACCGCGAAGAAGCGCGGCATGAGCACGGCCGCGAGGTCCTTCGCGGGAACGTCGTGGAGGTCGGGCAGGTGCAGATCGAATTCGGCGGCCTCGGCGAACAGTGATTCCTTGTTGCCGAAGTACCGGACCACCAGTGCGGGGTCGACGCCCACATCGGACGCGACGGCGCGCATCGTCGTGCGTTCGTAGCCGTCGGTGCCGAATCGGGCGCGGGCGGCGTCGAGTATCGCGGCGCGGGTGGCGACGGCGGAGCGGGCGCGGCGGTCGGGCATTCCCAGAGTGTAAGTCAACAGCTGTTGACCTCGCGCGGGGATGCGCCTACCGTGGAAGTCAACGGTTGTTGACTTAGTCGGGACGCTTTCGATCGGAGGCAACGTCATGACGCACATCGACGTGGTGGTGATCGGCGCGGGACCCACCGGATGCATGCTCGCGGGAGAGCTGGCGGCGGCGGGCCGATCGGTGACGGTGCTGGACAAGCGCGCCGCACCGTCCACCCTCAGCCGCGCATTCGGCGTCCACGCCCGCACCCTCGAACTGCTCGACGCCCGCGGACTCGCCGACCGACTCGTCGCCACCGGCGCCGCCTCGCCGGGTCTGAAGCTGTGGCGCGGTGCAGCGCTGAACCTCGGACGCCTGCGGTCCCGGTTCCCGTTCGTCCTCGTCACCCCGCAGCGGAACGTCGACACCCTCCTGGAGGAACACGCCCGGGACCGCGGCGCCGACATCATCCGCGGGTTCACCGTGACCGGGGTGGAGCAGGACGGGAACGGCGTCCGTGTTCACGGCCACCACAGTTCGGGACGCGACAGCACGTTCCACGCGATGTATGCGGTCGGTGCGGACGGCGCGCACAGCGCGGTCCGGACGATGATCGGGCAACCGTTCCCCGGCAAGGCCGTGCTGCGGTCGATCATGCTCGCCGACGTCGAACTCGAGAACCCACCCGACAATCTCGTGACCGTCAACGCCGTCCGCGACGGATTCGCGTTCATCGCACCCTACGGCGACAACCTGTTTCGCGTGATCGCCTGGAACCGGCGGCATCAGGTGGACGACACCGCGCCCGTGGATCGGGAGGAACTGCGCAGCACCATCGAGGTCGCCATGGGCACGGACTACGGTCTCGGCGGCGTGCGCTGGCAGTCGCGTTTCCACAGCGACGAACGGCAGGTCCCGCAGTATCGGACGGGTCGGGTGTTTCTCGCCGGCGATGCAGCCCACGTGCATTCGCCTGCCGGTGGGCAGGGAATGAACACCGGCATTCAGGACGCCGTCAATCTCGGCTGGAAACTCGCGGCCGTCCTGGACGGCGCGGACGACGCGGTTCTCGACACGTACCACTCCGAGCGGCACCCGGTGGGACGGCTGGTTCTGCGGTCGAGCGGTGCCACGATGCGTATGATGATCGTCCGGCCGTGGATCCTCCGGAAGCTCCGGAACGGGGCAGTGGCGGCGCTTCTCTCCTTCCCGCCGATCGGCGACGCGATCGCCCGGATGTTCTCGGGGATCGGAATCGGGTACGGCCACGCCGCCGGTGAGAGCACCCTGGTCGGCCGACGTGCCGAGGACCTGCCCACCGACGGCGGACGGCTGTACGAGGTGATGCGCTCGGGCGGTTTCGTCCTGGTCACCGCGCCCGGGGCTCCCGTCCCGGGCGGTGTCCACGCGGTGACCCGGACCGACGAGGGCCCCGCACTGCTCGTGCGTCCCGACGGCTACATCGCCTGGGCGGGCGACAGTGCGTCCGGCCGGTGGCGGGACGCCCTGGAACGGTGGACGGCCCGCACGTCGAACGGTGCCCGGCCGGTCAGCCGGTGACGTCCGAACGGCTGTTGAACGCCTGCGCTCGCAGGTCTCGGGCGAGATGATCCCGTTGCTCGAGCACCAGCCGTCGTAGCGCGGCGGGCGCATCGGCGTTGGTATCGAGCCATCCGTCCGCCGCGTCGAGTGTGGGCTCGGACGGGAACAGCCCGACCACGATCCGCCGCGCGATTTCGATACTGCGCTCCTCCCACACCGAGCGGATCGAGGCGAAGTAGTCGGCGGCGTAACCCTCGACGAGGTCGTGCCGGGCGCCTGCGCGGAACCCGGCGATGATCGCCCCGAGATGTTCGTTGGACAGTGTGCGGTCGTGGAAGATCGATTCCCAGGCCTTCGCCTTCACGTCCGGGTCCGGTCGCGAGAAACTCGCCCGCAAGTACGCGGTGCGACCGGAACCGGTGTCGTCGCGGCGCAGCTCCCCGTCGAGGTCCGCGTCGTCGGCGTGTCCGGTGGCGGCGAGCGCGCCCCAGAATCCCCAGCGCAGATCCGGGTCGAGCGACAGCCCGGTCGGTACCGACCCGCCGGACTCGAGAATCGATCGGATGCCGGCCGCGCGACTGCCGTCCATCGCCGCTGCGCCGGCAACCGCGCGTGCCCAGGCGAGTTGGCTTCCCGAAGCCGGCGGGGCGTCCCACAACGCGCGCCAGGTGTGCTCGAGCCAGTCGAGACGGGCGGTGTCGCGCGACGTCTCGGGGAGGAAGTGCTCGATCGCATAGGGGGCGTTGGCCTGCACCGACGTGAGGAGGGTCAGGTGCGACTCCGCCGGTGAGAACCGCTGGGCCATCGACAGATACCGCGTGGCACCCAGTTCGCTGTCGCGGGTCGCGTTCCACAGCGACGACCAGATCAGGCCCCGCGCCAGCGGGTCGCGCAGCCGGTCGAGCGACGTCTCGACGGTGGTCAGCGATCGGTCGTCCAGCCGTACCTTCGCGTACGTCAGGTCGGCGTCGTTGAGCAACACGAGCGGCGCGTCGGCGAGGTCGATCGGGGTGCGGGCGTCGGTGAGGTCGACCTCCACCCGCTCCACGCACACGAGGTCGCCGGTGTCGTCGAAGTCGTAGCGCCCGACGCCGAGCCGGTGCGGACGCGGATCGGTCTGCACGATCGCGGCGCGCCCGTCGGCGCCGCGTTGCAGGCTCAGTGCGGACACGCCGGTGGTCTGCAGCCAGGCGCGCGCCCAGCTCGTCAAATCCCGGCCCGACGTCGCCGACAGTTCCGTCAGCAGATCCGTCAGGGTGGTGTTCCCGAAGGCGTGGGCGCGGAAGTAGCGGCGTGCCCCCTCGAAGAACGCATCACGCCCGGCGTACGCGACGAGTTGCTTGAGGACGCTGGCGCCCTTCGCGTACGTGATGCCGTCGAAGTTCAGTTTCGCGGCCTCGAGGTCGACGATGTCCGCGACGATCGGATGCGTCGTCGGCAACTGGTCCTGCAGGTACGCCCACGCCTTGCGACGGTTGGCGAAGGCCACCCACGCGCCGGTCCACCGGGTGGCCTCCGCGTTGGCCAGTGCGCCCATGTAGTCGGCGAACGATTCCTTGAGCCACAGGTCGTCCCACCACACCATCGTGACGAGGTCGCCGAACCACATGTGGGCCATCTCGTGCAGGACCGTGTTCGCCCGGCCCTCGTACTGGGAGTCGGTGGCGGCGCCGCGGAACACGTACGCCTCGGTGAATGTCACACAGCCGGGGTTCTCCATGGCGCCGAGGTTGTACTCGGGGACGAACACCTGGTCGTACTTGCCGAACGGGTAGGGGTAATCGAAACCGTCGGTGAAGAACCCCAGCCCCTGCCGGGTGATCTCGAAGATCGTGTCCGCGTCGAGGTACTGCGCAAGCGAGGCGCGGCACAGGACGCCCAGCGGGATCGTGACGTCGCCGCCACTCCATTCCGAGTCGACCCGGTGGTAGGGCCCGGCCACGACCGCGGTGATGTAGGTGGAGATCGGCAGTGTCGGCGCGAACGTGACGACCTGCGCGCCGGTGGTGTCTTCCCGTTCGGCGACCTGCTGGTTGGAGACCACCTCCCACTCCTGCGGCGCGGTGACGACGAACGTGAACGGCGCCTTCAGGTCCGGCTGTTCGAAGCACGCGAACACCCGCCGCGCGTCCGCCGGTTCGTACTGCGTGTACAGGTACGTCTGCCCGTCCGCCGGGTCGAGGAACCGGTGCAGACCCTCACCGGAACGGCTGTACTCGCCCCGGGCTGCGACGATCACGACGTTGGATTCACACAGCCCGGTCAACGCGATGCGGGCGCCGTCGTAGTCGACGGGGACGTCGGCGCCGTTGACCGTCACCGACTCCACACCGGCGCCGAGGAAGTCGAGCCAGGTCGTGGACGTGCGGGCGGTGAACTCGACGGTCGTGGTGGTCGCGAACGTCCCGACCTCCCGGTCGACGGCGCCGAGTACGTCCAGTTCCACCCGATAGCCGAGAACGTCGATCGCGCGGGAACGTTCGGCGGTTTCGGCTCGGGTCAGGTTCGCTGTGCTCACGCGTCGATCCTGCCAGCCCCGCCCGCAGGCCGTGCCGCTACCGGTTGCTCAGGACGGAGCCGACACCGGCCGCGACGACGAGCGCGATCGCGGCCAGCGACTGCAGTCCGAGGACCTGCCCGAGCACGATCACCCCGGCGAGGGTCGCGGCCGCAGGCTCGAGCGCGATGAGCACGGCGAACACCTTCTTGCTCATCACCTGCAGCGCCCGTAGCTCGAGCGAGTACGGAATCACCGACGACAGCAGGGCCACCGCCGCGCCCACGGCCAGGATCCGGGGGTCGAACAGTGCGGTGCCGCCGGACACCGCGCCGAGCGGAAGCGTCAGGGCCGCCGCGACGATGCTCGCGCCCGCCAGGCCGTCCGCGCTGGGAACCGTTGCCGCGAGGTTCGAGCCGGCGACGATGTAACCGGCCCACGCCGCCCCGGCGGTGAGCGCGAATGCCACCCCCACGAGGTCGAGGGACTCGGCACCCGAGTTCTCGCGCAGGCCGAGCATGATCACCCCGGTCAGCGCCGCCAGCACCCACACACCGTCCCGCAGTCTTCGCGACAGCACGGCGGCGAGGGTGAGCGGTCCCAGGAACTCGATGGTGACGGCGGTGCCGAGCGGGAGCCGCGCGAGGGCCTCGTAGAACGCCGAATTCATCACGGCCAGCGCCACTCCGAGTGCGAGGATGCCCTCGCGTTGCGTTCGTGTCCACCGTCGCCACCGCGGCCGCACGATCACCCCGAGGATGATCGCCGCGATCGTCAGCCGCAGCGACACCGCGCCACTGACGCCCACCGCCTCGAACAGGGTGCTCGCGAAGGCGGCGCCGAACTGGACGGACAGCACCGATCCGAGGACCGAGACGACGGGAAGAAGCTGACTGCGCGGCTCGGCTGTCACCGGTGTTCGATGCCCGGGTTCACTGGCCGGTGAAGTTCGGGCTGCGGCGATCGAGCATCGCGCCGACCGCCTCGTGATGGTCCGCGGTGTGATGGGCGAGCGACTGCATGGCCGCCGACAGTTCGAGGAGGCTCTCGAGGCTCTGGTGACGGCCCTCGCGCAGCAGCTTCTTGGTCATCCGCAGCACCTGCGGCGGGTTGACCGCCACCCGCTCGGCGAGCGCCCGTGCCGCGCCGAGGAGTTCCTCGGGTTCGGTGACCTGCGAGACGAGTCCCCACTCGAGGGCTTTCGCGGCGTCGATCGCGTCGCCGGTGAACGCCATCTCGCTGGCGCGCGCCATCCCGACGGCCTGCGGCAGGAACCAGGCGCCGCCGTCGCCGGGAACGAGTCCGACCTTGACGAAGCTCTCCGCGAACACGGCGGCCGTGGAGGCGATCCGCATGTCGCACATCAGGGACAGGTCGCATCCGGCACCGATCGCGGGTCCGTTGACGGCGGCGATGGTCGGCACCTCACAGTGGTAGAGGGCCAGCGGAATGCGCTGGATGCCGTGCCGGTAACCCTGCCGCAGGTCGGCGGGGGAGCCGCCGAACATTCCGGCGCGGTCGCGCATGTGCTTGACGTTGCCGCCGGAGGAGAACGCCGAACCCGCACCCGTGACGATCGCGACGCGCACGCTGGGATCACCGTTGACGTCGGCCACCGCATTCTCGAGCGCCTCGATCACGTCCGGCTCGGAGATCGGGTTGCGCGCCTCCGGACGGTTGAGCGTCCAGGTGACGATGTCGCCTTCGCGGGTGGTGAGCACGGCGTCGGTCATGGACGACTCCCTCGGGTGTGAGCGCGGATTCGAGACCGTCCCAGTCTGTCATTGCGCTCAGATGCCGGTGCGCCGTACCAGTGCGTCGGTGGCGGACGGCGCGAACGTGCCGAGCACCCGGAACAGTTCGGCGTAACTGGGGAGCAGTTCGATCGGCCGGGTGCGCACGGCGGTGACGAACCATTCCGCCGCCTGCTCGGGAGTCAGGGCCGCCATCGCGTCGTAGTCCGTGGTGGGCGCGATCATCGGCGTCCGGACCAAGGGAAAGTCCAGGGTGGTCACGGAGATTCCGCGGTCGCGCACTTCGGCGCCGAGGCTTCGGCCGAACGCGCCGACGGCCGCCTTGGACGCGTGGTAGGCGGAGAACTTGGGCATCACGCCGGCGGGTACCCCCCACGTCGCGACGTTGATGATGTGGCCCTCGCTGCGCTCGATCATCGACGGGAGCAACGCGAGGGTCAGTCGCGTCGAGCCGAAGTAGTTGACGGCCATGGTGCGCTCGAAGTCGTGGAATCGGTCCAGCGAATCCTCGACCGTCCGCCGGATCGACCGCCCGGCGTTGTTGACGAGTACATCGACTGGGCCGATCTCCCCGAGCACTTGAGCGACGAGGGCGTCGACGGACTCCGGGTCCGTGAGGTCGCAGGGGACGGCGTGCGCGTCGCAACCGGACCGCAGGATGTCGTCGCGCACGGACTCGAGGGCGTCGGAGCCGCGGGCCACGAGGACCACCTCCGCGCCGAGGGCGGCGAGCCGGCGTGCGGCCGCTTCCCCGACCCCCGAGGAACCACCGGTGACGAGGATCCGTTTCCCGGCGATGCGGTGGCCGGTTCCCGGTACGGCTCGGGCGGCCAGTGCGCGCGGGGAGGGGAGAGGGTTGAGCGCCGCATGGGTGAGCAACTGTCGTATCACGTGACCAGCGTGGCAGCTCGCCGGACGATCCGCAGCCAAATAACAATCAATCGTGCTTGCTTTTTTATCGGGCCGGTGTGATGCTGGTCGCATGGCTGAACTGCAGAGGTTCATCGACGACTTGTGCGCCGAGAGCGATTCACTGGATGCCCTGGTCGCCGACCTCCCCGACTCCCGCTGGGCCGATCCGACACCGGCCGAGGGCTGGACCATCGCCCACCAGATCGGACATCTGCTGTGGACCGACGAGGCCGCCCTCCTGGCGATCACCGATCCCGACGGCTTCACCGAGCAACTGACGGTGGCCGCCTCGAACCCCGCCGGCTTCGTCGACGCCGGCGCCGAGGAGCACGCCCGGCGGCAACCTGCGGAACTGCTCGCCGCCTGGCGCTCGGCCCGGGCTCGACTCGCGGAGGCTCTCCTGGCGGTGCCGCCGGGACAGAAGATCCTCTGGTACGGCCCGCCGATGAAGGCGGCCTCGATGGCCACCGCCCGCCTGATGGAGACGTGGGCGCACGGTCAGGACGTCGCCGACGCGCTCTCGGTGCCGCGCACACCCACCGAGCGGTTGAAGAGCATCGCCCACCTCGGTGTCCGCACCCGCGACTTCGCCTACGCCGTCAACGAACTCGCCCCACCCGCGGAGGAGTTCCGCGTCGAACTGACCGCCCCCGACGGAGTGTCCGTCTGGACGTGGGGACCCGAGGATGCCGCGCAGAAGGTCACCGGGCCCGCCGAGGACTTCTGCCTTCTCGTCACCCAGCGCGCGAACCGAGCCGATCTCGCTCTCGAGGCCACCGGTGCGGATGCGGACGCGTGGCTGAACATCGCTCAGGCCTTCGCGGGCCCCGCGGGCGGCGGCCGCGAGGCGGGAACCCGATGACCGTGCGGATCGGCAACTGCTCCGGTTTCTACGGCGACCGCCTGTCGGCGATGCGCGAGATGCTCGAAGGCGGCGAGCTCGACTATCTGACCGGCGACTACCTCGCCGAACTCACCATGCTGATCCTCGGCCGCGACCGCATGAAGGACCCGAACCGCGGCTACGCCAAGACGTTCCTCCGTCAGGCGGAGGACTGCCTCGGGCTGGCCCTCGACAAGGGAGTCCGCATCGTCGCCAACGCAGGCGGCCTCAACCCGGCCGGTCTCGCGGACGCGTTGCGGGAGGTGAACGACAAGCTGGGGCTGCAGGCGACGATCGCCCACGTCGAAGGCGACGACCTGATCGGCCGGGCCGCCGAACTGGGGCTGGGCAGCCCGCTGACCGCCAACGCCTACCTCGGCGCGTGGGGCATCGTCGAATGCCTGAATGCCGGTGCCGACGTCGTCGTCACCGGGCGCGTCACCGACGCGTCCGTCATCGTGGGCCCGGCGGCCGCGCACTTCGGCTGGCAGCGAGACGCTTTCGACCAGCTCGCCGGCGCCGTGGTGGCGGGGCACGTCATCGAGTGCGGCACCCAGGCGACGGGCGGCAACTACGCGTTCTTCACCGAGATCGACGACCTCGACCGTCCCGGATTCCCGATCGCCGAGATCGACTCGGACGGATCGTCCGTCATCACCAAGCACCCCGGGACCGGTGGCGCCGTGAACGTCGGCACCGTCACCGCGCAGTTGCTGTACGAGATCACCGGTGGCCGCTACGCCGGTCCCGACGTGACCGCGCGGATCGACTCCGCCGCACTGTCGCAGGACGGACCCGACCGCGTGCGCATCAGTGGCGTCGTCGGGGAGGCACCGCCGCCGCAGCTCAAGGTGTCGCTGAACACGCTCGCGGGATTCCGCAACGAGGCCGTGTTCGTCCTCACCGGCCTCGACATCGAGGCCAAGGCTGCCCTGGTGAAACGGCAGCTCGAGGGGTGGCTTCCCACGCGGCCGGCCGAACTCGACTGGTCGCTCGCCCGCACCGATCACCCGGACGCCGACACCGAGGAGGCCGCGAGCGCGCTGCTGCGCTGCGTGGTCCGGGATTCCGACGCCAACGCGGTCGGACGCGGATTCTCCTCCGTCGCAGTCGAAATGGCACTGGCGAGCTACCCGGGATTCACGCTGACGGCGCCGCCCGGGCAGGGGCAGCCCTACGGCGTGTTCACCCCGGGATACGTGTACGCCAAGGAGGTGCCGCACGTCGCGGTGCTACCGGACGGAACGCGCGTCGACATCGAACCCGCCACCGACGTCCGGGAACTCGAGGACGTCGCCGAACCCGCGCTCCCGGAGCCGCGGGGTGCCGAACCCACGGTCCGGGTGGCGCTCGGCACCATCGCCGGAGCGCGCAGTGGGGACAAGGGCGGCAACGCGAACGTCGGTGTGTGGGTGCGTACCGACGAACAGTGGCGGTGGCTGGCCCACGCCCTGACCGTCGACGAAGTCAAGCGCCTCCTCCCGGAGGCCGCCGACCTCACCGTCACGAGATATGTGCTGCCGAAACTGCGCGCCGTCAACTTCGTGATCGAGGGAATCCTCGGGCAAGGCGTCGCGTCCCAGGCCCGGTTCGACCCGCAGGCCAAGGGGCTCGGCGAATGGCTGAGATCCCGGCACCTCGACATACCGGAAGCACTTCTTCCCGAAGGGACAACGTTGTGAGCGTGTGGGACACACCCGAGCGGCAGGAACTGCGCAAGACGGTGCGCAGCTTCGTCGAACGACAGATACTGCCGCACCTGGACGAGTGGGAACGCGACGGCGAACTGCCCCGCGCGCTGCACCGGGAGGCCGCCGAGCTGGGTCTGCTCGGCGCCGGCTTCCCCGAATCCGTCGGAGGCGAGGGCGGTGACCTCGTCGACGCCGTACTGATCTGCGAGGAATTCCACCAGGCGGGTGCATCGGGTGGCGCGTTCGCTTCCCTGTTCACGTCGGGAATCGCGCTACCGCACCTCGCGGCGGCCGGTGACCCGGAGCAGATCGAGAAGTGGGTCCGCCCCACCCTGCGCGGCGAGCTCATCGGCTCCCTCGCCATCACCGAACCCGGCGGCGGTTCCGACGTCGGGCATCTGCGGACCACCGCGGTCCGCGACGGCGACCACTACGTCGTCAACGGATCCAAGACGTTCATCACGTCTGCTGTCCGGGCCGACTTCGTGGTCACCGCCGTCCGCACCGGCGGCCCCGGCGCATCCGGGGTCTCCCTGCTCGTGATCGAGAAGGGCACACCGGGCTTCGAGGTGGCACGCAAACTCGACAAGATGGGCTGGCGTGCGTCGGACACGGCCGAGTTGTCGTTCGTCGACGCCCGGGTGCCCGCCGCAAATCTGGTCGGCGAGGAGAACAGCGGGTTCGCGCAGATCGCCCAGGCGTTTCTCACCGAGCGCATCGCCCTCGCCGCGCAGGCCTATTCGAGCGCGCAACGGTGCCTCGACCTCACACTGCAGTGGGTGCGCGACCGCGAGACGTTCGGCCGTCCGCTGATCAGCAGGCAGTCGGTGCAGAACACGGTCACGGAGATGGCGCGCAAGACCGACGTGGCCCGCGTCTACACCAGAGCGCTGGTGGAGCGTTCGCTCGTGTCGAACGAGGACTTCATCGCGGAGGTCTGCTTCGCGAAGAACACCGCCGTCGAGTCGGGCGAATGGGTGGCCAACCAGGCCGTCCAGCTGTTCGGCGGCCTCGGCTACATGCGGGAGAGCGAAGTGGAACGGCAGTACCGCGACATGCGCATCCTCGGGATCGGTGGCGGTACCACCGAGATCCTGACGGGGCTCGCGGCCAAGCGATTGGGGTATCAGTCATGACCACGTTGAAGTCCACGCTGGACACGAGTTCCGAAGAGTACGCCGCGGCGGCGAAGGCCATGACGGACAAGCTCGCCGAGATCGACACCGAGCACGCCAAGGCACTCGCTGGCGGCGGCGAGAAGTACACCGAGCGGCACAAGAAGCGCGGCAAGCTCCTCGCCCGGGAGCGCATCGAACTGCTCCTCGACCCCGACTCGCCGTTCCTCGAACTGTGCCCGCTCGCGGCGTGGGGCAGCGACTTCCCGGTCGGCGCCAGCACTGTCGTCGGTATCGGCGTGGTGGAGGGCGTCGAGTGCCTGATCGTCGCCAACGACCCGACGGTCCGCGGCGGCACCAGCAATCCGTGGACGTTGCGGAAGGGATTCCGCGCCAACGACATCGCCCGGCAGAACCGGCTCCCCGTCATCTCCCTCGTGGAATCCGGCGGCGCCGACCTTCCCACCCAGAAGGAAGTGTTCATCCCCGGTGGCCGCATGTTCCGCGACCTCACCCAGCTCTCCGCCGCGGGTATCCCGACCATCGCCCTCGTCTTCGGCAACTCGACGGCCGGCGGCGCGTACATCCCCGGCATGTCCGATCACGTCGTCATGATCAAGGAACGGTCCAAGGTGTTCCTCGCCGGACCGCCGCTCGTGAAGATGGCCACCGGTGAGGAATCCGACGACGAAACCCTCGGCGGCGCCGAGATGCATGCCCGCAAGTCCGGCCTCGCCGACTACTTCGCGGTCGACGAGCAGGACGCCATCCGGATCGGCCGCAGCATCGTCAAGCGCCTGAACTGGAAGAAGCAGGGTCCCGCGCCGCGGGCCGAGGTCATCGAACCGCTCGAGGACGCCGAGGAACTGCTCGGCATCGTCCCCGCCGACCTCAAGATCCCGTTCGATCCCCGCGAGGTGATCGCCCGCATCGTCGACGGCTCCGATTTCGACGAGTTCAAGCCGATGTACGGATCGTCACTCGTCACGGGCTGGGCCGAACTGCACGGATATCCGGTGGGCATCCTCGCCAACGCGCGCGGCGTGCTGTTCAGCGAGGAATCGCAGAAGGCCACCCAGTTCATCCAGCTGGCCAACCGGTCGCACACACCACTGTTGTTCCTGCACAACACGACCGGATACATGGTGGGCAAGGAGTACGAGGAGGGCGGGATGATCAAGCACGGGTCGATGATGATCAACGCCGTCTCCAACTCCACCGTCCCGCACATCTCGATCCTGCTCGGCGCGTCCTACGGCGCCGGCCACTACGGCATGTGCGGACGGGCATTCGACCCGCGGTTCCTGTTCGCCTGGCCCAGCTCCAAATCCGCCGTGATGGGTGGGGCGCAGCTGGCCGGTGTCATCTCCATCGTCAGCCGCGCCTCTGCCGAGGCCCGCGGGCAGGCGTTCGACGAAGAGGCCGACGCCGGCATGCGCGCCATGATCGAGAACCAGATCGAGGCGGAATCCTTGCCGATGTTCCTGTCCGGTCGCCTCTACGACGACGGCGTGATCGACCCGCGCGACACCCGAACCGTGGTGGGAATGTGCCTGTCGGCCATTGCCAACGCCCCGATCGAAGGCGCCGAGAACTTCGGCGTCTTCCGGATGTGAGGCCCGACATGATCCAGTCCGTACTGGTTGCCAATCGTGGTGAGATCGCCCGCCGCGTCTTCGCCACCTGCCGCCGCGCAGGCATCGGGACCGTCGCCGTGTTCTCGGACGCCGACGCACTCAGCCCGCACGTCGCCGAGGCCGACACCGCGGTCCGGTTGCCGGGCAACAGTCCCGCCGACACGTACCTGCGCGGTGACCTCGTCATCGAGGCGGCACTGCTCGCCGGCGCCGATGCCATCCACCCCGGCTACGGGTTCCTCTCCGAGAACGCGGACTTCGCGCGCGCCGTCCACGACGCGGGCCTGACGTGGATCGGGCCGCCCGCGCCCGCCATCGAGATGATGGGTTCGAAGGTGGAGTCCAAGAAGATGATGGCTGCCGCCGGAGTCCCGGTGCTGACCGAACTCGACCCGGGCGCCGTCACCGAAGCGGACCTGCCGGTTCTCGTCAAGGCGTCCGCAGGTGGCGGCGGACGCGGCATGCGTGTCGTGCGTGAGCTCGCGGACCTTCCGGAACAGCTGGAAGGCGCCCGCCGCGAAGCGCAGTCGGCGTTCGGCGACCCGACCGTGTTCTGCGAGCGGTACCTGGAAACGGGCAGGCACATCGAGGTCCAGGTGATGGCCGACCGGCAGGGGACCGTCTGGGCGGTGGGGGAGCGTGAATGCTCCATCCAGCGTCGGCACCAGAAGGTGGTGGAAGAGGCGCCGTCGCCGTTGGTCGAAGCCGTCCCCGGGATGCGCGAGCGACTGTTCGAGGCCGCCCGGCTCGCGGCGAAGGCCATCGATTACGAGGGTGCGGGAACGGTCGAGTTCCTGGCTTCCGGTCGAGCGGAGCGAGGGGGAGACGACCCGGACGCGGGTGACTTCTATTTTCTCGAGATGAATACCCGGCTGCAGGTGGAACATCCGGTCACGGAATGCACCACCGGCCTCGACCTCGTGGAACTGCAACTGCAGGTGGCGTCCGGGCAGGCGCTCGGCGCCGAATCGCCCGCCGTGTCCGGCCATTCCATCGAGGTCCGGTTGTACGCCGAGGATCCGGCGCAGAACTGGCAGCCGCAGAGCGGACCGGTCCACCGCTTGGACCTGCCCGAGAACGCGGTCGAATTCGACGTCCTGCGCTCCCCGGGGATCCGCCTCGACTCCGGCGTGGTCGACGGATCCACCGTCGGCGTGCACTACGACCCGATGCTCGCGAAGGTCATCGCGTTCGCGCCCACCCGCACACAGGCGGCCACCCGGCTGGCCACGGCCCTGAGTCGTGCGCAGATCCACGGACTGCGCACCAACCGCGACCTCCTCGTCAACGTGCTCCGCCACCCGGCATTCCTCGCCGGCGACACGGACACGGCGTTCTTCGACACGCACGGGCTGGACGTGCTGGCCCGTCCGCTGGCCTCGGCCGACACCGAGCGATTGTCGGCGCTGGCCGCCGCACTCGCGGACGCCGCGCACAACCGCGACGTCGCGACCGTGAACACCTCGCTGCCCAGCGGATGGCGGAACCTGGCGTCCGCACCGCAGAGCAAGACGTTCACGGGCGGAGGCGGTGACCTCGAGATCCGGTACCTGCTCACCCGGTACGGGCTGAAGGCCGAGGGCTTCGACGACGTCGCGCTCGTGTCGGCCACGGCGCGGCACGTCGCACTGGACGTCGCGGGGCTGCGCCGCTCGTTCGCGGTGTCCCGGTACGGGGACGACGTGTTCGTCGACTCCGCCCTGGGCCCGGTGAGCCTGCACGCCGCACCGCGATTCACCGATCCGAGCGCCGTCGTCGCCGAGGGGTCGCTGCTCGCGCCGATGCCGGGTTCCGTCATCCGCCTCGGCGCCGCGGCCGGCGACACCGTGACCGCCGGTCAGCCGATCGTGTGGCTCGAGGCGATGAAGATGGAACACACGATCAAGGCACCGGCCTCCGGTGTCCTCACCGAACTTTCCGTGACCGCCGGTCAGCAGGTCGACGTGGGAACGGTCCTTGCAGTAGTCGAAGCAGCGCAGCCTGGAGGAGAACTATGAGCTTCATCGAGACCGAAGAACAGAAGGAACTCCGCGCCTCCGTGTCGAGGCTCGGGGAGCGGTTCAACTACATCGACTACGTGCTGCCCCGGGCGCGGCGCAGCGAACCGCTGACCGAATTGTGGAACGAGGCGGGCAAACTCGGCTTTCTCGGCGTCAATCTCCCCGAGAAATACGGGGGCGGCGGGGCAGGCATCTACGAACTCGCCCTCGTTCAGGAAGAGCTCGCGGCCCACGGCGCCGGCCTCCTGCTGGTGGTCGTGTCGCCGGCCATCTGCGGCACGATCATCGGCAAGTACGGCACCGAGGAGCAGAAGCAGGCCTGGCTCCCCGGCCTCGCCGACGGTTCGAAGATCATGGCGTTCGGCATCACCGAGGCCGACGCGGGTTCGAACTCGCACCAGATCACGACCACCGCGCGTCGGGTCCGGTCGAGCGAAGCGAGGGGTGATGGTCAAGCTGAGGACTGGCTGCTGTCGGGGAACAAGATCTACATCTCCGGGGTCGACCAGGCCGACGCCGTGCTGATCGTCGCGCGGACCGAGGACTCGAAGACCGGCAAGCTGAAGCCTGCACTGTTCATCGTCCCCACCGACGCCGAGAACTTCGTGAAGACGCCGATGGAGATGGACATCGTCGAGCCCGACCACCAGTTCATGCTGTTCCTCGACGACGTCCGGCTGCCCGCCGACGCGCTCGTCGGCGAGGCCGACGCGGCGTTGATGCAGCTGTTCGCGGGTCTCAACCCCGAACGCATACTCGGCGCCGCCATGGCGATCGGCATGGGCCGGTACGCGCTGGACGCCGCGGTGCGGTTCGCGAAGGAACGCACGGTGTGGAAGGAGCCGATCGGCGCGCACCAGGGCATCTCGCATCCGCTGGCGCAGATCAAGATCGAACTCGAACTCGCCAAGCTGATGATGCAGAAGGCGGCCGTCCTCTACGACAGCGGCGACGACTTCGGCGCCGCCGAGGCCGCCAACATGGCCAAGTACGCCGCCGCCGAAGCCAGCATCAAGGCACTCGACCAGGCTGTCCAGACGCACGGTGGCGCGGGCCTGACAAAGGAATACGGTCTCGCGGCGATGCTCGGCGCGGCACGCATCGCCCGTGTGGCCCCGGTGAGCCGGGAAATGATCCTGAACTTCGTCTCCCAGCACTCGCTCGGGCTGCCGAAGTCGTACTGATGTCGAACGGACAGCACATGACCGACGTGGAAGCCGACCGGTACGTCCGGTACGAGGTGAACCGGGGGTTCGCCACCCTCACCCTCGATTCGCCCCACAACAGGAACGCGATCTCCGGCAGGCTCGTGGACGAACTGCTGCAGGGATTGCGGGACGCCGCCGCGGACAACGACGTCCGCGGCGTCGTCCTCACCCACACCGGCGGCACGTTCTGCGCCGGGGCGGATTTGAGTGAGACGTCCGGCGACGTCGGCTCGCGGACCCGGCAGATGGCCGACCTGCTGCGGGCCATCGTCGAGTTGCCGAAGCCGGTGATCGCCCGGATCGACGGTCACGTCAGGGCCGGGGGCATGGGCTTGGTCGGGGCCTGCGACATCGCCGTCGCCGGCCCGCGCAGCACGTTCGCGCTCACCGAGGTCCGGCTCGGACTTGCCGCGTCGATCATCTCGTTGACGGTGCTGCCGCGTATCGATTCGCGCGCGGCGAGCCGCTACCTCCTCACGGGCGAGAAGTTCGGTGCGCACGAGGCGGAGGCCGTCGGGCTGATCAGCGAGTCCGCCGAGGATCCCGAGGACACCGTCGAGGAGTTGCTGGACCAGTTGCGGCAGGCGTCGCCGCAGGGTCTGGCCGAATCGAAGACCCTGACGACGCGCAGTGTGCTCGCCGATTTCGACCGCTACACCGACGAGCTGACCGCCCAGTCGGCGAGGCTGTTCGAATCCGAGGAGGCGCGGGAGGGCATGATGGCGTTTCTGCAGAAGCGGCCGCCGAGATGGGCCTCCGGCCCCGTGCGTGGTTGACGAGTCTCTGGACTCGTCACCCGCTCACGGGCGCGCAGCGCGACGAGAGGAAGTGACACATGACCCGCGAACCGAAGCAGGACCGTAGCCGGGTCACGCGCGGGCATCTCCTCGAGGTCACCATCGACTGCCTCGCCGAGCTGGGCTGGGGTGCCACCACGGTGAGCCTCGTCGCCCAGCGCGCCGGCGTGTCCCGCGGCGCGACCCAGCACCATTTTCCCACCCGCGAAGACCTCATCACCGCGGCACTCGAGGTCATGTTCGACGCGCGGATGGAGCAGGCCCGGCGCGAAGCCACCGATCTGCCGACCGGGGAGGGACGCACCGAGGCGGTGGTGTCGCGGCTCGTCGACTACTACACGGGCACCCTGTTCAAGGCGGCGCTGCAGGTCTGGACGGCCGCCGCAGCCGACCCCGAACTCCGGGCCCGGATCGTGCCGCTCGAGGAGCGGTTCGGGCGGGTCGCGCACCGCACCGCCGTCGAACACTTCGGGTTCGACGACGCCGACCCGGTGGCGCACCGGCTCGTCCAGGCCACCCTCGATCTCGCCCGCGGACTCGGTCTGGCCGACGTGCTCACGGACGACTCCAAACGACGGGCGGAGATCGTGCGGCAGTGGGCGGCGCAGCTGGACGCGGCGTTACCGTCCGGACAGCCGCGGAGCGGTCAGTCGGTAGAGCCGCGGAGCCTCGACGTGGCCGTTCTCGACTGACCGGGCAAAGAGCGCGGGGATCGGTAGAGTCACCGACCATGGGCCGGAAATGGGGAGCGCTCGTCCTGATCACCGTCGCGGCCGGTCTGGCCGGCTGTGGGGGAGACGGAGACGATTCCGGTACCGAACCCCCCGCGCAGCAACTCCCGCAGGTGACCGATCCGGGCCCGTTCTTCGGTCAGTGCGGTTCGGTCACCGACGACGAGGTGGCGAAGGCGTTCGGGATGCCGACCTTCACCGGCGTGACGCGTAATTCCGTCGGCTGCGAGTGGGAAACCGCGGGAATCGGCGGTCCCAGCGTGACGTTCTCCTGGTACCGCGGCAGTCCCATCGGCCGCGAGCGGGCGGGTTCCGAGCTGATCGGCAGGCCGGCCACCGACATCGATATCCAGGGGCATCCCGGATTCATTGCGTCGTCCGAAGGAATTCTGTGCGAACTCGGTGTGGAGTTCGGGGGTGACTTCGTGCACTGGTCGGTGATGTACGCGGATGCGCAACCTGCGGCGGACCCGTGCACGGTGGCGCGCGATCTCGCCGAACTCAGCGTGTCGAGGGCCAAGTGAGCGGGGGAGTGATGAGCAGCGGGACGTGGCGTGCGGTGCGGGTGCTGGCCGCGGCCACCGCGGTCGGGCTGATCGCGGGGTGCGGGTCGACGATCGAGGGCTCGCCCAGGGCGGAGGGGGCGTCCTCGTCCGGTGACACCGAACAGTTCACGGCCCTGTTGGAGGAGTGCAACGCCGTCGCCGACGAACAGATCGCCCAGACCGTCGGCGCCGACGCCATCGAGCGGGGCTTCTTCGGCGCGATCTGCCGCTGGGACGCGGTCGGCGCCAACGGTCCGGTGAAGGTGACGTTCAACTGGTTCGAGACGGGCTCCCTCGACACGGAGAAGTCGACAGGCGAGAAGCTCGGCTACACCGTGGAGTCCTCCACCATCCAGGGGCGCAAGGCCGTCGTGATGCGTCCCCCCGGCGATCCGGGGGCGTGCGGAGTGACGGTCGGATCACCCTCCGCGGGCGTCGTCGGCTGGTGGGTACAGTTCCAGACGGGGGCGGCAGACCCGTGTGAAGCGGCATCGACGCTTGCGGATCTGACGCTCAATCTGAGTAGTTGATGTGCCCGTGTCCGTACCGACAGCTCCGCGCAGTACCCCACATCGCAGGTCAGCCCTTACCACTGCCAACCCACTTTGACCTTCCGGCGCGCCGCCGGGTATCGTTGTGGGTCGTGTCCGGCATGCCCGGGCCGATCTGTGTGCCTAGCGAGGTATTGCCGTGCGCGCGTTCGTGCAGATTTCTGCATGGAACGAGCATCCGGCTGCCTGTGTGGGGGTATGCGACACACCCGACCTCGGGTGCAGCTCGAGGTGCGGGTGAGGGGCAGCAGCTCTCTTGCCCCAACTGCTAGATCCCTAATTTCAGAACAGCCAAGGTTGCTTGTCCAGAGCAGTCTGTTCAACACGAAGAAAGCCGGTAAATGCCAACCATCAACCAGCTGGTCCGCAAGGGCCGCCGCGACAAGACCGCGAAGGTCAAGACGGCAGCCCTCAAGGGCAGCCCGCAGCGTCGTGGCGTGTGCACCCGCGTGTACACCACCACCCCGAAGAAGCCGAACTCGGCGCTCCGTAAGGTCGCGCGTGTGCGCTTGACCAGCTCCGTCGAGGTCACCGCTTACATCCCGGGCGAGGGTCACAACCTGCAGGAGCACTCGATGGTGCTCGTCCGCGGTGGTCGTGTGAAGGACCTCCCCGGTGTGCGCTACAAGATCATCCGTGGCTCGCTCGATACCCAGGGTGTCAAGGGCCGCAAGCAGGCCCGCAGCCGCTACGGCGCCAAGAAGGAGAAGAGCTAATGCCACGTAAGGGCCCCGCTCCGAAGCGTCCGCTCATCAACGACCCGGTCTACGGTTCGCCCCTGGTGACGCAGCTCGTCAACAAGATTCTCCTGGACGGCAAGAAGTCCACCGCCGAGCGCATCGTCTACGAAGCACTCGAGCAGGCGCGCGAGAAGACCGGCACCGACCCGGTCGTCACCCTCAAGCGCGCACTGGACAACGTCAAGCCCGCCCTCGAGGTCCGCAGCCGCCGTGTCGGTGGCGCCACCTACCAGGTGCCGGTCGAGGTCCGTCCGGGCCGCTCCACCACCCTCGCGCTCCGCTGGCTCGTGACCTTCTCCCGGCAGCGCCGCGAGAAGACCATGGTCGAGCGTCTCGCCAACGAGCTCCTCGATGCCAGCAACGGCTTGGGTGCCGCTGTGAAGCGCCGTGAGGACACTCACAAGATGGCCGAAGCCAACAAGGCATTCGCCCACTACCGCTGGTGACGTCACGTCGGAGCAGTCACCTACCGTGACTGCTCCGGCGTCGTCGCACGTCGGGCCCCTACCGGGGACCGGCTGATCTACAACTCGAGACAATGGCCCCGCTGGTGGAACACCGGGGAGGCCGACACCCGATACACGAGCTACGAGCGGGGAAGAATCCTGTGGCACAGGAAGTGCTGACCGACCTGAACAAGGTCCGCAACATCGGCATCATGGCGCACATCGATGCCGGCAAGACCACGACCACCGAGCGCATCCTGTTCTACACCGGTGTCAACTACAAGATCGGTGAGACGCACGACGGTGCCTCGACCACGGACTGGATGGAACAGGAGAAGGAACGCGGCATCACGATCACCTCTGCCGCGGTGACCTGCTTCTGGAACAACAACCAGATCAACATCATCGACACGCCGGGCCACGTCGACTTCACCGTCGAGGTGGAGCGTTCGCTCCGCGTGCTCGACGGCGCCGTCGCAGTGTTCGACGGCAAAGAGGGCGTCGAGCCCCAGTCGGAGCAGGTGTGGCGTCAGGCCGCCAAGTACGACGTTCCGCGCATCTGTTTCGTCAACAAGATGGACAAGATGGGCGCGGACTTCTACTTCACGGTCCAGACCATCATCGACCGCCTCGGCGCGAAGCCGCTCGTCCTGCAGCTGCCGATCGGCGCCGAGGACGACTTCGACGGCGTCGTCGACCTGGTCGAGATGAAGGCTGTCACCTGGCGTGGCACGGTCGCCATCGGCGCCGAGCCCACCATCGAGGAGATCCCGGCCGATCTCGCCGACAAGGCTGCCGAGTACCGCGAGAAGCTGCTCGAGACGGTTGCCGAGTCCGACGAAAAGCTCATGGAGAAGTACTTCGCCGGCGAGGAGCTCTCCGTCGAGGAGATCAAGGGCGCCATCCGCAAGATGACGGTCAACTCCGAGCTGTACCCGGTTCTGTGCGGTTCCGCGTTCAAGAACAAGGGCGTTCAGCCCATGCTCGACGCGGTCATCGACTACCTGCCGAACCCGCTGGACATCGGCGAGGTCCAGGGTCACGCCCTGGGCAACGAAGAAGAGATCCTCACTCGTAAGCCGAGCAAGGAAGAGCCGTTCTCGGCTCTGGCCTTCAAGATCGCTTCGCACCCGTTCTTCGGCAAGCTGACGTTCGTCCGCGTGTACTCCGGCCGGATCGATCCGGGCGCCCAGGTCATGAACGCGACCAAGGGCAAGAAGGAGCGCATCGGAAAGCTCTTCCAGATGCACGCCAACAAGGAGAACCCGGTCGACGAGGCCGTGGCCGGCCACATCTACGCGATGATCGGTCTGAAGGACACCACGACCGGTGACACCCTGTGTGCACAGGACGCCCCGATCGTGCTCGAGTCCATGAGCTTCCCGGACCCGGTCATCCAGGTCTCGATCGAGCCCAAGACCAAGTCCGACCAGGAGAAGCTGGGCACCGCGATCCAGAAGCTCGCCGAAGAGGACCCGACGTTCTCCGTCGAGCTCGACGAGGAGACCGGCCAGACCGTCATCGGCGGCATGGGCGAGCTCCACCTCGACATCCTCGTCGACCGTATGCGTCGCGAGTTCAAGGTCGAGGCCAACGTCGGCAAGCCGCAGGTTGCCTACCGCGAGACCATCACCAAGAAGGTCGAGAAGCACGACTACACCCACAAGAAGCAGACGGGTGGATCGGGCCAGTTCGCCAAGGTGATCATCGCGCTGGAGCCGTTCGTCGGCGAAGACGGTGCCACCTACGAGTTCGAGAACAAGGTTTCCGGCGGTCGCATCCCTCGCGAGTACATCCCTTCCGTGGATGCAGGCGCGCAGGACGCGATGCAGTACGGCGTTCTCGCCGGCTACCCGCTGGTGAACCTGAAGCTGTCGCTGCTCGACGGTGCTTACCACGACGTCGACTCGTCGGAAATGGCCTTCAAGGTCGCCGGTTCGCAGGCGCTGAAGGAAGCCGCCCGCAAGGCCGGCCCGGTCATTCTCGAGCCGCTCATGGCTGTCGAGGTCACCACACCCGAGGAATACATGGGTGACGTGATCGGCGACCTGAACTCCCGCCGTGGCCAGATCCAGGCCATGGAGGAACGCAGTGGTGCCCGTGTCGTGAAGGCGCTGGTTCCGCTCTCGGAGATGTTTGGTTACATCGGTGATCTGCGGTCGAAGACCCAGGGCCGGGCGAACTTCTCCATGGTGTTCGATTCCTACGCAGAGGTTCCCGCGAACGTCTCGAAGGAAATCATCGCCAAGGCGACCGGCGAGTAACCTCGGTTCCAGCCGGCCGAAGCACGACCCAGTAATAACAACCGCACTGCTGCATACCGCAAGCATCAATCAGTCCAGGAGGACACACAGTGGCGAAGGCGAAGTTCGAGCGGACGAAGCCGCACGTGAACATCGGCACCATCGGTCACGTCGACCACGGCAAGACCACGCTGACCGCGGCCATCACCAAGGTTCTGCACGACGCGTACCCGGATCTCAACGAGGCTTCGGCCTTCGACGAGATCGACAAGGCTCCTGAGGAGAAGGCTCGCGGTATCACGATCAACATCTCGCATGTTGAGTACCAGACCGAGAAGCGCCACTACGCGCACGTCGATGCTCCCGGTCACGCCGACTACATCAAGAACATGATCACCGGTGCGGCGCAGATGGACGGCGCCATCCTCGTGGTCGCGGCCACCGACGGCCCGATGCCCCAGACGCGTGAGCACGTGCTGCTCGCCCGCCAGGTCGGCGTGCCGTACATCCTCGTCGCCCTGAACAAGGCCGACATGGTGGACGACGACGAGATCATCGAGCTCGTCGAGATGGAGGTCCGTGAGCTCCTCGCTGCGCAGGAGTTCGACGAGGACGCTCCGGTTGTCAAGGTCTCCGCACTCAAGGCGCTCGAGGGCGACCCGGAGTGGACCAAGAACATCCTCGAGCTCATGGCTGCGGTCGACGAGTCCATCCCGGACCCGGTCCGCGAGACCGAGAAGCCCTTCCTCATGCCCGTCGAGGACGTCTTCACGATCACCGGTCGTGGCACCGTCGTCACCGGTCGTATCGAGCGTGGCGTGATCAACGTCAACGAGGACGTCGAGATCGTCGGCATCAAGGAAACCAAGACCAAGACCACGGTCACGGGTATCGAGATGTTCCGCAAGCTCCTTGACTCGGGCCAGGCCGGTGACAACGTCGGTCTGCTGGTTCGTGGTATCAAGCGCGAAGATGTCGAGCGTGGACAGGTTGTCGTCAAGCCCGGCACCACCACCCCGCACACCGAGTTCGAGGGCCAGGCGTACATCCTGTCCAAGGACGAGGGCGGCCGCCACACGCCGTTCTTCAACAACTACCGTCCGCAGTTCTACTTCCGTACCACGGACGTGACGGGCGTTGTGACGCTGCCCGAGGGCACCGAGATGGTCATGCCCGGTGACAACACCGAGATGTCCGTCAAGCTGATCCAGCCCGTCGCCATGGACGAGGGCCTGCGCTTCGCGATCCGCGAAGGCGGCCGTACCGTCGGCGCCGGCAAGGTCACGAAGATCAACAAGTGATCTAGCTCCACCAACGCCAATGGCGCTCACCCTCCGGGGTGGGCGCCATTGGCGTTTTCGGGGTGTGACACTCAGCGGTAGTTCAACGCATCCCATTCTCGGATGTCGCTGGGATGCGCGATGCCCTCGAGGACGAACGGGTCGCGGGCGATGAATTGTTCTGCGCGCTCGCGGCTGCTGAAGATCGCCATGGACCCGTTGCTCGCCGGGTCGTCGAACGGTCCGATACCGAGCAGCCCACCTTCCGCGGCGAACGCGTCGAGGTACTTCCGGTGTCGTGGATAGATCTCCGGAATCCTGGCGGCGGTGGTCGGATCGGTCGCGTAGAACACCACGTATTCCATGGCACCGAACCTACCGAGACCGGAACGCCGCGTGTCAGCTTTCGACGTGCACCGGGTGGTCGGCGCGGTCGAGGTGGAGCAGGACCTGGGTGGCGACCTCTTCACCGCCGAGGGTCGATGCGACCCAGGACGCGACGTCCTCGGATTTGCGGGTGAAGTCGTACATGTCGAGGGTGGGGTCGGCGGTTACGACGATCGACAGGGTGGGGAGTCCGCGTTCGATGACGGCGCGAGCGCGTGTCTGCCGCACTCCGGGGTACTGCGCGAGTTCGCTGGCGACTCCGTTGGCGAGAGAGCCGAGGTCGACGGTGACGTAGGTGCCCGATTCGCGGTCCGGTACGGCGACGGGGGATGTGCGTCGCCGGGTGAGGTCCAGGGCGAGGAGCACGATCCCGAAGACCAGCCCCACGACGACCGTCGCGGCGAGCGCCCAGCCCCACCAGTCCTGGTCGGGGAGTGCGGTGACACGCGCGCGGTCGTACCGCGACACCCATTCGCGGACGATCGGAACCTGGAGGTCCCAGGCCACGGCGTACGCGCCAAATCCGAGGAGTGCGAGCCCTACGAGCAGGACGATGACCCGGTTGACGGCGGCGGTCCGATGTCTCACGGTTTCACCTGCACTCGGAGTTCGGGGGACGTGCCGAGCAGCGACAGCGTCGGTTCCACGGCCTCGCGTACGGAAATGGCCACGTCGCCGGCGGGTGTCGACTCGGTGCGCACCACGCGGACGGTGACGTGTTTGCGGTCGACCGTCGTGTGCGCCGACAGCACGCCGGGGACGGTCTTGGCGTGACTACTGGAGTTGCGAGCGAGGTCGGTGGGGCGGAGCCAGACGATCGGGGTGTCACCGACTGCGAGCGGCAGGTGGGTGCGCGGCCGCGGTTTGAGGGCCGCGACGATGAACACGACCCCCAGCACGATCGCGCCTGCGGCGACGGGGACGATCCACTCGGACCAGTGCAGCCGGCCCAGCCATTGCACGGTGTTGCGGATCCAGGGCGCGTTGGCGAAGGTGCCGCGCATGATGAGCAGCTCACGCGCTGCGACGACCGCGAGACCGAGGGCCCCGACGGCGACGATGATCGCGGCGGGCACAGCGGCCGGGGTCGCGCGCGGCGTGCGTGGCCGGAGGGGCGCCACCGGGGCGGGCGGCACCGCCGGATCGCCCTGTTCGGAGTAACGGCCTTCGGCCGAACTGTCTTCGGGGGCGGCGGATTCCGTTCCGACGACCACGATGTTGAGTTCGATGACCGGCATGCCCGTCATCTGCTCGACCTGACGGTGCACCTGCGCGCGGAGCCGGCGGTTGACGAGGTCGAGGTGGCACGGCCACTGCACCGCGATGTACAGGTTGATCGCGACGGCGCCCGCTCCCGTCGAGACGTCGGCGCGGGGGAGTTCCCGCCCCGTCAGGCGGGACAGCCCACCGGACTGCTTGACGACGCCGGGTACCTGGAGTGCTGCGGCGACGGCGATCTTCACGACGGCGCGCTCCTTGATGACCAGTTCGCCGCGCAGGGCGGTGTCGTCGAGCGCCGCGTCGTCATGCGGACCGGCGGGGGGTGCGGTGAAGGGTTCAGCCACGGCCGCGGCTTCGGAGGATGGCGCCGAGATCGAGGTGGCCGTCGCGGTGCGCGCCGACGGCCATGCCCAGCGCGCCGAGGAGGACGGCGAAGACGAATCCGCTGAAACCACCGAGGATGCCGGCGATGGCGAGAAGTAACCCGACGATCAGGCCTGTGATTGTGCTGTTCATTGAGATTGTCCTGTCTCTGTCAGGAGATCTTCGATGGTCACGTCGACGGGGACGTCCACCAGCGATTCCACTGCGGCCCGCACTCTTTCGGCGGTGTCGACGACGTTGGCGGGGTAGCGAGCCGCGAGGTGGACGGCACAGGACGTGGGGCCGACGGTCACCCCGGTCACCCGGCGTCCGGGCAGGTAGGTCGCGACTTCACCGAACGCGCCGCCGTGCATCGCTGCCACTCCGGGGATGGCGAGGACGGCGGCGACGATGCGTTCGGAGATGTCCTCGGCGTGGGTGTCCGGTGGAAGTGGTCCGGTCACTGCACCCTCGGTTTGCCGTCGAGCTCGGACGCGGCCTCGGATTCGTCGAACAGCATGACGTCGAAGACGGTGATGTTCACTTCGGTCACTTCGAGCCCGGTCATGCGCTCGACGGCCGCGATGACGTTGCGCCGGATGCCGACCGCGAGTTCGTGCAATGCGACACCGTATTCCGCGACGATGCCGATGTCGATGGCGGCCTGTTTCTCGCCGACTTCGACGGCGACGCCCTGGGCGTGGTTGACGCGGGCGCCGGGGATCCGATCGCGGAGGGCACCGACAGCGCGCGCGGTACCGCCGCCCACGTCGTAGACGCCGTTGATCTCACGGGTGGCGATCCCGGCGATCTTGGCGACCACGGCGTCCGCGATGATGGTCCGTCCCTCGGAACTGACGAGTTCCGGCGTCGCCCCGGCACCGAACTGCACGCGGCTGCGTGCCCCTGAATCGCTGGTCATCGTGGATCCCCTTCGAGTCGCCTGCCTTCTCCTCAACAGTAATGATCACCGACCGTACGCGGGGTCTCCCACGCGCCTTTCCGTCCGCGGATCCCGTGACGGGAGACACCCAAAAATATTTGATATGACTACCCGGTAACATCTGACGTGATGCAGGTAATACAGACGCAGCCCGACGGAAGGAACCCCATGGCGGAAGAGCCCACCGGTGAGGACGCCGCTCCCCAGGCACGGACGCCGGCCGTCGCCGCGGGTGTGGTGGTTCTGGCCGTCCTCGCACTCGCGTTCGTCGCGGTCAGCGGCTACTTCGGCTACACACACCGGCAGGCGGCGCAGGAGGCTCAGCAGAGATCCGAGATCCTCGAAGCAGCGCGGCAGGGCGTCGTGAATCTGACGACGATGGACTTCGAGCGGGCCGACGAAGACGTGCAGAAGGTACTCGACGGCTCGGCCGGAGAATTCCGCGACGAATTCGAAGCCCGATCCAAGGACCTCATCGCGGTCATGCAGGAGGCCAAGGTCAAGTCCCAGGGGGAGGTGCGCCAGGCTGCGATCGAGACGCAGAACGGCGACTCCGCGGACGTGCTCGTCGCGGTCGCGCAGAAGGTGTCCAATGCGGGCGGCGCGGCCGAGGAGCCGCGCGGTCAGCGGATGCGGGTGACGATGCAACTCGAGGACGGCACGTACAAGATCGTGAAGGCGGGGTTCGTGCAGTGAGTACCGACGCATCGCCGAAGTCCCGCAGACTCCTCCTGATTCTGGGCGCGCTCACCGCGGCCGCGGCCGTGCTGGCGGGGGTTCTGTACTTCACGCTCTACCGACCCGACCAGCGCGTCGACGACGCCGTCCGCGCCACCGTCACCGACACCGCGTCGCAGGGCGCGATCGCCCTGCTGTCCTACAAGCCGGACACGGTGGAGAACGACGTCGGCGCCGCGAAGGAACGCCTGACGGGGGAGTTCCTCGACTACTACACACAGTTCACGACGGACGTCGTCGTCCCGGCGGCCAAGGAGAGCCAGGTCGCGACCCAGGCGACGGTGGCCGCGTCCGGTCCGGTCGAGGTGGCGGCCGACACCGCGACCGTGCTGTTGTTCGTCAATCAGACCACCACCAGTGCGGCGAAACCGGAACCGGCGGCAACGGCGACGAGCATCACCGTCGAGCTCACCAAGTCCGGCGACAACTGGCTGATTTCGGGCTTCGATCCGGTTCAGTCGTCCGGGTAGCGTTGGCGCCCATGAGTACTCTTCGAGAGGTCGGCGACCGCGAGTCGTGGCGTTGCTGGCTGTGTGACGAACCGGTGGACCCCGACATGTCGGTCAACGATCCGCGTGGCCCCAGCATCGACAGCGTCGTCACCGCGAAGAAGGCCAAGGCGAAGGGCGGCGTCGAACGCCTTGCGCACCGGGCGTGCAACACCAAGAAGGGTGCCGTCAAACCGGTCGTGCCGTGGCCCGACCGGTTGTTCGTCGTCGATCCCGCCCCGATCATCGGTGTGGTCGAACAACTCGGCCGCAAGGGCGGACGGGTGGCGGTGGCGCGATGCCCGGGCAAATCGGACGCCGAGGACGCGGCGGAGTGGTTGCTCGACAGGTTGTCCCGTCTTGCACCGGAACTGAACGTCGAGACGCAGATCGATGCCGCCGGTGGTGCGTATCTGCTCGTCCTTCGCACCGCCTGACCCGTGAGTACTTGTTAACCGCGGGCGGTTAACAAGTACTCACGGGCGGCGGAGTCGCACGAGGGAGTAACGTCGGGAACAGAACATGAATCCGACCTCGAGTGCGAAGGAATTCCGATGAATCTGGCCTTGACCGACGAGGAGCTGGCGTTCCGCGACGAGATGCGAACGTTCTTCACCACGCAGATTCCGGCGGAGATCCGCGAGCGGTATGCGCGTGGTGAAGAAGTGGGGAAGGAAGGATTCATCGAGTCCCAGCGGATTCTGAACGCCAACGGGCTCGCGACGCCGCACTGGCCGGTCGAGTGGGGCGGCCGCGACTGGACTCCGGTGCAGAAGCACATCTGGCTCGACGAACTGCAGCTCGCGTCGGTACCCGAGCCGCTCGCGTTCAACACCAGCATGGTCGGCCCCGTCATCGCGGCCTTCGGTTCGCAGGAGCAGAAGGAGAAGTTCCTTCCCCCGACCGCCAACCTCGACATCTGGTGGTGCCAGGGATTCTCCGAACCCGAGGCCGGCTCCGACCTCGCGTCGCTGAAGACCCGCGCCGTCCGCGACGGCGACGACTACGTGATCAACGGCCAGAAGACGTGGACCACCCTCGCGCAGCATGCCGACTGGATCTTCGTCCTTGCCCGCACCAACCCGGACGCCCCCAAGAAGCAGGCCGGCATCTCGTTCATCCTCGTCGACATGAAGACGCCCGGCGTCACGGTGCGCCCGATCAAGCTGATCGACGGCGGCTACGAGGTCAACGAGATCTTCTTCGAGGACGTGCGCGTGCCGGCCGAGAACCTCGTGGGCGAGGAGAACCAGGGCTGGAGCTACGCCAAGTTCCTGCTCGGCAACGAGCGCACCGGTGTGACCAGGCTGGGATTCTCCAAAGTCCGTCTCGCGCAGGCGAAGGAACGCGCAGCCGAGATCTCGGTCGGCGAGGGGACGCTGCTCGACGATCCGCTGTTCGCCGCCCGGATCGCCGAACTGGAGAACGAGATCATCGCGCTCGAACTCACCCAGCTGCGGGTGGTGGCCAGTTCGGCCGACGGCAAGCCGAACCCGGCGTCGTCGCTGCTGAAGCTGCGCGGGTCCGAACTGCAGCAGGCCACACTCGAACTGCTGACCGACGTCGCGGGACCCGACTCCCTGCCCTTCGCCGCAGGTGACGGCATCGCCTCGCCGCTCTGGGCGCAGCGGACGACTCCGACGTATCTGAACTACCGCAAGGTTTCCATCTACAGCGGATCGAGCGAAGTGCAGCGCAGCATCATCGCCTCCTCGATCCTCGGATTGTGAGGGCGTGACATGGACTTCGAACTGACCGACGAACAGAAACTGCTGCGCGACACCACCCGCGAACTGCTGGGCCGCAGCTACGACGCGGAGAAGCGCAACACCGTCACCGACACCGAGCAGGGGTGGAGCCCGCAGGTGTGGAAGCAACTCGCCGAGGTGGGACTGCTGGGCCTGAGCTTCGACGAGGAAGACGGCGGAATGGGCGCCGGACCGGTCGAGGTCGCATCGGTGATGACCGAGATCGGCCGCCGCCTCGCGCCCGAACCCGTCCTCGACGCCGTGCTCGTCCCCGGCGGTCTGATCGCTGCGGCCGGCAGCACGGAGCAGCGCCGCCGGATTCTGCCGGACGTGTCCGAGGGCAATCTCCTGCTGGCCTTCGCCGATCGGGAACCGGGTGTGCGCTGGCCGTCCACCCAGGTGTCCACGACCGCGAAGAAGGACGGCGACGCGTGGACCCTCACCGGTACCAAGAACCCCGTTCCGCACGGCGGTAGCGCGAACACCCTGGTCGTCACGGCGGCACTCCCGGACGGTGGGGTCGGACTGTTCCTCGTCGACGCCGATGCCAGCGGCCTGACCCGCACCGCCTACGCGACCCACGACGGATTGCGGGCCGCGCAGGTGGAACTGTCGGACACCCCGGCGGAGCCTCTCGGTGCGGGCGGCGACGCATCGTCGGCGATCGAGAGCGCGCAGATCCGGGCGCAGGCGGCACTGTGTGCGGAGGCCGTCGGCGCGATGGAGGAAGCGCTGCGACTGACCACCGAGTACCTGAAGACCCGCAAGCAGTTCGGTGTCCCGATCGCGAAGTTCCAGACGCTCACGCACCGTGCGGCCGACATGTACGTGCTGCTGGAACTGGCTCGCAGCATGAGTCTCTACGCGACGATGTCGCTGGCCGGCGGAGCCGCCGATCCGGTGGTCGCCTCCCGCGCCAAACTGCAGATCGGCCGCTCCGCCCGCACGATCGGGCAGGAAGCGATCCAAATGCACGGCGGCATCGGCATGACGGCCGAGTATCCGGTCGGCCACTACGTGAGCCGGTTGACCGCCATCGAGCACACCCTCGGCGGGTCCGACGACCACCTGCGGGTGCTCGCGTCGGCGACCACCCAGGGGACCATCAGCATCATTTAGCCGCCCCCGTGAGTACTTATTAACCGCCCGCGGTTAATAAGTACTCACGGGTCCAGGTCTCGGATTGGTATCGGAAAGAGCGTTTACGACGTGTCGCACAGGGACCCCAGTGTGACGCGGCTAACGTTCTGCGCGCACACCAGAACTCACGGGGGATGTACGTAATCTCGGTGAAGGAGCATTGCCATGGGGTCCGGTCCAGTCAAAGCGATCATGTGGAGCCTGCTTTTCGTGGGACTCGTCGGTGCGGGAGTCGGGATCTCCGAACTGCACGTTCCCTGGACGGTCGCATCGCTGATCGTCGCCTCGGTCTCCGGACTGGTCCTGCTCAGGATCCGCGCCGACGCGCACCCCGAACTGCACAGCGACCGCCGGATGGCTGCCGGCTGACCCGCGGTCACTCCGTCTGAAGACCGTCCGCCCACCTGCCGATGTCGCCGCGTTCGAGTGCGAGCGCCAGCAGTTCCGGGAACTTGTCCGGGGTGCAGGCGAATGCGGGAATGCCGAGCACCCCGAGGGCCGCGGCGTTGTCGTGATCGAACGACGGGGCGCCGTCGTCGGACAGTGCCAGCAGAACAACCACCTGGACGCCCGCGTTCGTCATCGCCGCCATCCGCCGCAGCATCTCCGCGCGGATCCCGCCCTCGTACAGGTCCGAGATCAGCACGAACAGCGATTCGGTCGGTCTGTCGATCAGTGACTGGCTGTAGGCGATGGCCCGGTTGATGTCGGTGCCGCCGCCGAGTTGCGTGCCGAACAGCACGTCGACGGGATCGGACAGCTTGTCGGTGAGGTCGACGACCGCCGTGTCGAACACGACCAGCGACGTCTTCAGCGCGCGCATCGAGGCGAGGACCGCGCCGAACACGGACGCGTACACGACGCTCGACGCCATCGACCCGGACTGGTCGATGGCGAGGACGACGTCGCGATGCACGGCCTGCGATCGGCGGCCGTATCCCAGCAGCCGCTCCGGCACCACCGTCTTGTACTCGGGGAGGTAGTGCGCGAGGTTGGCGCGGATCGTGCGATTCCAGTCGATGTCGCGGTACTTGGGGTTGGTGATGCGGGCCGACCGGTTCAGGGCACCGGTGACGGCGGTCCTGGTCTTCTGCGCGATCCGTTCCTCCACCTCCCGGACCACCTTCTCGACGACCATCCGGGCGGTGGCCTTGCTGGTCTCGGGCATCGCCCGGTTCAGGCTCAGCAGCGTGCCGACGAGGTGGACGTCCGGTTCGACGGCGTCGAGCAGTTCGGGTTCGAGGAGCAGCTGGGTGAGGCCGAGCCGGTCGATGGCGTCCTTCTGCATCACCTGCACGACGCTGCTCGGGAAGTAGGTGCGGATGTCGCCGAGCCAGCGCGCGACCTTCGGCGCCGACCCGCCGAGACCCGCGCCGCGACGGCGGCTCTTCGACCCTTCGCTGCTGGTGTCGTAGAGGGCGGCCAGAGCGCCGTCCATCGCCGCGTCCGTCTTGGACGCGAGACCGCCGGTGGATTCCTCGGCGGCGTTGCCGAGCAGCAGCCGCCACCGTCGTAGCCGCTCCGCGTCTTCGGTCACGACGTCACCCCCAGAATGTCCGCGACCGTCCGGATCGCGATCGTGCCCCGACGAGCGTCGACCTCGGCGCGGGCATCGGCGGTGGACCCGCCCTCCACGGACTGCCCGATCGCCCGGCGTTCCCCGGTTTCGAACCCGCCGAACGTGCGCCGCAGCAGTGGCAGTACGTCGACGAAGTCCTGCTCGCGTAGTCCCGACACCCATCCGTCGAGCAGTTGCAGCAGTTGCCGGTCGTGGACCAGCAGCAGCCCTCCGCCGCCGAGGAAGCCGTCGACCCACCCCGCCTTGGCGGAGGGATCGGCGCCGACGGACAGCGCCCGCGACAGTCGGGTGGCGGACTCGGTTTCGCTGACGGTGCCTGCGTCGCGGAGCAATCGGACCATGCGCCCGATTACGAGGCCGTTCACGTCGCTGCGATCGACGAGGCCTGCGAGTGTGCCGAGCCACCGCGCCGACGCACGATCGTCGTCGCGCAGCATCACCGCCGCGTGGACGTCGTCGACGGCGCGGCGCAGGTCGAGTGCGCTGTCGTCGTCCAGACCCGATATCGCGGTGGGCAGTCCGGCGCAGATGCGGACGAGCAGGCTGTCGGTGACGCGGGTGAGGGACGAGACGTCGGTGCCGCGGACGTCCCCGTATCGCAAGGTGCGGGTGAGCGCGGGCAGGGCATCCATCAGGTGCATCACGTCGTGGTCGAGTGTGGCCGCCGTCTCCAGCGCCCGCAGCAGTTCGGCCAGCGCATCGCCGAGATCCGACAGGAGGGCCTGCTCGAGCAGCCCGGTGAGCTGGGCGAGCGAGACGTCACCGGCCGACGCCTCCTCACGCACCTTCGCTGTCGCCGCGGCCTCGACGGTGGTGCCCCACAGCGACGCCTCGATGATCGACACCGCCAGTTCGGGTTTCCAGGTGAGGGACCACGTCTCGCGGAATGTGCCGGTGCCGCGGATGTCACTGTCGGCCGGCGTGCCCCAGTCGACACCGAGGATCTGCAGGCGGTGCAGGAGCCGGGACCGCGCGACGTCGTTGTCTCGGCGCAGGTCGAGGTCGATGGTCTTCTCGGTGGCCTGCTGCTTGAGGCGCAGCGTCTTCGCCCGCGCCCGCAGGTCGGCGTCGAGGGGAACCGTCGGGGTGTTCTCCGGGACGGCGCCGAGTGCCTCGCCGACGACGAGTCGCCGTGTGATGAGGTCGAGCAGGACGTCGTCGCCGTCGCACATCACGGCGCGGGTGGCCTCGGTGACCTCGGAGAGACCGGCCAGCGGCCGCGCACGCATTGCAGCCAACGTGTCTGCGAGACGGACGGATTCGATGACGTGCGCACTCGATACCGGAAGGTCCTCGTCCCGCAGCACCCGCGCGACCTTCGTGAGCCATCGGGTGATCGTGCGGTCCGGTGCGGTGAACAGGTGGTGATACCAGCCGGGGGAGGTGATCCCGGCGCCGTATCCCGATGCCGCGGACAGTCGTGAATGCGTCCACGGCACCCACGTGAGCGAGGTCTTGATCTTGGGGATTCCCTTGAGGATTCGCGCGTCCGCGGTGGCCGGGCCGAGAGGACCGGCGAGGGCCGGGGCGTGCCACGCGCCGCACACCACCGCGATCCGCTGCGCGCCACCCTTGATCACTTTCCGCAGCGTCTGCCGCATGTACGCCTCGCGCCTGCTGGTGGGCTCGTCGAGTTCGACGGTGTCCCGCAGCGCGGTCATGGCCTCCGTGATCGCGTCGAACGAGTCGGGACCCGAACCCGATTCGATGACGGCGTCCCACCAGCGTTCGGTGTCGTCGTAGCCCGCCGCGGCGGCCAACTGGGTCAGCGGATCCTCGGTACGGGGCTCGGAGTCGTCTGCGGCGAGGGTATTGGCGGCGGGAAGGTCGCAGAAGCGGACGTCGACGCCGCGCCCGGCCGCCCACGACAGCGCCTGCCACTCCGGGGAGAACACGGCGAACGGCCAGAACGCCGCCGTCCGGGGCTCCCCGGTGGCATACGCGAGCAGGGCCACCGGAGGTTCCATGGTGTCGGAGGCGGTCAACGCGACCAGCGGATCGGCGTCCGCGGGCCCTTCGATCAGGACGGCGTCGGGGACGAATTCGTCGAGCGCGCGCCGCACCGATCGTGCCGAACCGGGCCCGTGGTGGCGGATGCCGAAGACACGGACGTCGGAGTTCACCCGGTGACCTCGCGGCACGCCCGGTAGAAGTCGGCCCAGTCCTCCCGTTCGCGGACCACGGCCTCGAGGTATTCGATCCACACGACCTTGTCGGCCACCGGGTCCTTCAGCACGGACCCGAGAATGCCGGCGGCGACGTCGGACGGGCGGAGCACCCCGTCGCCGAAGTGCGCGGCGAGGGCGAGTCCGTTGGTGACGACGGAGATCGCCTCCGCCGTGGACAGCGTTCCGGACGGCGACTTCAGCTTGGTACGGCCGTCGCCGGTGACGCCCGACCGGAGTTCGCGGAACACGGTGACCACGCGCCGGATCTCGTCGACGGTCGCCGGAATCTCCGGCAGTTCCAGCGAGGACCCGAGTTGCTCGACGCGCCGCGCGACGATGGCGACTTCGTCCTCCTCGTCGGCGGGCAGCGGCAGGACCACCGTGTTGAACCGTCTGCGCAGCGCGGAGGACAGTTCGTTGACCCCGCGGTCGCGGTCGTTCGCGGTGGCGATCAGGTTGAAACCCTTGGCGGCCTGCACCTCGGTGCCCAGTTCGGGGATGGGCAGCGTCTTCTCCGACAGCACGGTGATGAGCGCGTCCTGCACATCGGCGGGAATGCGGGTGAGTTCCTCGACCCGTGCGATCCGCCCGCCCTGCATGGCCGTCATGACGGGGGACGGAACGAGTGCACCCGCTGTCGGGCCCTCGGCGAGAAGCCGCGCGTAGTTCCAGCCGTACCGGATGGCCTCCTCCGGCGTCCCCGACGTTCCCTGGACGAGCAGGGTCGACTCGCCGGAGACCGCCGCCGACAGGTGTTCGGACACCCACGTCTTCGCGGTGCCGGGGACGCCGAGCAGAAGCAGCGCGCGGTCGGTCGCAAGCGTCGCGACGGCCACTTCGATGAGCCGGCGGGGACCGACGTACTTGGGGGTGATGACGGTGCCGTCGTCGAGTTCGCCGCCGAGCAGGTACGTCACGACCGCCCACGGAGACAATTTCCACGACGGTGGCCGGGGCCGGGTGTCGTGCGCGGCGAGGGCGGCGAGTTCGTCGGCGTAGGCCTGCTCGGCGTGGGGTCGTAGCAGGTCGGCCTGGGCGGCCGCGATCTCGGTCACTCGAGCTCCTTCAGGACTGTTCTGCGGTGGTCGATGTTGGTGGCGACAGTGGCGAATGCCTGGTGCCAGCCGGGATCACGGGTGCGTTCGGCGGCTGCTCGGAGAAGCGGCGCCGCAGCGAACGGGAAATGCGTCTCGGCGCTGCGGAGGGTCGAGTAGTGGCTGTGCCGGGAGAACTGCCCCAGATCCTTGCCGGTCTCGGCGTGCCGCCCGGCGACGTCCTCGAGGCGAGCGATCACCCGCTCGGCCAGGTCGAGCGGCCAGGGGTGGGGCAGACCGTCGAACAGGGCGGCGCCGTCGACGCCCAGCAGGTAGGAGTCGGCGCGACCCGACAGGATGTATGCGAGGCGTTCGCGGGCGGGGACGATCGGCACGACGCGCCGTTCGGTTGTCCGTCCCTCCCGGTGCAGCAGAGCCGACGCCCAGCGCGGATTGCGCTGCAGCACGGTCGCGGTGGTCCACGCCTCCATCATCACCTCCCGCCACTGGTCTTCGATCCGAATCTCCAACGCGGTGGAGGCGGAGCCGATCATGCCTTCCCACACCGACAAGGGGGCGGCGGTGACCACCATCCGCAACCACCAGCTGCGGATTCCCTTGTTCTTGAAATGGACGTCCTCGATGCCGTCGCGACGGGCCGAATCGTCCAGGGAGCCGGGCATGTTCACCACGAGACGGGTGCGCAGCGGCTTCTTCTCCACGCGCACCCATGCCCGGGCGCGAGCGGCCATCCGCTCGGCGTATGCGGAGTTCGGCAGCTGGCGCAGCAACTGGACCGCCTGCTGGCGCACCTCTTTCCGCCGGTCGTCGAGTGCGTGCTCGAGCAATGCGGAGTCGGCATCACTCAGCCCCGTTCCCAGAACGGCGATGAACGCCGCCCGGTGCTCGCCCCGTTCGGAATCCCAGGTGCGGCTCAGTTCGGTCATCGCGATCGCCGGGTTCACCGCCCGCATCGCCGTGAGCCATTGCAGTCGTTCCTGGTGTGCGCCGTGCGTCCACACGTCGGTGCGATCGGATCGGCGGACCAGCATCGACCAGTCCGGGTTCTGCGCGGCGAGCCACTGGCCGCGGGGGCCCACCAGTCGGAGGATGCTCTCGCGGTGGGTGTCGTTGGTGCGGGCCACGGCCATCAGGTCGGCGACGAGATGATCCGGCGCGCGGTAATTCCGCTCGGCCACGACCGCGAACCACTCGGTGAGCGTCCACGACTTGGCTGCGAGCAACTGCATCAGGTGCGACGCGGACGCGGGCGGCAACTGCAGCCGCGGATCGTCCTCGGCGGGGGCGGGCAGCACGCGCGCGGAGGCGGCGACCCCGCCGTCGCGGTATGCGTTCTCGAGCGCGGCGGCGCCCAGCAGGGTCTCCGCCGGATCACCGCTGACCGCTTGCGTCAGTTCGCCGGTGGCCAGATCCTCGAACGAGGGGGTGGACCGTGCCGTGCCGAGCAGGGCGGCGGACAGGAGTTCGCTCATCGCCGGCTCCCCGCCGCCGCGGGCGAGGGCGTGCCGGGCCCGAGCGGATACACGTCGCCGCGATCGAACACCGAGACGGGAACCAGCGATTCACTGGTCCACTCCCCGAACACGGTGACGGGACGGCCGCCGGACATTCCGAGGAGCCGCCACAGGACCGGGTCTTCGCCGGACAGCGGCAGCGCGCGCCCCTGCGCGTCGACGAGGAACCAGTGCCCGTCGTCGATTGCCGGGGTGACGCCGGTGAGCAGCGCCGGCCACGAGCGGACCCACGGGTCGGCCCCGACCGCGGCGGCGAAGTGGTCGAGAGCGGTGTCGATATCGCTCGGAGCGACGGTGGTGAATGGTTCGGGGGTCTCGTGAGCGTCGCCGAACTGGGCGCGCAGCGGCGCGGCGCCGGGGTAGAAGTGCACGGTGGCGTCGACGAGCGAACCGAGCGGCGGGACCACTGTCGAGAAGTTCGCGGAGCCGTGCGCGAAGTCCAGGAGGATCGCGCGGCGACCGTGGTTGCGGCCGATCAGCCACACCTTGCGGGTGAAGAGGCGCTTCTCCTCGGTGGTCTGCATTCCCAGGACCATCCACCGGTCACGGACTCCCGGCTCGCTGCGCACGCTGTCGGTGCCCACGGGGTACCCGACGTGCGAGCGCACCGACGCCTGCAGTGGTTCCGGTAGTTCGCTCAGACGGCGATGGGCGACGACGAGGAGGTGCAGCCTGGCGTACTCGCGGAGCAGCCGGTCCGGCCAGTCGGCGCGGGTGGCCACGACGATCGGCAGGCGACGCAGGGCGGACGCGACGCCGGGCGCCTGCGCGTCGACCATGCGGGCGGCGATGGCGTCGAACGCGGATGCCGAGATGTCGGCTGCGCCGAGCCCGCCGCGGATCTGGTCGGTGAGCCACAGGTCGAGTTCGTCGAGGCCCGCCGTCACCCGCTCGGTCCGGCGTTCAGTGGCCTTCGCACCGGCCGTCGTCGTGGTGGCGGCAGCCGCCGGCGCGGCTGCCCGCCCCGCTCTGCGGCTCAGCCAGTCCGCCGCGAACGGCGGCGGTTCGGACCGCTCCGGGACCCGGCCGTGCGACCAGATCAGCAACAATCCGAGCGTGTGTTTGCAGGGAAATTTCCGGCTCGGGCACGAGCAGTTGTACGCCGGCCCGGAGAGATCGACGACCGATCGATAGGGGCTCTTGCCGCTGCCCTGGCACAGTCCCCAGAGCGCGCCACCGTTGCTGCCCGTCTCCGACCACGCGGCCGACAGCTTTGCGGCGGCAGCGAGCGAGCCGGCATCGGGGGCGACCGATGCGACCTGTCCCTCCGACCAAGGCGACGTCACTCCGCCACCGTAGGGGAGTTGTCCGACAGGAAGGGAGGAGGGTGCTCGGAATTGTCGGCCAACTTCGGTGTGGACGTCGGTCTCCCGTGTCAAGCTGTCGTCAGGTACGACAGCGAGGGAGTGAGCCGGTGATCCACGGAAGGTATTTCGAGTTCAAGGGTCGTCCCGCCGTGCGGTTCCGGTGCACGTACCCGTTCCCCGTCCAGAGGCTGTGGGAGGCCGTGTCGGAGCCGGACGAGCTCGCGCACTGGTTTCCGTCACGGGTCCGCCTCGACACCTACGCCGGCGGCGACATCGAGTTCTTTCCGGAACCGCACAGCGACCCCGAGACGGGGACGGTCCTCGTCTACGGCGCCCCGTGCACGCTCGCGTTCACGTGGGGCGGGGACGAGATCCACTTCGAGGTCGAGCCGACCGCGGACGGGTGCGCCCTGACGCTCGTCAACGTTCTCGAGGTCCGCAACACGGCAGCCAGGAACGCCGCCGGGTGGAGTGTCTGCCTCGCCGACCTCGACCGGCACCTCGACGGCTCCGACGCGCCCGGTCACCGTGGAGATGCGTCCGCGGACTGGCGCCCGTTTTATCAGACCTATTTGGGGGAGGGGATGCCGTCGGGTGCGCAGATCCCCGGGGAGTCTGCCTGACCGTGGCCGGCGGCGGTCCGGCGTCGAGGGCGTTCGAACAGGCTCTCCACGTCGGATGCCGGCTCGTCCGGCTCCTCGACCGCGATGTTCCCGCCGGTCCTCAGCCATCCGTTCCGCAGCGACGATGTCAACCAGTTGTCCAGCGCGGCTTGGGTTTCGAACTTCAGCACGATCACGCAGACATCGGAGGTGCTGCTCTCCTTCAGCCATCCTCCGCCGAGGAATCCGGGAAACAGCCGGGCCAGTCCGAGTCCGGTCTGGATCCAGTCGGCGAACTCCTCGTCGCAGCCGGGAAGGACCCGGCGGACGATGGTCGTCGTGACGGACGCATCCACCGGCCCGGCTGTTCCGGCGCCCTCGGCCGCGTGCTCCATCGTTTCCTACCTCGGTTCCGCTCACCCCCGTGACACGTGCCACCTCAAACTACCAGCGGTTACGACGTCACAGGTCGTAGAAGGGCGCGGCGTACCTGAACGTGCCGGTGATGCTCGGATTCCAGCGTGTGAGCCGGCGGACCTGGAAGTGGGACGACCACGAGGGCTGGTCCGGCTCGATCCCGACCGACGTTCCGGAGACGAAGCCGAACCGCGGGTAGTAGTCGAGGTGACCGAGCAGTGCCACCAGGGGTTCGTCCCTGGCGTCGGCGCCGCCGAGTGCGGCGTGCATCAGTGCCGAACCCACGCCGTCGCGCTGGAGGCCGGGGAGCACGCCGATCGGGCCGAGCGCGAGTACGTCCGTGGAGTCGACGGTCGCGCGGGTCAGGCACACGTGGCCGGCGACGGACCCGGCCAGTTCGGCGACGAGGGACAGCTGCGGAATCCACGCGTCGCCCGACCTCAATCGGGTCACGAGGCCGACCTCGAGGGGAGTGTCGCCGTCGAACGCCTGCCGGTGCACCTCCGCCACCGCGGCGATGTCGCCCGGATTCTCACGTCTGATCAGCATGCGGACAGAGTGTATCGACGGGCCCGCGGCCGCAACGGATTTCTGACGGCGCCCGTTGTCCGGCCGGTAGCGGTGGACGGAAAGCGTTCTCCAATTGTGACCGTGTGACGATTCGGGCCGAATGAATTTCCGAACGATCGATAGCAGTATGGGCAGAACGTGAGTCGAGCGAAGGACAAAGGGAATCGGGGTGCGGGTGGTCGAGGCCAGAGTGGTCGGATACAGTTGCGGTGTGCAACACAACGAGGTCGAGCCGGAGGAAACGCCCGCGTCGGGCGTGGTGGCCGTCCATGACGAACTCGTCCGCCTCGTCCGTCAACTGGTTGCCGATGACCGTCCTCCCGTCGGATCCCCGACGTTCGCTCAACATTCGCTGCTCTCCTTCGTCGCCCGCAATCCGGGATGCCGGGCCACCCAGATCTCGGACGCATTCGGCGTGCACCGCTCCACGGTGTCGCGTCAACTTCGGGGCTGCATCGACGAGGGGTGGGTGCACGCGGAGCCGGGACCGCTCCGCAGCGGTCATCCGTTGAGCCTCACCGACGGCGGCGTCGCGGTGCTGGCCGGCGCCGACGCACGCCGCGTGGAGGAAGTCCGCGACCGGGTGGCCACGTGGTCGGACAGTGAAATCGCCGCGTTCGCCCGGCACCTCCGGAAATTCCGCCAGGGCGGCGACACAGACCACGACAGCATCGGAGACGACACCCGTGCGTGAGTACACCAGCGCCCCGACGTTCACCGTCTCCGACCACGAGAACGCCGTGCTGAGGGTGTTCGCGCACGCCGAGAGCCATCCGGATCGGGTGATGTACACACGTCCCGAGTCCGGTGGGTGGGTCGACGTGACGGCCAAGGACTTCGGCGCGCTCGTCATCGGGGTCGCGAAGGGTTTGATCGCCAACGGTGTCCAGCCCGGCGACCGTGTGGCACTGCTGTCGTCGACGAGATTCGAATGGTCGCTGCTCGACTACGCGATCTGGGCGGCCGGCGCCGCGTCCGTCCCGATCTACGACTCGTCCTCGCACGACCAGATCCGGTGGATCATCGAGGATTCAGGGGCGGTCGCCGCGCTCGTGGAGACTCCGGCCCACGCGTCGAGTTTCGAGGGTGACGGCATCCCCTACACGCTGAAGCGCATCCTCACCATCGACGAGGACGCGGTGGGCACGCTCATCAAGGACGGGTTGTCGATCGACGATTCCGAGGTGTTCAAACGGGTGGTGGCGCTGACCGCCAACGATCTCGCCTCGCTCGTGTACACGTCCGGGACCACGGGCCGTCCCAAGGGCTGCACCCTCACCCACCGGAACTTCCTGTCGGAGGTGCGGGCGTTGCTCGCGGCACCGATCGGTGACGTCGCCCGGCCCGGCAACCGCGTCCTGACGTTCCTTCCGCTGGCGCACGTGCTGGCGCGCGCGGTGTCGCTGGCGATGTTCGAGGCCGGCGCGACGCAGGCACACTGGTCCGACTTCGGCACGGTCACGGGCGAATTCGAACGTTTCCGGCCCAACACCATTCTCGGTGTACCCCGCGTGTTCGAGAAGGTGCGGGACGGTGCGGCGCGCAAGGCGGCGTCGGCGGGCGGCCTGCAGAAACGGATCTTCGACTTCGCCGAGACCACGGCGGTGGCGTACAGCGAGGCCCAGGACACGGGCGGTCCGTCGCTGCGACTCCGGCTCGAGCGTGCGCTCGCCGACAAACTCGTCTACGCGAAACTCCGTGCCGCCCTGGGCGGCGACTGCTGGTGGGCGATCTCCGGTGGCGGGGCCCTCATCCCGAGGCTCGGTCACTTCTTCCGCGGCATGGGAGTTCCGGTCTACGAGGGCTACGGTCTCACCGAATCGACTGCCGCGCACTGCGTGAACGTCCCCGGCGCTCAGAAGATCGGGACGGTCGGTCAGCCCCTGGACGGCAACAGCGTGCGCATCGCCGCAGACGGTGAGATCGAACTGCGCGGCGGCGTCGTGTTCGGCGGCTACTGGCGAAACGAACACGCCACCCGGGACGTGCTGGACGACGGCTGGTTCCGCACCGGCGATCTCGGCGACCTGGACGACGAGGGCTACCTCACCATCACCGGCCGCAAGAAGGATCTGCTGATCACCGCCGGCGGCAAGAATGTGTCGCCGGGGCCCCTCGAAGACCGGCTGCGCTCGCACACCCTCGTCTCGCAGGCGGTCGTGGTGGGCGACGGCCGCCCGTTCATCGGTGCCCTGCTGACCGTCGATCCGCAGGAATTCGACAAGTGGAAGTCCGCGCACGGCAAGCCGTCCGACGCCACGGTGGCGGACCTGCGCGACGACGAGGAGCTGCGCGGGGACCTGCAGGACGCGGTGGACGACGCGAACACCACCGTCTCGCACACGGAGTCGATCAAACGGTTCGTCGTCCTCGGCCGCGACCTCACGGAGGCCGACGGAGAGCTGACCGCCACCCTGAAGATCAAGCGTCCCGTGGTGACCGAGCGCTTCGCCGACGACATCGCGAGCCTGTACCGGCGGGGCTGACCCGTTACGGTGGCGGCATGACAACAGCTTTCGTTCTGTCGGGTGGGGCGAGCCTCGGTGCCATCGAGGTCGGCATGTTGCAGACCCTGATCGGCAGGGGAATTCGGCCGGACCTCATCGTCGGCACGTCCGTCGGCGCGCTCAACGGCGCCTGGCTCGCCGGCGGCTCCTCCGACGCAGATCTGCGTGCACTCGCCGACCTGTGGCGTGGTCTCACCCGCAGTGCGGTGTTCCCCACCGGATTGCTCACCGGATTCACCGGTTTCGTCGGCCTCCGGAACCATCTGGTGTCCAACCGCGCCATCCGGAGGCTGCTGGAGCAGAATCTGCGGTTCGAACGGATGGAGGACGCGCCGATCCCGCTGCACGTCATCGCCGCCGACGTGCTGACCGGCAAGGACGTCCGGCTGTCCACGGGGCCGGCCGTCGACGCCGTCACCGCCAGCGCGGCGCTGCCCGGCATCCTCCCACCCGTGGTGATCGACGGCCGGGCGCTGATGGACGGCGGGGTCGTCAACAACACGCCCATCTCCCATGCAATCGAATTGGGGGCCACGACCGTGTGGGTACTCCCGACCGGATATGCGTGCACCCTCTCGAAGGTCCCCGGAAGTGCCCTGGGCATGGGGTTGCTCGGTGTGACCCTCGCGATCAATCAGCGGCTCGCCCTCGACATCGAACGGTACGAGAGTGCCGCCGACATCCGGGTGGTGCCCCCGCTGTGCCCACTGGACACGAGTCCCGCCGACTTCGGCGACGCCGACGAGCTGATCACGCGGGCACGGGAGCAGACCGCGAAGTGGCTCGACGAGGCGCGGGTCGTCCAGGTCGGTCAGGCCGATCTGCTGTTGCCGCACGTGCACGGATAACCGTCAGCGGCATCCCGCGGCCGCAGGCACCCCGGCCAGTCGCTCGTCGATCCAGCGCACCACCTCGGGCAGCGCGAACACGGCCGCGGTGAGGTGCTCGCCGAACTGCGGGGCGTAGGTGACGTCGCCGCCGCCGCGGCACCACTCCTGCTGCAGCGCGATCACCCCCTCCTCCGGAATCCATTCGTCGCCGAGGAACACCCGCGACGACCCGTGATACAGCAGCACCGGCGTGGCCGGGGTGAGCGCGCCCATCCTGTTTTCGGCGACCACCGTTCGGGCCGTGGGATTGCCGAACGGGTCGGGTACGGCCGCGAACAGTTCGGCGGGAAGCAACGCGATCCCGGCGGGTGCGAGGGCCAGGATGCACTGGTCCTTCAGTGGGGACGTCGCCAGCAGCACACCGAGCGGATTCGCCAGTGTCAGCATTTCCGGATACTCGCGGGCGAGCCCGAGGACGGCGGACAGGTACAGACCCGAACCGAGCTGGCCGTTCATCGTCCTGCGCAGCAAACCGAAATCGGCGGGGATGCCGCCCGCGGCGGCGCCGGCGAGTTCGACGTCCGGCGCGTACGACGGTTGCAGTTGCGCCGCCCAGCCGGTGGCGATCGCACCACCGCTGTAACCCGTCGCGACGACCGGACTGTCCGAGAGCCCGAGACCGGGCAGACGCTTCATGCCGCGGATGCTGTCGAGCACGGCATGACCCGCCATTCGTCCCGCGCTGTACGCCATCCGCGGTCCCTCGTGGTCGGGCACGAGCACCGCGTAGTTCTTCGCGAGGAACAGCGACAGCACCGGTGGGATGTCCAGGTCCAGGGTCTGCCAGTCGTGCACCATCTTGTAGGACGGGGTGCACCGGGCGCCCAGGGAGTCGATGGGCATGTTGTAGGCGACCACCGGTCTCGGTTCCGGCGCCGTCCACGCCGCGGTCGGCACCAGGACCGTCGCGGTCACCGGCACGGGACGGTCCTTGGAATCGTTGGAACGCACCATGATCTGGTGAGCCCGGTGCGGCACCAGCGTGTTCGGGAACGCCCGGAGCGTCACTTCCCGCGAGCGGATGATCTCACCGGCGTCGAACTCCGCGACGTTCGGCGGCCACGCGAAGAAGTCGTCGTCCAGAATGGGGGACGGGAGAATGGATTCGGTGCCCAGGGGCTGGGCGGACACACGTGGGGGATGGACGCAGACGAACGCGGCCGCGCAGGTGGAGAGTGTCATCAGGACCACTGCACGAAACAGCTTCATCGCTACCACCGCCTGAGGTAACTGTCCCAGAATGTAACTGTAACTCCAGTCACATCATCGCAGATCGACACGGGTACAGCGGTGGTTTGTTTTCGTCGCGGGGTGGTTACTGTGTGTGCATGGCGGTCACCGTGGAGCGGGCAGTACTCGAGCAGGCTGAAGACATCGTTCAGATGCACTGGGACGCTGAGGATTGGATCCTGGCCAGGGAACTCGACGCACCCGCCCGGGGTGAGGTGTCGCTCGCCGACGTTCGTGAACAGATCGAGTTCGGGGAATGGCGTGTCGCGCTGTTCGCGGGCATCGTGGTGGGCGCGCTGCGGGTGCTGCGGACCGACCCCGACGTGTGGACCGAGGACGACATACCGGCCGCCTACGTGGCCCGGGTCATGACAGACCGCCGGCACGCCAGCGCGGGACTCGGCGCCCAGTTGCTCCGGTGGGTCGACGAGCACGCCCGCTCCGAGGACGCGTCCGTCGTCCGGCTCGAGTGCGTCGAAACCAACGCCCGGCTACGCGACTACTACGAGGAGCAGGGATTCTTCCTGGTGGGTCGCAGGGACTTCGACGTGGAATGGCCGAGCGTCGTGCTCATGGAGAAATCCCTGCGCTGACCGTTCACAGCGGGTCGAGGATACGGTGCAGGAACTGGCGCAGTCTCGGCCCGGTCGGGTTGGCGAGTACGTCTCTCGGTGTGCCGCGTTCGAGTACGACGCCGTTGTCGACGAACAACACCTGATCGGCCACCTGCTGCGCGAACCGGATCTCATGGGTGACGATCACCATCGTCCAGCCCTCGGTCGCGAGGTCCCGGATCACCCGCAGCACCTCGCCGACCAGTTCGGGGTCGAGTGCGGACGTGGGCTCGTCGAACAACATCAGTTTCGGTTTCAGCGCGAGCGCCCGGGCGATACCGACCCTCTGCTGCTGACCACCCGACAGCTGATACGGGTACTGGTCCGCCTTCTCCGCCAGGCCGACCTGGGTGAGTAACCGCATCGCGTCCGCGCGCGCCTCGTCCTTGGGGCGTTTCTGCACCACGATCGGCCCCTCGGTGACGTTCTGGACCACCGTCTTGTGCGGAAACAGGTTGTGGGCCTGGAACACCATGCCACTCTGCCCGCGGAACGTGGCCAGCGTCGACCGGTCCACCTTGGCGCCGAAGTCCACGGACACGTCGCCGATGGAGATGGTCCCGCGGTCCGCCACGTCTAGGGCGTTGAGGGTGCGCAACACCGTCGTCTTGCCGGACCCCGACGGCCCGATGATGACGGTCACCGTTCCGGCCCCCACGTCGAAGCTGATGTCGCGCAGGACGTGATGCTCGCCGAACGACTTCTCGACGCCGGATACCTGAAGCAGGGGCGGGGTGTCGGTCATTTGGCCACATACCTGTCGAGTCGGGCTTCGAGCCGGCCCTGGACGGCCGACAGGAAGATGCAGATCACCCAGTAGTACAGGGCGGCGACGCTGTAGAGGGCGAAGAAGTCGAACGTCGGTGCGGCGGCGAGCTGGGCGACGCGCAGCAGTTCGGTCACCAGGATCGTCGATGCCAGCGAGGTGTCCTTCACCAGCGAGATCAATGTGTTGGACAGCGGCGGCACCGCGACCCGTGCGGCCTGCGGCAGCACGATCCGCTGCAGTGTGGTGGTGTACCCCATCCCGATGGTCTGCGCGGCTTCCCACTGGCCCTTGGGGATCGACAGGATCGCCGACCGGATCACCTCGGCGGCGTACCCGCCGACGTTGAGGCTGAACGCGATCACGGCCGCCGGGAAGGGGTCGAGAACCACGCCGAACTGGGGCAGCGCGTAGAACACGATGAACAGCTGCACCAGGAGAGGCGTGCCGCGGATGATGGACACGTAGAAGCGGGCGATCACCGACAGCGGTCTGATCGACGAGATCCGGGCGAGCGCCACCAGCAACGCGATGACGAGCCCGATGGTGAAGCTGATGATCGTCAGCGGAATCGTCATGGTGACCGTGGCCTTCAGCATCGGCCACAGGTTGTCCAGGATCAGCTGGACTGTTGCGTCGTCCACAGGCAGGCTCTCAGTTGGTCGGTGCCGAGACGTCGGTGCCGAAGTACTTCTGCGAGATCTGGGCGAGCGTTCCGTCGGCGCGTAGTTCGTCCAGGGCCTTGTCGATGTCGGGCATCAGACCGCTGTCCTTGCGGGCCGCGAACGCCTGCTCGCTCGTGTCACCGGTTTCGGCAGCCACTTTCACACCGGTGTCGTTCGTCTGCTTCTGGTATTCGGCGACGGCCAGATTGTCGTTGACGGTGGCGTCGACGCGACCGTCCTTGAGCAGGGTGATGGCCTGCACGAAGCCCTCGACGGATTCGACGTTCGCGCCCGCGTCCCTGGCGACCTGCGCCCAGTTGCTCGTCGCGGACTGCGCCGTCGTCTTGCCGTTCAGGTCGGCCAGCGAGGTGATCGAGTTGTCGTCGACGCGGGTGACGATCACACCCTCGGAGTAGGTGTACGGCGTCGACAGGTCGTACTTCTGGGTGCGTTCGTCGTTGACGGTCACCTGGTTGGCGACGAGGTCGTAGCGTTTCGCTTCGAGGCCCGCGAAGATCGAGTCCCACGGTGTCTGCGTGAACTCGACGGAGACGCCGAGTTTGTCACCGACCGCGCGGATGACATCCACGTCGTACCCGGTGAGCTGACCGTCGGGGCCCTGGTAGCTGAACGGTGTGTACGTGCCCTCGGTGCCGACTTTCAGTACCCCGGCCTCGCGAACCTGGTCGATGACCGGCCCCGAGTCGGAGTTCCCACACCCCGCCATCGACAGCGCGGTCAGGACGGTGATCAGGACGGCCGGAAGTGTGCGTCGCACGGGGTTCCTCCTCTGTCGGCGGATCAGCTAACCGTACTGGTCGAACGCTACCCGGATAGGATCTTCCGAGTCCCCTCAGGAAGAAGGATTGTCTCGCCGTGCCCTCTCTCGCTCTCCGACGGCCGGTGTGGCTGCATCCGACGGTGTTTCGTATCGAGTCGTTGTCCGCGCTCGTCGTGGCGATGGCCCTCATCCCGGAGGCGTTGTCGTTCTCCATCATCGTGGGGGTCGATCCGCGGGTGGGCTTGTTCACCGCCGCGATCATGGCGATGACCATCGCGTTCACCGGTGGCCGTCCCGCGATGATCTCCGCGGCCACCGGTTCGGTGTCGCTGGTGCTGGCCCCGCTCATGGCGTCACACGGTTTGCAGTACCTCATTGCGGCCGTCTTCCTCGGCGGTGCGATGCAGATCCTCCTCGCCCTCCTCGGGGTGGCGCGGCTCATGCGGTTCCTGCCTCGCAGCGTGATGGTGGGGTTCTGCAACGCGCTGGGAATCCTCATCTTCGTGCACCAGTTCCCGTATCTGACGGATGTGCCGTGGGCGGTGTACGCGCTGCTCGCCGCCGGGCTGGCGCTGCTCGTGTGGATCCCGAAGCTGACCACGGCGGTGCCCGCCCCGCTGCTGGTGATCGTCGGTCTCACCGCGTTCACCGTCCTCGCCGGTGTCGCGGTGCCCACCGTCGGAGACCAGGGTGAACTGCCCGACGGGCTGCCGACTCTGATCGGGCTGCCGGACGTTCCTCTCACGGCCGACACCCTGCAGATCATCGCGCCGTTCGCGCTGGCGATGGCCGTCGTCGGACTGCTCGAATCGTTGATGAGCGCCAAACTCGTGGACTCCGTCACCGATACGCACTCGGACAAGACGCGGGAGTCGTGGGGCCAGGGCGTCGCGAACATCGTGACCGGACTCTTCGGCGGCATGGGCGGGTGCGCACTGATCGGGCAGACCATCATCAACGTCAAGACCGGTGGCGCGCGAACCCGGTTGTCGACGTTTCTGTCCGGTGCATTTCTGCTGATTCTCGTGGTCGGGCTCGGCGACGTGGTGGGGACCATTCCGATGGCGGCGCTCGTCGCCGTGATGGTGCTGGTGGCCGCCACGACCTTCGACTGGCACAGCGTCCGCACGCTCCGGCGGATGCCGCTGAGCGAGACGATGGTGATGCTCAGCACCGTGGCGGGCACCCTCGCCACCGACAACCTCGCGATCGGTGTGGGTGTCGGCGTGCTGGTGGCGATGGTTCTGTTCGCGCGCCGGGTGGCCCACATGGTGGACGTGCGCGGCGAACTCGACGGCGACGTGAAGACGTACCGGGTGAGCGGTCAACTCTTCTTCGCCTCGTCCAACGACCTCGTGTTCTCGTTCGACTACGCCGACGACCCCGGCCGCGTCGTGATCGATCTGTCGGGCGCCACCATCTGGGACGCGTCCACCGTGGCCGCGCTCGACGGCATCACCACCAAGTACGCGAGCCGCGGCACCGACGTCACCGTGGAGGGCCTGAACCCGGTCAGCGAGGAGCGGTACCGCAGGCTGACCGGCCGGCTGGGCGACTAACCCGCGGTTTCCCGCAGGTACGCGAGGTCCTCGGCCAGCCCCTCCGACGGCGTCTCGAGGACGACCGGCGCATCGACGGTGCGCACGACCTCGGCGAGCAGTTCGGCGTCGATGGTTCCGTCGGCGAGGTTGGCGTGCCGGTCGCGGGCCGAGTTGAACTCGTCGCGGGAGTTGTTGAGGTGCACCAGGTCGATGCGTCCGGTGATGGCCTTGATGCGTTCGACGACACCGACCAGTTCCTCGCCGCCCGCCCACGCGTGACAGGTGTCGAGGCAGAATCCGGCGCCGAAATCGCCGACCTCCTGCCACAGCCGGTCGATGGCGTCGAAGTGCCGTGCCATCGCGAAGTCGCCGCCCGCCGTGTTCTCGATCAGGATGGGGACCGGGAATCCGCCCTTGTCGGCCTGGCGTTCGAAGAGTTTGCGCCAGTTGACGATCCCTGCGTTCACGTCCTCGCCGTCGCGGACGTGCCCGCCGTGGACCACCAGCCCGAACGCGCCGATGTCGGCGGCGGCCTGCGCCTGCTGCGCGACGGCGTTGCGGGACGGCATGCGGAGTCGATTGTTGAGGCTGGCCACGTTGATCACGTACGACGAGTGCACGACGACGTCGATGGGACTGTTCCGGATCTCGTCGGTCCGCGGATGCGTCGGCGGTTTGTCCCACTTCTGCGGGTCCGTGAGGAACATCTGGATGACGTCGGCGCCGAGCCGTTCGCCGTATCCGATCGGATCTTCGTCCTGGCGGACGTGTGCTCCTATGCGCATGTATCCAGGGTAGGGGGTGGGTGTGACGAGGTGCCTTGTGCTTGTGATCGCATGCTTAAAGCCGGAGGGCATTCATTTTGCGTTCTTCTCGCACCTTAAGCTTGCGATCGCAGTCATAGGTATGGACTTCGAGACGAAATCGGCGCACACTGGCGTTAAGCATCCGTCGACAAGCATTGCACCGAGCAGGGAGGCTTCATGGCAACCCCACGCCGCCGCGAGCGAACCGAGACCGGCGGGGTCGCCGACGGGTTCGTGGCGCGGCGACACCAGCTCGGGCTGACGCAGGCGGAGCTGGCCGACCTGGCCGGGGTGTCGAGGTCCAGCGTGCAGTCGATCGAATCGGGTCGGGGGACGGTGCAACTGGATCTCGTCGACGCCGTCGCGGACGCCATGGGATGCCGCCTGGCGCTCGTCACCCGCTCGGGCGTGGAGGTGGCGTCCTGATGGTCGAGAACCTCAGCAACATCGACCGGGCCGACGTCTACAAGGGCGAGCGCCTCGCGGGCAGTCTCGTGCGGGAGGGCGGCGACGTCGTCTTCCGCTACGACGCCACGTACCTGCAGGACCCCGGCGCCCCGCAGATCGCGTGGACGATCCCCACGTCGTCGACCGAGGTGCGCGCGAGTGGGGGCAGCGTCCCGCCGTTCTTCGCGGGTCTCCTCCCGGAAGGGATCCGGCTGCGGGGCGCGGTGGCGGCCACCAAGACGTCCGAAGACGATCACCTCACGATCCTGATGGCGGTCGGGGCCGACACGATCGGCGACGTGCGCGTGCTACCCGCGGGGGTGCCGCCGCCCGAGACCGCACCGGTGTTCGACCCCGACGCGGTCGAGCGCCAGGACCTGCGGGCGTTGTTCGAGCACATGTCGGGGCACGAGGCGGTGAAACTGGACCCCACCTCGCTACCCGGTGTGCAGGCGAAGGTGTCGGCGCAGATGTACTCGACACCGATCGCCACCGAGAAGGGTCCCGCGATCCTCAAACTTTCACCACCGCAGGGTTATCCGCAGTTGGTCGAGAACGAGCACTTCTTCATGGGACTCGCCGCGCAGTGCGGGTTGCCCGTCGCCGACCACCAGCTGGTGCGCGACGGGAAGGGCAATGCCGGTCTGCTCGTCGCCCGGTTCGACCGGCGGGTCGATTCGTCCGGCCGCGTCATCCGCACACCGCAGGAGGATGCGTGCCAGGTGATGGGGATGTTCCCCGCCGCCAAGTACCGGCTGAAGACCGAGAGCGTGATCACCGCACTCGCCGGCGTGTGTGAGCGCGGCGGCGGTTCGGCCCGGGTGGCCACCCTGGAACTGCTTCGGCTGGTGGCCTATTCGTACGCGATCGGCAACGGCGACCTGCACGGAAAGAACTTCTCGGTGCAGCTCGCCGAATCGGGGTTGTGGAGCGTCACACCTGCCTACGACCTGCTGTGCACCCAGCCGTACCTCGGATGGCGCGACCCGATGGCTCTCGACTTCTACGGCAAGGCGAACAAGCTGAACCGCAGGCACTTCGTCGAATCCGGTGGCCGGCTCGGTGTCCCCGAACGCGCGGTCACGAGAATGCTCGACGGCATCCGCAAGGGCATCGGGCGCGGCATCGCGGAGATCGAGACGATCGGCTTCACCGCGAAAGAGAATGCCCAGCTGCGCACGCTGATGGAACGGCGCTCGGACGAACTGGGCTGAGCCGGCTCACCACACTCGAAACGCGCTGTCCGAGAGCGTGAATCCGTGGCCCGCGTCGCTACGGCACGTGACCCCGGACGTCTCGTCGACGAGGCACGTCAGGTCGTTCACGTGTAACGCGGTGCCGTACGACAGTGCGGGGGCGGCAGATCGGTCGAGCGGGTAGTACCGGGGGTCGCCGGCGCTGGCGAACTGACCGGGGCGGCCACCGGCGACCTCGATCGCGTTGGGCGTCACCGGGCTGCCGGACGCGCCCGCGCCCGGAACCTTCGGCGCCGACGCCGGCATCGGCCCGTGACAGCCGGCGGTCGGGACGTCGCCGCCGGTGAGGATCGCACAGTGGAACTTGGTGCTCGGTGTCGTGAAGTAGTAGCTCCCCGCCGCGGTGCCCGCAAACGTCTCCGGGTCTGCCTGGGCCTGGGTGTTCGTGGTGGTCGTCGTCGTGGTGGTGGTGGGGCGCGACGACGTCGTCGTGGTCGGGCTGGTGGTGGTGGTCGTCTTCGGTGCGGTGGTCTTCGGTGCGGTCGTCACGGTCGGAGTGGTCGCGGGCCCCGCGACGGCGCCGGTCTCGGGGGATCCGTCGGCTGCGCGACCGCAACCGGCCACCACCAACGCCGTCGCGAACAGAAGCACCGCACGCACCGTGAAGGTCATGAGGGAGAGCCTAGAACCGCACCCCGCCCCGAGTGGTCGCGGCGCGTCGGACGAAATTCTGGGACAGTGGTGACCAGTGAACCGCCAGGAGGTCCGATGTCGGAAAGCACCCAGTACGAGGAGCGGCGTGCACGCATCTCCCTGCAGGTCCGCCAATGGTGTGAACGATCCGCGATCACAGGCACGCACGCCCCGTTGTCGGACGCCGCTGCCGTCCTGATCGCCGCCGGACACCTCGATTCGCCTACCCGGCAGGTACTCACCCACCGGCGTCGCGCGGGCCGCACCATCCCGTCGCTCGGCGGCTTCGGGGCCCTGCGTCTGCTGACGGACGAGTACCACCAGTTGGCGCGCCGCGCCGACAGCCTGCGCCCCGGACCGGCGCAACTACTGTTCAAATACCGTGCCACCGAACTGGCCCGCAAGCTGCAGTCGTCTCGGTCCGCGGTCGTGATGTCGCCGGCGCACTACGGCAACGGTGTCCGGGCGATGCGCCGGGATCGGCGTGAGGGTGTCCATCTCGATCTCGAGCAGCGTGAGGCGCTGTTCCGGGCGCTGCAACGCACACCGGCGCCGATCGCCGGCACCGCGCTCGAACGTGCAGGCAACTATGCCCGCGGCACCGCGGCGGAACGCCTCGGTCAGGCCGCCGAAAACACCCCGATGGCCGCAGTCGGCCGCCGCGTCGCCGAGGCCATCGGCAAGGGCGTCGATCTCGACAACGACAGATTCGCCGACTCGTACGACACCCTGCTCTACCTGGCGGGGATGCTCTTCGACAGGATCGACGGTTCCGCAGTCTGGCATTCGGAGCACTTTGCGATCCAGCGGTACCAACTCGACCTCGCCGAAGAACTGACACAGATCGCCGTCGATGCCGTGGCGCTGCGCGGAATCCGGACCGAACTCGACGAAGCGCTGCGTGCCACCCATTCCGACACGGCCCGTCGACAGATCGAGGCCCGGCAGAACGCACTGAAGCCGGTGTGGGATCAACTGGTCGACCGCGTCGCCGCACTCGCACGGATCGGCGACCTGCTGTCCCGAGCCGAGGTGCAACTGCGGTCCGTGCTGGCGGTCAACCGGGCGATGAGTCTCGACAGCCGCATCGACGAACTCATCTCACGCTCCGGCGACCGCGAGCTGTCGGCGGAGAACACCCATCACGTCGGCGATCAGTTCGGCGGGGTGGAGGAACTGATGCTCACCTACCAGTCGACGCTGTACGGAGACATCGCCGAACTCACGTCCTGGTCAGGTGGGAGCAAGTGACCCCGGCGACCGAGAGGCTGACCCCCACCACCTCATGACACGCGCAGGTACGCCGGGGTCGGTAGCAGCGGGGCCGCAGATCGGTAGTGGTGCCCGGTCGGGGTGCCGACGTCGATGAGGTGGGTGCGGCCGGGGTTGTGCACGGGGCGGGCGGACCATCCCTCGCCTTCCTTCGCATAGTTACATGCCTCGCACAGGCCGGACCCGTTGTCCGCCGTCGTGGCACCGGATTCTCGACGTGAGCGGATGTGGTCGTGATGCCGGATCGGCGCGTCACACCACGGGGTTCGGCACGTCCGGTCCCGCAGGTCGATCAGCTGTCGCAGGCCCTTCGGAAATATGCGGGATTGCGATTCCATCGCGGTCAACGACCCCGACTGCGGGCAGGAATACACCCGCTGCAACGACGTCTCCGCGTCGGCATCGACAGAATCTGCCACCAACTGCCGGGCAATCCCCGCCGGCACCGGCCCGAACCCCTGCAACTGCGCCGCCTCGTGCCCACCGGCCAGCAAGGTCTCGTCCGAGAGCACCAGATTCACCGCCACCGGCACCCCCGCCGCCACCGATGCCCCGGTGCCACGGTCGAACAACAGGTCCACCATCAGCTGATTGCGGGTCCGGCCGCCACTGTTCCCGGTGGCAATCAGACTGTCCGCATCCCGACCCAACGTGGCCTGCAGACACACCGCCTGCTCGACCGGCATCAGCACACTCAGATATGCCATCGAGTCCGGCGCAGGCCGTGTCGTGACCCGACGCTCGGACACCGCCTTACGATGCCGCCGCACCACGGACGCGGCATCGAGTTCCACCGCCAACGCCTTCGCCCGCGCGATCAGCCCGCGGTCGCCGACCCCGTCGAGAGTGGCCGGGTCCGAACACAACCGACGGTCCACGATGCCCCGATCCGTCGCCGACAGGCACGCCGTCTCCCGCACAAGCAGCGTGGCTCGCCATTCGTTCAGCCGGCCCGACCGCAACAGGGCCAGGGTGTGGGGCATCTCGTGCACCAGAGCCTGCGCGAACCCGAGATGCCGACCACCGCGGTTCGGGGATTCCCTGCGCGCCAACGCAATCTGCGAGGCAATGCCGCGGTCCCACTCCACCCGCGGCAACCCCCGAGCCCTGCGATCCGCACGAATACTCGTGGCGACGCCGTCGGTGATCACCGCCTGCACCGCACACCCGACCGACTTCAACGCCTCGATCGCGTCGAGCCACTCGATCCCCAACCCCGCATCACCGCCAGCGGAGACCGCTCGTAGCCGCGCCGTGAACGCACGCAACTCGGCCAGATCTGCTGCAATCAATTCCCCCACAACCAACCTCCCCCAAGGTTCGAATGTATGTTCGATCCTATCAATCATGCTCGACCAAGGCAATACCCGGCTACGGTGGTGTGGGACTCTCGTCGACAAAGATGTGGGGGCTGGGTGCGATGACCGATGACGCCGATCTGCAACGTGCGGTCGCGAACGAGTTCTCGGCACTGGCCGATCTGCTCGACGGGATCTCGGACGCGGAATGGGACACGCCGTCGCTGTGCATGGGCTGGCGGATTCGGGAAGTGGTCGCGCATCTCACCATGGCCGCGCGCTACTCCGAGGAGCAGTTCATGGCGCGCCTGCGTGAGTGCGAGTTCGATTTCACCCGGCTCTCCAACGAGATCGCCCGTAGCGACGCCGAATTGGCGCCGGCGGAACTCGTCGCCAACCTGCGCTCGGACATCATGCGCAGGTGGACCCCGCCGGGCGGCGGCTATCACGGCGCGCTCAACCATGTGGTGATCCACGGTCTCGACGCCACCGTGCCGCTCGGGGTGCCGCGACACGTACCGGAGGAGACGATGCGCGTCGTCCTCAACGATCTCACGGCGGGTGGTGGGCACTCGAATTTCGGCATCGACATCGAGGGACGTGGCCTGCGGGCCACGGACCTCGACTGGTCGTACGGGTCGGGCGCCGAATTACGCGGAACGGGCGAGGATCTCGCGCTGATGATCTGCGGCCGCGCGCTGCCGGCAGGACGGGTCGAGGGCGACCCGTTGTAGTCCGGTTCAGATACCCGGGATGACGCCCGGGTAGACGAAGTGCCCGGGACCTCCGCCGGGGAGGGTGGCGCCGAGGGATCCGGGGAAATCCATGGACAACTTGACGAGTTTGTGTGGTTGCCCGTTCTGGTCGGCTTGCCAGCAGTCGAGCAGTACGCCGTGGAATCCTGTGCAGACGATGCGGTTGGCGGTTCCGAACGGTGACGTGAGCCGATTCGCGCTGACGAACGGATTCCAATAGTCGAGATCGGTGGGGGTGAGGAAGTTCTGGTTGTCGAACGGCGCGACCGGACTGGGCTCGGTGGGTACCGGCGGCCATTCGTCGGCGGCGGCCACACCGGCGCTCCCGAGGAGGGCGGCTGCGGCGACGGCCACGGTCGCGGTGATCTGTGTGAATCGGCGAGTAGCGGTAGTCATCTCCACCAGGCCACAGTAAAACGCCGGCAGTTTCTACGTCCGCAATCCGGGATGACGGCTGGCCAGGACGGGGACGAGGAGCTTGTTCGGTGCGAGGTGGGCGAACACGGACGCGGCCCGGTTCGCGAGGCCGGGGATGGCGATCATGTGCCCCTTGTCGAGGCCGTCGATTCCGGTCCTGGCCACGGATTCGGGGCTTTCCCACATGAAGCTGGGCAGTGCGGCTTCGGCGTCTTCCTTCGCGAAGCCGGCTGTCTCACCGAAACCGGTGTCGACGGGTCCGGGGCAGAGGGCGGTCGCGGTGACACCGGTGCCCTTCAGTTCGCCGGTGAGGCTCTCGGTGTAGGAGAGGACGAATGCCTTTCCGGCGGCGTAGGCAGCCTGTCCGGGCAGCGGCTGGAACGCGGCCGTGGAGGCGACGTTGAGGACGGCTCCTCGGCGTCGTTGCACCATGCCGGGCAGGGCGCGGCTGCAGAGGTCGGCGACGGCCATGACGTCGACCTCGATCATGTTCATCTCGGCGTCCGGGTCGGACGCGGCCACCGGGCCGAGCGTGGACAGGCCGGCGTTGTTGACGAGGATGTCGAGGGTGAGCCCGAGCTCGCCGACCCGGTCGAGCAACGTCGCGCGGGCCGAGCGGTCGGAGAGATCGGCACCCAGCACATGCGCCCGACCACCTGCGGCCCGTAGCTCGGTGGCCAGTTCCTCCAACTTCTCGGCTCGGCGGGCGACGAGCACCACCTGGTGACCGCGGCGGCTGAGTTCACGGCTGAGGGCCGCACCGATACCGGACGACGCTCCGGTGACGAGCGCGGTGCGATCGGCGGCAGGGGTGGGCAAGCTCATGTGTCCAACCTACGTGCCGCCGTCGCACGCGCAAGGGTTCAACCGGTCAGGCGTGGGTTCCGCCGTCGATGCGGATCTCGGTTCCGGTGACGAACGCGCCGTCGTCGGAGGCGAGCATGGCGACGACTCCGGCGACCTGCTCGGGTCCGCCCATCGCCGCGCCGCCCGATTCCAGGGTGGTGGGCAGGATGGGTGAGAGTTTGGCGAACAGGCTCCAATCGGCATCGGACGGAACGTATCCGGATGTGGCGTCGGTGATGCCGGTCTTGATGCTGCCGGGGGCGACACCGACGGCGCGCAGACCCTGCTTGCCGTATTCGAGAGCCAGTGCATGGGTGAACGACTGGATGCCGCCCTTGCTCGCGGCGTACGCGGCCATGTAGGGGTGCGCGAACGCGGCGGACGTGGAACTGAAGTTCACGACCACGCTGCGGTCGTTGCGCAGCAGCGCGGGCAGGCATTCGCGGACCATGAGGAACGTGCCGGTGAGGTTGATCCCGATCACCTGATTCCACACGTCCAGCGACGTCTCGTGGGTGTGCGAGGCGCGGAGGATGCCCGCGGCGTTCACGAGTACGTCCAGTCCGCCGAGCTTCTCGACGCTGCGGCTCACGCCGTCGGTGACGGACTTCTCGTCGCCGATGTCGATTGCGGCCACGCTGAGTCGCCCTGCCGTGCCTGCTGCCTCGGCCAGTTCCGCTGTCCGCGCGAGGCCGTCCTCGGACACGTCGGCTGCCACGACGGTGCCGCCTTCCTCGAGCAGGCGGAGGGCGGTGGCCTGTCCGATGCCCGATGCGGCTCCGGTCACCAGGATCCGCCGGTTGTCGAAGCGATTCATGATCTGTGCTCCTCGTGTGTTTGCCGAATTCGATCTCATTGGCCCATGACGTATTTGACGGTCGGCCCCGCGGTCCATCCGCCGTCGACGGCCAGTTCCGCCCCGGTGACGTACGTGGACGCGTCGGACAGCAGGAACCCGACGGCACCGGCGATCTCCTCGGGCACGCCGACCCGGGCCATGGGAGTGTTCGGGTAGTTGCCCTCGCCCTGCTGGATTCCGAGGCCCGCGGTCATCGGGGTGTACGTCATCCCCGGGTGGACGGAATTGACGCGGATCCGGTCGGTGCCCAGTTCCACGGCGGCGATCTTCGTGAGCCCGCGCACGCCCCACTTGGACGCGCCGTAACCGGCGGTCAGCGCGAGTCCCATCAGACCGGCGGCCGACGAGATGTTGACGATCGATCCGCCGCCGGCGGCGCGCATCGGACCGATCACGGCCTGCAGACCGTTGAACACGCCGGTCAGGTTGATGTCGAGGACCGTCCGGAAGTGTTCGAGCGGTTCGTGCTCGATGTATTGGCCGGTGGAGATGCCGGCGTTGTTGACGAGGCCGTCGACGCGTCCGAATTCGCTCGTCGCCACGTCGACCGCGGCCTGCCACTGCTGCGGGTCCGTGACGTCGAGGTGGCTGTACCGCGCCCGCTCACCGAGTTGGTCGACGATCGCGCGGCCGTCGTCGTCGAGAACGTCGCCGACCACGACGCTGCCGCCCTCGTCGACGATGCGCTGGGCGAAGGCCGCGCCGAGCCCCCGCGCCGCCCCGGTCACGATCACAACCTTCCCCGCCAGTTGCTGTGCGGTCTCGGTCATCTCAGCTCACATCCTCGTCGTCAAAGAGTCATCTTCGTCGGGCACGTCGGCTGCCGACGGCCCGAGTCTGCTGTGGGCGCCGCCGGCGGGAAACGGGTTCTCCCGGTGATCGGAACAACTCGTAGCCACGGGAAACGTCCGACCACTGTGATGTGGATTACCCGCTGACGTTCCGGACATGCCGGACGGGCGGATCTCCCCGACAGCCCATCGAAAGGCTTCCCCTATGTCTCGACGCGTCACCTCCACCGCCGCGGTGCTGATCACCGGCAGCGTCCTGTTCGCGGGTTTCGGCACGCCTGCGCTCGCTTCGGCGGACCCGCTGTCGCTGCCCGGAATCAGCCTCCCGGGATTCGGTTCGTCCGACTTCGGGAGCGCGGGCCCGGTCGTCGAGACACCTCGACTGGTGTCGGTCGACAACTTCCGCGACGTCGGGGGAACGGGCCGGGGGTACGCCACCACCCGCGGAGGGCACGTCACGAGGGGAGTGTTCTACCGTTCGAACGCTCTGGTTCCGAACGATCAGGATCTCGCCGTCCTCACCGGGCTCGGACTGACCGCGGTGTACGACGTGCGGACCGTCGAGGAGGTGGCGGCAAAACCCGACCGGCTCCCGGCCGGGCCGCGCTACCTCGGCATCCCCATCCTGTCGGGAGACCTCGGTGCCGCAGTCGCGCAACTGAAGTCGCCCGCCGACGCCGTCGCGTTCATGCAGCAGATGAACCGCAGCTTCGTCGACGACGCGGCGACCCGGGCCGGGTTCGCGCAACTCCTGACGTCATTGGCCGACACCGACGGGCCGCAGATCTTCCACTGCACGGCGGGCAAGGACCGCACCGGCTGGGCATCCGCGCTGCTGCTCTCCATCGCGGGCGTCCCGCAGGACACCATCTTCGACGACTACCTGCTCACCAACGACTACACCGCCGCGTCGATGAAGATCACGTACGACCAGATCGCCGCCAGCCGCGGCGAGGCGGTGGCGCAGATCTACCAGCCGCTGCTGGGCGTCGACCGGAGCTACCTCGAGGCCGGGCTCGGCCGGCTCACCGAGCAGTACGGCACGGTCGACCGCTATCTCACCGAGGGTCTCGGTCTGAGCCCGGCGACCGTCGACCGGCTCCGGAGCAAGCTGCTGAGCTGAGGTCAGGCGCCGATCGCGTCCGAGAGAGTCGTGAGCCGGCTGATCTCGGATGCGGTCAGGGTCACGGTCGGGGCGTCGAGTAGCGCGGGAAGTTGTTCGAGGCGGCTCGCGCTCGCGATCGGCGCGGTGATGCCGGGCCGGGTGAGGAGCCACGCGAGCGCGATGGTCGAGATTTCCGCCGAGTGCGTGTCGGCGATCTCGGCCAGGGCCCCGACGACGGCGAGACCGGACTCGGAGAAGTAGCGGGTCGCCATCCGCTGGCGGGGCTGACCGTCCAGGTCGGCCTGGGTGCGGTACTTGCCCGCCAGGAAGCCCGCGGCGAGCGAGTAGTACGGGAAGACGCCCAGGCCGTTCTCGGTGGCGATCGCGGCCACCTCGGGCTCGTAGTCGTGGCGGTGCACCAGGTTGTAGTGCGGCTGCAGCGCGATCGGGGCAGCGAAGCCGTTCTCGGCCGTCAGGGACAGCCACTCGCGGATGCGCTCGGGCGAGTAGTTGGAGATGGCGACGTGGCGGACGAGTCCGTCGCGGACCAGTTCGTCGAAGGCGCCGAGTGTGTCGACGAGGGGAGTGTCGGCGTCGTCGAAGTGGGCGTAGTACACGTCGATGTGGTCGGTCTGCAGCCGCTTCAGGGATGCCTCCGCCGCCGCGCGGACGTTGGCGGGGGCCAGGCCCTTGAACTCCGGGTGCTGGCTGACCTTGGTGGCGATCACCATGTGGTCGCGGTTGCCGCGGGACGCCATCCAGTTTCCGAGGACGGTCTCGGACTCGCCGCCGGAGTTGCCCTCGGCGAACGCCGAGTACGAGTCCGCCGTGTCGACGAAGTTGCCGCCGCCTGCGGCGAAGGCGTCGAGGATCTCGAACGACGTCGGTTCGTCACTGGTCCAGCCGAAGGTGTTACCACCGAGGGCCAGGGGAAAGATGTCCAGATCCGAGTTGCCGATCGCGACCACGGGTGCTCCGTTTCTAGGTGTGTCCTGTCCGGGAATGTGCGAAGAGTTCGCGTGACGACGCTATCGCAGCCGCTAGGCGCACGCGCGTCCGGCTACCGGACACAGTCTTCTCGGTGACGGATACCGTCGCGAATCGGACATGTGTGCGCGATCCCCGCCCACCGCGACTCCGACGGCATACCGTAAAGGGGGTGCGTTCGTTCCGGCGAGACACGGAGTTGAGTGATGCAGGACCAGTCGATCGATGACCACTTGAACACGGGCCTGTTCGTCGACGGGCAGTGGATCCGCTCCAGTTCCGGTGAGACCCGGGACTGCATCAATCCGGCCGACGGATCGGTGGTCGCCACCGTCGACGAGGCCTCCCCGGAGGACGCGACCCGCGCAGTCGCCGCGGCCCGCGCGGCGTTCGACGAGGGAACCTGGCCCCACACACCCGTCGCCGAGCGCACGGCGTTGGTCGCGAGGATCGCCGACCTCCTCGAGCGCGACAAGGAGATCCTGGCACGCATCGAGACGCTCGACACCGGAAAAACGCTGGAGGAGAGCAGGATCGACATCGACGACGTGGTGTCGGTGTTCCGGTACTACGCGCAACTCGCCGCGGTCGAAGCCGACAATCTGGTCGATGTCGGCCGGCCCGAGGTGATCAGCCGGGTGGTGCGTGAGCCGATCGGTGTGTGCGTGCTCATCGCACCGTGGAACTACCCGCTGCTGCAGATCTCCTGGAAGGTGGCGCCCGCGCTGGCCGCCGGGTGCACCATGGTCCTCAAACCGAGCGAGGTGACCCCGCTCAGCACCATCGCGTTCACCGCGCTGATCGCCGAAGCAGGTGCCCCCGCCGGGGTGGTGAACCTCGTGCAGGGCAGCGGCGCCGTCCTGGGGGCCGCGCTCACGGGCACCCCCGACGTCGACTTCATCTCGTTCACCGGCGGGCTGGCCACCGGACGCGTCATCCTCGAGACCGCGGCGAAGAACGTCACCAAGGTGGCGGTGGAACTCGGTGGCAAGAATCCGCACATCGTCTTCGCCGACGCCGACGGAGACGACTCTGTGGACCAGGTGCTCACCGGGGTGTTCCTGCACTCCGGGCAGGTGTGCTCGGCGGGAACCCGCCTGATCATCGAGGAGTCCATCGCCGACCGGTTCGTCGCCGCACTGGCCGCGCGGGCGGAGAAGATCCGGATGGGCAACGGTCTCGATCCCGCGAGCCGAACCGGCCCGCTGGTATCGGAGGCCCACCGGGAGAAGGTCGAACGGTACGTGGCGCTCGGCCTCTCCGAGGGCGCCCGGTTGGTGACCGGGGGAGCCCGGCCTTCCGATCCCGCGCTGGCGGACGGGAGCTACTACCTGCCCACCATCTTCGACCACTGCGACCGCACCATGCGCCTCGTGCAGGAGGAGACGTTCGGACCGATCCTCACGGTCGAGCGCTTCAGCACGGAGGAGGAGGCGCTGCGACTGGGCAACGACACCGAATACGGCCTCGCCGCCGGCGTTCGGACCGCCGACAGTGCGCGGGGCGAGCGGATGGTGCGCGGTCTGCGCCACGGAACGGTGTGGCTCAACGACTTCGGCTACTACACCGCGGCCGCCGAGTGGGGCGGCTTCAAGATGTCGGGGAACGGGCGCGAACTCGGTCCCACCGGTCTGGCGGAATACCAGGAGACGAAACATATCTGGCACAACACCTCGCCCACGGCGGCGGGGTGGTTCGACAACGGCTAGGTCGGCGCACGGAGAGGCGAGAGAACCATGGCTACTCGGCACGGAGCAGTGGGTGACGGAGGTGCGCCGGGGGACAGTGGACTCGGCGAACTGGGGTACAAACAGGAATTGGACCGCAGCCTCGGCAAATTCGCCAGTTTCGCGGCGGGGGTCAGCTACATCTCGATTCTCACCGGCACGTTCCAGTTGTTCTACTTCGGGTTCGGCACCGCGGGGCCGGCGTACCTGTGGTCCTGGCCGATGGTGTTCGTCGGGCAGATGGCCGTCGCCCTGTGTTTCATGGAGCTCGCCGCCAAGTACCCCGTCGCCGGCTCGGTCTACAACTGGGCCAAGCTGCTCGGCAGCAGGATCGTGGGATGGTCGTCGGGCTGGCTGATGCTCACCGCGTCGATCGTGACCCTCTCCGCGGTCGTGCTCGCGCTGCAACTCAACCTTCCGCGGTTGTGGAGCGGGTTCCAGATCGTCGGTGACGGCAGCGGTGAATACGACTTCGCCACCAACGCCGTGATTCTCGGCACCATCATGATCGCGTTCACCACGGCCGTCAACGCATTCGGCGTCAAACTGATGGCCCTCATCAACAGTTCGGGTGTGTTCATCGAACTGATCGCGGCCGTGCTCATCGCCGTCATCCTCGCCGCCAACATCACTCGCGGTCCGGACGTGTTCTTCTCCACCCACGGTTACGGCGCCGGGGAGAGCGGCGGCTATCTGACCGTCTTCCTCGTGGCGTCACTCGCGTCCGGGTACGTGATGTACGGCTTCGACACCGCGAGTTCGCTCGGCGAGGAGACCGTCGACCCCCGGCGGACGGCGCCCAAGGCGATCCTGCGGGCGATCCTCGCCTCGTTCGTGATCGGCGGGGCGATCCTGGTGTTCGCCGTCATGTCGGCCCCCGACCTCGACGATCCGCTGATCGGCAGCAGCGAGGGCGGCCTGCAGTACATCGTCGAGCAGGTGATGTGGGGACCGCTCGGCAAGATCTTCCTGGTCTGCATCGTCGTCGCGGTCACGGTGTGTTCGCTCGCGGTGCACGCCGCGGCCATCCGGCTCACGTTCGCGATGGCCCGCGACAACGCGCTGCCGTTCGGGGAACGGCTGGCCCACGTCAACCCGAAGCATCAGACGCCCGTGGTCCCCGCCATCGTGATCGGTGTGCTCGCGGCGTTCATCCTCGTCATCAACATCGGTCAGCCGCAGATCTTCACGGTGCTGACGTCGATCGCGATCATCATGATCTACCTGGCGTACCTCATGGTCACCGGGCCGCTGCTGAAGAAACGCCTGCAGGGGCAGTGGCCGCCGAAGGAACTCGCGGAGAGCGGCTACTTCACGATGGGCCGGTGGGGGCTTCCGGTGAACATCTTCGCCGTGCTGTGGGGAGTGGGGATGGCGCTCAATCTGGCCTGGCCGCGCCCCGAGGTGTACGGCACTCCCTGGTACAACACGTGGGGTGCGTTCGTCTACATCGGCATCATTCTCGGGCTCGGTCTCCTCTGGTATGCGGTGAAGGGCCGCAACCACATCGGATGTCTCGCCTCGCACGCGGCGTCGTCGAAGGACGAGGCGGAGAGTGAACTGCCATGACGGACACCGTGTTCGACTACGTCATCGCAGGCGGGGGAACGGCTGGATGTGTGCTCGCCGCGCGGCTCAGCGAGGACCCCTCGGTGACCGTCTGCCTCGTGGAGGCCGGGCCGTCCGACGTGGGTGACCGCAACGTCCTCGAGCTGTCGCAATGGATGCATCTGCTGGACTCCGGCTACGACTGGGACTATCCGGTGGAGCCGCAGGAGAAGGGCAACAGCTTCATGCGGCACGCCCGCGCCAAGGTGCTCGGCGGATGCTCCTCCCACAATTCGTGCATCGCGTTCTGGCCCCCCGCCGAGACACTCGACGACTGGGCGGCGGCGGGCGCCACCGGCTGGGGTGCGAAGGACGTCCTGCCGCTCGTGGCGCGGGTGGAGAACAACGACGCCCCCGGCGAGCAGCACGGCCGCAGCGGTCCGGTGCGGTTGCGTGACGTCCCGCCGAACGACCCGTGCGGCGTGGCGCTACTCGAGGCTGCGGCGAAGGTCGGGTTGCCCACCGTGCAGTTCAACCGGGGCGAGACGGTGCTCGACGGGGCGGGGTGGTTCCAGATCAACGCGTCCGAGGACGGCACGCGCATGTCGACGTCGCACGCCTACCTGCACCCGATCCTCGGGTCCCGCCCCAACCTCGACGTGCGCACCGACTGCCGGGTCAGCGAGATCGTCATCGACGACGCGATGGCGGCGACCGGCGTGCGGTACCAGCGCCCCGATCTCACCGGCTACGACACGGTCTCGGCGCGCCGCGAGGTGATCGTCACCGCCGGGGCCATCGACACACCGAAACTGTTGATGCTCTCCGGTATCGGGCCGACGGTGCACCTGCGCGAGATGGGTGTGCAGGTTCGGGTCGACGCCCCCGGGGTCGGGCAGAACCTCGACGATCACGTCGAGGGGCTGGTGTTCTGGGAGGCGTCCCGGCCGATGGTCGAGACGTCCACGCAGTGGTGGGAGATCGGTCTGTTCGCCACCACCGAGGAGGGGTTGAACCATCCCGACCTGATGATGCACTACGGCAGCGTGCCATTCGACATGAACACGCTCCGGTGGGGATACCCCACCACGGACAACGGCTTCTGTCTCACCCCGAACGTCACACAGGGACTCTCCCGCGGAACGGTCCGGCTCCGCTCCCGCGACTTCCGGGATCGTCCGCGAGTGGATCCCCGGTACTTCACCGACCCCGACGGCCACGACGAGGCGGTGATGCTCGCCGGGATCCGGCTGGCGCGTCGCATCGCCGAGCAGGAACCTCTCCGCGGCTGGATCACGAGGGAACTGGCCCCCGGGCCGGAGGCGGTCACCGACGACGAACTGATCGACTACGCGCACCGGACGCACAACACGGTGTACCACCCGGCCGGGACCGCCAGGATGGGTGCGGCCACCGATCCGATGGCCGTCCTCGATCCGGAACTGCGGGTGAAGGGTGTCCGCGATCTGCGGGTGGTCGACGCGTCCGCCATGCCGAAACTGCCCTACGTCAATCCCAACATCACGGTCATGACGATGGCCGAGAAGTGCGCCGACCTGATCCGCGGAACCTGACCCGGCGACGTGCCGGAGGCCCTGCGTGAACCGCTGGTTACTTTGAAGTCCTACTATCTCTCCGTACTGGTAGAGAGACGGAAGGGCACGTCATGAATTCTCCTGAACCGATCGTCGTTGTCGACGGCGCGAGGACCCCGATCGGCAGCTTCGGTGGTGCGTTCAAGGACGTGCCCGCCCACGAACTCGGTGCCACCGCCGCGAAGGCCGCGCTGGACCGTGCCGGCGTGCCGGGCGGCGACATCGACGAGGTGGTGATGGGCTGCATCGGTCAGGTCGGACCGGACGCCTACAACGCCCGCCGCGTCGCCCTGGCCGCCGGACTTCCCGAGAAGACCCCCGCATATACCGTCAACCGGCTGTGCGGGTCCGGTCTGCAGGCCGTGTGGTCGGCGGCGCAGCAGATGCGCTGGGGTGGGGTGGACTTCGCCCTCGCCGGCGGCGACGAGAGCATGTCGCGGATGCCGTTCTACGACTTCTCCGCCCGCTCGGGCTACAAACTCGGCGACCGCACGCTCGTCGACGGCACGGTCGCGATTCTGACCGACCCGTTCGGTGGCGTGCACATGGGCCGCACCGCCGAGGCCGTCGCCCGCAAGTACGACGTCAGCCGGCAGCAGCAGGACGAGTTCGCCGTCGAATCCCAGCGCCGTGCCGCCTCCGAGGCCGCCAAGGCCGCGTTCGCCGAGGAGATCACGCCGGTCGAGATCGGGGGCCGCCGCCCGAAGACGATCGACGTCGACGAGCACCCCAAGCCCGACACCACCCTCGAGACCCTGGCGAAGCTGCGGCCAGCGTTCGAGGAGGGTGGCTCGGTGACCGCGGGCAACGCGTCCGGTATCAACGACGGCGCTGCGGCCCTGGTGCTGGCCACACAGTCCGCCGCCCGCGAGAAGGGCCTGACCGGGCTGGTCACGCTCGAGGCCGTCGCGACCGCGGCGATGGACCCGGCTCTGATGGGATACGCCCCGGTGCTGGCGCTGGCGAATCTGTTCGAGCAGACCGGCACCACCCCCGGCGACATCGACGTGATCGAGCTGAACGAGGCGTTCGCGTCGCAGGCGGTCGCGGTGATCCGGGACGCGAAGCTGAATCCGGAGAAGACCAACCCGTACGGCGGTGCGATCGCGCTGGGTCACCCGGTCGGGGCAACGGGCGCGATCCTGAGCCTGCGCCTGGCGAAGGACCTCGTGCGCCGCGACCTCGAACTGGGCATCGTCACGATGTGCATCGGCGGCGGCCAGGCCCTCGCCGCACTCTTCCGGCGCATCTAGAACCGGGGCAGACGATGAAGAAGCACATCCCGTCCTGGCACGACGACGAGGTCAAGGCGCTGTCCGAGCTCGCGGTCGGGTTCTTCGAACGCGAGGTGGTCGCGCACAACGAGAAGTGGGACGCCCAGCACCGCATCGACCGTGCGGTGTGGCTCGCGGCAGGCGAGCTGGGGTTGCTGTGCTGCTCGATCCCGGAGGAGTACGGCGGCGGTGGCGGCACGTTCGCGCACGATCTCGCCGTGTTCGAGGCCCAGGGCTATGCCGGCGACCTCGCGCTCGGCATCTCGGTGCATTCGGGGATCGTGGCGCACTACCTCCTCGAGTACGGCACCGAGGAACAGAAGAAGACCTGGCTGCCGGGGATGGCGACCGGGGAGATCCTCGGCGCCATCGGCATGACCGAGCCCGGCGCCGGCTCGGACCTCAAGGCGATCAAGACCACCGCCATCCGGGACGGCGACGAGTACGTCGTCAACGGGTCGAAGACGTTCATCACCAACGGCGCGTCCGCCGACATGATCGTGCTGGCGGTCAAGACCGATCCGAAGGCCGGCGCCAAGGGGGTGGCGCTGCTGATCGTCGATCTGCGGGACTGCCCCGGGTTCGCTGTCGGGCGGGTGTTGGACAAGGTCGGTCAGCACGGCGCCGACACGTCGGAGTTGTCGTTCACCGATGTGCGGGTGCCGGTGTCGAATCTGCTCGGCGAGGAGGGGCAGGGTTTCGGGCAGTTGATGGCGCAGTTGGTGCAGGAGCGGTTGATCATCGGCGCGCAGGCGTCCGGTGCGATGACTCGTGCGGTGGAGGACACCGTTGCGTACACGAAGTCGCGGCAGGCGTTCGGGCACAGTCTGTTCGAGTTCCAGAACACGGCATTCGAGCTGGCCGAGTGCCAGACCATCGCCCGCACGTGTGCGGTGTTCCTGGACCATTGCATCGAGGCGCACCTGCGTGGGGAACTGGACCCGTCCGAGGCGGCGATGGTCAAGTACTGGCTCACCGAGCAGCAGTGCGCGGTGATCGACCGGTGTGTGCAGTTGCACGGTGGTTACGGGTACATGCGGGAGTACCTGATCGCCCGGATGTACGAGGACGCCCGCGTCCAGAAGATCTACGCGGGCGCCAACGAGGTGATGAAGGGAATCATCGCGAAGTCGCTGTAGCCGATGCCGGCTCACGCGACACGTCGTACGCCGCCTCGTCGAACCGGCCGAGTCGCTGCCGCATGCGGTCGGTCGACCACGGCCAGTTGAAGCTGTTGCGGCCGTTGACGTCGAGGAAGTAGCTCTGGCAGCCACCGGCGTTGTAGACGGTGGTGGCCAGGGCTTCCTGGACCTGGGCGTTGAACGCGTCCTGCACTTCCCGGCGCGGTTCCATCCTGGTCCACCCGTTGCTCCGAGCCGTGGTGACGGCCTGGATCAGGTAGTCGAGTTGCGCCTCGAGGATCATGAACGCCGATGTGTGGCCGGTTCCCAGCGCGGGTCCGAGGAGGACGAACGCGTTGGGGAAACCCGCGACGGTGGTGCCGAGGTAGGCCTGCGGGCTGCCCTTCCAGTGATCGTCGAGGCTGCGACCGTCGCCGTCGAACACTTTGGAACCGATCGGCATGTCGAGGATGTGGAAGCCGGTGCCGAAGATGATGGCATCCACTTCCCGTTCGGCGCCGTCGCTGCCGACGACGACGTTCCCGCGCACCGACTGCACGGCGTTGGCGTGCACCTCGACATTGGGTCGGGTGAGTGCGGGGTAGTAGGTGTTGGACAGCAGCAGTCGCTTGCAGCCGAGCGTGTAGTCGGGGGTCAAGGCCCTGCGCAGCTTCGGATCCCGCACCTGTGCGCGGAGTTGTGCCTTGCCGACCTGCTGGATCACCCGCAGGATCCACGGGTGCCGGAAACCGAGTCCGAGCGATTCCATGATCGCGTACTCGACGCGTCGCAGCGCCCGGATCGCACCCGGCACGCGGCGCAGGATCGCGCGCTCGACACCGGGCAGGGTGTGATCCGGTTTCGGTAGCACCCACTGCGCGGTGCGCTGGTAGAGATGCAGCGACTCGACCGTCGGCTGGATCGCCGGGACGAATTGCACTGCGGATGCACCGGTTCCGACGACGGCCACGCGTTTGCCGGTGAGATCGTAGGTGTGATTCCAGCGGGAGGAATGGAACACCTCGCCGGTGAAGGTGTCGAGGCCGGGGATGGCGGGAACGAGCGGTTCGTTCCACGGTCCGGCGGCGGCGATGACGGCGTTCGCGGTGAACGTGCCCGCGGACGTGTCCACCGTCCACCGCCTGCTCGGCTCGCTCCACTGGGCACGTTGCATCTCGGTGCCGAACTTCACGTGTGCGGGCACCCCGTGTTCGGCGGCGGTGCGCTCGATGTACCGGCGGATCTCCTCCTGTCCGGCGAACAACCGCGACCACTCCCGGTTGGGTGCGAACGAGTAGGAGTACAGCGCCGAGGGGACGTCGCACGCGCAGCCCGGGTAGGTGTTGTCACGCCAGGTCCCGCCCAGTGCGTCGCCCTTCTCGAGGATGGCGAAGTTGTCGATTCCGCTCTGCTTCAGGCGAATCGCGGCTCCGATGCCGGAGATCCCGGCACCGACGATCAGAATGTCGTAATGCGTCATGCGCGTACTCCGTTCGCGAGCTGAGCGCGGGTGGTGACGAGGGAATGTTCGAGGGTGGCGAGCCGGCGCCGGCCGTCCATGAAGTTCGGACCCATGACGGCGAGGTCCTCGGCGGTCGCGTCGAGCCGGATCACCCGGGTGCCTGCCGCCTCCAGCTTCGCGATCTCGGCGTCCAGCCCGGCACTCATCCAGTTCCGCAGCATCAGGCGTTCGACGCGGGCCGCCCGGCGGCCGGCGATGCGGCCCGTCGACGCCATCGGTGCCAGCACGATCACCTCGTCGAGTTCGAGGGGCAGCACCAGGTCGGCGGATGCGGTGGACGCCGCGCCGCCGTCGACGAACCGGCGGCCGCCGATGGGGACCGGTGGATACCAGCCGGGAATCGCCCACGACGCCCGCAATGCCTCGGACAGGGTGGCGGTCGGTGCACCGGGTGAGCCGAACGCGATGCGCTCTCCCGTGTCGTAGTCCATGCTCACCAGCCACGCCGCGGGGTGACTCACCCAGCCGGAGGCGCAGGTGAACCGCTGTGCGAGCCGGTCGAGCCAGGCGGCGTCGCCGCGGCCGTGGGGGAGGAGGCCGCTCGCGGCGGTCACGGGTGGGAGCCCGCGGCGCAACAAGCCGGGCGAGCCGAGGCCCGGTCTGGGGAGCGGCGGGAACCGTCCCGGTGCGGCGGCGAGGTGTCCGTCGAGCGCCGGATGGGTGGGCCCACCGAGCTGCATCGCTAGCAGGTCGTCGACGCCTGCCCCGCCGCCGAGCATGGTGACGAGTTCGGCGCCCGCGGACGTGCCCACGAGTACGTCGGCGTCGCGCGGGTCCCAGCCCAGCGCGTCGCTCACGGCGACCAGGGCCGCCACGGTCCAGGCCGCGCCGAGCGTGCCGCCGCACCCGATCACCAGTCCGCGGCTGGGTTGTATGTCACTCGAAGTCATATCTAGAAGCTAGCAGAAACCAGATACCGGTGGTATATGAAAATTAGAATATTCTCGCAAGGGCTTCGGCGAAAGGGTGAGCATGGCGCGATTGACCAGGTCGGAGAGTCAGGCGCGCACACGGGCGCATCTCGTCGCGACTGCCCGCGACCTCTTCCTGGCCGACGGGTACGCGGCCACGTCGCTCGAGAAGGTCGCCGACGAGGCCGGCTATTCCAAGGGTGCCGTGTACTCCAACTTCAAGAACAAGAAGGAACTGTGCCTCGAGGTGCTGGGGCTCATCCACGCCACCAAGGGGCAGGAGATCGCCGAGGCACTCGGCGGCGGCGGCACGATGGAGGAGCGGCTCGAGGCGTTCCAGGCCTGGGCGGAGAAGACGCTCGGCGACGTCGGGTGGACCATGCTGGAGTTCGAGCTGATCGTGCTGTCCCGCCACGATCCCGAACTCCGCGACGCACTCACCGCCACTCTCGGGGTGGCCCGGGACATCACGGTGACACTGCTGAAGTCGTTCACCGACTCGCTCGGGGTCGTCCTGCCCGTGCCCGTGGAGGACGCGGCCGGCAGCATCCTCAGTCTCGGTGTCGGACTGGGTATTCAGCGCGCCATCGATCCGACCATTTCCGCTCGGGTGGTCACCGACAATCTGCGGGTGCTGCTTGCGGTGTCGCAGGAGGCTCCGACTCAGGGGTCCGTGCCGGGGTGAAATTGGCGCGAGGAGCCGATCCGAGTGGCGGCGCGCGCGTACGGTGAATTCATGAAGCGGTGGAACGCCCTGGCAATTCCGGCAGCCGCCGCGGCTGCGATCGCGTCGTACGATCTTGTTCAGCGACGTCACGCGCTGCTCCGGAATTTTCCCGTGGTCGGGCACGGACGTTATCTGCTCGAGTCGCTCGGCCCGGAACTCCGGCAGTACATTACGACCGGCAACGACGAGGAACGTCCCTTCACCCGGGACCAGCGTCGCTGGGTGTACGCGTCGTCGAAGCGGGTGACCGACACGTTCGGGTTCGGTACGGACAACGACATCGAGTTCACCGACGGCTACACCATCATCAAGCACCGGACGTTCTCGGAGATTCCTCCCTCGGCGATGCCGCATGCCGACGAACAGCTCGCGATTCCGTCGGCGAAGGTGCTCGGTGCCGCCCGCGGCCGGACGAATGCCTTCCGCCCGCGCTCCATCGTGAACATCTCGGGGATGAGTTTCGGGGCGCTGTCGTCCGCGGCCGTGGTCGCTCTCAACCGTGGTGCCGCTGCCACCGATTGCCTGCACAACACCGGCGAGGGTGGAATCTCCCGGTACCACCGGAACGGCGCAGACCTGATCTTCCAGATCGGGACCGCGTATTTCGGCTGCCGCGACGAGGACGGCCGGTTCGACCTGGCGCGGCTTCGGGCGCTCGTCGAGTCGGCGCCGGTGCGGGCCATCGAGATCAAACTCAGTCAGGGCGCGAAACCGGGCCTCGGGGGTCTCCTGCCCGGGGCGAAGGTGACACCGGAGATCGCCGAGATCAGAGGCGTACCGGAGGGCCGTGACTGCATCAGCCCGTCCCGGCACACGGCCTTCCGTGACGTCGACAGCATGCTCGACTGGGTGGAGCTCCTGGCCGCCGAGACGGGGCTGCCGGTCGGGATCAAGTCCGCAGTCGGCGACCCGACGTTCTGGGACCTGCTCGTCGACGCGATGAGCAACTCCGGGCGGGGTGTCGACTTCGTGACCATCGACGGGGGTGAGGGCGGTACCGGCGCTGCGCCGCTGGTGTTCACCGACGCGGTCTCGTTGCCGTTCCGTAGCGGCTTCGCGCGCGTGTACGCCAAGTTCGCGGAAGCCGGTCTGACCGACGGCATCACGTTCATAGGCTCGGGCAAGCTGGGCCTGCCCGACAATGCCGTGGCGGCGATGTCGCTCGGATGTGACCTGATCAATGTGGCGCGTGAGCCGATGCTCGCGGTCGGGTGCATCCAGGCGCAGAAGTGTCACACCGATCGGTGCCCGACGGGTGTTGCGACGCAAAATCACTGGCTCGCACATGGACTCGACGCCGGCATCAAATCGGTCCGGGCCGCGAACTACCTGCGGGCGTTGCGCCGGGACGTATTCAAGGTGGCCGAGGCGTGTGGTGTCGCGCACCCGGGCCTGATCACCGCGTCGGACGTCGAGGTCGCGGACGGCAACCGGCATTCGATCACGCTCGCCGACCTCTACGGTTACCGGACCGGCTGGGGGCTGCCCGGTGACGCCGACCGTGCCGAGATCACCCGCCTGATGAGCGAGGCCGCCGCCGTTCCCGCGGGCGAGACCGGGTCGCCAGGAGCGAAGACGGCGCCCTGAGGGCTGTCCGTCCCGACTACAGCCAGTCGCGTCGGCGGAACAGGATGTAGAGCAGGGTGGCCGACGTCACGATCACGATGGTGCTGGCGATCATCCCCGACAGCTGCCCGACTCCGGGGAACAAGACGTTCTGACCGAACCACCCGGTCACCGCCGTGGGAACCGCGATGATGGCCGCCCATCCGGTGAGCTTCTTCATGACGGTGTTGAGCCGGGCATCCTGGAGCGACAGATTCGTCTCGAAGACGGTCACCACCATGTCGCGCAACGACTCCGTCCACTCCGCGGCGCGCGTCACGTGGTCGTAGAGATCGGTGTACAAGCTGTCGAGAACCGGCGACTTGTCGCGTGGGGATTCGGCCCGCCCGCGCATGACGGCGCCCACCACCTCCCGCATCGGCAGCACGACGCGACGCAGTTGCACCAGTTCCTTCCGCAGCCGGTACGTGCGCTGCTGAATCTCCCGGGTCCGCGCGGACTCGTCGAACAAGCCCTCCTCGAGCGCTTCGATCGCGTCGTCGATCGTCTCGATCGTCTCGAACTGCCCGTCCACGATGGCGTCGAGCAGTCCGTGCAGGAGCGCGAGTGCGCCGGAACCCGGTGTGAGCAGTGCGGGGTCCTCCTCCCAGCGCTCCACCACCTGCGACATGTCGAATCGATCGTCCCGCCGCACCGTGATGATCCCGTTCGACACCACGAACGCGGAGACGCGGCTGAGCCGAAGCCGAGAATCGAGAACGCCGAGAGTGCTGACGTCGTCGGTCTCGAACCAGGTGGCGTACGCGGTCACGAACGCATGGCCCGCATAGCGCGTCGCCTTCGGCCGCTCACCGCGGGCGACGGCATCCTCGATGGCGTTCGGATCGAGCGACCACTCGGCCGCAAGCTCGGTCAGGCACTCGTGGTCGGGGTCGCACAGGTCGACCCACACGAGCGCATTCTCGTCCTTCACCTGTTCGGACACGTCGGCAAGCGGGAAATCCTTGCCGACGCACTCGCCATCGCGCCACACACGGGTCTGCACCAGGGTTGAGGGTCACGCTCCCAGTCTGCCGAACCATTCCGGCAGAGAAGCGGTTATGACGCGCGATCGGACGAATACCCCCACAGCCAGTCGGTGTACTTGTAGCTCGACGTGTCGCGGGTGCGGAACAGTTCGTTGCGCGCGATGCGGGCGGTGCCGTCGAGGTGCCACAGCTCACCCCACATGCGTCCGGTAGTGAGGATGCGGTTGCAGCGCGGTGCGCGTTCGGTGTTGACCTCCTTCAGGATCTGCGGCCACGCGGAGTTTCCGCCCGTGGAGAAGTCTTCGGCGGCATAGTCGGCGAGGCACTTGGCGTCCTCGATCGCCATCACAGCTCCCGAGGCCAGGTACTGCAGTGGCGGGTGCGCTGCGTCGCCGAGCAGGATCATCCGCCCGTCCACCCAGTTCTCGATCGGCTCGCGGTCGTACATCGGCCACCACCGGTCCTTCCCCAGGTAGTCGATCCCGCGGCGGACGTTCTCGTGGCAGTGCGCGTAGGCCTGTTCGAGCTCCTCGGGGCCACCCCAGTTCTCGATTCCATTCTTGAAACCGGGCGATTCGAACACCGCGACCTGGTTGAGCATTTCGCCGCCGCGCAGCGGGTACTGGATGAAGTGGCACTGCGGTCCGATGTAGCCGACTACGTCCTCGATGTCCTCGTCGAGTTCGACGTCCTGGTACGGGGTGGTGCCCCGGTAGGCGGCGTAGCCGGACGACACGGGCTCGTCGTTCGAGATCTTCCCCCGCAGCCGGGATTTGAGGCCGTCCATGCCGAGCGCGATGTGCGCTTCGTGGGTGCGGCCGTCGTCGGTGCTGACGGTCACCTTGTCACCGTCGGTGATTACGTCGGTGACGGTGATGCCCGTGTGCAGTTCGGCGCCCGCATCCCGTGCGGCGTCGACGAGTGTCGCGTGCAGGTCGCTGCGATGGGTCACGAAGTACGGTCCGCCGTAGCGGGCACGGAACTCGGTGCCGAGGTCGATCGTGGTGAGCACCTCCGCGGTGACGGCGTCGCGGAACACGATGTTCTTCGGCAGGTAGGCCCGGGAGAGAACGTCGTCGAGTACGCCCCAGGAGTCGAGGATGCGGGCGCCGTGCGGTCCGACCTGCAGTCCGGCGCCGACTTCCCCGAACTCGGAGGCACGTTCGAACAGCGTGACGTTCGCGCCCTTCCGGGCGAGGGCCAGGGCGTTGGCCGCGCCGCCGATCCCGCCTCCGGCGATGATGATGCGTGCGTCCTGCAGATTCGACATGACAGTTCCTTCGTTTCGTGCGTTCGGGGCATGTGAGTGGCAATGCGTGCCGGGGCACACGGCGGCACTCACGTGGGGGAGGGGAAGCGTCGCCAGATCACGGTGAGCAGCAGTGCGGCGACGAGCGCGCTGACGCCGAAGAGGATGAAGTTCGAATCCGCGCCGAGTCCGGCGGCAAGGAGCAAGCCACCGATCTGCGGTGCGGCGACGGCTCCGACGCGGCCGACGCCGAGCGCCCAGCCGAGGGCCGTGCCCCGCAGATAATCGGGGTAGTAGGACGCGACCGCGGCGATGATGAGGCACTGGGTTCCGTGTGTCCCGACGCCGGCGAGCACGAATATGACGTAGACCAGCGCCACGGGTGGGGCGGTGAGCAACGCCAGCAGGGCGAGACCCGCGAGGAGTGCGGCGACGATGCTCGTGGGGATCGTGCCGAACCGGACGCCGCCCCACGCGGTGACGAACGAGCCCGCGACGGCGCCGAGGTTGAGAGCGAGGGCGAACGTGAGCGCGCTGCCGAGATCGGTGCCCTCGCCCTGCATGAGTTTGGGCAGCCACGTGCCGAGGCCGTACCAGGCGAGCAGGGTGACCACCGTGGCGAGCGCGAACATGATACTGACGGAACGGAACCGGGTACCGAGCAGTGCGCTGAAGCCGGTTGCCGGCCGCACCTCCGCCGACGTCACCGCCGCAGTGTGGTCGGGCAGCGTCTTCCACGCGATCGGAACCAGCAGGATCAGCGGGACGAGCGCGAAGGCGAACATCGGCTGCCAACCCCAGTTCGGGATGACGGGGATGCCGAGCAGCGCCGCGATCGAACCGCCGATGGGAACACCGGACATCATCATCGTGGCCACCGCGGCGCGCCACTTCGCAGGAATCAGTTCTGCAGCAAGCGCATTGGAGGTGGGCACGAGGCCGCCCAGGCCGAGTCCGGCGATCAGACGCAACGCGCCGAACATGACGGGTCCGGTCGCCAGCGCACACAGCGCGGTGAACACGGACAGGACGATCGCGCACCCGATCACCGCACGCTTGCGTCCCACCACGTCCGAGAGGCGTCCCGCGAGCACCGCGCCGATCATCATCCCGAGGAATGCGAGGCTGCCGAGGGTGCCCGCTGTCGCGGCGCTGATGCCCCACTCCTTCTGCAGGCTCGGAATGACGTTGCCGTAGACAATGAGGTCGTAGCCGTCGAAGACCACGAAGAGCCAGCAGACGACGACGGCGATCGCGGCGTTGCGGTCCAATCCGACACGGTTCGTCGGCGGCACCGTAGTGGTGGCAGTGAGGGGCATGAATCGAGGGTGATGCGGCGCACAGCTCGCGTGCAATAAAGTTCTGCTGTGCAGAAGAAGCGAACGATCGAAAAGCCGACGTACATGTTGGAGTCCGTCGACAACGCGTTGCGCCTGCTGCAGATGCTGCGCGACGTCGGCGGGCTGCGGCTCAAGGACGCTGCGGAGGAACTCGGCATCGCGCCGTCCACCGCGCACCGGCTGCTGGCGATGCTGGTGTACCGAGGGTTCGCCGTTCAGGACGAGAAACGCATGTACCACCCCGGGTCGGCGATGGGCGCCGGCCCGGCCCAGCGCGGGTGGACGCGCGAGTTCACCGACCTCTGCAGGCCCCACATGGAAGCCCTCGCGATCCTGTGCGGCGAGACCGTCAACCTCGTGATCCGCGTCGGCACCCAGGCGCGCTTCCTCTCGTCCGCCGAGTCGACGGGAATGTTGCGCGTCGGTGACCGTCAGGGTCAGGTGCTCGACGCGGAATTGACTGCGGGAGGACGCATTCTGCTGGCAGAACTGCCGCGAGCGACCCTCGAACAGCTGTACCTGCGGCCCGCGGATCTGCCCGACGACGACCGCGAGTGGGGCGACCGCCGCCTGTCGCCCGACGACTTCGAGCGGTTCCGGCGGGAACTGTCCGCCGCCCGCGCCGTCGGATTCGCCGTCAACGTGCAGCAGACCGAGGAAGGGGTCGCGGCGTTCGGTGTCGCGATCCGGAACCGGGCTCGCACGGCCGTCGGGGCGCTGACGGTGGCCGTGCCCATCACCCGCTTCCGGCAGCACTCGCAGGGACCGCTGGTGTCGCAGATCAAGAACGCGATCCGCGAACTCGAGGTGGACATCGCCGACCTCGAACCCTGACGATAATTCTGGACAGAAGAATTCTCTATCAGCCGGGACGCCGACCCTCCTAGCGTCGACGCCATGACCGCTACCGAACCGCACGTCGACGACGCTCCGGAGCTGACACAGCTCTACACCGATTTCGAGGCCGAGCACCTGAATCCGTTGTGGACGCAAGTCGGTGATCTGATGCCGATGACGCCGGCGTCGCGGGCGGTGCCGTTCGTGTGGAAGTGGTCGACGTTGTATCCGTTGGCGCGGCGGGCCGGGGATCTGGTGCCGGTCGGCCGGGGTGGGGAGCGGCGGGCGATCGCCCTGGCGAACCCGGGGTTGGGTGGGGTGCCGTATGTGACGCCGACGTTGTGGGCGGCGATCCAGTATCTGGGTCCGAAGGAGGTGGCCCCCGAGCACCGGCACGCGCAGAACGCGTTCCGGTTCGTCGTCGAGGGGGCGGGGGTGTGGACGGTCGTCAACGGGGATCCGGTGGCGATGCGGCGCGGCGATTTCCTGTTGACCCCGGGTTGGCATTTCCACGGTCACCACAATGAAACCGATCAGCCGATGGCCTGGATCGACGGCCTGGACATCCCGTTCGTGCATTACACCGACACCGGGTTCTTCGAATTCGGGTCCGAGAACGTCACCGACGATTCCACCCCGGATGTGTCCCGGTCGGAGCGGTTGTGGGCGCATCCGGGGCTGCGGCCGCTGGTCGGGTTGGACGCGAAGGCGTCGTCGCCGATCGCGGCGTACCGGTGGGAGCACACCGACGCCGCGCTGCGCGAGCAGCTGGCATTGGAGGACGAGGGGTACGCGGCGACCACCGAACCCGGTCACGCCGCGGTCCGCTACACCAACCCGACCACCGGCGGCGACGTGATGCCCACGATCCGCGCCGAGTTCCACCGCCTGCGCGTCGGCGCCCGCACCCGGCCCCGCCGCGACGTCGGATCGACCGTCTACCAGGTGTTCGACGGTTCCGGCCGGTTCGTCCTCGACGGCGAGAACCGTGAGGTCGGCACGGGGGACATGATCGTCGTCCCGTCCTGGACGGAGTGGTCGATCGAGGCCGACACCGAGTTCGACCTGTTCGCGTTCTCCGACGCCCCCATCGTCGAGCGCCTGCACTTTGATCGCACCTACATCTCCGAAGGAGCCTGAAAATCCCATGAAGCTTGCCACCCTGCGCCGCGCCGGCGCCACCGTCGCCGTCCGCGTCGATTCCGACACCACCGCCACGATCATCGACGGGTACCCGGACCTGTCCGCCCTGCTGGCCGACCCTGACTGGAAAACCCTCGCGCAGAACGCGTCCGGTGCCACCGTCGATCTCGACGGGGCCGATTACGCCCCGGTGGTCCCGAACCCGGGGAAGATCATCTGCGTCGGCTTGAACTACGCCAACCACATCCAGGAGATGGGCCGGGATCTGCCCGAGTACCCGACCCTGTTCGCGAAGTTCAAGGAGGCGTTGACTGGTCCGTACGACGACGTGATCGTCCCCTCGTATGCCGCCGCCCAGTTGGATTGGGAGGGGGAGTTGGCGTTCGTCGTCGGCAGGCAGGCGTACCAGGTGCCGGAGGCGGACGCCGAGCAGTACATCGCCGGGTATTCGGTGATGAACGATTACACGATGCGCGATTACCAGTACCGGACGTTGCAGTGGGATCAGGGCAAGACGTTCGAGAAGACCAGTGGTTTCGGGCCGTTCCTGACGACCACCGACTCGTACACGTTCGGCGGGACTCTGGTCACGAAATTGGAGGGGCAGGTGGTGCAGTCCACCACCACCGACGATCTGGTGTTCACCCCGGCCAGGCTGGTGGAGTACATCTCGCACATCGTGACGTTGCAGCCCGGTGACGTGGTGATCACCGGCACCCCGGGCGGGGTCGGGCACGCCCGTAAGCCCGGTCTCTACATTCAGGACGGGCAGACCGTCGAGGTCACCATCGAGGGCCTGGGCACCGTCCGCAACACGACGATCGTCAAGTAGGGGTGCACCCGGTGGGTTTCCACGATCTTCCCCTGGCCGAGCGGCTGCTGATCGCGCGCCGCGGCACCGCGTACTTCGCGCAACGCCTCGCCGAGCTGTCCGATTCCGACCTCGACGGGCAGACCCTCCTGTCCGGGTGGTCGCGGCGGCATCTGCTCGCGCACGTCGGTTACAACGCCGCCGCGTTGTGCCGGCTGCTGGACTGGGCGGCCACCGGGATCGAGACCCCGATGTATGCGTCGGCGGAGCAGCGGGGCCGGGAGATCGTCGAGGGCGCCACCCTGTCGGCGGCGGCGCTGCGGAACCTGTTCGACCACACCGTCGCCCGGCTCGACGAGAAGTGGCGCAACCTGCCCGCCTCGGCGTGGGATGCGCAGGTCCGCACCGCGCAGGGCCGTCTGGTGCCGGTGTCGGAGACGGCGTGGATGCGCACCCGGGAGGTGTGGATCCATGCGGTCGACCTCGGCAACGGCGGCCGGTTCGGCGACTTCCCCGACGTGGTCCTCGAGTCGCTGCTCACCGACATCGTCGGGATGTGGCGGCGCAAGGACCTCGGTGCCGGCCTGATGCTCGCGGTCGACGGAAATGAACCGGTTGCCGTGCGGCCGGATTCACCGCCCGCCGAGAAGGTGTCCGGACCCCTCGCCGCGGTCGTGCGGTGGGCCGCCGGACGCGGCACCGTCGGCGTGAACATCGACGGTGAAGTCGGGGAACCGCCCCGTTGGCTTTGATGGACGAAGGCGATGATGTCTTGACTACGTGCAGGTTTGGCCATTGCTCCGGCTAGCCGGCGACGGGTACCCGTGTGCCGAGAGTGGTGGCGGCGCGACGGACTTCGGGGATCAGGTGGTCGATCTGGGTGTCGGTCAGTGTGTCGGCGGGTCCGGTGACGCCGAGGACGGCGACGAGGGTGCCGTCGGAGGCGCGGACCGGGGCGGTGACGGAGGCGATGCCGTAGAGGCGTTCGCTGACCGACACGGCGAAGCCATCGCTGCGGATCTTGTCGAGTTGGGCGAACAGTTCCGCTTTCGACACGGTCGCACCGCTGGCCAATGCCATGTCGCCGATACCGCCGAGGATCTCGTCGACCTCCGCGGTGTCGAGATGAGCGAGGATCGTCTTCCCGGCGCCGCCCAGGTAGAGCGGCAGGCGCTCACCGACGGGGAGGATGTAGTTGAGCGGATGGTCGCTTTCCACCCGCGCGATGAGCACTCGGGAGGACTCGACCTTCACATACATCGACGCGGTGAACCCCGTACTCGCGGCGAGCTGCTGCAGCATGGGCTGGGCAAGGACACTGAGCGGGTTGGTGACCATGAACGCGTGCGCGACCGCGAGCGCAGCGGGCCCGGCGGTGTAGGTGTCGCCGATGCGGGCGGCGTACCCGCGTTCGAGGAGCACGCCGAGGATCCGTTGCACGGTGGCGACGTGCAGTGAGGCGTGGCGGGCGACTTCGCTGAGCCGCAGGGGCTGCTTGGCCTCCTGGAGGACACCGAGCACGTCGAACGCGCGGTCCAGTGATCGCATGTTGTTGGTCGGCGCCGCCATGTTTCCTCCTCGATTCACCTACTTTCGATGAAACTTATCATTGTGCGATAAACCTGTCAGCGGATGGCGGTCGCGTTGCAGGGCGAACCGACCCCGCCGACGAAGTTGAGCGGTTTGACGGTGACCAGGGCGTCCCAGGAGTGGGTGCGGCGGCTGTCCTCGACGAGTGCGGTGAGGTTCCACAGTTCGCCGAGGGGGACGCCGAGTTTGCCGATCAGTTCCTGGTGCATCATGCCGGCATCCTCGGGGGCTGACTCCGTGAACGGGCTGTCGGGGAGGACGGGGAGAACTTCGACGGCGAAGGTGTCGGTGCCGAAGAGGGCGATCTTGTTGTTCCACAACCACTGTGCGAGGTAGCGGCTCTGTGCGAAGCCGGTGGAACGGCGGCCGGTCCGGACCTCGTTGCGTTGGTCGTCGGTGGCGGTGAGGTACCAGTGCGCCCAGCCGGTGTGGACGAGAATAAGGTCACCGCCGCGGATCTCGCAGCCTTGGCGCTGCGCGGCGGCGTCCAGGTCGGCAGGGTCGAGCGCCGGACCCAGGGTGTGGTCGAGGGGATGCCCGCGTTCGGCGTGAAGCGCTTCGAGGTCGAGGAGCAAGCCGCGGCCGACGATCGGGTCCTGCGACCAGGCCTGGATCCCGAGCGCCGGGGACCCTTCGGTGACCTGGTCGTCGGGAATGCCGCCATAGAAGCCGTGCCCGGACACCCGTCGGTGGCGCAATCCGTCGAGGTGACTGCTGGCTTGCAGGTAGAAACCGTCGAGGAGGTCGTCGCGGGATTCGGCGTGCGCGGAGACGATGGTGTGCTTCGGCGCCGTGCGCGACCGGGCCATCGGTGGGTCGAACGCGCCGAGCGGATAGTCGAGGGCGAACACCGCACCCCGGGTGACCAGGGTGGCGGCGTCGCGGACCTGCCCGGGGCCGGCGAAGTTCGCCGTCCCCCGGTCCCGGTTGTCGAAGACTCCCCAACTCGACCCGGCCGGGGCGCCGTCGGTGCGGGCGCACAGGTCGGCGTAGGTGGAGTCGGCACCGATCGTGCTCATCCGCCTGGTCATCCGACGTGTTCGGCGGTGCGGGCGGGAGAGTCCTCGTTTCCGAGGGCGTCCTCCTCTCCGCCGTGGTGGAAGTACGACAAGACGAAGGCGAGCAGTCCGGCGATGCCTGCGGCACCGTAGGCGTAAGGGGCGAGCAGTTCCTCGACGTGGGTGACGACGACGCCGTCTCCGAGGATCAGTCCGACGGATTGGCCGAGCACGATCGCCAGTCCGCCGAGCAGGAACGCGACGACGCTGATGCGGAAGAGGGTAGAGACGCTTTTCTGGAACATGACGTGTCCTGTCGCGGGATTAGACGGGGAGGAGGCCGAGGGCGATCAGTACCCCGATGCCGAGGATGGGAATGCAGTAGTACTTCAGGAGTGGCATGAAGATCTTCGACGGGTCGATCCGGGCGATACCGGAGGCGACGTAGATGGGAGCGCCCGAGGGCGGGGAGGCGCCCTCGGTGGACGCGAAGACCAAGACGGCGGCCGCGGCGACGGGGGCGGCGATACCGGTGCCGACCAGGGCGGCGACGGCGACGGGGCCGACCGAGGCCATGGTGGCAGAGGCGGTCAGCGGGATCGCGATGATGACGATGATGATCCCGACGAGGATCGCCATCAGCCAGGACGGTGCGCTGAGGCTTTCGAGCATCGCGGTCAACTGCTGAGGCAGTTTCAGCTTGGCGAGCACCGCCGACGCGGAGAACGCGGCAACGATGGTGATACCGATGACGCCGAACTGGGGGGCGGCGTCGCCGAGGACTTTCCACCAGCCCGTGCTGGTTTTGGGCAGGTGCCGGCGCCCGAGGAAGAGCACCAGCAGGATCATCAGGACGGGGATCCAGGTGATCAGGCTCAGAGCACTCGACATCACCAGGTCGGTGTAGTGCGCGATGGGTGCGGCGATCGGACCGCGGGTGAGCAGCAGCGGGATCAGGATCGGGACGAACAGCAACAGCGAGGTCCACCCGACCCGCAGGCTCCGCTTGACCGGGATCCGGTCCTCCGGGGCGATCGGCTGCAGGCCGTTCTTGCGGACCAGGTAGTAGCTCAGCACCAGCCGGTAGCCGAGGCACCAGAGGCCGGCGATGGCGAGCGGAACGATGATGTCGTCCGCGGCCATCATCCCGGTGACGGTGCTCGACCCGACCAGGATGAACATGGTCGCACTGAACGGGAACGTCACGCCCATGCCCGCGCAGCCGGCTACCACCGTCGCGGACAGTTCGCCGCTCACGCCGGAGCGTTTCATCCACGGCACGGTGACAGAGCCGACCGCGGCGGTGACCGAGGCGCCGACATGCGCAATGGCACCGAACATGCCGCCGGCGACGGTGGACGTGTAGATCGGGCCGCCGCGCAGGCGGCCGAGGAACGAGTTGAGGATGTCGATGAGCCGGTCCAGCACCGGGGTCTTCGCGAGGATGAAGCTCATGAAGATGAACGCCAGCCCGGCGAACGTCACTTCCTCCTGCATCGAATTGACGAAGCCCTCCCACATGTACTTCGGGGCGTCACGGCCGGCGAAGGCCCCGACGACGACGAACCCGACGATCATCGCCTCACCGATGTTGCGTTTGAGCACCGCATTCCAGAAGACGATGGACGCGATGAACGCCAGCAACGCCCAGATGGCAATCATGCCGCGACCTTACGGGCGGCGATGATCGCGGCGCGACGCTGCGCCTCGTCGGCTTCGACCGCCCGGCCACCCGCAAGGCTGGTGAACGCTTCGGCCGCCGGGATGATGATGACGCCGTCGTCGTCCGCGACGACCAGATCGCCGGGTGCGCAGACGACACCGCCGACCGCGACCGGGACGTCGATCTTGCCGGGGCCGTCCTTGTAGGGGCCGGACGGGTTCACCGCGCGGGCCCACACACCGAATCCGATCTCCTGCAGGACATCGATGTCGCGGGCGGCGCCGTCGATGATCATGCCGACGCAGCCGCGGGAGCGGGCGCGTTCGGCGATCAACTCACCCATCAAGGCCCGGTTCTGGTCGCCCTGTCCGTTGATGACAATCACCTCACCAGGCTGCACCTTCGCCAGCGCCTCGTGCAGCGCCTTGTTGTCGCCGGCCCGGGTCCACACCGTGCGGGCACGGCCGACGATCCGTGCACCTTTCCACATGGCATGGATACCCGAATCGACCATGCCCATGCGCTGGCGGGCGTCGCCGATGTTGGCGACCGGGAGCCCGGCGTAGGCCTCGAGCAACTCGTCGGTGGCGCGTCCATTCGCATCGGCGAGGGTGCGGTGCACCTCGGCCGTCGCGGACGCGAGGACGGGGCGGACCCCAAGGATGTCGAGGAGCTCGACCGAGGCGGCCGCCTCCACCGAGCGTCGGGCGGCGTGCTTGCGGGTGCCGTCCCGCAGCCGGTCCAGGGCCGAGAAGCTGCCGGACAGCTCACCGGCGATCTGCGCACGCACCCATTGCTCGGCGTCGGCAGCGATCCCGGCATCGACCGATTCGACGATCAACGCGCCGAGGCCCTTCATGAACGCGCTGCGCAGCAGCTTGCGGTTCGACGCGTCCCCGGGCGCACCGGAGATGTCCTCGACCGCGGCGCCGAGCGCCTCGAAATAGGCGGCCGCCGCGGTCGATCCGTCGCCACTGACCACCAGAGCGGTACGCGCCCCGTGGGCGGGGACGGACCCGACCACCGCGACATCGGCGAACGCAGCGCCTGCCGCGCCGACCACGTCGGCGACCTGCGCCTTGATCTCGGCCGGCGCGGCATTCATGTCCGCGTAGCAAATGCCGGCCGACAGATGCGGTGCGGCGTCGAGCGCCGCCCGCACCGCCACCTTCGCGCTGGTCAGACTCAGCACCAGATCCGCACCCCGCACAGTGTCGGCGACGTCGTCGAAGCGCAGCACTCCCGCGGGAGTGGCGGTGTCGGCCGGGTCGAACCCGGTCACCTCCCAGCCCTTCGCGAGGAATCCCGACGAGTAGAGACTTCCGGCTTCACCCAAGCCGAGGATCGCAACCTTCATAATTTCCTCTCATACTGTGATAACCTCTATCACATGATGCAGTAATGGTGGTCACACTGCATCGCCGTTGTCAAGGCATCGAGATGTGAGAGGGATTGATCGCGAAAGTGACCACCGCACGCGCGGACGGCTCAGGACCCCGCGCCTATTCGGCGTGCTGACGTGCAGGTTCGCATCTACCGTCGAGTGGGTTCGCGATTCGCACAGCAACGAGGATTTGCACGGGCCGGGGCACGAGAATCGAGGCTGACCGGGAATTCGTGCGCGCGGAGAGACAGGGGAGGACCGAAAATCCTGGAAGTCGCACGCATGTGAATGTGGGTGACCACGCCGAGGTGCATGCCGGCGCCACCTCGGAGTTCGTCATCGTGAGCATGGGTGTCGCCGAAGAGGGGGTTCTTCCAGCCACCGAAGGAGTGGTACGCGGTGGGGACGGGGACGTCGATGCCGACCGTGCCGACCTCGACCTCGTTCTGGAACTGTCGGGCGGCGCCGCCGTCGTCGTTGGTGAAGATGGCGGTGCCATTGCCGAACTGGCTGGAGCGAGCGTCGAGCTAGTACGACGCCCGGCCACCGCTGGCGTCGTAGACGGCGCCGGTCGAGAAGCTGAGCGCTTCCGAGCACAGCCATGCGACGAGTTCGGCGATCTCCTCGGGCCGTCCCATCCGGGCCATCGGGGTCAGGCTCTGCGACCGCGCGAGGATCGCCGGGTCGGTGCCGGCATTCATCGGGCTCTCCACCGCGGCGGGTGCCACCACGTTGGCCAGGACACCGGTCTTCGCGACCTCCTTGCCGAGCGATTTCGTCAGCGCGATCACGGCGGCCTTCGACGCCGAGTAGGCGCTCTGGTTGGGATTCCCGTCCTTCGCCGCGATGCTCGCCAGATTCACGACCCGCCCCCAGCCGGCGCCGGTCATGGCCGGCACGAACGCGCGGCAGAGGAGGAATGTCCCGTCGACGTTGATCCGGAACGTGGGCGCCAGTCCTCGAGATCGACGTCCACCAGGGGAGCGGACGGTCCCACGACGCCGGCGCTGTTGACGAGGATGTCGACACGGCCGAGCCGGGCGGCGAGTTTCTCGACGGCGTCGGCGTCGGTGACGTCGAGGTGCTCGTCGGCCCCCGTGGCGACGTCGGCGGTGACGACGCGGACCCCGGCGTCGGCGAGGCGTTTCGCGCACGCCGCGCCGATTCCGCTCGCGCCGCCGGTGACGAGCGCGGTGGCGCCCTCGGGATACGTGGACATGGTGTTTTCTCCTCGCGACTGTGTGCGCAGTAGTCTTGTTCTATGTGCGAAATCGGTATGATCCGTTTCACACTGTGTATGAATTGGAATATATGGGCTGAGCAACACTCGTCAAACTCGCCGAAGGGAATCCGATGGAGATTCGCTGGCTGCAAGCGTTCGTCGCCGTCGCCGAAGAACTGCATTTCGGCAGGGCCGCGGCGCGACTCCAGATGGCCCAGTCGCCGCTGAGTCAGACGGTGCGCAAACTCGAGAAGGAAATCGGCGTGCCGTTGTTCGAGCGGAGCACCCGCAGTGTCGCCCTGACGTCGGCCGGACACACGTTCCTGCCGCATGCGTACCGGATTCTCGAGAGCGTCGACATCGCGCGGCAGGCCACCCGTGCGTCCGCCGGGGGCGTGTACGGTCGCATCAAGATCGGCTTCACGGGCGTGCTCAATCACCTGTCCCTGCCCCCGCTCACCCGCGCGCTCCGGCAGCGCTACCCCGACATCGAACTCACCCTCGTCGGACGCATCATGACCCGTGACGCCATCACCCAACTGGACAGTGGTGCACTCGATCTCGCGTTCGTCGGCCTTCCCGTCGAGACGGCCTCGGTGTCCACCCGGTTGATCCGCCGCGAGCCGTTCGGGGCCGTGCTCCCGGCGGACCACCCGCTCGCGTCCGAGCCGGAGATCGATCTGCGCGACCTGGCCGAAGACGGCTTCGTCACGACACCGCTGTCGGCCGGTTCGGCATTGCAGGAGGTCGCGATGCGGGCCTGCGTCGATGCGGGGTTCCGTCCCCGCGTGGTGCAGGAGATCACCGATCCGTACATGATCCTGATGCTGGTGGCGGCGGGTGTCGGCGTGGCGCTCATGACGTCGGGCATTGCCGCGCTCACGCCCCCGGGCACGGTGTTCGTGCCGCTCACCGGCGAGCCGATCTACATGAACCACGGACTCGCCTGGTCACCGCGTCGGGTCTCCGACGCGCTCCGGGTGGCCCTCGCGGTCTCGGAGGACATTCTCCCGACTCCCGATTAGGACATTTTTGGTCTATATCTAAGACTTTTTTTGCGCTGGACTGCGCATAGTTCGCCATGACACGCTCGTCACGGTCCGGAACTTCGTGTGAGGTGGATCACCTCCGAAGGAAGCCTCGCGGCGCACCGGATCCTTGGGACGAAAGGAACACCATGGCAAGCACTTCCACTCGCGACACCGGGGGACAACCGAACGAGAACGCCCGCCGGGCCGCCGTCTCGGGATTCCTCGGCAGCACGCTGGAGTACTACGACTTCTTCATCTACGGATCCGCGGCAGCGCTGGTCTTCCCGCGAATCTTCTTCCCGGGCGGAGGAGCCACGGCGACCCTGCTGTCGATCGGCACGCTCGGCGTGGCGTACATCGCGCGTCCACTCGGCGCAGTGCTGTGGGGACATCTCGGGGATCGATACGGGCGCAAGAATTCGCTGCTGGCGTGCCTCCTGCTCATGGGTATCGCGACCGTGGTCGTCGGCTGCCTGCCCACGTACGACCAGATCGGTATCGCCGCGCCCATCATCCTGGTGCTCCTGCGATTGCTGCAGGGCCTGTCCGCCGGCGGCGAATCGCCAGGATCGTCCGCGCTGACGCTCGAACACGCACCGGACGACCGTCGCTCGTTCTACACCTCGTTCACCATGAGCGGCATCATGTTCGGCATCGTCATCTCGAGCCTGGTGTTCATTCCCGTGGCCGCGCTGCCGGACGACGCGCTCTACTCGTGGGGCTGGCGTGTGCCCTTCCTGCTCAGCATCGTCGTGACGGGTGTTGCGGTCTGGCTGCGTCGCAAGCTCGACGAGCCGGAGGTCTTCGAAGAGCTGAAGGAACACGACGACACGGCGGGCATCCCCGTCGTCGAGATGTTCCGCTCGCACTGGCGCACCGTGATCCGCATCAGCCTCAGCGCGACGTTCGCGATGATCAACACCATCGTCAACGTGTTCGCGCTGGCCTACGCCGTGCAGGTCGCCGGGCTCGAACGCTCCACGATGCTGTGGGCCATCGCCACCGCCAACTTCGTCGCGGTCCTCACCCAGCCGCTGTTCGGAATGCTCGCCGACCGGATCGGCCGCAAACCGGTGTTCGTGACGGGCGCCGTCGGCGCCGCGGGCATGGTGTTCGTGTTCTTCCACGCGATCGGAACCGGCAGCGCACCGATGGTATTCGCGGCCGGCATCGTCCTGATCGGCCTGTTCTATGCGATGCCCAACGGCGTGTACCCGGCGTACTTCCCCGAGCAGTTCCCCGCCAAGGTCCGGTACACCGGAATGGCCGTGAGCCTCATGCTCGGACTTCTGGTCGCCGGCTTCACCCCGGCCATCGCGCAGTGGCTGTCGGCGGGAGACACCGCGAACTGGACCCCGGTCGCCTGGATGTGCCTGGGCTTCGCGCTGCTGTCGTCGGTCGCCGCACTCACCGGTCCCGAGACCTACCGCACCCCCACCGAGCAGCTCGGCGAACCCGGCACGACGACGGTCGGCGCCCGGCACCAGACGCTCGTCCGCAACGACGCCTGACCGGCCCCGCCCTTCACTGCAGGAGATTGTCATGCACCCCGTATCCATCCGGCACCGGATCCGCCTCGTCGGGGCAGGGATCGCCACGTCCCTGTCGCCGGCGCTGCACGAACACGAGGCCGCCGCCCTCGGCCTGACCGACTACCGCTACGACCTGATCGACGTCGCGGCGGAGGGCATCCCCGTCGACGACTCCGGCGACACGCTGCGGCAGGCCGTCGCGGCGGGCTGCACCGGACTCAACGTCACCCACCCGTGCAAGCAGGTGGTCGTCGACTCACTCGACGAATTGTCCGACAACGCGCGACTTCTCGGTGCCGTCAACACCGTCGTCGTCCGCGACGGGCGGTTGATCGGTCACAACACCGACCACAGCGGATTCCTCGCGGCGCTGCGCCGGGGACTGCCCGATGCCACGCTCGGCCGCGTCGTCCTCGCCGGTGCGGGCGGTGCCGGTTCGGCCGTCGCCTACGCGCTCGCCGCCGCCGGGGTGACGGACCTGCGGGTCGCCGACCTCGACCCGGCCCGTGCCGCGGACGTCTGCGCGCGCCTCGCGGCGGCGTTCCCGCAGACACGAGTCACGGCCATCCCCCTCGACGCGATCGAAGCGAACCTGGAGCACTGCGACGGCGTCGTCAACGCCTCTCCGATCGGCATGGTCGGACATCCGGGAACGCCGTTCGACACCGACGCGCTCCATCCCGGACTGTGGGTCGCCGACATCGTCTACCGCCCGCTGCGGACCGAACTCGTCACGGCAGCAACCGCTCTCGGCTGCGACGTGCTCGACGGCGGTCAGATGCTCGTCGCTCAGGCGGCCGACACGTTCGCCCTCCTCACCGGAGTCACGCCCGACCCCGACCGCATGCGACGTCACCTGGGCGAACTGCTCGCCGATCAGTGCGCCCCGACCGCTCTCGAGGAGTCCCGATGACCGCGCGTCCGTTCGCCGCACCACTCGACCTGGGTAACGTGCGACTGCGCAACCGCTTCGTGTCCGCGCCGATGGAGCGCAACTACTGCGAAGTCGACGGCACGATGACCGACGACTACGTCGCGTACCTCGAGCGCCGTGCGGCGGGCGGTGCCGCTCTCGTCTTCACCGAGGCCAGCTACGTGCGGGCCGACGGCAAGGGTCGTATCCGGCAGATGGGCGTGGACGTCGACGAACGCATCCCGGGCATCGCGAAGATGGCCGCGGCGATCCACGCGCAGGGTGCGCTCGCCGGCGTCGAACTCAATCACGGCGGCCGCACCGCGCAGGGTTCCGTCAGCGGATTCGTCCCCGTCGCACCGTCGCCGATCCCGTGCGCGGTGGTCGGCGGCGAAATGCCCGAGCAACTCGACGGCGACGACATCGAGCACATCATCGAATGCTTCGGTGAGGCCGCCGCGCGCTGTCAGCAGGCCGGGGTCGACGTGATCTCGCTGCACGGCGGTCACGGCTACCTCATCCACCAGTTCCTCTCGCCGGCGTACAACCACCGCGACGACGAGTGGGCCGACCCGACGCTGTTCGTCAACAAGGTGATCGACGCCGTGCGCACGATGGCACCGGGTATCGCTCTCGGACTGCGGTTCTCGGCGTTCGAGGCCGTCGACGGCGGTCTCGACGCCGAGACGACCCGCGCCCGGATCGACGCGATCGACACCGACCGGCTCGACTTCCTCGACGTCTCCGCCGGCAACTACGAAGCCGGGCAGTGGATCATCCAACCCGGCGAGTGGCCCCGCGGCCTCCTCGCCCCGTACTCCGAGCAGTACACGCGGGACTTCGACCTCCCCGTCGGGGTCGCAGGCCGGATCAACTCACCCGAGGTCGCCGCGCAGATCATCGAATCGGGGCAGGCCGACTTCGTCAGCATGGCCCGCACCCTGCACGCCGACCCGGACTTCCCGAACCGCGCGCTGGACGGCGGCCGGTACCGGCCCTGCATCGCCTGCAACTACTGCATCGACAGCCTCGCCGCCGGACCCGTTCCGTGCTCGGTCAATCCGTGGGTGGGCCGCGAACTCGAGCAGCCGTCGAAACCGGCGGACGTGGCGGTGCGTGTCGCCGTCGTCGGCGGTGGCCCGTCGGGGATGGCGGCCGCCCGCGACCTCGCGCTCGCCGGGCACCGCGTCGACCTGTACGACGAACGTGGCAGTCTCGGTGGCGATTTCGCGCTGGCCTCGCGACTGCACGAGTACCCCGAGTACTCACGGATCGTCGACTGGTACCTCGCCGAGATCGCCGACCTCGACATCACCTGCCACACCGGCACGCGGGTCGACGCCGCCGCACTGGCGGAACTCGACTTCGACGCCGTCGTGCTCGCGACGGGCGGCCGCGGACCCGAGGTCGACCTCCCCGGGGCCGACACCCGGAGGGTCCGCGACGTTCGCGAGTTCCTGGAATCCGGAGACCCGGCACCCGAGGCGATCACGATCTTCGGCGCCGACCGGGAAGCGGCCGCGGTCGCCGACGACCTGCTCCAGCACGGCACGAAGGTGGTCATGATCGGCCCGCAGGAGACGATCGCCCACGACGTCGGCCGGCGCGGAAAGATCGTGCTGCTGCCGCGGCTCGCGGCGAGTGCGAACCTCACCACCCACCTGTCGTCGATCGTGACGCGGATCGAGGAAGACCGGGTGGTGATCTCGACCGCCGGAGAAGAGCGGGTGGTCGACGCCCCCGGCGAACTGCTGATCTCGCACGGTGTCGAACCGCGTACCGACCTGCTCGCCGCGGTGCGGTCGCTGGCACTGCGACTCGGCGTCCACACGGTCGGTGACGCGAGTGGCGACGGCGGCTCCATCCACGCCGCTCTCGTCACCGCAGCCGACGTCGTCGCGAAGATCACCGCGGCCGCCGAAGCCCGCGAGGAGGTCAGCGCATGATGGACATCCCGCCCCTCGGTCTCGGGACCTGGCCACTGACCGGCCCGGACGCCACCCGGGCCGTGCTGTCCGGCATCGAAGCCGGCTACCGGCTCGTCGACACCGCCACGGTCTACGACAACGAGGACGCCGTGGGGGTTGCGCTCGCGGAGTGCGGACTGCCCCGCGAGGAGCTGTTCGTCACCACGAAACTGCGTGGGAGCGATCACGTGTCGGGCGACATCCGCGGCGCGGTCGAGCGCAGCCTGAAGAATCTGGGACTCGATCGGCTCGACCTGTTCCTCATCCACTGGCCGCTGCCACGCCACGACCGGTACGTGGCGGCGTTCGAGGCGATGCTCGCGTGCCGCGACGCCGGCCTCGTCCGCCACGTCGGCGTCTCCAACTTCCTGGAGAAGCACCTGCGTCGCGTCGTCGCCGAGACCGGAGAAGCGCCCGTGGTCAACCAGATCCAGATGGACCCGTCGCTCGCCCGGCTGCCGGTCCGGCGCGCCGACGACGAACTCGGCGTGTTCACGCAGTCGTGGAGCCCACTGGGCCGCGGCGAGGTTCTCGGCTCACCCGCGGTCACCGACATCGCCCGGCGCCTCGACCGCACCCCCGCGCAGGTGGTCCTGGCCTGGCACTTCGCGCAGAGTGTCGTGCCGATCGCGAGATCCGCGAATCCCGCGCGCCAGGCCGAGAACCTGGCCGCCCTCGACGTGCGGCTCACCGCCGCGGACGTCGACGCCTTGAACCGTCTCGACCGCGGCGAGTCCGCGGCCCGGGACGTCGAAACGGAGGAGCACTACTGATGGCACTACGTATCGGCATCGTCGGCTGCGGAAAGATCGCCGGCAACCACGCGCGGGCCCTGCAGCAGGTGCCCGGCGTCGAGGTGGTCGGCTGCTGCGACCCCGACGTCGACCGCGCCCGCGAGTTCGCGGACGCACACGGTATCGCGCGGGCCGTCGGTTCGGTGGAGGAGTTGATCGCCCTCGGCCTCGATGCGTGCACCGTCTGCACACCGCACCCGGTGCACGAGCAGGTGGTCGTCGCGGCCGCGGAGGCCGGGATCCACGTGCTGTGCGAGAAGCCGATCGCGGTCGACGTCGCCGCGGCAGACCGGATGATCGCGGCCGCCGACCGCGCCGGCATCACGTTCGGTGTGCTGTTCCAGCGCCGGTTCTGGCCGGCCGCGAAACGCATCAGGACGGCCATCGACGACGGCCGGATCGGCGTTCCGGTGCTCGGTGAGGCGTCGGTGCTCCTGCACCGCCCGTCGTCCTACTACTCCGCCGACGCGTGGCGCGGACGGTGGGACACCGACGGAGGCGGAGTCCTGATGACACAGGCCGTCCACCAGATCGACATGCTCCAATGGTTCATGGGTGAGGCCGTCTCGGTGAGCGGCTTCATCCGCACCCACACGCACGGCGACCACATCGAGACCGAGGACAGTGCGTCCGCCGTCGTCTCGTTCGCGTCGGGCGGCACGGCGACCGTCACCGCGACCACCGGCGCCAACCACAACCTCGGCAACCGGGTCACCGTGATCGGGCAGACCGGTGCGATTGCGAGCGTCCTCGAGTTCCCGGAGGGCCGGGAGGGCGTCAACGAGATCTGGACGGTCCCCGGAGAAGTCGAGTTCCGCACCCCGTTCACACCCGGCGTCCGTGCCAATCTCGACGTCACGGAAGTCAACGCCGGACTCGCCGACTTCCACACACTCCAGGTGCAGGACTTCGCGGACGCCGTCCTGGCCGGTCGCGACCCCGCCGTCACCGGACGCGACGCGCGCGCCTCGCTGGCGATCATCGCGGCGATCTACGAGTCCTCGCGCACCGGCCGGGTCGTCGACCTCACGCCCGCAACGACTTTCGCAACAACATCCGCTCAGGAGACGCTATGACCCCCGAACACACCACCGCCACCTATGACGTCGTCGTCATCGGCTCCGGAGCGGGCGGTCTGTCCGCCGCCGTCGCCGCAGCCGACGGGGGCGCCTCCGTCCTCGTCGTCGAGAAGGCGGATACGTGCGGCGGCGCGACGGCATGGTCCGGCGGCTGGATGTGGGCGCCGCGGAACCTGTTCGCGCAGGCGGACGGCGTGAACGAGGACCGCTCGCTGCCGCGCACCTATCTCGCGCACCGACTCGGCGAGAACTTCGACGCCGCCAAGGTCGACGCCCTGCTCGACGGAGCACCCGAGATGGTGGAGTTCTTCGAGACGAAGACGGCGTTGCAGTTCGTTCCGGGCGCGAAGATCGCCGACGTCCACGGCGACACGCCGGGTGCGGGCACGGGACACCGCTCCGTCGGGCCGAAACCGGCGAGCCTCCGGAAGCTCGGCCCCGACGTCGCGGCGCTGCTCCGACGGCAGCTCTACGAGACCTCGTTCCTCGGCATGGGCATCATGGCCGGCCCGGACCTCCAGGCTTTCCTGCACTCGACGCGTTCGGCAAAGGCGTTCGTGCACTGCGCCCGCAGGGTGTCCACGCACCTGCTCGACCTCGCCACCACACGCCGCGGCCAGCAACTCGTCAACGGCACCGCACTCGTCGGCCGGCTGCTGCGGTCGGCGCTCGACGCCGGCGTCGAGATCCGCGTGAGCACGGCCGCCACCGCGCTGACCACCGACTCCGCGGGCAGTGTCACCGGTGTCCGGCTGGAGGGCCCGGACGGGGCCTACTCCGTGTCCGCCCGCCGCGGAGTCGTCCTCGCGACGGGCGGCTTCAGTCGCGACGTCGACCGGCGCCGCGAACTCTTCCCCCGCACGCCCACGGGCCGTGAACACTGGACCCTCACCCCGCCCACGACCACCGGCGACGGCATCACCCTCGGCGAGTCGGTCGGCGGGCGACTCGACCGCTCGGTCGCATCGCCGGTAGCGTACTGCCCGGTGTCGATCATCCGATACCGCAACGGCAAGGAGGGCGTGTTCCCGCACATCCTCGACCGCGGAAAGCCCGGCGCCATCGGCGTTCTCGCCGACGGCCGCCGCTTCGTCAACGAGGCCCTCGGCTACCACGACTACACGCTCGCGATGGTCGACCAGGTCCCCAACGGCGACGAGGTCTGCTCCTGGTTGATCGCCGACCAGCGGTACCTGCGGTACTTCCCGCTGGGCATGGCCAAGCCGCTGCCGATCCCCACGTGGCCGTACCTGAAGTCCGGCTACCTCACCCGCGGCCGCACGGTGCGGGAGCTGGCCGAGAAGATCGGCGTCGACCCCGACGGCCTGGAGAAGACGGTCGCAGCGTTCAACGAGGGCGCCCGCGACGGCGTCGACCCCGAGTTCGGTCGTGGCACCACGCCGTTCACCATCGGGTCGGGAGACCCGGACAATCCGTGGCCCAACCCCTCCCTCGCACCGCTCGAGGAGGGCCCGTTCTACGCGGTCAAGGTGGTGCCCGGCAGCTTCGGCACGTTCGCCGGTCTGGTCACCGACGCGACGTCCCGGGTGCTGAACGACGACGACCAGCCGATCGACGGGTTGTTCGCCGTCGGGGTCGACCAGTCCAGCGTCATGGGCGGCCACTACCCGTCCGGCGGCATCAACCTCGGCCCGGCCATGACCTTCGGCTACCTCACCGGTCGCCGCCTCGCCTCGACGACAGGAGATCAGCGATGACCGCCCCACTCGGCCTCGCCGCACTCACCGTGCTCGACACCGCGCCGCTGCAACAGGTGGACCTCGCCGAGAAGCACGGCTTCGACACCATCGGCATCCGGCTGCTGCCCGCCGCGCCCGGCACCACCGCCTACCCGCTGCACGAGGACGACGCCGCCCTCGACACGCTGATCCGTCGTCTCGACGATTCGCCGATCGACGTGTTCGACCTCGAAATCATCCGACTGGGAGCCGATTTCGACTCGAAGTCGTACGTTCCGCTGCTCGAGGCGGGCGCACGCCTCGGTGCGAAGGCCGTGCTCGTCGGCGGCGACGACCGCGACCGTTCCCGGCTCACCGACTCCTATGCCCGGCTCGCGGAACTGTGCGCGCAGTACGGCATCGTCGCGAGCCTCGAGTTCATGCCGTGGACGGCCGTGCCCGACGCGACCACCGCGGTCGAGATCGTGGCGCAGGCCGACGGGCCGGCCCGCAGCGTGCTGGTGGACGGGCTGCACGCCGGACGGTCGAGCACCACGCTCGACGACCTGGCGGCGATCCCGCGGGCATGGCTGCACTACGCCCAGATGTGCGACGGCTCGGTGCCCGCGCCCACGGACGACGCCGAACTGATCCGTCAGGCCCGCGAAGAGCGCCTCGTTCCGGGGTCGGGCGGCATCCCGCTCGCCGACATCTGGTCGACGTTGCCGGCGGGCCTGCCGGTGAGCATCGAACTCCCCAACGAGCCGCTCCGGCGGGCCGCCGGCACGGACGCGTGGCTCGCGCGGCTGGTCGCCGCCACCCGGGAGGTGCTCGCGCAGGTTCCGGCAGCAACCGGACGCTGAAGGTCCGGGCTACCGTTCTTGCATGCCCCGCCCCGACACCGTCCCCGTGTACACGATGCGCCAGCTGGCGGCGTTCGTGGCGGTCGCGGAGACCGGAACGATCAGTGGTGCGGCCGAGCGGATGCACCTGTCGCAGTCGGCGCTGTCCGCGGCGGTGACGGACCTGGAGAAAGCACTGAAGGCGCAATTGTGTGTGCGCCGGCGGGCCCGCGGTGTGCAGCTGACCCCGACGGGGGAGGCGGTGCTGTCGCGGGCGCGCGCCCTGTTACAGCAGGCGGGGGAGTTGCAGTCCGACGCGTCCGGGGAGGGCGGTGTCGTCGCGGGGCCGATCGCCGTCGGCTGCTACCCCGCGCTCGGCCCGACGATCCTGCCGTCGATGTTGTACGCGTTCACAGCCGAGTACCCGCGGGCGTCCGTGGAGTTCCGGGAAGACACGCAGAACCGGTTGCGGACGCAGCTCGAGGGCGGCGAACTGGACGTCGCCATCGTCTACGACCTGGACCTGTCCCCGGAGTGGCAGACCGTGCCGCTCATGACCCGGGAGCCGATGGTGGTGTTCGGGACGGAGCATCCGCTGGCGGGAGTCGACGGGCCGGTGCGGCTCGTGGATCTGGCCGAGCACCCGATGGTGCTGCTGGACGCGCCACCGAGCACCAACCATGCGATGGACGTCTGCCGGGAGGCCGGTTTCGCGCCCCGGGTGGCGTACCGGACCGCGAACTTCGAGACGGCGCGGGCCTTCGTCGGACGCGGCCTGGGGTGGACGCTGCTGTTGCAACGACCCCTGGTCGACGTCACGTACGAGGGTCTGCCCGTCGTCGTGAAACCGATCGCCGAACCGAAACCGGCGTCGGTGGCCGTGGTCGTGGCATGGCATCAGGAGGCGACGCTGAGCCGGGTCGCGCGAGCATTCATCCGGTTCGTCACGCCCTGAGCTGCGCATTCGTGCCTTCCACGGTTTTTCTGCAATTCATGCGGGGATAGTCCCGCTTTTCAGATGTATGTGAGTCGGGTCATTGTTTTCCGGTAGCGCGATGAGTATGCGCGCAGCAGAACCCGGGAAGGCAGACGATGACGGCAATCACCGAGGCGACACCGCCGGTGTCCCACAAGGAAGCGCGCAGGGCAGTCCTGTCGAGCTTCGTCGGTACCGCGATCGAGTGGTACGACTTCTTCATCTACGGCACCGCCGCAGCCCTGGTGATCGGACCGCAGTTCTTCCCCGGCGCGTCGACGTTCGCCGGAACCCTCGCCGCATTCGCCACGTTCGCGGTCGGATTCATCGCCCGCCCGATCGGCGGTGTCGTCATGGGCCACTTCGGTGACCGCATCGGGCGCAAGTCGATGCTGGTGCTGTCGCTGACCATGATGGGCGCCGCGACCGTCGGCATCGGCCTGCTCCCGAACTTCGAGGCCATCGGGGTGGCCGCACCCATCCTGCTGGTGGCGTTGCGGTTCGTCCAGGGCATCGGCGTCGGCGGCGAATGGGGCGGTGCGGTGCTCATGGCCACCGAACACGCCCCGGAAGGCAAGCGCGGACTGTACGGCGCGGCGCCGCAGATGGGTGTCCCGGCCGGAGTGATCATGGCGAACGTCGTGTTCCTCGCCGTCACCCAGTTGTTGTCGGACGACGCGTTCCAGACGTGGGGCTGGCGGGTGCCGTTCCTGATGAGCGCCGTGCTCGTCGGCGTCGCGATGTGGATTCGGCTCGGCGTCTTCGAGTCCCCGGCGTTCGCGGAGGCCAAGGAGAGCGACACGATCGTGAAGATGCCGATCGTCGAGGTGCTGACCCGCAACTGGCGGACGGTCCTGCTCGCGGCGGGCACGTTCATTGCGACCAACGGCATCGCCTACGTGTTCATGGTGTACGTCCTGACGTACGGCACCAAGGAACTCGGCTACAGCCGCGCCACGATGCTCACACTGCTGATCGTCGCGTGCCCGGTCTGGATGGCGGGCATGGCCGTGTCGGCCTGGAAGTCGGACGTGCTCGGCCGGCGCCGCGTGTACACGTGGAGTTCGATCGCGCTCGTGATCGTGGCCGCGGTGTTCTTCCCGCTCATCGACACGGCGTCGATCCCCGTCATGCTGCTCGCGATGATCGTGATGGCGGCGGTCCTCGGCACCACCGCGGGGCCGCAGTCGGCACTGTTCGCGGAACTCTTCCCCGCCCACATCCGCTACAGCGGTGCGTCTCTCGGCTACCAGATCGGCGCCATCCTCGGCGGCGGGCTCGCACCGTTCATGGCGACGTGGCTGTTCGAAGCGTTCGGCAGTTCGACGGCCGTCACCGCCTACTTCGTGGTGATCGCCGTGGTCAGTCTCGTCTCGATCCTGCTGTTGCCGGAAACCAACACCAAGCGCCGGGAAGCGAAGGTCGCCTGACATGTCCACCTACTTTCAGCCACAGAAGTACCCGGCGACGGAGTTCGCGTCGACCGGTGCAACGGACGAGGCCCTGCCCGTCGTCGTCGTGGGCGCGGGCCCGGTCGGCATGGGCGTCGCGCTCGGCCTCGCGCAGCGCGGCATCCCCGTCACCGTGCTCGAGGCCGCCGACCAGGTGTCGTTCGGCAGCCGCGCCATTTGTATCTCCCGGCACAGCCTCGAGGTGGCCGCCCGGCTCGGTTTCGGCCCGGAACTCGAGAAAATCGTGCTCCCCTGGGTGGGTGGGCGCAGCTTCTACCGCGACGAGCAGGTGCTGCACTTCCAGATGGCGCACGGCGAACACGACGTCCGCGGGCCCATGGTCAACGTGTCGCAGTCCGAGATCGAACAGATCATGACCGATACACTGCTCGCGCACCCGCTGATCACGTTCCACTGGTCGTCGAGCGTCGCCGGGGTGCTGCGGTCGGACGAGGACGTGACGCTCGACGTCGACACCGCGTTCGGTTCGCGCCGACTCCGCGCGCGCTGGGTGGTGGCCGCCGACGGCGGTCGCAGCCGGATGCGCGAACTCGCGGGAATCCGGTTGCAGGGAAACAGCTATCAGGGCAATTACGTGATCGCCGACATCCACTGGGAATCGACGCTGCCCGCCGAGCGGATGGTGTGGTTCGACCCGCCGAGCAACCCCGGCTCGACGATCATCATGCATCAGCAACCCCGCGACATCTGGCGCATCGACTACCAACTCGACAGTTCCGACGACGCCGAACTCGAGACGCAGGAAGACCGCATCCGCGACCGGATCACCCGGCACCTCGACTGGCTCGAGAACGACGTGCCGTGGACCCTCGAATGGCACGGCTTCTACCGCGCGCACGCGCTCGCGCTGGAAGACTTCACGCACGGTCGCATCCTGTTCGCCGGCGACGCCGCCCACCTGGTGCCGATCTTCGGCGTCCGCGGGCTGAACTCCGGCATGGAGGACGCCGAGACCCTGGCCTGGACCCTGGCCGCCGTCGTCCACGGGACCGCAGACGGGTCTCTCCTGCAGGCATATTCGTCCGAGCGGCGCGCCGCCTGGCGGCAGAACGTCGACAACGCGGGCAAGTCGACGCTCATCATGTCGCCCGGCAGCCACGGCTACCGCACCACCCGCGACGCGGTGCTGGCGCTGGCCACGACCCGTCCGGAGTTCGGTCACCTCATCAATCCGCGGCAGTCGAGTGCGACGCACGCGCACCTGTCGCCGCTCACGTGGCCGGTGGCCGAGGGGACGACCGGCGTGCTGCCCGGGGATCCGATGGAGGACCGGCGCGTCCGCGTCGTCACCGCCGAAGGGTCGGTGGAGTCGTCGCTGAACCGGGTCCGGGGAACGGGTTTCGCGCTCCTCGGTGTCGGAGTCGACGCGGCCGGTGCCCGGATGATCGCCGCACACGCATCCGCGCTCACGATGGCGCTGTCGCCCGAATCGGTGCGGGCGGTCGTCGTCCCGGCACCGGGTGCGGCGGTGGCCGCGGCGGCCGACCTGACGGTCCTCGACGACCCCGACGGTGCGCTGCCGACGGCTCTCGGCGCGTCCGCGGGTGAGTGCTTCGTGATCCGCCCGGACGGACTCGTCCTGTGCCGGGTCCGCGACCTGTCGCTGCTCGGCAACGTCCACGACCACCTGAAAACGGCAACCGCCCCCACGCTGGGCGTCGTCCCCGCGCACACGGAGACGACGGCGACACCGGACGAACTGCTGCGCGAGAACGTGTGGATGGGACTGTCCGAGGCGCTCGACCAGGCGGACGAATCGGACCGCGAGGGATTCCTGACCCGGCTCGCGCTCCTACTCGGATCGCAATCGGGCCTGCGGGAGTTCGAGGAAGCGCTGGCCGCCGCCTCCCACGTGAGTGGCAAAGTGTGCTCCGGCACTCCGCGGCACTCACATGCGGACGCTTAGCCTGGGAGCATGGCGCACCCACAGTTCCTGAACTCGCCCAAGTCCTTCGTCGTCGACGCGCTCCGCGGGGCCGTCGCCACCACCGACGATCTCGAATGGCATCCGGAACCGGGTTATCTCACACGGCGGGAACCGTTGCCGTCCGGGCAGGTCGCGTTGCTGTCGGGCGGCGGGTCCGGGCACGAACCGCTGCACGCCGGGTTCGTCGGCCGGGGCATGCTCACCGGAGCCTGCCCCGGCCTGATCTTCAGTTCGCCCAACGCGCTGCAGGTGCGGGCCGCGACCCGGGCCGTGGACGCGGGCGGCGGAGTCGTGCACATCGTGAAGAACTACACCGGCGACGTCCTCAACTTCCGCATCGCCGGCGAACTGGCGGCGGAGGACGGCATCACGGTCGAGCACGTGCTCGTCGACGACGACGTCGCCTCCGAACGGGAGGACGGGCCCGGACGTCGCGGCACCGCGGCCACGATCGCGGTCGAGAAGATCTGCGGCGCTTCGGCCGAACGCGGCGACGACCTCGCCACCGTCGCGGAGTTCGGGCGGCGCACCGCCCGGAATTCCCGCAGCATGGCGGTCGCGCTCAGCGCGTGCACCGTTCCGGGGGCGGACTCGCCGTCGTTCGACCTCCCGGAGGGGCAGATCGAACTCGGGATCGGCATCCACGGCGAACGTGGAACCGAACGGGTCGACGCGATGGGGGCGGCCGAACTGGTCCGCCGGCTCACCGACCCCGTGCTCGCCTCCCTCGGCGTGGAGCGGGGGGAGCCGGTGATCGCGATCGTCAACGGGCTCGGAGCGGCCCATCCGCTGGAGCTGCAACTGCTGTTCGGTGAGCTCGCCGACCACCTCGCGGAGCGGGGTGTGGTGATCCGTCGCTCGCTGGTCGGCAGCTTCGTCACCGCCCTCGACATGGACGGCGCGTCCATCACGCTGGTGCGCTGCGACGACCAGCTCCTCGACCTGTGGGACGCACCGACCGCCGCACCGGGATGGCCCAACGCCCCGGCCGGGGAATTCCGCGGCATCGCAGACGAATCCGAGGTGCGGTTCCGGTCGAACGTCGCCTCCCGCGAGCACGAGGCGGAGGTGCCCGGAACCGCCGACGCGCTGGGCCGGGCGGCGGTGGGTGCGTGGATCGGCGCGTTCGTGGAGAAGGTGCTCGCCGAGGAACCGAACCTCACCGACCTCGATCGCCGCGCGGGCGACGGGGACTTCGGAACCAACATGGTGGCCGCCCTCGACCACGTCGACGTTCCCGGGATCCGCGACCGCTACTCTCCGGCGACGGTGTTCGAATCACTGTCCGACGCCTACCTCGGTCACGCGGGTGGCACGTCCGGCGCGCTGTTCGGTGTCTGGTTCCGGCAGTTCTACCGGGTGGCCGCCGACGCACCGCACGAACTGGACACGAAGGCGATCGCCGCCGCGGCACGAGCAGGCCTCGACACGATCCAGGAACTCGGCGGGGCGCAACCCGGAGACAAGACGATGATCGACGCCATCGCCCCCGCCGTCGCCGCCCTCGAATCGGCCGTCGCGGCCGGGAAGGGGCCGGCCGAGGGTCTGGCCGAGGCCGCGGACGCCGCCGCCCGCGGTGCCGAGGCCACCGCGGACATCACCGCGCGGCGCGGCCGGGCCAGTTACATCGGTGAGGCGGCGCGCGGCGTCGTGGACCCCGGTGCACTGGTGCTGTCGTGGTTCTTCGCCGAGGCCGCGGAAGCGGCCCGCACGGTCGGGTAGTCACCGCGCGCCGGGCTCGGCACGTAAGGTGAGGAGAAGAACCCCCGAGTCGTGCTGTGCAAACCCGTCGCCACACCTCTCTCCACCTGCGTACGGGGCGCAGAATCAGGGACGGACACGTAGACAGTGGAAGACACCGCCAGCCGGGGAATCCAGGCTTTCATCGCCGACGTCGTGGAACGGGGCGGCAAAGCCGTCCGGCTCACCCACTCGCGACGTAACCCCGTCCAGGTCTGGGGCGACGACGGCACGAGTTGCATCGTGCGGGTGCGCTCCAAGCTCAGCGGCGACTGGCAGGCCCGCAAACAGGACGAATCGCTCGACGACGACGACACCGGCTCGCAGTTCTGGGTGTTCGTGGATCTCGCGAGTTCGCCGGAGGAGTTCTTCGTCGTGCCCTCGTCCGAGGTCGCCGACGACATCCGCGCCGAGGTGGATCTGTGGATGATGGACACCCCCGGCCGCACGCGGACCGGACATCACGCGATCCCGCTGAGCCGGATCGCGCACGGTCGCGGGCGCTGGGACTTGCTCGGGCTGGCGGGGGAGAAAGACCCCAGCCGGTACAGCGACGCGCAACGCGCGACGACGGCGGCGACGTTGCGCGCCGACGCCGACGCCCGCGCTTCGGCCCGGAAGAAGCCGGCCAAGGCGACGGCGGCGTTGGAGGAATTGATCGATACCCGCCTCGAGGTCGTGGCCGACTTCGAGGGATATCGGTTGGTCGGACGGTTCGACCCCGACACCCAGACTCTGGAGATCATGCGTGGTCCGATGCAGGGCCGCCGGTTCCCCGACCCCACGACGGCGGCGACCGCTGTTGCCAGTCACATCAGCGGAGACATCGAAACCCACGACGGCTGGGAATTCTGGCGCAGCGAACAGGGTGATCGAATTCCTATGGGGCAGAACAGTATCCGATAGCAGCTGAGAGTTCCCTGAAACTGTTCCGGCGCGCGGCGGTTGAGAATACCCTGAGGTGGGTACCGCAGACATGATCCGCCGTGCATCGGCGGTTGTGGCCACGGCCGATGGGAGCTCATGATGCGAATCGTCGATGGCACAGTGCACGCAGTGTCAGGTGCTGCGAACGCGACGACCAGTGCGGTCGGCGCGGTCGGAGGGGCCGCGATCGGTGGTGTGGTCGGCGGAGTGCGCGGAGCGGCGAGCGGGGTCCGGTCCGGCATGGAGAGCGGGAGTCATTCGACGCCTGCCGCCGCGCTGACCTTGGCCGCCGTCGGCGCGGCCGGACTGGTCGAGTGGCCGGTGCTGGTCACCGTGGGCGGGGCGGCGCTCGTGCTGCGGCAGTTCGGCGCGGGTTCCAGGCAGTAGCTGCCGTGGGACTCGGTCGATACGTCCGTGCCGCCGCATCCCTGCCGGTGCGCGGCGCCGGTGTCGGACTCGGGGTGGTGTCCTACGGGGGCACGGTCGCTGCCGATCTGATGGCGACCACCGCACGGACTGCGACGCAGATCGCCACCGAGGTGCTCGGGGGAACCCCGGCCCGCCGCACGAGTTCCGGACACGGCCGTGCCTGGATCGAGGTCCGCGGACTCGACGGACCTCGCGGGGACGACGTGGCCGCGACCGTTCTCGGCGCCGTCCGGGAGACCGCCGGTGTGGCGGGAGCCGAACTCAACCGCGCGCTGTCCCGGCTGGTGGTGACGGTCGACGAGGACGGACCGTCGGTGGCCGCGCTGTGTGCCGTGGTCGAGGGCGCGGAGGATGTCGCGCGACCGATCGCCCGCGGTGCCGTTCGCGACCGGCCCGGAGAACTTCCCGGCGACGACGTCGCACTCGCCGAACGCGCGCTCGCACTGGCCGCCGTCACGACGGGCCTGGTCGCGGCCGCCGGCGTTCGCCTGCTTCCGATGCCGGCCCTGCCGGCGGCGGTGCCAGCCGCCGCCGTCACGTTCGTCAACTATCAACCCCGATTGCGCAGCATGGTCGAGGACCGGCTCGGGCCGGACGCCGCCGAACTGCTGCTCGCCACCGCTCAGGCCGTCGGCGACGTGCTGCGGCGGGCACCTGCGTCACTCGCCGTGGACGTGGCATTGCGGTCGGCGATCACGGCGGAGGCGTGGTCGGGCCGGCGGGTGTGGCACCGCCGCGAACCCGAACTGGCCCGGGACCCCGCGGACGACACGGAGCGCCCCGCCCGCCCGCGCGGCGCATCGGGACCGGTGGAGCGGGACGTGGACCGGGCGGCGATCGCGCAGTGGGTGGGCGCGACCGCGGTGGGAGCGGCGACCCGAAGCGTCGCAGGCGCCGCGGACGCGGCCCTGGTCGCCGCGCCGAAGGCGGCGCGCACCGCACGCGAGGCCTTCGCCGCGACACTGGGCCGTGGACTGGCCGATCGCCACGCCGTGCTGGCCCTGCGTCCCGGCGCGCTGCGCTGCCTGGACCGGGTCGACGCGGTGGTCGTGGACCCGTCGGTGCTGCACACGGCCGAACTTCGGGTGAGCGGGATCCGTGCGGTTCGGGACGCCGACCGGACGAGAGTGTGGGAGGCCGCTCGATCTGCCGTGGAGGCCGGCGCCCTCGGGGTGGGCTGGCACGCGCTGACCGACCTTCCGGACGATGTCGCCGCGGCAGCCGTGGACGAAGATGCCGCCGTACTCGTGACCCCGGCGCACCATCCGAGCGCAGCGGCCGTGCTCGCGCAGGCGCGCTCGTCGGGCGCCCAGGTGGTGTCGGTGAACGTGGATACGCTCGGCGGACTCCGCTCGGCGTTCGACGATCTGCTGCCCTCCAGCGGATCACTGGATGTCGATCTGCGCGACGCCGTCGCGCAGTTGCAGGCGAACGGCGCGACGGTGGCGGTGGTCGCCGGCCGGGCGCCGCACGCACTGTCGTCCGCCGATGTCGGTATCGGTGTCCTCGTCGACGACGCCCCGCCGCCGTGGTGCGCGGACCTGCTGGTCGACGACCTCGTCGGAGTGTGGCGGGTGCTGCGGTCCCTGCCGGACGCGCGGACGGCGAGCCGGCGCGGCGTCGAGATCGCAACGGCGGCGTCGATGCTCGGTGCGCTCGTCATGCTGCCGGGAGTGCGTGGGCGTGGACCCGGACCCGTCACGGTCGGCGCGGCGGCAGGACTGTGGACGGGGCATTCCCTCGCGCGCGCTGTGCTGCGGGCCGAGGTTCCACCCGCCGCCCCGGTTCACGCCTGGCACGAGATGCCGGTGCCGGACGTGCGCCGGCTGCTTCCCGCGCGCAACGAGGAGGAGGCCGCGGTCTCCCGGCGCCGGTCGGTGAATCTGGTGCTGACCCCGGTCGAGGCGATCGGGCGGCTCACGGCGTGGCCGGTCGGGTTGGCCTGGGATTTCGGCCGGGCGATGCGGACGGAACTGTCGGATCCGCTGACCCCCGTCCTCGCCACCGGATCGGCGGCGAGCGCCCTGCTGGGGTCGCCGATCGACGCGGTGCTCGTGGGGTCCGTGCTGGCGGGCAACGCCGCGCTGTCGGCCGTGCAACGCCTGCACGCGGAACGTCTGCTGAACCGGTTGCTGGCGGCGGGCGATCCGCCCGCGCATCGCGTCGCCGGGCCTCCGGAGCGCCGGGTGACCGAGCGGGTGGAGGCGTCGCGGTTGCGGCCGGGCGACGTGATCGAGATCGGTCCCGGCGAGGTGGTGCCCGCCGACGGCAGGCTGGTCGAGGCGTCGGGCGTCGAAGTCGACGAGTCCTCGCTCACCGGGGAATCGCTGCCGGTGAGCAAGCAGACGTCGCCGACTCCGGGCGCACCACTCAGTGACCGCGCCTGCATGGTGTTCGCGGGGACCACGATCCTCACCGGCACGGCGGCGGCGATCGTCACCGCGGTGGGCGACGCAACGGAAGCGGGACGCGCGGGTGCCCTCACCCCCGCGAGTGCGTCGCACGTGGGTCTGCAGGCGCAGCTCAGAAGCCTCACCGACCGGGTGCTGCCCGTCAGCGTGGGAGGCGGCGCGCTGGTCACCGCCGTCGGGTTCCTGCGCGGCACCGGACTGCGGCAGGCCGTCACGAGCGGCGTCGCGGTCGCGGTCGCGGCGGTTCCCGAGGGTCTACCGCTCGTCGCGACACTCGCGCAGCAGGCCGCCGCACGCAGACTGACGAGGTCGGGCGCACTGGTGCGGACGCCGCGGTCCGTCGAGGCACTCGGCCGCGTCGACGTGGTGTGCTTCGACAAGACGGGCACCCTGAGCGAGAACCGACTGCGGGTCGTCACCGCCGTCCCGGAGCCGGGGTTCGATCGCGAGGACGTGCTCGTGTGCGCGGGCCGGAGCGCCGTGACCCCCGACGGCAGTCCGGCCGCGCACGCCACCGACGCCGCGATCGCCGACGCTGCCGTGGACCTGCTACCGCAGGAGGAAGACCGGAGCAGTTACCTTCCGTTCCGCTCCGGACGGCCCTACTCCGCCTCGCTGTCCGGGACACACGTGTCGGTGAAGGGTGCACCGGAGGTCGTGGTCGCGGCGTGCACCGGCATCGACGCGGACGAGGTCCACGACGCCGTTCTCGGCATGGCTGCCGACGGGTTACGTGTCATCGCCGTCGCCCGCCGGACCGTCACCCCCTTCCAGGCGCGTCGCGCGGCCGACGACACCGCGGTGCTCGACGATCTGTGCGGCAGTGGGCTGCAACTCGTCGGACTGCTCGGGCTGGCGGACACCCCGCGCCCCGAAGCGGCCGGACTGCTCCCGGCACTGGAAGGGCTACAGGTCGGGGTCCGGCTGATCACCGGCGACCATCCCGTCACGGCCACCGCCATCACGAAAGAGCTGGGACTGGCGGTGTCGTCCGAGCAGGTGATCAGCGGGACCGACTGGGACACCCTGTCGCACCGGGGGCAGGAGAATGCCGTCGAGAAGTGCGTCGTCTTCGCCCGGATGTCGCCCGAGAACAAGGTGCAGATCGTGCAGACCCTCGAGCGAGTCGGTCACGTCTGCGCGATGGTCGGCGACGGCGCCAACGACGCGGCCGCGATCCGGGCGGCCAGCGTGGGGATCGGTGTCAGCTCGCGCGGCAGCGACCCGGCCCGCAGCGCCGCGGACGTGGTGCTCCTCGACGGCCGTGTCGACGCGTTGCTCGACGCCCTCGACGAGGGCCGTCAGCTGTGGCGGCGGGTGCAGGCGGGGGTGTCGGTGCTGCTCGGCGGGAACGCCGGGGAGGTGGCGTTCGCGCTGATCGGCAGCGCGATCGCCGGACGGTCGCCGCTCACCGCGCGTCAGCTCCTGCTGGTGAACGTGCTCACGGACGCCCTGCCCGCGGCCGCCCTCGCGGTGAGCCCGCCCAACGAACAGGCCCGGGGAGAGGGCCGCGGCCCGGACAGCGCTGCGCTGTGGCGGACCGTCGCGATCCGCGGCGCCGCCACCGCGGCAGGCGCGACGACGGCGTGGGCGCTGGCGAGCGTGACGGGCAGGCAACGCCGGGCGTCGACGGTCGGGCTGGTGGCGCTGGTCGGCACGCAGCTGGGTCAGACACTCATCGATTCGCGGAGTCCGCTCGTGGTGCTCACCGCGGGCGGTTCACTGGCCGCACTCACCGTCATGGTCAGTACTCCCGGTGTCAGTCAGCTCCTCGGGTGCACCCCGCTCGGACCGGTCGGGTGGGCCCAGGCGCTGGGCTGCGCGGGTGCGGCGGCCGCGGCGGCCGCGTTCGCACCGGGGTTGCTCGAAAAGCTTGCGGGCGATCAGTCGACGATCTCGATCACACCCGCCCGCAACAGCACCGCATACACCTCCCGCAGCGGTGGGGTGAGCACGCGGGTGACCACCCCGGTCAACGGGTCCCCGGCGGCGGAGAAGACACCGGCAGCGGTCTGGGCGACGGAACTCAGCACAGCTGACACGGTCCGCGATCAAGGTGGCTGACCGGGAAACGGCACGGACAAGGGAGACGAACCATGGCCCAACGAACGTCGCAGGCGGAATCGCAGAGCGACGCCGTCCAGCGGGTGCGGGAGGCCCGCAGCTTCGCGGTGCAGCTACCGATCCTCGGCAGGGTGCCGCTGCCGAGGCCCGAGCAACTGGCATTCTTCGCGGCGATCGGCTTGCTCGCCGCCGTCGAGATCATCGAATGGCCGGTTGCCCTGACCATCGCGGCAGGACACATCCTGATCACCGATCAGCACAACCGCGCCGTCCAGGAGATCGGGGAGGCCCTGGAAGGCGCGTGACGCGGAAGTCCGGATCAGGCGGGCGGGCAGGCCGGTGACGTCAGCTGCGCGATCGCCACGATGGAACATGCCGTCGCCTTCGACAATTTCCACGTCCCGTTCTCGCCGGGCACGAAGATCGCGGGCAGGGTGTTCTGCTGCACCTGGCCGTTGATCGTCAGCTGCAGCTGCGCGCTGGCGCTGCCGTCACCGTTGTCGATCACCGGGTCCAGGACCGTGACCTGCGCGCCCGCCTGCTGGGCGGCGGCAGCAACCTGATTGAACAGGTTCGGGTCCTGCTCCGAACCCTCCACCATCGCGATCTTCTCCTCGAGCGGAGTGGCCGGGTCGAGGCCCTTCGCCAGCAGGGCGTTGAGTTCGGCCGCGGTCGGCAGAACGAGGTCGTCGGTGGTCTCGGCCGCTGCCGTGGTCGTGGACGTGGTGGTTGCGCTCGGGCCGGACGGCTCGTCGGAACCACAAGCGGACATCGTGAGGGCTGCGGCGATCGCTACCGCGGCAACCGTGATTTTGCGGATCGTCAACTCAGTTACCTCTTCGTATCTCGGTGCGCTGGTCGTTCGGTCTCACATCGAGTCTGAAGGTTTGGGCAGCGTCGCGCCGTCGAAGCCAGAGAATTCTCAGACTTCGACCGAATTCACGCAGCCGTACCGAACGCGCCGCGGTACGGAGTGGCGTGGCTCCACTGCAGAGCGGCAGCCGTGACGTCGGACGCGGGAAGGTCGTGGTGATGGGTCTGGATGAACGCGATCAGTGCGCGGGCGGTGCGCGCGAGGGCGACCTTGTGCCGGCGCGACGTCTCCGCGAGTTCGGTGAACGCGTCGTTCTCGGAGCATCCGCGGTAGGCGATGAGAATGCCGACCGCGATGTCGACGGCTGTGCGGGTGGAGTAGCTGGGCGCTGTCATGAATGTTCTCCCAACCTGCGTCGCAATGGGTACCACTCCATCCTCCCGCACTCGGTAGGACGTCGAAAGGGTTCGAATCTCCTCGAGCCTTCCTCGTGCGAGTTCTTCACCCAGGTTTTCCCTTACGGTAGGGGCATGGCTACCGTCTGGACGATCCCGATCGACATCACTTCTCGCTGGCTCGACAATTCCGAGGTCCAGACTTTCCTCGCGTCCAACGACCTGGACAACGCGGCACCCGACCCCCGGGTGCGGTTCGCGCAGTTCGCGGACGTCACGAAGTCGCTGGAACGGCACATCGGGCACACCTTCTCCTCGGTGCAGGGCGCGGCCACCGCACTCTTCGACGGCATCGACGGCGGTGTGCCCGTCGCGTTGAAACTGGCGGCGCTGCGCCTGATCCTGAAAGAGGTGTATCAGACCCGCCACGCGCCGCAGCCGTTCCCGAAGCGGGTCGGTGAGGAACTCGGCACCTACGTCTACGCCCTCCTCGATCCCCGCAACAGGTCGGTGTTCTACGTCGGCGCCGGACGCGGCACCCGGGTATACGGCTACGTGTGGGAGGCATTGGCCGAGAACGAGCACCGGAAGACGCTCGAGGATCCGGAGACCGACAGCGCCGAGGTGAAGGCCGCGACGATCGCCCGCATCCGCGAGATCTACGATTCCGGCCACGAGGTCGAGCACTACGTCGTGGCGCATCGGATCGCCGACACCGGGGACGTCGCCGGCGCGGTGCGGGGCGGAGTCGTGGGAGCGTTGGGGCTGAACGAGGGTGCGGTGCTCAGCAATCTCGCCGGTGGCGCGGGCGAGCATCGCGCGGTACCCGTCGACGACCTCGTGTTGCAGTACGCAGCAGAACCCGTCCCGAACCTGCCGACTCCCTGCGTCGTCCTCGACGTGCCTGCCGCGTCCCGGCGCGGCGTGACGCCGGAAGAGGTGTATGAACTGTCCCGCGGCGCGTGGGCGGCAGGCGCTGCCGTGCGCAACACCGACGACATCCCGGTGATCGTGTTCGCGGACAACATCGTTCGCGCCGCATACCGTGCCAAGTCCTGGTCGTCCGTCGCACGACCCGGTGACGCGGCGCTGTGGCGGTTCACCGGCGAGCCCGACACCGAACTGGAGAGCCAATTCGTGAACAAGCGCATCGTCCCCGCCAAGGTCGGTCTGAAGAAGTGGCCCACCCACGGCTGGGTCCCGCACCTCACCCAGGCGCGCCCCGGCCGCTGACGTGAGTGGCGAAGCGTGCCCCGGCACACTTTGCCACTCACCTGCAGAGTGGGCCTCCCGAGTCGGTGGGGTGTGGTAAGTCTGAGCCGACCGGAGTTGGGGAGCGAAGGGAGGCCACGTGCTCGTACTGCATCGCGCCGAGCGTTCCACCACTCTCGCGTCGGCTCTCGGCGACGTGCTCGCGACCCCGCTGTCCGATCCGTTCGCCCGGGAGGTCGTCGCCGTCCCGGCGAAGGGGGTGGAGCGCTGGCTCACCCAGCGACTCTCGACCGCGCTCGGTGCCCGGCCCGACGTCGGCGACGGGGTGGCCGCCAACATCGACTTCCCGTCCCCGACCCGGCTCGTCGACGAGTGCCTCGCCGCCGCCACCGGGGTGTCCGCCGACGACGACCCATGGAACTCGTCCCGGGTGCTGTGGGCGTTGCTCGGCGTCGTCGACGACTGCCTCGGTGAGCCCTGGTGTGCCGTCCTCGCGAAACACCTCGGGCACGGTGTCCCGGACCGCGACCCGGACGATCACCGGCCGGGCCGGCGCTACGCGACCGCGTCCCACCTGACCGATCTGTTCCGCAGTTACGCCGCACAGCGGCCGGCGATGCTGGTCGACTGGGCCGGTGGCCGCGACACCGACGGTGCGGGTGGTCCACTCGACGACGACCTTCTCTGGCAGGCCGAACTGTGGCGGCGGCTGCGCGAGAAGATCGGCAGCCCCGCTCCCGCCGAGCGGCTCGACTCCGCCTGCGCCCGGCTGCGAGCGGAACCGGACCTCGTCGAACTCCCCGCCCGACTGTCGCTGTTCGGTCCGACGCGCCTCGCCACCGATCAGATCGCCGTCCTCGCCGCCCTGGCCGTCAATCGTGATGTGCACCTGTGGCTTCCGCATCCGAGTCCGGCCATGTGGTCGTCGTTGTCGACGGCAGACAGTGTTCTCGCACGCGCCGACGACCACAGCGCGCTGTCCGTCGCCCACCCGCTGCTGTCGAGCCTGGCGCGGGACGTCCGCGAACTCGAGTCGAGGCTGACCCGCCTCGACGTCGACGACCTCCACCACGAGGGGCCTGCGCCCCGCGACTCCCTGCTGGGGTGCCTGCAGGCGGATGTCCGGGACGACCGGGCGCCCGCGCTCGCCGAGTGCACGGCCGACACCTCCGTCCAGGTCCACGCCTGTCACGGACCGGCCCGCCAGGTGGAGGTCCTGCGCGAATGCCTCCTGCATCTCTTCGAGGACGATCCGACTCTCGAACCGCGTGACGTGCTCGTCATGTGCCCCGACGTCGAGTCGTACGCCCCGCTGATCCGGGCCGCGTTCGGGCAGGACGTGCTCGGGCATCCCGGCCATCGCCTCCGGGTCCGGCTCGCGGATCGTGCCCTGCACCAGACCAATCCGGTTCTCGCCGTGATGTCGACTCTCCTCGAACTCGCCGACGCGAGGGTGACGGCGAGTCAGGTCCTCGACCTGTCGGCGGCCGCGCCGGTACGCAGGCGGTTCCGGTTCGGCGACGACGACCTCGAACGGATCCGGGAGTGGGCGACCGCGACGGGCGCCCGCTGGGGAATCGGGCCGCGGCAGCGCGCCGCATTCGGTCTCGGCGACTTCCCGCAGAACACGTTCACCACCGCGCTCGACCGCATCCTGCTCGGCGCCGCCGCCGACGAGTCCGAAGGCGAATGGCTCGCCCTGGCGCTGCCGCTCGACGACGTCGACAGCAACGACATCGACCTCACCGGGCGGCTGGCCGAATTCGTCGACCGGCTCGACGTCGCGCTGCGCGGGCTCGGCGGTCCGCAGTCGGTCGCGGACTGGTCGAGCGCGCTCACCCGGGCACTCGACCTCCTCGTCGACGTCAGCGCCGCCGACACGTGGCAACTCGCGCAGGCGCGACGAGAACTCGGGGCGGCGATGGAGCACGGCGGCGACGCGGTCCTGCGACTGTCGGACGTGCGCGCCATGCTGGCCACCCGGCTCGCGGGCCGCCCCACCCGCGCGAACTTCCGCACCGGCGAGCTGACGGTGTGCACCATGGTGCCGATGCGGTCGGTGCCGCACCGCGTCGTCGTTCTCCTCGGCCTCGACGACGAAGTGTTCCCGCGCGGGGTGAGCGTGGACGGCGACGACGTGCTGGCCCGTAATCCGCTTCTCGGCGAACGTGATCCGCGCAGCGAGGACCGGCAGCTGCTGCTCGACGCCGTGATGTCGGCGAGTGAGAAACTCCTGCTGTTCTATACGGGCGCCGACCCCGTCACCGGCATGTCCCGGCCGCCGGCGATCCCGCTGTCCGAGCTGCTCGACGCAGTGGCGGCCACCGTCGGCAGCGATGCCCTCCCCGGCGTCGTGACCCGGCATCCGTTGCAGCCGTTCGATGCACGCAACTTCCGGCCCGGGCACCCGTTCAGCTTCGATCGGGCGGCGCTGGCCGGTGCCCGCGCCGCGCAGCACCCGCCCGAACCGGAGCCCGCATTCCTGCCTGCGCCATTGGTGCCGCCGCCGCTGGGGGACGTCGATCTCGCGGACCTCATCGCGTTCCTGGTGCACCCGACGCAGGTGTTTCTGCGGCAACGGCTCGGGTTGCGGGTCCCCGACGTGGACGAGGACCTCGCCGACGCACTGGAGGTGTCGCCCGATCCGCTGGCCCGGTGGGATCTCGGCCAGAGGATGCTCGTCGCGAGGCTGACGGGAGTCGAACTGGCCGACTTCCGCGCCGCGGAGTGGCGCCGCGGGACGTTGCCACCGTTCAAGTTGGGGGAGTCGGTGCTCGGTGGAATCGAGCACGCGGTCGAGTCGCTCGTCGCCGTCAGCGGGTCCGTGCACGTCGGGCGGGCGGAAACCGTGGACGTCGATGTCGATCTCGGCTCCGGACGGCGCCTCACCGGCACCGTCGGCGGGGTGCACGGGTCGGTGATCGCGAGCACCACGTATTCGAAGTTGGGGCCGAAACACCGCCTCGCAGCCTGGGCACAGTTGCTGGCCGTCGCGGCGTCCGACCACGAGACCGAGTGGACTGCCGTCACGACCGGCCGCGGCGCGTACAGCCGTCCGGCGTGGCGCTCGACCCTCACCGCACCCGAAAACGCACTGGAGGAGTTGGTGCGACTCGTCGAACTGCGCGATCTGGGGCTGCACGCGCCGTTGCCGATCGCCACGGGCGCGTCGGCGGCCTATGCCGAACGACGCCACGGCGGCAGCAGCATGGAGGACGCGATCGAGGCGGCCCGGAAGGAATGGAGCAGTGACTTCGGTGACTCACGCGACCGGCACATCACGTACGTGTACGGGGTTTCGCCCGGGCTCGACGTCCTCGGCGACACGGTGACCATCGAGAACTACGCCCGGCAACTGTGGGCGCCGCTGCTCGCCGCCGAGACGTTGGCGCAGCCGTGACCGGCGCGCGAGGCTTCGACCTCCTCGGTCCGCTGCCGGAGGGAACGACGGTGCTCGAGGCGAGCGCCGGCACCGGCAAGACGTACGCGATCGTCGGCCTGGCCGCCCGCTTCGTCGCCGAGGGAGGCGTGGACCTGTCCCAGCTGTTGCTGGTGACGTTCAGCCGGGCGGCCACGCAGGAGCTGCGGGAACGCACCCGTGAACGATTCGGTTCCGCCGCAGCCGCATTGGCCGATCCGGCAGCGGCACGGCTGAGCGCGGATCAACTGATCCGGCATCTCGCCGAAGCCGACACCGACGAGGTGACGCTACGGCGCCGGCGCCTGCTGCAAGCACTGTCGGACTTCGACGCCGCCACCATCGTCACCACCCACAGCTTCTGCCAGCGCGTGCTCGACGGGCTCGGCATCGCGGGCGAACGCGACCCCGACACCGTGCTGGTCGAGGCCGCCGACGACCTCACGACGGAGGTGATCGCCGACCTGTACCTGCGGGCCTACAGTCGCGTCGAGTCGGCGCCGTTCACGCCGGCGGAGGCCACCGCGGCCGCCCGGGCCGCCATCTTCGACCCACAGGCCGTGCTTGCCCCGGAAGATGCGCGGGGCACCCCGGCCGGGGACCGGGTGGCGTTCGCCGAGGCGGTGCGCGCCGAAGTCGAACGGCGCAAACGCGCAGTGGGTCTGCGTGACTTCGACGATCTCCCGATGCTGCTCCACCGCGTCCTCAGTGATCCCGAGCACGGTGCGGCGGCCTGCCGGCGAGTCCGCGAACGCTACGGCGTGGTGCTCGTCGACGAGTTCCAGGACACCGACCCGCTCCAATGGGACATTCTGCGCCGCACGTTCCACGGCAGCGGAACGCTGGTGCTCGTCGGCGATCCGAAGCAGGCCATCTACGCGTTCCGCGGCGCGGAGGTGCTCAGCTATCTGGACGCGGTGCGGTCGGCCGACCGCCACCAGGAGTTGACCACCAACTGGCGCAGCGATCAGGAACTCCTCGACGGCCTCGAATATCTGCACGGCGGCGCCGCGCTCGGGCATCCCGAGATCGTGGTGCACCGCGTCGACGGTGCGAGACCGAAGTCGCGTCTGACGGGTGCCGCGCCGCTGCGGCTGCGGTATCTGCCGAGGACCGGCGCCGGGCCGATCAACAAGTCGGGATACCCCGCGGTCGGGCCGCTCCGGAAGCGGATCGCGGCCGACCTCGCCGCCGACATCGTCGCTCTCCTCGACGGTGGCGCGACACTCGACGTCGGGGGGAGCGCCCGGCTCGTCGAACCCGGCGACATCGCCGTCCTGGTGCGCACCAACGCACAGATCACACTGGTCCACGACGCCCTCGACCGGGCAGGTGTGCCGTCCGTGCTCGCCGGTGGGGCCAGTGTCTTCACCACTCCGGCTGCGCAGCACTGGCTCTGGATCCTGCAGGCCATCGAGCAACCGCACCGTTCAGACCGGGTGCGGCTGGCCGCGCTGACCCCGCTGCTCGGGCACACGGCCGAGGAACTCGACGCCCGCGGCGACGACATCGTCGCCGAGGTCGGCGGGCAGCTCCGCGAGCTCGGCGCGGTGTTCGCGCAGTCCGGTTTCGCGGCGCTGTTCGAAAGACTTTCCGCGGTCGCCGCACTGGAGGCGAGACTGCTACGGGTGGCAGCGGGTGAGCGGGCACTGACCGATCTCCGGCACGTGGCGCAGTTGCTCAACGGTGCCGCCGTCGAGCAGTCGCTCGGTCTGACGGCCGTCACCCGCTGGCTCACCGAACGGATGAAGGATCCGTCCTCGGGTGGGGTGGACCGCAGCCGAAGACTCGACAGCGACGCCGCGGCGGTGCAGATCGCGACCGTCCACGCCAGCAAGGGCCTCGAATTCCCGCTCGTGTACCTGCCGTACGCCTGGGACGCCGCGAAGATCTCGAAGCCGAGCAAACTGCTGCTGCACGACGACGACGGGCGACGCATCCTCGACGTCGGTGGTCCGGGCAGCCCCGGTTACGCGGATCGCCGGAACCGGCACGACGCGGAGGAGGCGGGGGAGGAGTTGCGGCTGCTGTACGTCGCGGTGACCCGGGCGATGTGCGGGCTCGTGGTGTGGTGGGCACCGGCGTTCACGACCGCAGGCGCGCCGTTGCACCGGATGATCCTGGGACGGCAGCCCGGGCAGCGGGAGGTCCCGCAGAAGGTCACCGTCCCCGAGGATCCGGTTGTCGCGGAACGGTTGTCGACGTGGGGTGCGGAAGCGCCGGAGACGGTGACCGTCGAGGCGGTGGGTTCCGACCCGATCGCGCGGGTCGGGTGGACACCACAACGTGAGCCCCACGGAGACCTGGAAGCCGCGCGCTTCCGGCGGCTGCTCGACACGCGCTGGCGTCGCACGTCGTATTCGGCGTTGACCGCGTCCGCGCACGACGCGCCCGCGGTGGGCAGTGAGGCCGAGGTCGAGGAGAAGACGGACGAACCGGCCGAACCTCCGTTGCAGGCGCCGGCCGACGTCACGGCGGGGGTGCCGTCGACGATGAACGAACTGCCCGGCGGCGCGACGTTCGGCACGCTCGTGCACGCGGTCTTCGAGATCGTCGACACCGCGGCACCCGATCTGGAAGCAGAAGTCCTGCGGTGCTGCCGCGACGTGATCGCGTCGACGCTGTCGGACATCGACCCCGCCCAGCTGGCGACGGCGCTGCTGCCCGTGCTGCGGACTCCCCTCGGCGCGGGGGGCGAGCCGACTCTCGCCGACATCGCCCCCGCAGACCTGCTGGCGGAGCTCGACTTCGAACTGCCGCTCGCCGGTGGCGACACACCCTCGCTCACCGTGATGCTCGACGGCGTCGGCAGGCTGCTGCGCACCCACCTTCCCGTCGACGATCCGCTGCGGCCGTACGCCGATGCCGTGCAGACACTCGAACCGACTCCGCTGCGCGGATACCTCACCGGCAGCATCGACGTCGTGCTGCGGTTGCCCGGACCGCGATACGTCGTGGTCGACTACAAGACCAATCGCCTCGCGCAGGGCGACCTGACCACCGCGCACTACACCCGCGAGTGCATGGCCGCCGAGATGGTGCGGGCGCACTATCCGCTGCAGGCATTGCTGTATTCCGTTGCATTGCATCGCTATCTGCGCTGGCGGCAACCGAACTACGATCCGGCGGTGCACCTCGGTGGCGTCCAGTACCTGTTCGTTCGCGGAATGGTCGGCCCCGACACCCCGCCCGGCTGCGGAGTCTTCGACTGGGCACCGCCCGCCGCGCTGATCACCGAGCTGTCCGATCTGCTGTCCGGGTCGGCCTCCGAGCACGAGGGGACGCGATGACCGAGGTGCAGGTGGCGCAGCGCGGCAAGGGGATGCTGCGGGTGTTCAACGAGGCCGGTGTGCTGGCCGCCGCGGACGTGCACGTCGCGTTGCGGTTGTCGGCGCTCGGCGGCGAATCCTCGGAAGACGTCGTACTGGCCACCGCGCTGGCGGTGCGCGCGGTGCGGTCCGGCTCGGTGTGCCTGGACCTGACGCGGATCCGTGAGGTGACCGTCGACGAGGAGTCCGAAGTCGATCTCGACGCACTGCCCTGGCCGGATGACGGCATCGTCGTCGAGGCACTGCGGCGGAGTCCGCTGGTCATGGGTGGTTCGGCGGGACCGCTGCGACCGCTGCGGCTCGTCGACACGGCCGAGGGTGGCCTGCTCTACCTCGACCGGTACTTCCGGCAGGAAGCGACCATCCGGCGGGTACTCGACCAGCGCGCCGTCGGGCATCCCCTCGTCGACGAGCAGTCGCTGCGGGAGGGCCTGGACGCGTTGTTCCGCGACCAGAACGACGACGGGGAGCCGGCCCCGGCACCGGACCGGCAGCGAATCGCCGCCGCAGTGGCCGCCACACAATGGACGTCGGTGGTGGTCGGCGGACCCGGAACAGGCAAGACGCACACCGTCGCCCGGGTACTGGCGCTGCTGACCAGGCAGCCCGGGCCGGGCCTCCGGATCGCGCTCGCCGCACCCACCGGAAAGGCCGCGGCGCGGTTACAGGAGTCGGTGCGCGAGCAGTCCGACGCACTCGGGTTGCCACCCGACCTGACTGCGATGACGCTGCACCGGCTGCTGGGGTGGCAGCGCGGCCGTGGCAGCCGGTTCCGCTACAACGCGAACAATCACCTGCCCTACGACGCGATCGTGGTCGACGAGACGTCGATGGTGTCGCTGACGATGATGTGCCGGCTCCTCGAGGCGGTCCGCCCGGACACCCGGCTGGTGCTCGTCGGCGACCCCGATCAGCTGACGTCCGTCGACGCGGGCGCGGTTCTGGCCGATCTCGTGGCCAGGCCGGTGACGGGAACCGAGAATCCGGTGCTCGCCAGGATCGTCGGCGCCGACCTGGAGGCGGCCGACGACCCGCTCGAGGCCGCCTTGAGCGCTGGGGAACGGGACAGGTTGCGGGGCGGAGTGGTGCGGCTCAGCCGAGGGCGGCGGTTCGGCGGCGGCATCGCTCAGCTGGCCGTCGCGGTGCGGAAGGGCGAACCGGACGAGGTCGTGAAGATCCTGTCGAGCGGTTTCCCTGAGGTGTCGTTCCACGGTCCCGAAGATCTGGACGCGTTGCGGGCGGACGTGGTGGGGACGGCCGCCGCGGTCACCGCAGCCGCGGAATCCGGCGATGCCGTTGCTGCACTGCGGCATTCGGAGGAGCACCGGCTGTTGTGCGCGCACCGGGAAGGTCCGTACGGCGTGCAGCGGTGGGCGCGGCAGGCGATGGAGTGGATAGGGGAGGCGACGGGGCAGCGACTGAACCCGGATCGCTGGTATCCGGGCCAGCCGCTGATGGTGACTGCCAATGATCACGAAACGAAGATCTACAACGGCGACACCGGGGTGATCGTGCGCCGCGACGACGACGAACTCGTCGCCGCGTTCGTGCGGGGCAACGAACCATTCCTGTTGCATCCGACGCATCTGTCCGCGGTGCAGACGGTGTACGCGATGACGATTCACCGCAGTCAGGGCAGCCAGTACGACACGGTGTCCGTGGTTCTTCCCGGCGAGGCGTCGTCGCTGCTGACTCGCGAATTGCTGTACACCGCGATCACCCGGGCACGAAAGCACGTGCGGATCATCGGGTCCGAGGATGCAGTGCGGGCGGGAGTGCAACGCCGGGTGCTGCGGGCGAGTGGGCTTCGGAGGGCGATTCCGTAGCCCGGCTCCGCCGGTAGGCGATCACGACCGCGAGTGTTGCCGACACGAAGACGACCTGCAGGAGTGTCCGGGGGATCAGGGCTTCGAACGGTCCCGTCGAGAGTCCCTCTACGGCGGCGTACACGTTCGCCGGGAACATCAGGATGAGCAGGGCGGTGAGGCAGCCCGCCGCCCACGGCGCAGTGCGTCGTATCAGCAGTCCCGCGGCGCCTGCCAGTTCGAGCAGACCGGTCACGGTCACCAGTAGCTCGGGGTTCGGCAGCGACGGCGGGACCATGGCGACGAGTTCCGCACGCATCCCCACGAAATGGGCCATGCCGGTCAGCGTGAACATGGCCGCGAGTCCGCCCCGCAGGGCAACAGGCCACGGCCGGAGCCGGCGCACACCCGCCGCACCTGCAACGAGGAGTGCCAGAGTGACGGCAACGAGGGCGATCAAGGGTTCCATGGTTTCTCCTGAATCGATCACTGTTCGTGGGTGTTGTTACTGCGGGACAACCGGTCTCGGGCACGGCTGAAATTCTGTGTGACGGGCACACGTGCGGTGGCGCGGGCCAGGCCCATCGCCGGCGTGCCGACGTAGATCGACTCGGCGCGGTCCACCGGATAGGTCTCGTGCCAGACGCCGACCGCACCGGGCGCCTTGCGGGCCCGCCGGTTGAATGCGGCCCAGTCCGGACGATGCTTCGCTTGGCTGTCACTGGCGTAGGCGTACAGCTTGTCGACGGAGTTCCAGTACTGGATCACTGTCGGGCCGCGCCCCTCGAACGTCAGGCGGTAGCCCATCAGACCCGAATCCGGGTCCTCGGACAGTTCGCGCAGCATCCTCGGCATCGCGAGGAAGGTGGGTAGCCACAGGTCCGGTCGCCAGGGTCGGTTGATGGTCATCCCGATCAGGAAGACCACCAGTTCGCCGTCGTAGTGGTGCGTCGAACGGGTGGGGTCGATCGTCGTCATCGGATGCCTCCCAATGTTGGATACCGATACTATCTAATAGTGGATAGTGCGGGTATCCAATGTCAAGGGGTGTGGGCATACGAAAACCCGGACCGCGCAGTGCGCGGCCCGGGTGACTAGGTCAGGAGTGGTTTACGGAGCCGGAAATGTCGGTGTCACCGGGACGACCGAGGCGAGTGCGCGCTCGTGGGCGTCGGTGGACCATTCGGGTTCGGTCGTGATGTTCATGTCCCCGACGATCGTGCCGAAGATGTCGATGTCCGTGCTGTACAGGATTACCGCGTTGCGCTGCGAATCCGTGAAGTTCGTGCCGGTGATGTTCGCGTCGCTCAGGTCGGCGTACGACAGATTCGCGGCGGCGAAGTTGGTGCCGGTCAGGTTCGCCCGTGTCATGTTCGCGCCCGACAGGTCGGCGAAGCTCAGGTTCAGGCCCGCTAGATTCGCGGACCTCAGATCGGCGCCGGGGCAGGTTGTGCGATCGCCGGGGTTCGGAATGGCCACGATCTTGCAGCCGTTGATCTCGGTGAGGACGTCCGCCGCGGCCGTCCCGGCGCCCGCACTGAGTGCGGCACCCCCGGCCAGCGCGACCGCGCCCAGTGTCAGAGCCCTGAAATGTGTCCTGCTCATGCCGGACCGCCCCCTCGCGTAGAACCTCAACCGTCATCGCCGAACTTAGTGCCGGGCGCCCTGCGCCGCACGGGGAATGGCGACACCTGCACGTTGGCCGAGGCGTTGCCAGGCACCGACGCACCCCTTCTCGGTAGACGCACCCGTTCCAGGGCTCGAAAAGGGGTGCGTGGGCGCAGAAGGGGTGCGTGTGTCGGGCGGCGCGCCGGGGATCGACTACTCGCAGGCGATGCCGTCGTTGTCGCGGTCGAGGTGCGACGCGTAACCGTCCTGGCCGCGGTAGATCGGCGTCACACCCGCATTGCGGGCCTCGGTGCAGTTCTTGTACCCCGCGCGGGGTGCGGGAGCCTGCGGTGCCGGAGCCGCCTGCGGTGCGGGGGCTACCTGCGGTGCCGGCGCGACCTGCGGTGCGGGTGCCGGTGCTGCCGGAGCCGCGGGCGCGGGCGGCAGGAGGGGGTTCACGGCGTCGGCCGAACCGCTCGGAATCAGCGACGCAATCTCCGGGGGAAGGAAGTCGAAGATCGTCGCCGCCTGTGCGGAGGGCGCGACTGCCATCGAAATGGCGGCACAACCGAGGACGCTGAGAACTAACCGTCGAGCCTTCATATTTACCTCGTTCAGGGGTGGGGTGGGGCTTCGGCAGGACCACCGGCACATGCACCTCGCGACAGTGCTTTCGTGAATTCGATCCCGTCTGCCGATGATGGTAGCCGCGGCCGAAAGATTCTGTGACACAGGCGTCTCCGCTGTCGATCACGCGAATGACAGCGGGAGTCGCGCGACCCGCGGGATCTGAAACGCTGTCAGCGCTGCGGGAGAACGGTCACCCCGAGCGGCCGCGGACGTTCGTCGACACCGTGCTCGCGGCCGCGCAGTAATCGCCTCGCGGGAGCAGGTGCGCGGCGGCCGTCCGCCACGGGTCGAGCAGGGTCTCGAAGTGTGCGGTGGTGAAGTCGTGCCGCCCCACTAGATCGGACACCGCGTGCGCGGCTGCCGCGTCGCGCACCGCGGTCGCGATGTCCGCGCACAGTTGCTCGTCCTCGCGCACTGTCGCCTCGTCCATGAAGTGCCGTTCCCACGCGGCGTCCTGGGCGCGGTACCAGGATTTGATCCGGCCCGCGTCCCAGGCCGCCTCACGTGCGCACGCCCAGGCACCGAGCCGTCGGCGGCTGTCGACGACGCTCCTCGTCCGCGTCAGCGCACCGAAGTGCCCGTGCAGGAGGGCTGCCGCTTCCACGGCGTGTCGCATGACGTCCTGCCAGTTCGGGCCGAAGCTCTGCTCGCACTCGTGTTCCGTCACGGCGAACGTGTCGAGGGCGGACAGCGCGTCGTCCACGACGTCGACGTGGAGAAGGTACGAGCCGGGCAGCTCACGTCGGCTCAGCAGCTGGAACGCGACGAACGCGTCGCCGCGGACCGGGGCGCAGTGCACGAGGACGTCGAGCACCGACAGCCGGGTCTCCGGCGCGTAGTCGCCGGGCTTCGGAACCGGGTGCCGCCGGATGAACTGGGCGGCGCGGGCAGGGAGCAGGCGCAGTTCGTCGGTGATCATGTCAGCACTCGACATAGTTGACCGGGACGTTGACGGCCAGACCACCGGTCGACGTTTCCTTGTACTTCGACAGCATGTCTGCGCCGGTCGAGCGCATCGTCTCGATCACCTGGTCGAGGCTGACCCGGTGGGTGCCGTCGCCGCGCAGGGCCATGCGAGCGGCGTTGATGGCCTTGCCCGCCGAGATCGCGTTGCGTTCGATGCACGGAATCTGCACCAGCCCTTCGATGGGATCGCACGTGAGACCGAGGCTGTGTTCCATCGCGATCTCCGCGGCATTCTCCACCTGTTCGATTGTGCCGCCGAGAATCTCGGCGAGCCCGGCAGCGGCCATGGACGCCGCGGAACCCACCTCGCCCTGGCAGCCGACCTCGGCTCCGGAGATCGACGCGCGTTCCTTGTACAGCGATCCGACGGCGCCGGCGGCGAGGAGGAAGCGGATCGCGGTGTCGTCGGGATCCGACTTCCCGGCTGGGGTGTAGTGAACGGCGTAGTGCAGCACCGCGGGGATGATGCCCGCGGCCCCGTTGGTCGGCGCGGTGACGATGCGGCCGCCGGATGCGTTCTCCTCGTTGACGGCCAGGGCGACGAGGTTGACCCAGTCCTCGGCGAATGCGGGATCACGGTGCGGATCTTCCTGATCCAGGCGGAGATACCAGTCCCGTGCCCGCCGGCGCACGCGCAGGGCGCCGGGAAGAATTCCGTCGCGCGCGATCCCGCGCTTCTCGCATTCCACCATGACGTCGCGGATATGGAGGAGCCGTTCGTAGATCTCCACGGTCGACCGCGTTTCGCGTTCGAACTGGAGCATCACGTCACTGATGGTGTAGCCGTGGCGGGCCGCGACGTCGAGGAGTTCCTTGGCGGACCCGAACGACAGACCGCCGGTGGCGGGGCGCGGCGGCTGTGCGCTCTCCGCTTCGGTGACGACGAAGCCGCCGCCGATGGAAAAGTAGGTTTCGCTGTGGATTTCGACGCCGGCGGCGGTGGACGCGGTGATCCTCATCCCGTTCGGGTGCAACGGCAGGATGGTCAGCGGATGGAGGACGATCTCGTCCTCGGCGAGTGCGACGTCGTGGGATCCGCCGACCCTGATGCGCCGGGTGCTGCGCATCTCCTCGAGACGTCGTTCCATTTCCTCGGTCTCGATCTTCTCGGGAAAGTACCCCTCGAGCCCGAGCAGCACCGCGGACATCGTCCCGTGGCCCGCTCCCGTGGCTGCGAGCGACCCGTACAGGTCGACGCGGATGTCCGCCGTTGCGTGCAGGGCGTCGAGGGCGCGGAGGTCGGAGACGAACCGTGCGGCGGCGCGCATCGGTCCGACGGTGTGTGAACTCGAGGGGCCGACGCCGACGGAGAACAGGTCGAACACGCTGATGGTCATGGGATTACACCGCCTCACTGAGTTCGTTCGCGTATTGCGCGGGGGTGAGAAGTCCGTAGGCGGACGACGTCGGCGAGGGGAGGACGGCGAACAGCCAGCCACGGTGGAAGGGGTCGTCGGCGACGAGTTGCGGGTTCTCGGCGGCGTCGGTGTTCGTCATCGTGACGAGTCCGCTGATCGGCGCGTACACCGTGACGACGGTCCGGGCGGACGTCCACACGAGGGCGCAGGGGGCGCCTGCCTCGATCGTGCTGCGCACTGCCGGAAGTTCCAGTCCGACCACCTCGACCTCGTCGAGTGCGGTGTCCGTGACCCCGGCCCGGAGCGGGTAGTCGGCGAAGCTCTGTCCCGGTGCGAGGGCCAACCAACTGTGCGTTGCCGTGAACCGTCGATCCGAGGGAATCTTTCCAGCTCTCATGCCTTTTCCTTTGACAGTCGGGCGTTGTGGTCGCGGAGTCGCGCTGTGATCCAACAGGTCTGACATTGATATATCAGTATGTGTCATAACAGTAGGTCAGGTGTGAGGGTGGGTCAAGAGGTGGTCCGGAAAACGTCCGGAAACGAAGCGGCTACGGCCGGAGAGTCGCGGGCAGCACGCCTTTGAGTGAGCTCGTCACGGCGAGCGCCTCGGCGGCCAGGAGATCGCGCGGCGTGAGTATGCGTTCGCGCATCAGCCCGCGGTCGAGCTGCCACGACCGCTCGACACCCGGCAGGCACCCCGACGCCAATGGCGGCGTCCACCAGACGCCGTCGATCCGGGCGGCGAGATTCGCGATCGTGGTCTCGGTGACGTGCCCGAGTTCGTTGACCAGCACGACGTCGTCGGCCCCGGGATGGCGGTGTCGTCTGCGGTCGTATCGCTCGCGCAACGTCGTCTTGTGTCCGAGGAGAACGTCCCGGGAGTCGACGGGCTCGCCGTCGAGCACGAGAGACACCGACGCGGGTGCGACCGGCGGCCCGAAGACGTCGACGTCCACCCCGCCGTCGCGGTGCAGGCGCACGCGGACCCGGGCCGGACCGACGCCCGACAGCCGCTGCACGAGGTGGCGCCGGACGTCACGTTCCCCGAACTCGTACCCGAGCACGGCCGCCGAACGGGCCAGACGTCGCAGGTGACGGTCCACGTGCCGCAAGCCGGTCCGCGGATCGTGATACATCGTCTCCATCAGCTGGGCACCAGCTTCGACAAGCTGCGCTTCAGCAGGACCGATCGTCGCGAGACCGGCGGCGGACACGGAGGTGTTCACTGTGCGGAGACTCGATTCGACGCGTGACTGAAGCTGGCGGGACCACGATATACGAGCGCGCGGAGCACGGATACCGCGTCCACAGTGGCGGCCACGTCGTGCACCCGTAGGACGGCTGCCCCGTTCTGTGCGGCGATCAGGGCAGCGGCCACCGAGGCGGCCTGACGGTGCTCGACGCCGCGACCGGTGATCGTGCCCAGCATGCCCTTCCGGGACAGTCCGGCCATCACGGGAACACCGAGGTCGGTGATCTGCCGTAGCTCGGCCAACAGCGCGAGGTTGTGGGCGAGGGTCTTGCCGAAGCCGAAACCCGGGTCCACCATGACGTGCTCGAGCGGAATTCCCGCGCCCCGGCAGGCGCCGACACGGTCGACGAGGAACCGGCGCACCTCGGACACGACGTCGCCGTACTCCGGCGACGTCTGCATCGTTTCGGGCTCGCCCCGCATGTGCATCAGGCACACGGGTACGTCCAGGCCGGCCGCGGTCCGCAGTGCCCCCGGAAGCCGGAGGGCACGAACGTCGTTGATCATCGACGCGCCGGCGGCGACCGCCTCGCGCATGACGTCCGGTCTCGAGGTGTCGACCGAGATCGGGACCGACGTCGACATCGCGAGGGCTGCGACTACCGGCACCACGCGCTCGATCTCCTCCGCGACGGACGGCGGGCGGGACCCGGGGCGGGTCGACTCGCCGCCGACGTCGAGGAGGTCGGCGCCCTCCGCGACGAGCGACAGCCCGTGTTCGACCGCCGCGGAGGTACCGAGGTATCGGCCGCCGTCGGAGAACGAATCCGGGGTCACGTTGACGATGCCGCAGATCAGGGGAACGTCGCGTGCGAGAGCGTCGAGCAGTCGGCCGGGGCCGGTGGCGGTCAGCGTCGGGAACGGAACCATTCGGGCGCATCTCCTTCCAGAAAGGGGAATCGGTCCGGTGGACGACGCCGTGCCGTCCACCGGACCGACGCTGTCGCTTACACCGGGTCGACGCCGAACTCCTCCGCGGCGTCGATCAACCACTCCGCGAGGTACCGGGCGAACGAGGGCCGCACGAGAATCCGGTAGTCGGTCCCCTCGTCGTCGAGCGCGATCAGGATCACGCCCGCGAGGCCGAGCATGGTCTGCGCTGCAGTGCCGCGGCCGTACACCCTCGGATGCAGATCCAGTGAGCACCCCTTCTCGAGGACGTCGCGGGCATGAGTGCCGCGCAGCCGCAGGGTGGTTCGCTGTCCGGAGACGTCGATCGCGGCGCCGCCGTGGGGTGTCACCGCCGCCCGCAGGTCAGACTCGAGAGCAGGCGCCGACTGTGATCGCGTGGTGATCAGCCACTCCTCGGGACCGAGCCAGACGGCGGTGGTGGCGTCGGTGCCGGCGGACGTCGACGCCGCGGTGGGGAGGTCGAACCCGAGGACCGTTGCGGCGGCCGTGGCTCCCGGTCCGGCCGCGTCGACCCACAGGTCGACCATCGCGACAAAAGGTTCCTCGGCGATGCTCACCGACTCGGGGAGTTCGGAGAATTTCTGGTCCCAGCCGTGCAGGGGGCTGAGGGGGACGAGGGTGTCAGCCATCGCGACGTGCTCCTTCGGGATCGACGAGGACGGAACTGGTGACCTCGACGGCGACCAGGTTTCCGTCCACCGGGACGTGCAGGGTGTCGCCGAGCCGGGCCCGGCCGCCCTTGACGAGGGCGAGCCCGAACGGGCGGCCGAGTTCGGCGCTGAGATAGCTCGACGTGACGTGCCCGAGCATCGGCACCGGCGGGGGCGGCAGGATGCCGCCTTGCGCCTCTTCGATGATCTGCGCGCCCTCGGGCAGCACGGTCTGCTTGTCGAGGGGCAGCAGTCCGACGAACTGTTTGCGCAGCGGGTTCTGGTTCTCCGCCCGGGTGAAGGAGCGCTTCCCGATGAAGTCGCGCTTCTTCTTCGACACGGCCCAGCTCATCCCGAGGTCCTGCGGGGTGACCGTCCCGTCGGTGTCCTGACCGATGATCGGGTACCCCTTTTCGGCGCGCAGGACGTGCATGGTCTCGGTGCCGTACGGGGTGATGTCGAACTTCTCGCCCGCGGCGATCAGGCGCGCCCAGACCGCGGGTGCGTGCCAGCCGTCGACGTTGACCTCGAACGCGAGTTCACCGGAGAAGCTGATCCGCGCGACCCGTACGTGGACGCCGCCGAGGGAGGTGTCGCGCCACGCCATGAACGGGAACGCGTCGTTGGTGACGTCGAGGTCGGGGAAGACCTCACCGATCACGTCGCGGGAGCGCGGTCCGACGACGGGGAACGTGGCCCACTGTTCGGTGACCGAGGTGAGCCGCACCTTCAGGTGGGGCCACTCCGTCTGCAGCCATTCCTCCATCCAGTCGAGGATCTTCGCGGCGCCGCCGGTGGTCGTGAAGACCTGGAACCGGTCGTCGTCCAGGCGCATCACGGTGCCGTCGTCGATGACCATGCCGTCGACCCCGCACATGACGCCGTAGCGGACCATGCCGACCTTCAGGGTGCTCATCATATTCGTGTAGACCATGTCGAGCAGCACCCCGGCGTCGGGACCCTGGACGTCGATCTTGCCGAGGGTGGAGCCGTCGAGGATGCCGATGCTGCGGCGCACGGCAGCGCATTCGCGCAGCACCGCGGCGTCCATGTCCTCCCCGGGCAGGGGGTAGTAGCGGGGACGCTTCCACTGGCCGACGTCCTCGAACACCGCGCCGCGGCCGACGTGCCAATCGTGCAGTGCGGTCACCCGTTCGGGGTCGAACAGGGCGCCGCGGCTGCGGCCGGCGAGGGCGGCGAACGCGACCGGGGTGTACGGCGGCCGGAATGTGGTGGTGCCCAGCGTCTCGATCGGCCTGCCGAGCAGTTCGGCCGTGATGCCGGAGGAGATCACCCCGGACGTCTTGCCCTGATCGTGCGCGGTGCCGATGGTCGTGTAGCGCTTGATGTGCTCCATCGACGTCATGCCTGCGCCGACCGCGCGGGCCAGGTCGGCGACCGTCGCGTCGCGCTGCACGTCGACGAACTGGGTGTCCTCACCGGCGACGTCCCGCACCCGCCAGAGCACCAGCGGGGTGGACTGTTCGATCGCGGGTGCAGGTTCCGGGTCGATCGTGCGATCGGGAACGGTGAAGCCGAGGTCGCGCATGATCGACTGGCCGGCGGTCTGCCCGTCGCGCAGGCACCCGTCCAGGTCGAACACACCGTTCGCGGACCCGGCGACGGAGACTCCGTCGAGGTCCTCGCCGGGCACGAAGGCGCCGAGGTTCTCGTCGTAGCGGAGCTTGCCGCGGGCCTGGGAGAACAGGTGCACGGCCGGGTTCCAGCCGCCGCTGACGAGCAGGACGTCGCAGGCGAGGGGAACTGCGGTACGGGTGTTTTCGCGCTGGGCGACGACGGCGTGACTGATCCGGCCGTTGCCGCGGGTGCCGGACACCACCGATCCGGTGCGGATGGTGATGCCGCGCGCGTCGCATTCACGCTGCCAGCGGGCGGGTGCCTCGTCGCGGGCCTCGACGATCGCGTTGATCCGGACCCCGGCGTCGTGTAGGTCGATCGCGGCCTCGTACGCGCTGTCGTTGGTGGTGAACACGACGGCCTGCTCACCGACCTTGACACCGTAGCGGTGCAGGAAGGTGCGGGCACCGTGCGCGAGCATGATGCCCGGGCGGTCGTTGTCGGTGAAGACGACGGGACGCTCGTGCGCGCCGGCGGCGACGAGGATGTGCCGGGCGCGGATACGCCAGACGCGCTGGCGGCTCAGCGCCGCGGGGGCCTCGACACCGAGATGGTCGGTGCGCCGCTGCAGCGCGAGGACGAAGCCGTCGTCGTAGTTGCCGAACGCGGTGGTGCGCTGCAGGTGCAGCACATCCGGGTAGGTGGCGAGTTCGGCGACCGCGGCCGCGACCCAGTCGAGGGCGGGTGCGCCGTCGATGAGGTCCGTGGACCCGAGGAGGTCGCCGCCGGCTTCGCTCTGCTCGTCGACGAGCACCACCCGGGCGCCCGCCCGGGCCGCCGTGAGCGCGGCGGCGAGACCGGCCGGTCCGGCGCCGGCGACGAGGAGGTCGGTGTGGACGTGCTTGGCGTCGTACTTCGCCGAATCGGCGATCTCGGCGAGCCGACCCTGGCCGGGGATGCCGCGGGCGACGAGGCCGTCGAACAACTCGATGGTGGTGGCGAGCAGCATCGGCTCGGGGAACGGCTCCTCGATCTGTACGAGACCGCCGGTGTCCTCCGCCCACGCCGCGGTGATGCCGCGGGGCCGGCCGAGTTTGATGCTGGTGGTGATCTGGTGGACGCCGTTCGCGAGCAGGGCCGAACCGAGCGTGTCACCGGGGTGACCGGTCAGTTCCCGGCCGTCGAACGTGAAGGTGTAGGAGGTGTCGCGGTCGAGGCGACCGCCCTGGCGGGTGCGGAAGGGTGCGTTCACGATATCGTCGGCTTCTGCTCGTCCAAGCGGTAGACGCTGTGGAATCGGTAGGTGGCGGTGTCGCGTACGGCGTTGAACCAGCGCCGGCAGCCGGCGCTGTGGTTCCACCGTTCCGCGAAAAGACCTTTCGTGTTCGCGCGGAAGAACACGAAGTGCGCCCACTGCTCGTCGGTCAGGGATTCGGGATCTTCCGGATACAGGACGTGGGCTTCGCCGCCGTAGTGGAACTCGGTTTCCTCACGGGACCCGCACCACGGGCATTCGATGAGTTGCATTGTGGCTCCTGAATTTCAGTGCGCGACGGGGGATCAGTGAGCGACGGCCGCGGCGCCGTGCTCGTCGACGAGAGCGCCGGTGACGAATCGGTCGAGGCTGAACGGCGCGATGAACTCGTGCGGTTCGTCGTTCGCGATGGTGTCCGCCAGACACCAACCCAACCCCGGGGTGGCCTTGAATCCGCCGGTGCCCCAACCGCAGTTGAGATACACGTTGTCGTACGGAGTGCGTCCCACGATGGGGGAGGCGTCGGGGCACACGTCGACGATGCCGCCCCAGGTGCGCAGCAGATGCGCGCGGGCGAACACCGGGAACAACTCCACCGCGGCCGCCATCTGACGTTCGATGATGTGGAACGCGCCGCGCTGGCCGTACCCGTTGTAGGAATCGACACCGGCGCCCATCACCAGTTCGCCCTTGTGCGCCTGCGAGACGTACACGTGGATGGCGTTGGACATCACGATGGTCGGGTGCACGGGTTCGAGCAGTTCGGAGACCAGCGCCTGCAGCGGGTGGCTCTGCACGGGGGTCCGGATGCCGAGCATGTCGGTGAGCGTCGAGGTGTGCCCGGCCGCGCACAGCGCGACCTGACCGGTCGCGATGTCGCCGCGGGTGGTGCGCACCCCGGTCACCTTGTTGCCGTCCGTGACGAAACCGGTGACCTCACAGTTCTGGATGATGTCGATGCCCGCCTCGTCGGCTCGGCGCGCGAATCCCCAGGCCACGTAGTCGTGTTTGGCGATGCCGGCCCGCGGCTGATACGTCGCGCCGAGGACGGGGTACCGGATGTCGCTCGAGATGTTCACCAGCGGGCACAGCTTCTTGACCTCGTCGGGTCCGACCCACTCGGCGTCGATTCCGTTGAGCTTGTTCGCCTCCACCCGGCGGACGCTGTCGCGGACGTCCTGCAGGCTGTGCGCGAGATTGAGGACGCCGCGCTGGCTGAACAGGATCGGGTAGTCGAGGTCGTCCTCGAGGCCCTCCCACAGCTTGAGGGCGTGCTCGTAGATCTTGGCGCTCTCGTCCCACAGGTAGTTCGACCGGATCAGCGTGGTGTTGCGGGCCATGTTGCCGCCCGCGAGCCAGCCCTTCTCCAGGACCGCGACGTTGGTGATGCCGTGATTCTTGGCGAGGTAGTGCGCGGTGGCGAGGCCGTGTCCGCCGCCGCCGACGATGACGACGTCGTACGACTTCTTCGGTTCCGGGTTACGCCACAGGAAGTCGGGGTGGTCGGGCAGGTGGGCGCCGGGCGGCTGGGTGGCACTCATCAGTTCGCCTCCGTGAGGTCGGGGTAGAGCGGGAAGCGCAGCGCGAGGGCATCGACGCGGCCGCGGAGTTCGTCGAGTCCGGCCTCGTCGGTGGCCGGTCGCAGCGCGTAGCTGATGATGTCGGCGACCTCGGTGAACGCATCCAGGTCGAAACCGCGGGTGGCGAGCGCGGGGGTGCCGATCCGCACCCCGGAGCTGACCATCGGCGGACGCGGGTCGAACGGGACGGCGTTGCGGTTCACCGTGATTCCCACCCGGTGCAACCGGTCTTCGGCCTGCTTGCCGTCGAGTTCGGACTCGCGCAGATCCACCAGCACCAGATGCACGTCGGTGCCGCCGGACACGACGTTGATGCCCGCCTGCCGGGAGTCGTCCTCGAGGAGGCGGTCGGCGAGGATCTTCGCGCCGGCGAGCGTGCGTTCCTGGCGCTCCCGGAACTCGGGCTCGGCGGCGAGCTTGAACGAGACGGCTTTGCCGGCGATCACGTGCTCGAGCGGGCCGCCCTGCTGTCCGGGGAACACCGAGGAGTTGAACTTCTTCGCCAGTGCCTCGTCGTTGGTGAGGATGACGCCGCCGCGGGGACCGCCGAGGGTCTTGTGCGTCGTCGACGTGACCACGTGGGCGTGCGGGACGGGGGAGGGGTGCAGTCCGGCGGCGACGAGTCCGGCGAAGTGCGCCATGTCGACCATGAGGTACGCGCCGACCTCGTCGGCGATGCGACGGAACGCGGCGAAGTCGAGTTGGCGTGTGTAGGCGGACCAGCCGGCCAGGATCAGCTTCGGGCGATGCTCACGCGCGAGACGCTCGACCTCGTCCATGTCGACGAGATGGTCGTCCTCGCGGACGTGGTACGCGGCGACGTCGTAGAGCTTGCCGGAGAAGTTCAGCTTCATCCCGTGCGTGAGGTGACCGCCGTGCGCGAGGTCCAGGCCGAGGATGCCGTCGCCGGGCTTCAGCAGTGCCGACATCGCGGCGGCGTTGGCCTGCGCTCCCGAATGCGGTTGCACGTTGGCGAATGTCGCACCGAACAGTGCGGTGAGGCGGTCGATGGCGAGCTGCTCGATGACGTCGACGTGCTCGCAACCGCCGTAGTAGCGGCGGCCGGGGTAACCCTCGGCGTACTTGTTCGTCAGTACCGACCCTTGCGCCTGCATCACCGCGAGCGGGGCGAAGTTCTCGCTGGCAATCATTTCCAGGGTGCCCTGCTGTCGCTCGAGCTCGGCCGCGATCGCCTGGTGTACGGCGGGGTCGAGATCGGCGAGCGAATGCGTCAGCGTCGGGTTCGCTGCTGCCACCTCGGTGAGGTGTGCGGTGTCCACGGTCATGGTTCGCCTTTCTGGAAGGTCAGTTGACTTTGAACTGATATATCAACTGGAAAGTAGAGTAAGGTCAGTGACGGACAAAGGTCAATAGCTCCGGAAAATCAGGGAGACGGAACATGAGCCTGGCGCATTCATCGGTCGCGGACACGGCATCGAACGGCGGCACCAACGCCGACCGCGCGTACGAGATCGTCCGCGAACGCCTGGTCATGCTGGACATCCGGCCCGGCGAGCCGATCAACGACGACCGTCTCGCCGATGAACTGGGATTCGGCCGGACACCGGTGCGGGAAGCGCTCAAACGCCTCGAACGGGAACGTCTTGTCGTCGCCTACCCGCGTCGTGGCACGTTCGCCACCGCCGTCGACATGACCGACCTCGCCGACATCTCCGAGATCCGCAAGCAACTCGAACCGACCGCGGCGGCCCGGGCGGCCCGGACGGCGTCCCCGGACTCGCGAGCCCGGCTGACCGCGCTCGCCGACGAGATCGCCGAGATAGACGACAGTGAAGATCCGCGCGAAGTCCTGCGCAAGGACGTGCGCGTCCACCGCGAGATCTACCGGGCGTCCGGGAACCCTCACCTCGAGGACATCCTCGTCAGCCTCGACTCACACGCTACCCGCATCTGGTGCCTCTTCCTCGACCGGCTGCCCGACGTCGCGAGCCACGTCCGCGAGCACGTCGCCCTGCTCCGGGCCATCGTCGACGGCGACGAGAACACCGCCTCGTCCCTCACCCTCGCCCACGTCGCCGGTTTCGAGAAGGCCATCCGCGACCTGCTGTAGGCCTCCGGCCCGTGCGCCTTTCTGGTAGCGGGAGCTACCAAAAAGGCGCACGGGCGCGAAGCGCCTCAGCTGAAGACGACCGTCCGGTGACCGTGCAGCAGGACGCGGTTCTCGCAGTGCCAGCGCACGGCCCGCGACAGCGCGAGGGCCTCGGCGTCCTGCCCGACCGTGGCGAGTCGCGTCGGGTCGAAGGAGTGGTCGATGCGGATGACTTCCTGCTCGATGATGGGCCCCTCGTCCAGATCAGGGGTCACGTAGTGGGCGGTGGCCCCGACCTGCTTGACGCCGCGATCGAACGCCTGGTGGTAGGGCTTGGCGCCCTTGAAACCGGGCAGGAACGAGTGGTGGATGTTGATGGCCCGCCCGCGTAGTGCGCGGCACGCGTCGTCCGACAGCACCTGCATGTACCGGGCGAGGACCACGAGATCTGCGTCGAATTCCTCGACGAGTTCGAGCAGCCGGGCTTCGGCCTGCGGCTTGGTGGCCGGCGTGACCGGGACGTGGACGAACGGCAGCCCGGCGGCCTCGGCCATGGGGCGCAGCACCTCGTGATTGGAGACGACGGCGACGAGTTCGGCGCCGAGGTTGCCTGCTCGCCAGCGGAAGATGAGGTCGTTGAGGCAGTGACCCATCTTGGAGACCATCACGATCACCCGGGGCAGGTCGGTGCCGTTGAAGTTGAACGTCATGCCGAATTTCGCGGCGACGCTTCCGAATTCCGCCGTGAGGCGTTCGATGTCGACATCTTCCGCGGACACGAACGACGTGCGGAGGAAGAACGCGTCGCTCCGGGTGTCGTCGAACTGCTGATGCTCGGCGATATCGCAGTTCTGCTCGAAGAGAAAGGAGCTGACTGCGTGAACGATCCCGGGACGCTGAGCGCAGCTGAGCGTCAGGGTGAAGGTCTGGGTCATGTGGGTCTCCTCGATGCCGGACTGGTTACGGTGTCACTAATTGAGGTGTCAGTCCGAGCGAACTGATATATCAGAATGGCCATGCTATTTCAGGCTGGACGAGCGGGTCAAGGGGTGGAGACGGAGTCAGACGCTGCTGCGGAACCCGGCGAGCACGGACTCCGATCGAGTCTGGGCGTACTGCGTCCCGGCGGCGTCGACCGTGTGATTGAGCAGCAACGCGGTGGTCACCGGTCCCACCCCTCCGGGGACCGGGGTCAGCGCGCCCGCCCGACCGTCGACGGCCACGGCGTCGACGTCACCGAGCAGTTGGCCGTCCGCGGTCGCCGTGGTCCCGACATCGATGACAACGGCGCCGTCGGCGACGTGGTCGGCCGTGATCAGTCCGGGAATGCCGACCGCGACGACGAGGATGTCGGCGCCACGGGTGCCGGCGGCCAGGTCGGTGGTGTGCCGGTGGCAGACGGTCACCGTCGCGTTGCGCTGCACGAGCAGATGCGCGACGGGACTTCCGACTACAGTCGATCTGCCGACCACCGCGGCCGTCCTGCCGTGCGGGGAGATCCCGTGGTGATCGAGGAGGGCGATCACGGCGTGTGCGGTGGCGGGCGCGAACGCCGGCTGACGCGCGACGAGTCGGCCGAGGCTGACCGGGTTGGCGCCGTCGACGTCCTTGGCGGGGTTGATCGCCTCCCGGAGGGCATCGAGGTCGGTTCCGTCCGGCAGGGGTGTCTGCAGGATGATGCCGTGGACGTCCGGGTCGTGGCCGAGTTCGACGAGCGTGCTGCGGATCTGCTCGGTCGACGCCGCGGCACCGAGATCGACGATGTCGCACAGGATTCCGGTGCGTTTCGCGGCCGACGCGATGGACCGCACGTACCAGGCGGTCGATTCGTCGTCGGTGGCCTGCACGACCGCCAGCTTGGGGCGGACCCCGATTTCGGCGAGTGCTGCGGCGGCGACGGACGCGTCATTGCGGATGGAGGTGGCGAGTTCGGCGCCACCGAGGCTTCTGGTCATGAACTCAGCTGCTTTCGTACTCGTGTCGTGACTGCGTCGGCACGCTCGACGATCGCGTCGACGCCGGACAGGCATTCGGTGAGGGCCCGGCGGGTATCCGGATCGGTGATACCCGGCAGGTTCACCTCGATGTTGACCCGGGCGGTGGTGGTGGCTGCGCGGGCAGCCTCGGCGGCGGCCGCGACGTCGCTGACGACGGTGCGGTTCGCTACCGGCAGCAGGACGTCGGCGAGTGCGACGACGTCGCCCGCCGCGACCACCACCTCGGCGGGGACCGCGGCGGCGCCGGCGAGGGCGGTCGCGATCGCCGACGTGCGGGCGGCCGTTTCGTCGTCCGTGTCCTGGGGGAGCCGGTAGGCGTCGATGACGGCCGTGAATGCCGCCATGTCGTCGTCGGCGAACTGCAGTGCCTTCTCGCGGAACGCATCCGCGGACGCGCAGATGCGTTCGACGAGCATCCCGTGGTCGGCGTACCTCTTGCCGGTGGTGTAGCGGGCGACCATCGAGACCAGCGCGGCTGCCTGGCCGAGGTGGAGGGCGCCGGTCGCGCCGCCGCCGGGCGCGGGGGTCCGAGCGGCGAGTGAGTCCAGGAATCCGGCGATCGTGTCGTCTCGGAGGGTCATGACCGGATCTTCTTCATCTCGGGGTCGACGAGCGGCTCGGCCACGACCGTTGCCGGGATGCGGCGTCCGAAGTACTCGATCTCCACCGGGGTGTCGGCGGTCGCGTTCGCGGGAAGCCAGGCGTAGGCGATCGGCGCCCCCACCGTGTGACCGAACGCGGCGCTCGTGACGTACCCGGCGGGCTGTCCGTCGACGAATACCGGCTCGTGGCCGAGGACCACCGACGTGCGGTCGTCGATCATGAGGCACGCCAGGCGCCGCTCCACCGTCTCGTCGGAGACGCCGTCGAGCGCGTCACGCCCACGGAAGTCGCCCTTCTGCAGTCGGACCGCGAACCCGAGACCGGCCTCGTAGGGATTGTGCTCGGTGGTCATGTCGCTGCCCCACGAGCGGTAGCCCTTCTCCATCCGCAGGCTGTTGAACGCGGCGCGGCCGGCGGCGATGACGTCGTACTTCTGCCCTTCCGCCCACAGCAGATCCCACAGGCGCAAACCGTTGTCGGCGGACGTGTACAGTTCCCAGCCGAGTTCGCCGACGTACGACAGACGCATCGCCGTGACGGGAACACCGCCGATGCGGACCTGCTTCGCGCGGAAGTACTTGAAGTTCTCGTTCGTGAAGTCGTCGGAGCTCAGCGCCTGCACCAGATCCCGGGCGCGCGGGCCCCACAACCCGATCCCGCACGTGCCGCCGGTGATGTCCCGGATCTGCACACTGCCGTCGTCCGGGGACTGGCGGCGGAAGTAGTCGAGATCGAGGTTGCCGTTGGCACCGACCTGGAAGATGTTGTCTGACAGCCGCGTGACGGTGAGGTCGCTGCGGACGCCACCGGTCTCGTCGAGCGCGAGCGTGTAGGTGACGGACCCGACGGACTTGTCCATCTTGCCGGTCGTCAGCCGGTCGAGCAGGGCCAGCGCGCCGGGGCCGCTGATCTCGAGGCGCTTCAGCGGTGTCATGTCGTACATCGCCACCGAGGTTCGGGTCTTCCAGGCCTCGGCCGCGGCGATGGGGGAGTGGAACATCGCTGCCCACGGTTCGCGGGCCGGCGGCTGCCATTCGGCCGGAAGGTCCTGTACCAGATGGGCGTTGGACTCGAACCAGTGCGGGCGTTCCCAGCCGGAGCTTTCCAGGAACACGGCGCCGAGTTCCTTCTGGCGAGTGTGGAAGGGGCTGACCCGCAGGTCGCGGGGAGACTCCTTGGGCTGCAGTGGGTGCAGCACGTCGTAGATCTCGACGAAGTTCTGCTGCGACGTCTCGCTGACGTAGTCGGGTGCGAGCTGGATCTCCTCGAAGCGGTGCACGTCGCAGCCGTGCAGTTCGACCTCGGAGCGGCCGTCGACGAGCAGTTGCGCGACCGCCCGGCCGACACCGGCGGAGTGCGTCACCCACACTGCCTCGGCGATCCAGAACCCGGCGACGTCCGGGGACTCGCCGATGAGCGGTCCGCCGTCCGGGGTGAACGAGAAGACCCCGTTGAAACCGGCCTCCAGTTTCGCGGATTCGAGGCACGGCAGCAGCAACTTGCTCTGCTCCCACGACGGCGCGAAGTCTTCTTCGGTGAACGGCAGCATCGACGGCATGTCGGACGCGGACACGTCGTCGCTCTCGTCGAGGTCGCGCAGGTTCACCGGCATCGGGCGGTGCGCGTACGTGCCGATGCCGAGGCGGTCGACGTGCTCACGGAAGTACAGATCCTGGTCCTGGTGGCGCAGGATCGGGAAGCCCGCCTCGGCGAGTTCGGTGTTCCGTCCGACGAGTTCGGGAATCTGCTCGGTCTTCGCGTACTGGTGTGCCAGAGGGAGCAGCGGGACGTCCATGCCCACCATCGCGCCGATGTCGGGACCCCAGAAGCCCGCGCAGGACACCACGATGTCGGCGGGGATCACCCCGTCGGCGGTGGCGACGCCGGTCACCTTGCCGCCGCTCTGTTCGATGCCGATCACCTTCGTCGAACCCTGGAACACGGCACCGCGGGCCTCGGCGCGCCGGGCCAGCGCGACGACGACTCGGGACGCCTTCGCGAGGCCGTCCGTCTCCACGTACAGCCCGCCGAGCACCCGCTTCTCGTCGAGCAGCGGGTGCAGCTTCGCGCACTCGGCCGGGTCGAGGACGGCGCCCTCGATGCCCCAGGACGTGGCCCAGCCCTGTTTGCGGTGCAGATCGGCCAGACGCTCGGGGGTGGTGGCCACCTCGAGTCCGCCGAGTTGGTTGAAGCACCATTCGCCGTCCACGTCGAGTCCGACGAACTTCTCGACCGTGTACCGGGCGAACTCGGTCATCGTCTTGGACGCATTCGTCTGGAACACCAGGCCCGGTGCGTGCGACGTGGAGCCTCCGGTGAGCGGCAACGGTCCCTGATCGAGAACCGTGATCCGATCCCAGCCGCGAGCGGTGAGCTCGTCGGCCAGATTCGCGCCGACGATGCCGGCTCCGATGATCACTACGCGCGGTGACCCCATGATGGTCCTCCTGGTTGGGTGGGTGCCTGTGTGTGGCGAAGTAGCGGGAGATTCGGTGTTCGGTGTGGGCTCGAACGGCGCCGGAAAGAACTGTGAATTGCGAAACGGATCGGACTGATCCGAACCGAAATCGACAACTGATATATCAACACATTAGGTCTGGACGAGTAAGGGGGTCAACCCCGAATTGCGGGTAATTCCACGACGATTGGTCGATGAAATGGCCGCAATTCCGCGATCCGAAGTGGAAATGCGCACCGACCCCGACTGTGATGACGTGGAACCGGGTGTGGATGGAGGTAACCGTCGCACGGTGATGTCGCCTATCCTGAAGTCGAGATGACTGAATTGGACGATAACTCGAATGGGGATCGGAGCCGGCCGTCCGGCGCTGTGCAGTCAGTGGACCGCGCTCTGGCGGTACTCGAAATCCTGGCGAGGCTCGGTACCGCCGGTGTCACCGAAATCGCCGACGAGTTGGGTGTCCACAAGTCGACCGCATCGCGCCTCGTCGCCGTTCTGGATTCGCGAGGGTACGTCGCGCAATTGAAGAGCCGGGGAAAATTCCAACTCGGCAATTCCATCGTCCGGCTGGCCCGCACCGCGTCGCCGGACGGCGATCTGGTGCGGCAGAGTCAGGAATTGTGCGCCGAACTGGCGGAAACTGTCGGTGAGAGCGTCAATGTGTCGATACTCGACGGCAATCGCTCGGTGAGCATCGTCAAAGCGGACGGTCCGTCCGGTGTCGGTACCAATACCTGGGTGGGTCAAAGCAGCCCGGCGCATGCGACGGCGAGTGGAAAATTGTTGCTGACGGAATTGTCCGACAGCGAACTCGCGGAGCGTGTGGGAGAAACTCCGATTGCACTCACGGAGAAAACTCTCACCGATGTGCCCGCGCTCGTGGAATCGTTGAAAACCATTCGCGAGCGGGGATGGGCGGAGTCCGAGGAGGAACTCGAACTCGGGCTGAACGCGGTGTCCGTCCCGATCCGGGACTACACGTCGAAAATGATTGCCGCTCTGAGTGTGTCCGGCCCCGCCTACCGGCTGCTGCCCGAACGGTTCGAGGACGTCGCCCGCGCCGCACTCGACACGTCCCAGCAGATCAGCAGCCGATTGGGCTATGCCGTCACGTAGCGCCGGCATCAGGCCCGCGACCTGGCGAGTTGCTTCTTGTACCGGGTGAACAGCCGGGGACTGTTCATCGCGAAGACGCCCACGGTGTCGCCGTCCCGGTCGTAGGTGGCCACGAACGTGCCGGTTCCGGGATCGCCGTCGACGAACCGGACCTCGTCGGTGCTGTGTCTCGTCCCGGCGAACTGCAGCATCTTGCCGTACTGGTGGGACCAGAAGTACGGGATCGCGGCGGGTCCGGACGGTGTGGCCATGATCGTGTCGGCGACGGTGGCGGCCTGTGCGACGGCGTTGCTCCAGTGCTCGCTTCTGTGGTGCACCTGGTGGGCGTCGTCGAAAGTCCGTGCGCAGTCGCCGATCGCGTACACGCCGGGCACGTTCGTGCGGCACGACGAGTCGGTGAGGAAGCCGTCTTCGATCATCAGTTCCGAATCGCGTGCCCATTCGACGTTGGGGACGGCCCCGATTCCGACCACCACGGCGTCCGCGGGGAGGATGGTTCCGTCACTCAGCTGGACGGCTTCGACCGCGTCGTCACCGAGCAGTGCGGCGACGACTGCCCCGGTGAGGAGCCGGACGCCGTGTGCGGCATGCTGTCCTGCGCAGATCGCCCCGAGTTCGATGCCGAGCGGGCCCGCCAGGGGTGTCGGTGACGCCTCGACGACGGTGACGTTCAGGCTCATGCGGGCCGCGGTGGAGGCCACCTCGGCGCCGATGAACCCTGCTCCCACGATCACGAGGTTCTGCGCACGCGACAGCGAATCCCGCAGTGCGCGTGCGTCGTCGACCGACCTGAGTGTGTGCACGCCGGCGAGACCGGAGTGTCCGGGCAGGGTTCGGGCACGCGCGCCCGTCGCGACGACGACGGCATCGGCGTCGAAGTGGGACCCGTCGTCGAACGTGACACGGTGGAGCCCTTCGGGGGCATGGACCAGACCGGTGGCAGTTCTGTTCATGCGCCATTCGACGTCGAGGGTGTCGTCGTCGCTGTTCATCAACAGCAGATCCTCGTCGGTCAGGTCGCCGGTGAGGAATTCCTTGGACAGGGGCGGCCGGTCGTAGGGCAGGGACTGCTCGCTGCCGGCCACGACGAGGCGGCCGGTGTATCCCTTCTCGCGCAGTGCGCGCACCGCCGACAGTCCGGCGAGGGAAGCGCCCAGTACCACAATGGAATTCGGGACAGTGTTCATCGGGCGTCGCCCTTCTGGTCGAGATGAAGCAGCACGGTGCCGTCGACGATCGACACGTCGTGTGTGCGGACCGCGATCTTGGCCGGCGGGCCCGAGGGCACTCCGGTGCGGAGGTCGAAGCACGCTTCGTGGAGCGGGCACTCGACGGTGCAGCCTTCGACCCAGCCGTCGGCGAGGGAGGCGTCCTGATGGGTGCAGGTGTCGTCGATGGCATACAGACCGTCGGAGGTGTGGAAGACGGAGATGGGAGCCATGCCCGGCGGGGTCACCGTGACGACTTCGCCCACGGGCAGTGTCACGAGTTCGCAGACGGGGAACGCCGTGGCGCCGGGGTGGGTCACAACTGGGGAATCGTTATCGAGAATCACTCGATACCTCCGAAACGTCGGGGAGGAAGGACAAGTTGTGGAGCGGTTGTTGCGCTATGCGCGACGACTTGCAAGCTGTGCAACACAATGCTCTCCGGTGCTGCCCCACGGTGTCAAGCATTCGCGTGTAAAAACTGCGTTCCCGAAGTCGGTGGGCATAACCTCGGGGCATGAGTGAATCCGAGGCAACGGCGCCCGCGGCCCAGGGAACGGAAGGAAAGGCGAAGACAGTGCACGCCGTGGAACGTGCCATCGACGTGCTCGAGATAGTCGCGGCAGAAGGCCGTGTCGGCGCCTCGGAGATCGCCGTGCGTCTCGGCGTGCACAAATCGACCGTGTCACGCCTGATTGCGTCGCTGCAGCAACGCGGATTCGTGGAGGAAGCGGGTGTCCGCGGCAAGTATCAGCTCGGATTCGCGGTAGTGCGATTGGCCGAGGCCACGGTCGCGCAGAGCGGGCTCGTCGAGGTTGCGCAGCCGGAGTGCGACCGCCTGGCCGATGCCTTCGGGGAGACGGTCAACCTCGCGGTACTGGACGGTGCGGCGACCCTCAACGTGCTCGAGGCCCGCAGCGATCGCCACGTCGCGCTGCGTACCTGGGTGGGTCAGGTGACCCCGGCGCACGCGACCGCGACCGGCAAGGTCCTGGTCTCGGAATTGACGTCCGGCCAGCTCCGGAGTCGGCTGGGGCCGCAATTGCGCCCGCTCACTCCCAACACGATCACCGACTTCCGGGCGTTCGACGTCGAACTCGAGCACGTGCGGTCGCGCGGGTGGGCGTCCACGGCCGAGGAACTCGAAGCGGGGCTCAATTCCATCGCCGTGCCGGTGCGGAGCAAGGTCACCAACCGGATCGTCGCGTCGATCTGTGTGTCCGGGCCGGAGTACCGGCTTGCTCCTGAGCGGTTCGAGGCCGTGGCGCTCGAACTCGCCGACGCGGTCGCGCGGATCGAAGCGCAGCAATCCGTCGGCGCGGGTGACTGAACGCCCGGAAGTGCTTCTCCCTCAAGGCGGGACGAACGGATAGTCCCGTTTGTCCGGGTTCCGGCCGTCCGCGGTTAACGCGGTGTTTCGGTCGTGTCGCGTCCGCGAAAGAAGTGTCGAATGTGATGTTTGACACGTCCGCGGGCCACAGTCTAAGTTGTGTAAATCGCATAGCGTTGCTGATGACGCAACAATGCTGACGCCGCGATGACTCGGCGGGAACAGCTGTCCGCTGTTCGGACGGTCGCCGCGGATCGGGCACGCATGTCGTCACTCTCGGCAACGACGCCCCCTGCGATCTGCGCCCCCTACGCACACAGACATCAGGTCACAGCTCGACCGACACGCATCTTTCCCGGCAACGAAAGAAACGGTGACATCTATGTCCGCTCCGGACGTTCAAGCCCCCGCTCCCGCCTCCACGCCCGCACCGGCACTGATCCCCACCCTCGGTGGCCGGTACTACACCGACGCCGACATCTTCACGGACGAACAGGAGAACCTGTTCGAGGCGATGTGGTTCTGCGCCGTCCGCGCCGCCGATCTCGCCGACCCCGGAGCCTTCCGGAAGATCACGGTGGGCCGGGAGAGCGTGCTCCTCGTCCGCGGCCGCGACGGGGAACTGCGCGCCTTCCTCAACATCTGCCGGCACCGCGGCGCCATGCTGTGCACCGAGGACGAAGGGCAGATCCGCAGAAACCTGCAGTGCCCCTACCACGCGTGGACGTACGGACTCGACGGCAAACTGGTGGCCGCCCCCAACATGGCCGCGCTGCGGGACGAGACCGGAGCCGACATCGACCGGGTTCGGTACGGACTGGTGCCGGTCGCGCTTCGCGAATGGCTCGGCTACGCATGGGTGTGCCTGGCCGACGAACCGCCGTCGTTCGAGGACGAGGTCGTCGGCGCCGTCACCGAACGACTCGGTGATCCGGCCGCCATCGACCGGTACCAGATCGGAACCCTGGAACTCGGCCGCCGGATCGTCTACGACGTCGCGGCCAACTGGAAGCTGATCATCGAGAACTTCATGGAGTGTTACCACTGCGCGACCATCCACCCCGAGCTCACCGAGGTACTTCCCGAGTTCGCGGACGGCCTTGCCGCACAGTACTTCGTGGGGCACGGTGCCGCCTTCGGTGACGACGTCGAGGGATTCACCATCGACGGAACCGGCGGATTCGAGTCGTTGTCCGGCATCAGTCCCGACCAGGACCGCAAGTACTACGCCATCACGATCCGGCCGCAGGTTTTCGTCAACCTCGTGCCCGACCACGTCATCTTCCACCGCATGTACCCCGTGTCCGCGGATCGCACCATCGTCGAATGCGACTGGCTGTACTCCCCGGAGGTCACCGCGTCGGGTCGCGACGTCTCCCGTTCGGTGGAGCTGTTCCACCGGGTCAACCAGCAGGACTTCGACGCCTGTGAGCGGACCCAGCCCACGATGGCGTCGAAGGCGTACCGGAACGGGGGTGTGCTGGTGCCCGCGGAACACCACATCGGCGAATTCCACGACTGGCTACTCGAAAGGCTGAGCGGGGATCCCCGATGACCTACGCCGGCGAGCAACCGAGGGTGACCGACTCTCCCAGGGTGAACGGTGTCGATTCGCAACCCCGACACCAGGCGCAGGAGCAGCAGGCGGCGGCGCCGTCCGACGGCGAGGGGCGGCGGAGCGTCGACAAGGTGGTGTTCGGCACGGCCGCGGCGCTTGGTGTCGGACTCATCCTCTGGGGACTGCTGGCACCGGAGAACCTCTCGGTCGTGTCGACCGCGGCGCTGGACTGGCTGGTGGCCGACCTCGGTTGGCTGTTCATCGCCGCGTCGTCGGCGTTCGTCGTCTTCTCACTCTTCCTCGCGTTCTCCCGGTACGGCCGGATTCCGCTCGGCCGCGACGGCGAGAAACCGGAGTTCCGCACGGTGAGCTGGATCGCGATGATGTTCAGCGCCGGCATGGGAATCGGATTGATGTTCTACGGCGTCGCCGAACCGCTCGCCCATCTGGTGAGCCCGCCGCCGGGAACGGACGGATCCGTCGGGTCGGCGATGGCCACGACGATGTTCCACTGGGGTCTGCATCCGTGGGCGATCTACGCGGTCGTCGGGTTGTCGATTGCGTACGGCTCCTACCGGCGTGGCCGCAAGCAGCTCATCAGTGCCGCGTTCTTCCCTCTCCTCGGTCGCCGCTCGGAGGGCGCCGTGGGGAAGGTCATCGACATCCTCGCGATCATCGCGACGATGTTCGGCACCGCCGCGTCGCTCGGACTCGGCGCACTGCAGATCGGTTCCGGTCTCGAGATCATCGGCTGGATGGGCCACGTCGGCACGTTCGCGCTCGTTGCCCTCGTTGGGCTCTTGACGTTCGCGTTCGTCGGTTCGGCGGTGTCGGGAGTCGCGCGGGGCATCCACTGGCTGTCCAACATCAACATGGTGCTGGCGGTGATTCTCGCGCTGTTCGTGTTCGTGCTCGGTCCCACCGTACTCATCCTCAATCTGCTCCCCACCGCGATCGCGGACTACGCGGCGCAACTCGCCACCATGTCGGGACGGACGGCCGCGAGTTCCGGCGACGACACGGCGTCCTGGCTGTCGTCGTGGACGATCTTCTACTGGGCGTGGTGGGTGTCGTGGACTCCGTTCGTCGGAATGTTCCTCGCCCGGATCAGCCGCGGCCGCACCATCCGGCAGTTCGTTATCGGCGTGATCGTCATTCCCACCTCGGTCAGCCTCGTATGGTTCGCGGTGTTCGGCGGCGCAGGCATCGGACAGCAGCAGGACGGAGTCGACCTGGCGGCGCGTTCGTCGACCGAAGGCCAGTTGTTCGGGATGCTCGACCATCTGCCGTTGACGGGGTTTGCCACCGTGCTGGTCATGGTGCTGGTCGCGATCTTCTTCGTATCCGGCGCGGACGCCGCGTCCCTGGTGATGGGCACTCTGTCGCAGCGGGGTGCACGAGAACCGAGCACGTGGGTCGTCATCTTCTGGGGAACCCTCACCGGGGGCACCGCGGCACTCATCCTCTGGACCGGCGGCTCGGACGCCCTGCAGGGTCTGCAGACGATGACGATCATCGCGGCCGCGCCGTTCCTCCTGGTGATGATCGGATTGTGCTTCTCGCTGTATCGGGACCTCTCCCGTGATCCGCTCATCGTCGGTTCATCGAAAAGGTATGCACACGAGAGGGTTTCGGACACAGTATGAAGATGACGGCACTATCCGCGGATCAGGGCGTCCAGAGGTTGTTCGGGAAGGTGAATTTCATCGCGGGGGAGTGGGTCGCGGCGACGTCGGGCCGCACCCGCGACTGCATCGACCCGGCGACCGGGAACGTGATCGCCACGGTCGACGAGGCGTCGCCCGAAGACGCCGGGCGAGCCGTGCAGGCGGCCCGGGCGGCCTTCGACGCCGGGGACTGGCCTCAGACGGCGGTCGCCGCGCGGTCGTCGCTCCTGTCGCGTATCGCGGATCTGCTCGAGCGCGACAAGGAGGAATTGGCGCGTATCGAGACGCTGGACACCGGTAAGACGTTGGTGGAAAGCCGAATCGACATCGACGACGTCGTCTCCGTATTCCGGTACTACGCCCGGCTGGCCCTCGTCTCCAGCGACCGGCTGGTCGACGTGGGTGACCCCGCCGTCGTCTCCCGGGTCGTTCGCGAACCGATCGGGGTGTGCGTCCTCATCGCGCCGTGGAACTACCCGCTGCTCCAGATCTCCTGGAAGGTGGCACCCGCGCTGGCCGCCGGCTGCACGATGGTGCTCAAGCCCAGTGAAGTCACGCCACTGAGCACGATCGCGTTCGCCCGGCTGATCGAGGAGGCGGGTGTGCCCGCCGGTGTCGTCAACCTGGTGCAGGGGAGCGGCGCCGACCTCGGACCCGCGCTGACCGACACCGGTGACGTCGACTTCATCTCGTTCACCGGTGGACTCGCGACCGGCACCACCATCCTGGAGACGGCCGCGAAGCACGTCACGAAGGTCGCCGTGGAACTCGGCGGGAAGAACCCGCACATCGTGTTCGCGGACGCCGAGTGGGAGTCGTCGGTCGACCAGGTGCTCACCGGCGTCTTCCTGCATTCGGGGCAGGTGTGCTCGGCGGGGACGCGGCTGATCGTGGAGGAGTCGATCGCCGACGACTTCGTCGCCGCCCTCGTCTCGCGCGCCGAGGCCATCCGCGTCGGCCCGGGGCTCGATCCCGGCACCGAGACCGGACCGCTCGTGTCGACCGCACAGCGCGACAAGATCGAAGCCTATGTGGCACTGGGTATCTCCGAAGGGGCGGTGCTCCGGACGGGTGGCTCCCGGCCCGCCGATCCCGCGCTCGACGGTGGTAGCTACTACCTGCCCACCATCTTCGACCACTGCGACCGGTCCATGCGCATCGTGCAGGAGGAAACGTTCGGGCCCATTCTCACGGTCGAGAGGTTCACCACCGAGGAGGACGCGGTCCGGCTCGGCAACGACACCGAGTACGGCCTCGCCGCCGGAGTCCGGACGTCGGACGCTGCCCGCGGCGAACGGGTGGTGCGCCGCCTGCGCCACGGGACCGTGTGGCTCAACGACTTCGGCTACTACACCGCGGCGGCGGAATGGGGCGGATTCAAGAAGTCCGGCAACGGGCGCGAACTCGGACCGGCCGGGCTCTCCGAATACCAGGAAGTCAAACACATCTGGAACAACACGACCTCGCCTCTCGCGGGTTGGTTCACCGCGACCTGACGTGCTCCCGGCAGGGGCGCGCGAGCAGGCCTACTCACCTTCTCAGGAAGTGATCGAATGACCAGTACCGACAATACGACCGGCGATCACGACAGTGGACTCGAGGAGTTCGGCTACAAGGAGTCCCTCGATCGCAGTATCGGCAAGTTCGCGAGCTTCGCCGCGGGCGTCAGCTACATCTCCATCCTGACCGGCACTTTCCAGTTGTTCTACTTCGGATTCGGCACCGCAGGCCCCGCCTACCTGTGGTCGTGGCCGCTGGTGTTCGTCGGCCAGCTCGCCGTGGCGCTCTGCTTCATGGAGCTGGCCGCCAAGTATCCGATCGCCGGCTCCGTGTACAACTGGGCGAAGACGCTCGGCAGCAGAGTAGTGGGGTGGTCCGCGGGCTGGCTGATGCTCACCGCGTCGATCGTCACCCTGTCGGCCGTTGTGCTGGCGCTGCAGCTCAACCTGCCGCGGCTGTGGAGCGGCTTCCAGATCGTCGGTGACGGCACCGGAGAACACGACTTCGCCACCAACGCCGTCATTCTCGGGACGGTGATGATCGGCTTCACCACCGTCGTCAACGCGCTCGGTGTCCGTCTCATGGCGATGATCAACAGCGCCGGGGTGTTCATCGAGATCATCGCGGCGGTGCTGATCGCGATCATCCTCGCCGCCAACATGACCCGCGGCCCGCAGGTGTTCTTCTCCACCCACGGGTACGGCGCAGGCGAAAGCGGCGGATACCTCGGTGCGTTCCTGGTGGCGACGCTCGCGTCGGGTTACGTGATGTACGGCTTCGACACCGCGAGTTCGCTGGGCGAGGAGACGGTCGAACCCCGCCGCACCGCCCCCAAGGCGATCTTCCGTGCGATCCTCGCGTCGTTCGTGATCGGCGGCGCGATCCTCGTGTTCGCCGTGATGGCGGCACCCGACCTCGACGATCCGAAGATCGGCGCGTCGGACGGCAGCCTGCAGTACATCGTGGAGCAGGTGATGTGGGGTCCGCTGGGCACGATCTTCCTGGTGTGCATCGTGATTGCGGTGACGGTCTGCTCGCTGGCGGTGCACACCGCCGCGATCCGGCTGACCTTCGCCATGGCCCGCGACAACGCCCTCCCGTTCGGTGAGCGGCTCGCCCGCGTCCACCCGCGCACGCGGACACCCATCGTGCCTGCGGTGACCATCGGGGTGGTGGCCGCGCTGATCCTGGTGGTCAACATCGGTCAACCGCACATCTTCACCGTGCTCACGTCGATCGCGATCATCATGATCTACCTGGCCTACCTGATGGTCACCGGACCGATGCTGAAGAAACGGCTGCGGGGTGAGTGGCCGCCGCGGGACCTGAAGGAGGGCGGCTACTTCACGATGGGCAGATGGGGACTGCCCGTCAACATCGTCGCACTCGTCTGGGGAATCGGGATGGCCCTCAACCTCGCGTGGCCACGCGAGGCCGTGTACGGGGAACCTTGGTACAACACCTGGGGCGCCTTCGTCTACATCGGCATCATCCTCGGGTTCGGCCTGCTGTGGTACCTCACCACCGGCCGGCACCACATCGGAACGTTGACGTCACACTGCGCGGCGGTGGTAACGACCGCGCCGGAATCCGAACCGAACGACAAGGAGCTCGCCCGATGACCGACGGCGAATCGAAGAGCACTGCAGGGGAATTCGACTACGTGATCGCGGGCGGTGGCAGCGCGGGCTGCGCACTCGCGGCACGTCTGAGCGAAGACCGGTCGGTAACGGTGTGCCTGCTCGAGGCGGGCCCGTCCGACGTCGGGGACCGGGCGATCCTCGAGCTGTCGCAGTGGATGCATCTGCTCGACTCCGGGTACGACTGGGACTACCCCGTCGAGCCACAGGAGAAGGGCAACAGCTTCATGCGGCACGCCCGGGCCAAGGTCCTCGGTGGCTGCTCGTCCCACAACTCGTGTATCGCATTCTGGCCGCCGGCCGAGGCACTCGACGACTGGGAGGCGATGGGGGCGTCGGGTTGGGGTGCGCGCGACATCCTCCCGTACGTCAGCCGGCTCGAGAGCAACGACGCCCCCGGCGACGGGCACGGCCGCAGCGGGCCCGTGCGGCTGCGGGACGTCCCGCCGAACGACCCCTGCGGCCGAGCGGTTCTCGACGCCGCCGCCGCGGTCGGTCTGCCGACCGTCGCATTCAACCGCGGCGGAACGGTGCTCAACGGCGCCGGATGGTTCCAGATCAACGCGTCCGAGGACGGCACCCGGATGTCGTCGTCGCACGCGTACCTGCACCCGATCCTCGGGACCCGGCCCAACCTGGAGGTCCGGACCGGCTGCTGGGTGAGCGAGATCCTGTTCGACGAACAGCAGACGGCGACGGGCGTCCGGTACCAGCGTCCCGACCTCACCGGCTACGACACGGTGTCGGCGCGACGGGAGGTGGTGGTGACGGCCGGGGCGATCGACACCCCGAAGCTCCTGATGCTGTCGGGTATCGGTCCGGCGGAGCATCTCGCGGAGTTCGGGATCCCCGTGCGCGTCGACTCGCCCGGTGTCGGCTCGAACCTCGACGATCACGTCGAGGGCCTCGTGTTCTGGGAGGCGTCCCAGCCGATGGTCACCGAATCGACGCAGTGGTGGGAGATCGGACTGTTCGCGACCACCCGGGAGGGCCTGAACCATCCCGACCTGATGATGCACTACGGCAGCGTCCCGTTCGACATGAACACCCTGCGGTGGGGTTACCCGACCACCGACAACGGATTCTGCCTGACACCCAACGTCACTCAGGGCCGCTCCCGCGGAACGGTCCGGCTGCGGTCGCGGGACTTCCGCGATCGCGCGAAGGTCGACCCCCGGTACTTCACCGACAGCGAGGGCCACGACGACCGGGTGATGTTGTCCGGGGTGAAGCTGGCCCGAACGATCGCCGAGCAGAAGGCGCTACGCGGGTGGATTGCCCGCGAACTGGCGCCGGGACCCGACGCGGTGACGGACGCCGAGATCCTCGACTACATCCACAAGACCCACAACACGGTGTATCACCCCGCGGGCACGGCCCGCATGGGCGCCGTCGACGATCCGATGGCGGTGCTCGACCCGGAACTGCGCGTCAAGGGGGTTCGAGGACTGCGGGTGGTCGACGCGTCGGCGATGCCGAAACTGCCGCACGTCAACCCGAACATCACGGTCATGACGATGGCCGAGAGGTGCGCGGATCTGCTCCGCGGCCGGGCCGGGTCCGGGCTGCGGGCGGTGGAGTCGACGCTGTCCGAGGTCTGATCCGGGCGTCGATCGCCTCTGCGGTCCTTCGCCAGATCTCGCTCTCCGGATCGATGACGGTGAAGTGATCGCCGGGCCCCTCGATCCGGACGACGTCGTCGGGGGTCGCCGCGGCGGCGTCGTGGTATTCCCTGCTCATCTCCAGCATGTCCGGCTCGTCGTCGACGGCGCACACCACTAGCTGAGCGGTGCCCAGCGGCAGTCGCTCGATCGGCGACGACCGTTCGTACGTCGCACGGTCGCCGGCCCGGTCGCCGCCGACGGCGTCCGCCACCGCGCCCTCGCCGAGGTGGCGTTCGCCGGCGAGTCGCAGATTCAGCACCCCGGCGAGGCTGACGGCCAGTGTCGGACGAACCGCTGCGTCCTCGGTCGCGGCGTCGGCGGCGGCGCGGAGCGCGAGCTGAGCACCGGCCGAGTGGCCGAGAATCACGACCCGCTCCGGGTCCGCCTCCGGCACCGTCGCGACAGCCTGCACGGCGTCGGCGACATCGGACGCCATTGCTGCCCATCGGTTCTCCGTGCCCCGCCGGTACTCGACATTCCAGGTGACGTACCCGCGGGCCGTCAGGTCGACTGCCAGCGCGTCCATCAAGTCGGAATCCCAACGCGGACGCCAGAATCCGCCGTGGATCAGCACGGCGACGGGGAAGGGGCCGTCGCCGCCCGGGATCCGCAGTTCCACTCGCTGATCGGGGTGGTCGCCGTAGCGGACGGTCCGTCCGGGGTGGAAGCGGTGGTGATACCAGCTGTCGACGGCGTAGCGGAGTCCGTCGAGTCCGCGCCCCCGGATGTGGACCCGGGTGCCCGGCGAGCGGTCGGCCTCGCACTCCACGAAATCGACGCGGATCGCTCCGCCGGCCGGGGCGGGGAAGGAGGCCCCGGCACCGGGCACGGCGATGAACTCGCCTCGCCCCGCCGCCGACCGCACGGCCCGCTCCAACCCGGCGGTGTCCGCGGCGAACGTCAACTCACCGGTCAGGCCGCGCGCATCCAGTGCCCGGCCCACGAGTTCCTCCGCGGTTCCGCGGTGCGCCACCACGCCGGGGGCGAAGACGATGGCGACTCTGCGCGCTGGTTCGCTCACCGGGTCACCGTACGTACCCGTGATGACATCTGGCCAGGGGTGTTCGTGTCCTTGGGTGAGGTGGCTCTGTGCGTGGTCTTCTCTCGGATGCGCGCTGAGTCGGTGCGCACGGACGGCGAAGCCGCATAATTGAGGGTGCGAGGTGAGGTCGGTGCGGCAGACACCCTGGTTGGTGACGACGGTATTCGTCGGGTCGGTTGCTGTCCTGCTCGCAGTCCACACCGGCGGCGGTGCGTCGGGCGAACCCGACAGGGACGCGACGCGCATGCTCGATCCCGCCGGGCCGGTCCTCGTCCTCACTCCGCCGCGCGGGCAGCCGGGCGACCGCATCCAGTACCACGCGACGAGTCTTCCGACCTGTGGCGGGCCGTGGGCGGTGGAGTTCGGCGATCGTGTCCTGGGCGAGACCCGTCAGGTCGGCAGCGTCGCCGACTTCCGCGCGGCGGTGCCGAACCGCGGCAGTCGCGGTTTCCAGGTGGCCGGTCTGCGGTGTCTGCCGACCCCGTCCATGGTGGTGCAGACGTCGTTCGAGGTGCTCCCGGTGACACGCTCGTCGGAGCCGACCACTACCTGGATGCTGCCGCCACCAGAGCTACCGACGCGGACGACGAGACCCACACCGACGACCACCACCACGCTCACAGCTCCTGCTGACGCGGAACGGTAAGCGTCGGTGGGGTCCGTGACGTCTGGTCAATCGCCGAGCTACGAAGCGCGTATTCGACAACTGTAGCGGTCGCCACGATTATGTAATATGGAGGTCGGGAGCCCGGTACTCGAACACCAGCAGTGAGGACGGTCATGGGCGTGCAGGCCAACACCAGAGCCATCGAGAAAGACATCGTCACCGACTTCAGCGAGCGGATGAGCTACGCCTCGTACCTCAACCTCGACACCCTGCTGAGCGCGCAGAAACCGGTGAGCCGGCCGGAGCATCACGACGAACTGCTGTTCATCATCCAGCACCAGACCACCGAACTCTGGCTGAAGCTCGTCCTGCACGAAACGCTCGCCGCCCGAGCCGCTTTCGACGAGGACGAGATCGGCCGGGCGCTCAAGTGCGTGGCCCGCGTCAAGCACATCCAGAAGACGCTGACCGAACAGTGGTCGGTGCTGGCCACGCTGACCCCCACCGAGTACTCGGAGTTCCGCCGGTTCCTCGGCAATTCGTCCGGGTTCCAGTCGTACCAGTACCGCGCCGTCGAGTTCGTGCTCGGCAACAAGAACGCCGGAATGCTTGCGGTGTTCGACGCCGATCCCGCCGCCCACGATCTGCTCGAACGGCTCCTCGCCGAGCCGAGCCTGTACGACGCGTTCTGGCAGTGTCTGGCGCGGCTCGGGTACGACGTGCCGGCCTCCGCGCTGGACCGCGACGTGACCGCCGCCTACACGCTGAACGAGGATTTGCTGCCCCTGATCAAGTTCGTCTACGAGAACCACGACGAACACTGGGCCGTCTACGAGGCCTTCGAGGAGTTCGTCGACCTCGAGGAGAACTTTCAGCTGTGGCGCTTCCGTCACATGCGCACGGTGCTGCGGACCATCGGCATGAAATCCGGAACGGGAGGGTCCAGCGGAGTGGGATTCCTGCAGAAGGCGCTGGAACTGACGTTCTTCCCGGAACTGCTGGCCGTGCGCACCGAGATCGGACGATGATGACCACCTCGACCGATGTGCCGGCTGCCCGCGCCGCCGAACTCGACGCCGTGGACCCGCTGCGCCCGTACCGCGACCTGTTCATCGGCGCCGACGACCCCTCGGTGCCCGCCTACCTCGACGGCAACTCGCTCGGCCGACCCACCAAGGCGAGCGCCGAGCGGATAGGCGTCTTCGTCACCCAGTCGTGGGGTGGCCGGCTCATCCGCGGGTGGGACGAGGAGTGGTACGACCTGCCGATCACGATCGGTGACACACTCGCGAGGGTGGCGCTCGGCGCGGCCGCCGGGCAGACCACCATCGGCGACTCGACGACGGTCCTGCTGTACAAACTCGCGCGAGGTGCGCTCGCGTTGCGGCCGGACCGCACCGAGATCGTCGTGGACCGCGACAACTTTCCGACGGACCGGTACGTGCTCGAGGCCGTCGCGGGAGAACTCGGGCTCACGCTCCGGTGGATCGAGTCCGATACCCGGGGCGGCGTCACCGTCGACGACCTGAAGTCCGTGGTCTCCGAACGCACCGCGCTCGTCGTGCTCAGCCACGTCGCCTACCGCTCCGGGTACCTGGTCGACGCCGCCGGCGCCGCTCGCGTGACACACGACGCCGGTGCGCTCCTGCTGCTCGACCTGTGTCACTCCGTCGGCTCGGTTCCCCTCGAACTCGACACGTGGGGTGTCGATCTGGCGGTCGGGTGCACGTACAAGTATCTGAACGGCGGACCGGGATCACCGGCGTTCGCCTACGTTCGTGCCGACCATCAGCAGGACTTCGTGCAGCCGATCTGGGGCTGGATGGGCCGCGACAACCCGTTCGCGATGGAGCAGGGCTACCGCCCGGCGCCCGGCATCCGGCGGGTGATCAGCGGAACGCCGTCGGTCCTCGGCATGATCGCGCTGCAGGACACCCTCGCACTCCTCGACGAGGTCGGCATGGACGCCGTGCGCGCCAAGTCGATCGCGCTCACCGAGTACGCACTCGACCTCGTGCGCGAATTTCTGGTTCCGCTGGGTGCGGAGATCGGGTCGCCGGAGGATTCCGCCGAACGGGGTGGTCACGTCATCATCGACCACCCGCGGTTCCAGACCGTCGTCGAGCGACTGTGGACGAAGGGCGTCATCCCCGACTTCCGGGCCCCGCAGGGGCTTCGGCTCGGCCTGAGCCCGTTGAGTACCAGCTTCGGTGAGGTGTGCGCCGGGATACTCGCGATCCGTGATGAACTCACCGACTGAACCGGCGAGCGCGATCCTCGACGACTTCGATTCGCGGCCCGGCAGCGCGACGTCGCTGATCCGCACGGTCCTCGGCGCGTACGTGCGCGACCTCGGCGGGTGGGTGGCGATCGCCGACTTCGTGGAATTGATGCAGGCCGTCGGTATCCCGTCCGAATCGACGCGCATCGCGGTGGCCCGCCTGAAGAAGAAGGGGGTGCTACGGCCGCTGACCCGCGACGGGCGGAGCGGGTACGAGGTGACCGAGCAGGCCGAGGCGATGTTCAGGCGCGGCGATCCGCGGATCTTCGGCTTCCGTCAGATGGCGGACACCGACCCCTGGCGGCTGATCTCGTTCACCATCCCCGAATCGCAACGGGCGGTGCGGCACCAGTTGCGCAGGCGACTCGGCTGGATCGGCTGCGGAACCGTGTCGCCCGGCCTGTGGATCGCCCCCGAGTACCTCGCCGGCGAGGTCCAGGACATCGTCGCCGCGCTGGGCCTGTCCGAGTACGTGACCACGTTCGTGTCCACGGCGGTGTTCGTCCCCGATTCGATGGGGGCCGCGGCGACGCGGTGGTGGGATCTGGGCGGCATCGCCGGGCGGCACCGCGACTTCCTGGACCGCCACCGGGTCGCGCTGTCTGCCGCAGAGGAGGTGTCGCCGCGCGACGCGTTCGTCCGCTTCGTCCCGCTGCTCGACGAATGGCGCATCATCCCGTACATCGACCCGGGCCTGCCTACCGGGATGCTGCCCGCGGACTGGCCCGGCGCCGACAGCGTCCGCCTGTTCGCGTCGGCGCGGGACCGCTACCTCGACGGGAGCCGCGACTGGGTGCGGAGCGTGCAGTCGCGACTACCCGTGTGAGGTGCTATCCGAGGAATTCCTCGCCGATGTTCTTGGCCCACTCCTCGGCCTGATCCTTCGGGCGGATCGAGCTGGACCCGTCGTGCCTGCCGTGTTCGCCCACCTGGACCGCGCCGAGGGAGACGAGCTTCTCCGCGATGATCTCGCCGCCGCGGTTGTAGGTCTCCTCGTACACCTTGTCGCCGAGGCCGAACAGCGCGAACTGCACACCGGTGAGGTCGGGTTCGTCCTCCTCGAGACCCTCGAAGAAGGGTTCCGCGCCGGTGGGCAGCTCGCCCTCACCATAGGTGGAGCACACGATGACGTGGAAATTCTCGGGGTCGAGATCGCCCGCGTCGAACTCCATCATGTCGTACAGGGACGTGTCGCCGTAGTCGCCGAGCACGTCGGCGATGTTGTCGGCCACCAGTTCGGAGGTTCCGCCCTCGCTGCCGTACAGAATCACCACTGCCATTGTTCTTGCTCCTCGTGAGTTGCTGCCGACGTGGTCAGTACACGTCGCGCAGGTAGCGCTTTTCCTTCTTGAGCTTGGTCACGTAGTCGGCGGCCTGCTCGGTGGAAAGGGTGCCATGGGTGGCGACGACCTCGTGCAGGGCCCGGTCGACGTCCTTCGCCATCCGGGTGGCGTCGCCACAGACGTAGAAGTGGCCGCCGTCCTCGAGCCAGGCGAACAACTCCGCGCCGTTCTCGACCATCCGGTTCTGCACGTAGATCTTCTCCGCCTGGTCGCGGGAGAAGGCGAGGTCGAGGCGGGTGAGGAGACCGCTGTCGCTCATCGCGCCGATCTCGTCCTCGTAGATGTAGTCCGACGCTCGGTGCTGGTCGCCGAAGAACAGCCAGTTGCGTCCCGACGCGCCTCGCGCCTGCCGTTCCTGCAGGAACGCGCGGAACGGCGCGATGCCGGTGCCGGGGCCGACCATGATCATCGGTGCGTCGTCGTTCGCGGGGACGCGGAACGACTTGTTCTTCGACACGAAGATCCCGCCGCTGCCACCCTCGGCGATCCGATCGGCGAGGAACGTGGAGCACACGCCGCCGCGGTCGCGTCCGGCCGAGCTGTGGCGGACGCTGGCGACGGTCAGGTGCACGCTGCCGGGGTTGGCGAGTGGGCTGGACGAGATGGAATACGCCCTGTGCTGCAACGGCTTCAGCAGCCCGACGAACTCGTCCGCGGTCAGGGTCACCGACGGTTCGAGGAGCAGCAGGTCGAGCACGTCCTTGCCCCACAACCAGGCGTCGAGGGCTTCCTTGTCGCCGTGCCGCAGCACGTGGCTCAGTTCTTCGTCGCCCGCCCGCTTCTCGATCTCGTCGATGAATTCGTGGCTCGGCGTGGAGATCTCGTACCCGTGCAGCAGGAGATCGCTGAACGGTCGCTCCTTGCCGGTGACGGCGGCATCCGCCGGGATGCCCAGCCGGGACACCAGGGCGTCGACGAGCGCGGGATCGTTTATCGGCATCACACCGAGCGCGTCACCGGCCTCGTACTCGAGACCGCTGTCGGCGAGCGCGAACTCGTAGTGCCGGATCTCCTTCGCGGACGTGTCACTCGACAGCCGCCGGTTCACGGAGAGCGTGGACGCGTAGGGGTTCTTGCGGTTCCACTGCGACCGCTTCCGGGCCGGCTTCGTCTCGGGCTCGGCGACATCGGCGACGGGGGACTCGCCGCGCATGCCCTCGACGGCCGCGAACAGGGGGAGGGTGTCGGCGACCCACGCGGCGGCGGTGTCCTCGTAGTCGACGTCGCAGTCGACGCGCGGAGTGACGCGGCGGGCACCGAGCTGCTCGAGCCGGGTGTCGATCATCTTGCCGGCCTGGCAGTACCCGTCGTAGCCGGTGTCGCCGAGCGCGAGGACGGCGAAGTCGGTGTTCTCCAGTCGCGGCGCGGTCTCCGCCGCCAGCGCCTGCCAGAACAGCTCGGCGTTGTCCGGCATCTCACCCTCACCGTAGGTGGAGGTGACGACGAGGACGCGGTGCATGGCGGCGAGGGCGTCCGTGTCGACGTCGTCGAGCGCGCTCACCACCGGCGCGAAGCCCTGCGAACGGGCCGCGGCCGCAGCGTCTTCCGCGACACCCTCGGCGTTCCCGGTCTGGCTGCCATACAGCACGTGCATGGCGGGCAACTGCCCACCGCCCGCCGCGGCGGGCGCGTCGGAGCCGCCGACGACCAGGCGCGAACTCATGCCGGCGAGGAAGCCGGTGAGCCACACGCGCTGGTCCTCGCTGAACGGGGCGTCCTGGGGGATGTAGGGCAATTTCATGAGGGGACCACGTCTCTCGTGGGGATCAGATCGGGGAGAGCGTGCTGCGCGAACAGCTCCTCGAAACCGGGCAGCCGGCCGATCTTGTCGACGTTCTTGGCGTCCTGGTGCAGGATCCAGCCGTACGTGCCGGGGGCGTCGATGGACCGCACGTTGCGGCGGCGCAGCGCATCCTTGTAGTCGGCGAGACGCTTGGCCGCCACCATCACGGCCAGGTCCTCGTCGCTGTAGTCCTTCAACGCTTCCCGCGCGTACCGCTGCAACCGCTGCATGAGGAAGAAGTCCTCGGTGAGCAGCAGGTTGCGGACGGCCTTGTCGACCGCCGGATCGGACGGATCCGCGGCACCCGGCAGCTTGGACAGCGCCATCTCCTGCGCCGCGTTCAGCACCGTGTAGTTGTTCAGCAGTGCGAACATGGCTTCGGTGTCGGCCTCGCCGTAGCCGGGCACGGCGCCGTCCAGCACCGCGTGACCGTCCCGGTAGTCCAGCTTGAACTTGCGCACCTGGTGCGCGACCAGTGCGGCGGCGAGTTCGTCGGCGAGCTCCTTGCGGGGCTTGGCCTTCAGGATCTCGTCGCTGTCCTGGTACTGCAGCAGTGCGCGCGGCATGCCGTACACGAAGTGGTGCTGTTCGGTCTCCCAGTTCTCGAGCAACCATGCCGCCTTGGCGGAACCGGTGGCCTCGAGGTGCCACCCGAGCAGCACGTGCACGGCCTGACGGTGCAGCGCCGCGTGCTCGTCGTCGCCGGTGATGGAGCCGAGCAGGATCGAGTCCGCGCTGGCCTTGCCGGGCAGCTTGCCCTCGGGGTCGTACTGGTAGACGAAGCCACCGCTCATACCGTTGCCGACACCCTTGCCGAAGCCGCCGAGGTTGAGGACGGCGCCGTTGGTCATGTACTCGCACGCGAAGTCGCCGACACCCTCGACCACCGCGGTGGCACCCGAATTGCGGACGGCGAAACGGTCGCCCGCCTGACCCTCGACGAACGTGCGCCCACCGGTGGCGCCGAACAGTGCGAAGTTGCCGATCAGCACGTTGCCGCCGTGCAGATCGGAGCCGCCACCGGGCGAGCGCACGACGATGCTGCCGCCGTTGGCGCCCTTGCCGACGCCGTCGTTGGCGGTGCCGGTGTGGACGAGGGTCATGCCGTCGTTGCAGAACGCACCGTACGACAGGCCCGCGGATCCGGACGTGGCGATCCGGACGCTGCCGTCGCGCAGGTAGCCGCGGCCGCGCTCGTCGCGGAGCACCGCGGGCAGTTCGACATCGGTGAGCTCGTGGTTCAGCATCCGCTCGATGTCGACCGCCAGCTGGGCGCCGACACTCTTGTTGCGGTTGCTCAGGTGCACCCCGTCGCCGAGCTCGATCGTGGCCTCACCCTGCTCGACCAGCGCGGCGCGCAGCTGCACGAGCCAGCCGTCGTCGAGCGTGTAGTCCTTCTCCAGGTACACCGGATCGCCGATGGTCACTTCCTCGACCACGGCGAGCATCGCGCGCAGGTCGAGCTGGCCGACGCTCGACGGGTGGTCGAGGAGCTGCAGCAGATCCGAGCGGCCCCGGGCCTCGCGCAGCGAGGACATCCCCAGCTCGGCCAGCACCTCACGGGTCTCGTGCGCGATGTTCAGCAGGTACTGCGCCATCGCCCGCGGATCACCGTCGAACAGCTCGGGATTGGTGGTCAGACCGGCCGGGCACTTGACGTTGCAGTTCTTGGCCATGACGCACTTGAGCATCATCAGCGCGGTGGTGCCGAACTCGAAGCTGTCGGCGCCGAGCAGCGCCGACTTCACGACGTCGCTCGCCGTCTGGTGCGCCCCGGAGCACCGGAGCAGCACCTTCTGCCGCAACCCGTTGGCGCACAACGCCTGATGAACCTCGGCGACACCGATCTCCGCCGAACGTCCGGCGTACTTGAGGCTGGTCACCGCCGCGGCACCGGTGCCGCCGGTGTTGCCCGCGACATTGATGACGTCGGCGCCGGCCTTCGCGACACCCACCGCGATGGTGCCGATGCCCTCCGAGGACACGAGCTTGACGATGACGCGGACCCGCGCCGCCTTGCAGTCGTGGATCAGCTGCGCGAGGTCCTCGATGGAGTACGTGTCGTGATGCGGTGGGGGAGAGACGAGTTCGACACCGGGGGTGCCGCCACGCGCGGCCGCGATCTCGACGGTCACCTTGGGTGCGGGCAGCTGCCCGCCCTCGCCCGGCTTGGCGCCCTGCGCGATCTTGATCTCGAGTTCCTCGAGCATCGGGTCGGCCAAATACCCGGCCCACACACCGAAGCGGCCGGACGCGAACTGCTTGATCCGGGAACCGCGGATGGTGCCGTAGCGCGAGATGTGCTCGCCGCCCTCACCGCTGTTCGACATGCCGCCGACCATGTTGGTGCCGTGCGCGACGGCCTCGTGCGCGTTGGAGTTCAACGCGCCGTGGCTCATGGCGCCGGACGTGAGGAACGGGGTGATCTCGCTGGCCTTCTGCACCTGCTCGATCGGCAGGCTCGCCGGAGCGGTGCGCAGCAGCGACAGACATCGCAGCGCCTCACCGGACGTGCGCACGAGCAGGGCATCGCCGTCCACGCTGTGCTCGAGGAGGTCGTCGCCGAACCGCATCGCCAGCGATTCGCCGAGCGCCGCCAGCACGCGGGCCTCGCCCGCGTGGGGGCCGGTGAGCCGGAGCCGGAACCGGTCCTCGCCGAGGGCCTCGGATTCGAGTCCGCGCACCGCGAAGCTGTTGTTGCCCTTGCGGGAGAAGCGGCCCATCTGCTTGCGGAACTCGGCTGCCGTGGTGAGGAACGTGACGTCGGCAGGCAGATCCAGCACGTCGCGCAGCGCTGCGGGACGACGGGTGCGCTCCTCGGCCATGGTCCGCGCGAAGGCGCGGTAGCCGGGGGTGATCTCGAAGCGGTCGATCGCCTCGGGTGTCAGCTTCTGGAAGCCGGCGTTGCGGTAGGCGTCGTCGTCGAGGCCGAACGCGTCCTCGAGCCGGTTCAGCGGCAGCAGTCGCAGCGATTCCGTGTGGTCCTGCGTGCCCGCCGTGTCGAACGAGATGGGCTCCTCGGTGAGGTCGACGAAGCCACGCACGGCCGCCGTGCCGTACGAGTGACCGGCGCCTTCCGCGCGCTCCTTGAACAGACCGAGCAGCGGGACGTCCTTCTCCCCGGTGACCGTCAGGGCGCGCTGGTGCCAGTCGGCGACGGCCTGCGCGATGACGGCGAACCCGACGCCACCCACCGGCGTCTTCACGTTCGCGAAGTAGCGGCGCAGCACCCGGTCGTCGGTGTCGAGGTAGTTGGGTTCGAAGAACTCGCCGCCGATGTAGCTTTCGGCGGTGCACAGGCCGACCCGGCCCATCGTCTTCATCAGCGACTTCTCGGCGGCCTTCGCGAACCGCTTGAACGCCACATCCGCCTCGTCGGCGAACTTCTCCTCGGCGCGCAGGCGGACGGCGAGCGGGTAGATCGCGGCGGCGCCGAAACCGAGGGCGGCGGCCACATGGTGCGACGACGAGATCTGACCGCTCTCCGCGACGACAGACACCCGCAGGCGCAGGCCCTCCTCGATCAGCCGCTGGTTGACAGCGGAGATCGCCACGATCATCGGCAGCGCGGCGCGGTCGGTGGCCACGTGGCGGTCGGTGACGATCGCGATGCCGCCCTGCTCGCGGGCGAACGACTCCACCTCGTCGCACAGCCCGTCGACCGCGGCCTCGAGTGCGGCCGCGTTGGCGGCGGAGTCACCGTGGTCGGGGGTGTACAGCATCGGGAAACGCTGCACCGGCGTCTCGGACTGCTTGCGGATCCGCAGCATGTCCATGTGGGTGAGGATCGGCGACGGCACCACGATCTGCGGCGCCGACCGCGCCCCGCTGTTCGGCTTGGCGCCCAGCGCGACGCGCAGCGTCATGCCGTCGGCCTCGCGGATGCTGTCGAGCGAAGGGTTTGTGACCTGGGCGAACCGCTGCGAGAAGTACTTGGCCACCCCGCCTTCCTGATCGGAGAGCGCGTTGATGGCTTTGCCGTAGCCCATCGCGGAGATCTTCTCCTGACCCGACGCGAGCATCGGGTCCATCATGAACTTGAAGCTTTCCTGGTTGTGCGAGTACGCGACGTAGCGCTGGGTGCGCTCGAGGTCGCCGTTGTACCGCAGCGGTCCCGGCTCGGCCTCGACCTCGGGCAGCGCCTCGATGGTCCGGCGAGCCTCCGCGACGAGCGTCGGGTAGTCGTTCCGGGAGGCGAGCAGCTCGAGTGCCTCGTCGGTGGAGTACGAGCGGCCCTCACGGTGGTCGAAGTACAGCATTCCGCCGGCCTCGATGCGTCCGCGGTGCAGGACCGTCTCGGGGTCGAAGTCGATCTGTCCGGCCTCGGACGTGACGCACAGGTACTCGTCCGTCTCCACCGAGCGCAGCGGACGCAGTCCGAGCCGGTCGAGCCGGGCGCCGACGACGGTGCCGTCACCGAAGATCAGCGCCGCCGGGCCGTCGTTCTTCTCCTCGTACAGCGAGAAGTACTCGAGCATCGCCCGGACCTCGGACGACAGGGTGGAGTCGTTCTCCCACGCCGGCGGCATCATCGACACCACCGCGGTCACCAGGTCGAGACCGTCCTCCACCACCCGGCTCTGCAGCGTCTGGTCCAGGCGGCAACTGTCGGACTGGCCGTGCGGGCGGACGATCTCCCGGTTGCGGGCACGAGCGAGCGCCGTCTCGGACAGGCGGTTCTTCTTGTCCGTGTTGAGCTCGCCGTTGTGCGCCATCAGACGGAACGGCTGCGCCATCGTCGGGTGCGGGTCGGTGTTCGTCGAGAACCGGGTGTGGAAGTACAGGGTGTGGATGGCGTGCGCCGGGTCGACGAGGTCCTGGAAGTAGGGCATCACCTCGTTCGAGTTGAGGCGGCCCTTGAGCACCTGGGTGCGGGCGCTCAGCGACAGCGGGTACAGCCCGGCCAGATCGGGCTGGGTGTACGCGACGGCCTCGATCGCGAGCAGGGCGTCGTGGATGCGACGGTCGAACTCGGTCTCGTCGGCGCACGCGTCGGGCGCGGTGAACACCCACTGCCGGATCGGCAGCTGGTGCCGGATGGCGGCGGGCCGGAGCACGGTCGCGTCGACGGGCACGTCACGCTCGAGCAGCACGTGGAAACCCTGATCGGCGAGAGCCCGCTCGATGACGGCCTCCGCGTCGCCGTGGAACGCCACGTCGGTGGGGAGGAAGAAGTTGCCGACACCGAAGCGGCCGGTCTCGAGGTCGTCCTGACCGGTCAGCGTGCGGAAGAACGGCACCGACAAGTCGACGCAGACACCGGCGCCGTCGCCGACACCCTCCGCAGACATGCCACCGCGGTGAGGAACAGCACACAGGGCCTGATGGCCCCGGGTGAGGACGTCATGGGTCTGAATGCCGTCCTTGCGGGTGATGAAGCCCACGCCGCAGCTGCTCTTGTCGAGCGTCCTGTCGTACAGGCCGGACTCGGTGGCACTCGTGTTCAACCGACTGTCTCCTCGCGATACTCGCCGAATATGGGGCCGTGCTGGGCGCACGGGTGGCGTCGGCGAGAGGATCACGGCAGAGAACCGGCCCCGAACCGATACGCCGGTGAGGCAGACGTCGTTGTCTGAGGTGCGGAGCTATCGCAGGTCCGCGCGAAATCGCAGATTAGCCGAGGCTAAGTCTCGAGAGCAAGTAGCTCGATCCGCAGCCGACGAGCGGTACCAAATCCGCGCCGAGCGTGCAGCCGAACGACGAGTTGCGAACATCACACCTGGCCAGGACGCTGGGCCCCGCTCGGAGATGCACGGACGTTGGTCAGATGCGGACGCTATTGCGGGTGCGGGTAACTATTCCGTGGGCGTTTGTGGGCTGACCTCAGTCGGTGAGGTCGATGCGGACGGTCAGGAGGTCGGTGCCGACGGCCCGGACGGCGACGCTGTTCATCCGGGGAAGCTGCGCCAACCGGGCGCGGGCGTCGTCGTCGGGAAGCAGCGTCGCGGTACCCGCGTGCCACCTGCCGTGAATCCGCAGCCGAACGGCATTGTTCGCGCGGATGTTGCGGATGTAGTTCGACCGTTCACCGAACTCGGACACCAGCCAGAACTCGGTGCCCGTGCGCCGGCCGCCGATGGGCGTGACGCGGGGCTGCCCGCTGACGCGGCCGGTGGTCTCGAGGAGCGTCTGGCTCGACAGTCGCGTGGAGAGCGGGTTGGCGACGTGCCGCTGGAATTGCATGACGATCCGTCGTTTGATCGCGTCGAGGTCGGCCATGACGAGAGCCTTCCACGTGCGGAAGGCCCTCGTCGACTATTTCGCTACTTCGCGGCGACCGGTTCGTCGTCCTCGAACGGGTCGCCGGTCCGTTCGGCGTTGTAGCGGGCTTCGTCGAGGATGCCTTCCCGCTTCGCGACGATCGTCGGGACGAGAGCCTGCCCGGTGACGTTGACCGCGGTGCGGCCCATGTCGACGATCGGTTCGACGGCGAGCAGCAGGCCCACACCGGCGAGGGGCAGTCCCAGCGTCGACAACGTGAGCGTCAGCATGACGGTGGCGCCGGTGGTGCCCGCGGTGGCCGCGGATCCGATCACGGAGACCACGATGATCAGCAGGTAGTCGGTGAACGACAAAGGCACACCGTAGAACTCGGCGACGAAGATCGCGGCGATCGCGGGATAGATGGCAGCGCAGCCGTCCATCTTGGTGGTCGACCCGAGCGGCACCGCGAACGACGCGTACTCGCGGGGGACACCGAGATTGCGTTCGGTGACCCGCTCGGTGAGGGGCAGGGTGCCGATCGACGAACGGGAGACGAAGCCGAGCTGCGTGGCAGGCCAGACGCCGGAGTAGAAGGCGCGCACCGACAGTCCGTGCGCGCGGATCAGGACGGGGTAGACGACGAGGAACACGATGGCCAGGCCGATGTAGACGGCGGCGGTGAACCAGCCGAGCGAGCCGATGGCGTCCCAGCCGTAGGTGGCGACGGCATTCGCGATCAGCGCGGCGGTCCCGATCGGTGCGAGGCGGATGATCCACCACAGCACCTTCTGCACGATCGCGAGCAGCGACGCGTTGAACTGCAGGAACGGTTCGGCCTTGGCCCCGACCTTCAGCGCGGCGATGCCGATCGCGGCCGCGACGACGAGCAACTGCAGCACGTTGAAACTCAGCGACGTGCTGGCGGCGCCCTCGGTGAGGGTGGTCTTCGCGTTCAGGCCGAGGAAGTTGCTGGGCACGAGGCCCGTGACGAACGCCCACCACGAGCCGGTGGTGGCCGGTTCCTTGCCGGCGCCGGTGACGGTCGTGTGGGATCCGGGCTGGGTGACGAGTCCGATGACGATCCCGATGACGACGGCGATGAACGCGGTGATCGCGAACCACAGCAGTGTCTGGACCGCGAGGCGCGCGGCGTTCGCCACCTCGCGCAGGTTGGCGATCGAACTGACGATGGCCGTGAACACCAGCGGGATCACCGCGACGGTAAGGAGTTTCACGTAACTGGAGCCGATGGTGTGGACGGTTCCGACGAGCCAGTTCTCGTTGCCGTCGGCGGCGACGGGCATGGCGCGGGCGACGAGTCCGAGGATGACGCCGACGACGAGCCCGGTGACGATCTGGGGGCCGAAGGATGTGGCCCACTGGGGTAGACGGCGTCGAGAGGTGGTCTCGGCGCGCGTGGACAGCGCGGGACTGGGCATGGGTGTGCCTTTCGCATGGGGCCGTGGAACGTCGCCCGGTGGGGCGGATACGGCGAGAGAGAGTCCTGAGTGGAGAGGTGCGTCAGCGCGAGCGCGGACAGATTGCGCTCGCCTGCAGGCGGAGGTCGACGTAGCGCCGAGAGGTCAGGAACAACACTGCGGGAACAATACTCCCGGTGGCGGCGCGCGTTTACTCCGGTTCGGCCTCGCCCGGATACCAGCGGGCGTAGACGTCGGGGTGCGCGCGGGTGCGGCTCTTCCACGCGTTCTCGCCGTACGTGCGATAGAGCGGATTCGCCGGATCGAGTTCGATGCCGCGGGCACGTTCGGCCAGGTGCGGCGGCAGCCCGATGGTCGGGACGGTGGCGTCGAGGGCAGGATTGAGGAAGTACGGCACGGACAGTCGCTCGGGCGCACCGGCCGGGGTGAGCACGCGGTGCCGGGTGGCCTTCAGGTACCCGCCGGTCGCGACCTCGAGCAGTTCGCCGATGTTCACCACGAACGAGCCGGCGCGGGCAGGCGCGTCGATCCAGTCGCCGGTCTCGGTTTCCACCTGGAGTCCCGACGACCCGGGTTCGAGGAGCAGCATCGTCAGCACGCCGGAATCCTTGTGGGCGCCGACGCCCTGCTCTCCGGTGTGGTCGGCGCTCGGCCGTTCCGGATAGCGGACGACCTTGATCAGCGTGGCGGGGGCGTGCGCGAATGCGTCGTCGAAGATCGCCGGATCGGCGTCGAGTGACGCGGCCCAGTGCCGCAGCAGTCGCATCCCGACGTCGGCGAGTGCGGCGTCGAGGGCCTCGATCGTCTTCTCGAGGTCGGGGAGATCCGCGGGCCATTGATTGGGACCCTGCAGTCGCAGGTAGCCGGCGGCACCGGGGATCGGCTGCCGCTCGGGGCCGATGTCGATCTGTTCCCGCCAGTCGGTCTCGCCGTTGGTCAGTTCGCCGCCCACCCGGTTGTAGCCACGGAAATGGGGGCTGTTCAGCATGGCGATCGACTGCTTGGAGGCCTCGGGCAGGGCGAAGAACTCCCTCGCGACGGTGAACACGCGGTCGAGCAGTTCGCGGTCGACGCCGTGCCCGTCGAGGTAGAAGAACCCCACGTGGTGGGTGATCTCCCGCAGCCGTTCCCGCCCGGCCGGAGTGTCCAGTTCGGCGAGGTCGATGACGGGGAGCATCCCTCCACGGTATGCCCGCTTCGTCGTGGTGTCAGGTCTCCCGGCGGCGCTCGAGCAGCACGCTGTCGTGCCAGACGCCGTCGATCTGCGCGAGCCGACGCCGTACCCCGACCGTCCGGTAGCCGACCGCGTGGTGCAGCGCGATGGACCCGGTGTTCACGGCCAGCACCGAGGCCTGGAGCGTCCAGATGCCCGAGAAGTCCGCCTCGTCGATGAGCCGCCGCATCAGCGCGGTCCCGACGCCCGCGCCGCGGAACTCCCTGTCCGTGTACACGGAGTTCTCGGCCACCCCGCGGAAGCAGCGCCGCGAGGACACGGGGGACAGGGCCGCCCATCCGGCGACCGTCCCGTCCACCTCCGCCACCCAGCGGTGCCCGCCCAGCCAGCGCGCGTCCAGTTCCGACCGTGTCGGGGTCTCGGTGTCGAAAGTGGCCAGCCCGCCGGCGATGCCCTCCGAATAGATCCGGAGCACCGACCCCCAGTCGCCCGCATCGAGCCGGCGGACGGTGATCGGCGGAATCGTGGAGGTGTGGCCATGAAATGCTGTGACACAACGTAATCGAGGATCGGGTTCCGAAGGGACGAGGGCAAACATGGCGCCAGCTTAGCGGCTCGACGTGCCCATGTGGGGTGCCACGTTTCGGGGCGAATGTACCTTCGGGCGCCTCGGCAGCGCCGACGGGTACATTCGCCCGGCGAGGTCGGGAGCTCAACCCGGTGTCGTGACGCTCACTGCCGCAGCCGGATCCACGTCGTCTTCAGCCCGGTGTACTTGTCCATCGCGTGCAGGGAGAGGTCGCGGCCGAACCCGGACTGTTTGAACCCGCCGAACGGGGTCTGCGCGCTGATGGCGTCGACGGTGTTGACGGAGACGGTCCCCGCCCGCAGTGCCGCGGAGACGCGGTGCGCCCGGTTCAGGTTCTCGGTCCACACCGAGGCGGCCAGGCCGTAGATGCTGTCGTTACCCATCCGGACGGCGTCGGCCTCGTCGGTGAACGTCTGGACGGTGAGGACGGGTCCGAACACCTCCCGGGTCACCACCTCGGCGGTGGGTGCGACGTCCGCGAAGATCGTCGGCTCGACGAAGGACCCGCGGCCGTCGACGGTGGTCCTGTTGCCGCCCAGCAACACCCGACCCTCGGACCGGGCCCGGTCGATGAACCCCGCGACGGTGCGAGCGTGGTTCTCGTCGACGATCGCACCCAGCGTGGAGGCGGGATCGAGCGGATTGCCGGGGCGGATCGACGACGCCCGGCGGACGAGGGCCGCGGTCACCTGTTCGGCCACCGACTCCTCGACCAGCAACCGGGAGTTGGCCGAGCACACCGCGCCCTGGTTGTAGAACGCGCCGAAGACCGCCTTCTCCACCGCGTCGTCGAGATCGGCGTCCGCGAACACCAGGTTGGGACTCTTGCCTCCGCATTCGAGCCAGACCTGCTTCAGATTCGAGTCCGCCGCATACCGGAGGAACCGCTTCCCGGTCGCGGTCGAGCCGGTGAAGGCGAGAACGTCGACGTCGGGATGCAGGCCCAGCGCCGCCCCGGCGGTGGCGCCGAACCCGGGGACGACGCCCAGGACGCCGTCGGGCAGGCCCGCCTCGGCGGCGAGCTCGGCCAGCCGCAGCACCGACAGCGGAGCCTGCTCGGCGGGTTTGAGGACGACGCTGTTGCCCGCTGCGAGGGCCGGCGCCAGCTTCCACACCGCGAGGTCGAGTGGGAAGTTCCATGGGACCACCGCCCCGACGACCCCGAGGGGTTCGCGGGAGACGAGCGCGAGACTCCCGGGATCGGTGGGCGCGATCTCCCCGCCGATCTTGTCGAGGGCCTCGGCGTAGAACCTGAAAAGCTCGGCGGCCGAGGGGACGTCGACGGTCAGCGCCTCCACGACGAGCTTGCCCATGTCGAGGGAGTCGAGCAGGGCGAGCTCGTGCCGGTGTTCGAGGATCAGCTCGGCGAGCCGGAGCAGGACCCGCTTGCGGTGGGACGCCGGGCTCCGCGACCAGACGCCCGAGTCGAACGCCTCGCGCGCAGACCGCACCGCGGCGTCGACGTCCGGGGCGTCCGCGGCCGCCACCCGTGCCAGCAGCTCACCGGTGGCCGGGTTGATCGAGTCGAACGTCTCATCGGACTTGGCGGGACGGAACGCGCCGTCGATGAAGAGCTCCCGGTGCGGCGTGATCGTCGCGGCGAGCCGGGTCCAGTCGTCGAGTGTGGTCGGGTCAGGCATCGTCATCCCTCGGGCTCGAAAGTGGTGGTGTGCGATCAGGGAACATAGATGGCGAACTGTTTGAGCAGGGGCTCGTCGACGCGGTACTCGCCGCGCCACCCCTTGGTCAGGGTGAACGCGTCGCCGGGTCCGAAGGTGTGCGAGACGCCGTCGTCCGCTGTCAGCGTCACCGAACCCTCCAGCACCCGGGTGTATTCGTCGCCCGGGTAGGACTCGATGTACTCGCGATACGGCTCGGCGCGCCACGAGCCGACGGTGAACTTCTCGTCGCCGCTGCTCAGGTGAACCATTTCGTGTTCCTTCGGATCGCCTGCCCGGAGCGTGTCCGCGGTGACGTAGGCGCTGGGTGTCATCGCCGCGATGTTCCGGGCGTCGGTCGGGATCGGGTGCACTGCGGTCATGGTGTTCCTCAGTTCTGTGCGTTGGCGAGCGGGGGGACGGAGAATTTCTCGACGGGTTCGATGGACAGTCCGGTGACTTCGCGTCGGAAGGCGACCGGACCCGGGGCGGGTGGTTCGTCGAGTTCCTCGGCGTACCGGTGCCCGGACCAGACCGCCGCCGCGATGGTGGACGGCGCCCAGGCGTCGCCGATGCCGCGGACACTGCGCAGGTCGGCGTCGGCCCATTCGGATTCGCGGGAGTGCAGTTCGTGGAACAACCCGTCGTGTGGGAGTCGGGCGGTGACGAGGACGACGCCGTCCGCGTCGACGAACTGCTCGTCGCCGGTGAACGCGCACACGGTGCGGACGCCCTGGGGGGTGACCGCGGTGACGGCGCGGTTCACCTGAACGTGCACACCGGCCTTGATGATTCGCTTGCGGATTCGGACCACTTCCATGGTGTTCGTCGTCCACTGCGACACGTGCGCGGCCGGCGTGATCAGGGTGACGTCGAATCCCTCCTTGGCGAGGAGTTCGGCGACGACCGCACCGAGGTAGTAGTGGTCGTCGTCGAAGAGCACGACCTTGTTGCCCCGGGGGCGGAGCCCCGCCATTACGTCGTCGGGGGTCAGGACGTCGGCGTGCTCGTCGACGGGGACGGCGTGGGTGTGCCACCGGCCGACGCCGTCGCGGCGCCAGTGCGAGCCCGTCGCGACGACCACGTGGTGGAAGTCGTTCTCGATGACGTCGTCGGCGGTCATCTCGCTCTCCATGAACACGTCCACGTCGGGGAGCTTGCGGAGTTGCTGTTCGCGGTAGTCGACCACGCGGATCCACGCGGACAGTCCGGGAAGCCTGGACTCGCGGGTCACGCGGCCGCCGAGTTGCCTGCTCGCCTCGGCGAGGCTGACGTGGTAGCCGCGTTGCCCGAGCGCGCGGGCCGCCTCGAGTCCGGCGGGGCCGGCGCCGACGACGAGGACGCTCGAATCGGTCGAGCGGACCTTGATTCGCTCCGGGTGCCAGCCGCGCCGGAACTCCTCGCCCATCGTCGGGTTCTGGGTGCAGCGGATCGGCGACATGGTGAAGTCGCCGGACACGCAGATGTTGCAGCCGATGCACTCCCGGATGTCCTCGAGGTTCCCCTCCTCGATCTTGCGGGGAAGGTACGGGTCGGCGATCGAGGGGCGGGCCGCCCCGATGAAGTCGAGGATTCCGCTCTTGACCTGATGCAGCATCGTGTCGGGCGAGGTGAAGCGGCCGACGCCGACGACGGGTTTCGTGGTGAGCTGCTTCAGACCGCGTACGTATGGTTCCTGCTCCGCCTCGGGACCGAACCGCGACGTGACGGAGTCGTCCTCCCAGCTGCCCAGCACGAAGTCCCACAGATCGGGGGTCTCGCCGAGCAGGCCGATCACGTCCTCGATCTCGCTGCGGGTGATCCCCTCGTCGCCGAGGAGTTCGTCGACCGAGATGCGGCACGCTACGGCGGCCTTCCCGTCGGCGACCTCGCGTGAATCCTCGAGGATCTCGCGGAGCAGGCGAACCCGGTTGGTCAGGCTGCCGCCGTACTCGTCCGTCCGGTTGTTGTAGCGGCGGGACAGGAAGTGGTGCAGGCCGCCGATCGCGTGCCCGGCGTACACGTAGACGATGTCGTATTCGGCCTTCAGCGACCGGCGCACCGCCTCCTTGTGCCAGTGCCGGAGGTCGGCGATGTCCGACTTGGTCATCGCCCTGGCCTGGACGGGGTCGTAGTTCCAGGAGACGACGGGCAGATTCTGCGGGCCGAGCGGGGTCTCGCGGCTGATCAGGTTGGGGCTGTTCAGGCCGTTGTGGGCGAGTTCGATGCCGGCGAGGGAGCCGCCCTCGTGAATCTTCTCGGAGATCCGGGTCAGGGCGGGCAGGTCCTGGTCGTCCCACAGGCGCAGTTCGATGAACGGGCCGATGTCCGAGGTGGGGTGGATCTCGACCTGCTCGGTGCAGACGACGGCCCAGCCGCCCTCGGCCTTGACGCGCCGCATGTAGGCCTCCCCGGAGGGATCCCGGTAGCCCATGCCGTTGCAGTGCGGGACTTGGAAGAATCTGTTGCGGGCGGTGACCGGTCCGATCTTGACCGGTTCGAAAAGGATGTCGTATCGCGGATCACGCACGGTGGGTTCCTCACGCTGTTCGGTTCGTGCAGTGCCAGAATCGTCGGTCCGCGCGACCACAACAGTCAACAGGATCTTTCCGTGCCACTGCATCAGTTATTCAGATGCCAACTCGGCGGCATCCGCATCTGGAGAACTGATGCAGTACCCCGGATCTTTGTGCTGTACAGATTTGCCGGGTCCGGACGAGAGTAGTGACCGGCATCACTGCAACGTGAGAGGCACGATCGATGAGCGACAACACCCCCACCGCCCTGGCGGACGAACAGACACAACATCTCCAGAAGTCACTCGGCCGTTTCGACATCGTCTTCCTCATCGTCGCGGCGGTGGTGTCGGTCGAGGTTCTCGGTCAGGTCTCCACCTTCGGCGCGGAGACGTTCACGTGGGCACTGGTTCTCGCGGTGTTCTTCCTGCTGCCGTACGGCCTCATCTTCGCCGAGATCGGCAGCACGTTCACCGGCGAGGGCGGGGTCTACGTGTGGGTCCGGAGAGCGTTCGGCCGGCCCCTCGCCGCCCTCGCATCGCTGCTGACGTGGGTGACCCAGCCCGTGTGGGTCGGCGGGTCCATGGCGTTCATCGCCGCGGAGACCTGGAACCACTACGTCACCGCGTTCGAGGAAGGATCGGTGACGGACTACCTGTTCAAACTGGTCTTCATCTGGCTGACGGTGCTCGCCGCCGTCGTGAGTCTGGCTCGCGGCAAGTGGATTCCGACGGTCGGTGCGTTCCTCAAGATCGTCTTCCTGCTGTTCTTCCTCGTCACTACCGGCATCTACGCCGCGAAGAACGGCTTCGCCGGCATCTCGGCGGGCGACTTCAGCCCCACCCTGACCGGGCTCCTCGGTGTGACGCCGCTGCTGCTGTTCTCCTACCTCGGTTTCGAATCCGGCAACAGCGCCGCCGGGGAGATGAAGAACCCCGCCCGCGACGTCCCGATCTCGATCGCCCGCGCCTGCGCCATCGCCGCCGCGTCGTACCTGCTGCCGATCTTCGCCATCCTGCTCGTCGTACCCGCGGACGACATCACCGGTGTCGGCGGACTCCTCGAGGCGGTCGCGACCGTGTACAGCGTCTACGGTCCCGCCGCACCCGCCATGCTGACCGTGACCGGGGTGATCTTCGCGGTGATCCTGATGACCCAGGGTGCGGCGTGGATGATCATCAGCGACCGCATGCAGGCGATGGCCGCGGCCGACGGTGCGTTCTTCGGCGGGTTCTTCGGCCGTTTCCATCCGCGTCTCGGAACGCCGGTGCGCGTCAACTTCCTGTCCGGACTCGTCGCCACCGTCTTCATGGTCGCGGCCATGCAGATCACCGGCTCCGGCGGCTCCATCTTCGCGGTCGTGCTCACCATCTCGATCTCGACGTTCCTGCTCAGCTACCTGATCGTCATCCCGTCGGCGGTCCGCCTGCGCACGCGTTTCCCGGACGTCGTGCGGCCTTTCCGGGTTCCCACCGGAAACGCGGGCTTCCGCGTCCTCGGCATCCTGTGCTTCGCGTGGGTGCTGCTCGGCTCCTGGGTGGCGGTCTTCCCGGGCACCCTGGAATCGGTGTTCGGCCTGGACTACGACTTCGAGGAGATCTGGGGAGTGAGCCAGGGGACGTTCGAACTGTTCACCCTCGGGACGCTGGCCGTGCTCGCGCTACTCGGCGCCGTCGGATACGTGCGCGGCACATCCGTGCGGTCCGCGAGTGGCCCGCGCCCCACCCGGGAAGACGGCCCCGGATCGCAGCCGGATCCCGATCTCGTGAACGCCGACATCCGCTGACGGTGTCGCGTCCGCCGCGTGTGTCGTGGGTGGCTCCCCGGTCGGAGACCTGCAATCCTGGTGGCCTCAGATCCCGAGGAGAGCGCATGCAACGACGACCCGACGTGACGTTCACCCAACTGAGGTATTTCGTCGAGGCCGCGAACTTCTCCAGCATGACGAAGGCCGCCGACGAACTGATGGTCGCGCAGTCGGCGGTCTCCTCGGCGATCTCCCAACTCGAGCATCAGATCGGCACCCAGCTCTTCATCCGGCAACGGTCCCGCGGACTGGTCCTCACCGCGGCGGGGGAGGAGATGCTCCGCGACACCCGCAGCGTCCTCGCCCACCTCGGTGAGGTTCTCGACGCGGCCCGCGGTCACGAGGACAACGTGCGGGGAACGGTGCGCCTGGCCTGCTTCGTCACCCTCACCCCGTTCATCCTCCCGACACTGATCTCGGACCTGCGCGATCAGCACCCCGACCTGGAGGTCGAGGTCGTCGAGACGCAGGCGGAGGCGGTGCGGGCGGCGCTGCGCAACGGCACCGCAGAACTGGCCCTGACCTACGACCTCGCGCTGGGCGACGACATGGAGACGGAAACGCTCGGGGTCGCCAGGCCGCACGTCATCCTTCCGCCGGACCACCGGCTGGCCGGACACGACGCGATCACCCTCGCCGACCTCGAGGGCGAACCCATGGTGTTGCTGGACCTGCCGAGCAGCCGCGACTACTTCCTGGCGATGCTGTCGGCGGCGGGGGTCACGCCGGTGGTCCGGTACCGCTCGGCGAGCTACGAAACGGTGCGCGGACTCGTCGCCCGCGGCCACGGCTTCTCGATCCTCAACCAGCGGCCCGCCGAGGGCCGGACCTACGACGGCGGACGGGTCGCGACGCTGCCCATCGCCGACGACGTTCCCGGCCTCCCCGTGGTACTCGCCCGGCTGAAGGGTGTGCGGAGCACGGCGCGGGCCCGGGCCGTCGCCGAACGGGCGCGGGCCGTGTTCGCGAAACAGGCGGGTTCGGCCCGCTAGAACGGCCACCCCATCTGGGCGTCGCGGTCGGCGCCGAAGGCGTGATCGACACGGTCGAGGACGCCGGGGTCCGCGGCCTGCAGCCGGTTCGCGGCCGCGAAGGTGCGTGCCCGGTGGGCGCCGAGATACAGGCTGCCCAGCACGTCCAGGTCGAGCACCACCTGCGGGGTGGAGTCGGTCGGGGTGCACATCGCGGTGCCGTCCCGCACGGTCAGCGCGAACCGCCCGCCGGCGTCCAAAAATCCGTCGTCGACCTGGATCACGACGTCGAAGTCTGTTCGGTACCTGCGGGCCTCGAGCGCGGCGGGCACGTCCATGATCCGGACCCACAGCTCGTCGTGGCGCGAGGTGGTGCGCACCAGCCGGCCGTCGGTCAGCAGATACGGCAGTGGGTCCTCGGGGGTGAGGTGCGCTTCGATGCGCCGCACGAGGTCCAGGCCGAGCAGTGCCCGCCACACCGCGGCGTGCGCGTCCCGCGTGACCGTGCGGATCTCCTCCACCCGGGCGACGGTTCCGTTGTCGCCGGACACGCGACGGTAGAGCACGTAACCGTCGTCGTGCACGAGCCCGAACAGGCTTGTGCCGCCGCCGCGCTCGCTCTCACGGTCGGCGAAGATCCGATTCCACACGATTTCGGGCCGGACCTGCGCCCCCGGGGTCACCCGTTGCCAGCGGTCGTAGACGTCGGTGAACGCGGCCCGGGCCTCCGCCGGATGGACCATCCGCACACCACCCGGATCCGGTGCCTTCGGATGCGGCACGGCGAATCGGCGGTCGATGCTCGACGTGGTCTCGATGGTTGCGGGCCCGTACCCGAAGCGTCCGTAGATCCCGCCCTCACTGGCCGTGAGGAGCGACAGCGGGACCCCCGACGTCCGGATGCGGTCGTGATGTTCGGCGTAGAGCGCGCGAAGGAGACCGCGGCGTCGATGGGTGGGCGCGACCGTCACCGCGGTGACGCCCGCCGCGGGAACGCCCTCGCCACCGGGAACGGTGACGGTCATGGGGATGTCCATGGTGGCGCCGACCACCGCGTCCTCGTCGACCGCGATGATCGGCGGCGCGCCGCTGACGAGTTGCCTCCAGTGGGCGGTGAACTCCTCGTTCTGCGGTGTCACGAAGCAGATCTCGTTGAGCAGGGTGATCTTCGGCCAGTCCTGTTCGGTCGCCGTTCTGATCGTGATGCCGGCGGTGGTCGTCGTCATTCCCCGACACTGGCACACCCCACGTGGACGCGCAGCCGAATTTCGGCCTCCGACCTTGACCCGGTACGTGTCTTCGGAGAGTCTGAGACCCTGCCGACCGGTGAGGGGGTGACGTCACGGTGTCGAGTGACCACACCTCGTCCGCACCTCGCCGAACGCTCCGGCTGCGCCGGGAGTCCTGGGGATTCGTCATCGGCTCCTTCCTGTTCGGGATGGCGGCCACGCGGGTGTACGGGCAGGCGGTCGGCCCCGAGATCGACAACATCACCTACTTCGTCGGATCGCTGTTCTTCACGACCGCCGGATTCATCCAGTTGCGGCTCAGCGGCAGGCCGGTGCCCGGGGAGGAATCCGCGACGGTCGAACGCTACGACTGGTGGGCGGCGCTGATCCAGTTCGTCGGCACCCTGCTGTTCAACGTGAGTACCGGGGTCGTGCTGATCCAGAGCCTCACCGTCGAACAGGACCGAGTGTGGGGGTGGAGTCCCGACCTCTTCGGGTCGACGGCGTTCCTCGTCGCCAGCGGTCTGGCGGTGGTGGCCACCACCGAAACCGACAAGCTGTGGGATCCGCATGCCCGCAACTGGCGCAGCACCTGGCTGAACATGATCGGGTCGGTGGCGTTCGGTGTGTCCGCGGTCGGCGCGTACATCGTGCCCGGCACCGACGCGCTGAAGAACGCGGCGGTCGCCGATCTGGGCACGTTCGTGGGCGCGGTTTGCTTCCTCGTGGCCGCACTGCTGATGCGCCCGCCTCACCCCAGGTATTCGCCGAACCAGGCGAGGACACGTTCGTAGGCCTCGGCTGCCGCGGTCGCGTTGTAGCGGGGCCCGGTGTCGTTGAAGAACGCGTGATCGGCACCCGGAACCGTGACGATCTCGTGCGGTAGCCCCGCCTTCGCGAGTGCGGCGGCCGCGGCGTCGCGGGACGCGTTCACCCGGGCGTCCAGTTCCGCGTAGATGGCGAGGACCGCGGCCTTCGACCCGGAGAAGTCGGCGCCCTCGGGCAGGGGACCGTAGAAGGGGACCGCCGCCGCCAGCCGCGGCTCGCCGGACGCGAGGAGTTGCCACACCATCCCGCCGCCGAAGCAGAATCCCACCGCCGCCATCTTCTCGTCCGGCACCCGACGCCCGAGTTCGTCGATCCCGGCCTTCATGTCGGCGACGAAGCGTGCCGGCGGCACGGTGGCCAGCGCGGCGGTCGCCTGCGCCTGATCGGTGAACGTCGCGGTCCCGCCCTCTTCCGAGAGCAGGTCGAGGGCGAGCGCGGAGTAGCCGGCACCCGCGAATCGTCCCGCCACCGAACGGATGTGGTCGGTCAGGCCCTTGTTCTCGTGTATGACGAGGACCGCTCCGCGAGGTGTGGCGGCGTCGGCCCACGCGCCCTGCAGGACCCGGCCGTCCGGACCGGGGAACGTCACCGCTTCGGTCTCGACGGCCTCGGCCGCTCCCGGCGGCGGGGGCGTCGCCCCGCCGGGTGTCACCGGCGCCGACGTCGGCGACTCGTCGCTGTCGGTGGAACAGGCGGCGAGCAACGAGGACGCCGCCGCCACGCCGAGGCCGATGAGTCCGAGTCTGCGCAACGCCTCGCGGCGGGACAGCAGCCCGTCGGCATGATCGATCGCGATCTCTTCGGCGATATAGCGTTGCAGTGGCGTCATGATCGTCCCCGTCCGCATCGGCTGATGTAGGGAATTATCCCTGGTCGAACCCGTGATCGACATCGGTTCCCAGTTCATCACTTTTCCTTATGCAGTACGCCACTTATCTGTGTTGTACAGATTTCACCGGGGACCTCAAGATTGGTGCAACGGCACGAACTCCTCGCTCACCGCACACAGAAAGGAGCCCGTCATGCCGATCGCTGACCGTCACCCAGCCGTCGAAACGACGGCCCGAACATCGGTGGCCTCACCGATGCCGGACAACTCGACCGCGAACTTCGTCATGGCCATGAGCGCTGTCGCGACCGGAGTCACCGTCGTCGCGACCGACGGTCCCGGCGGGCGCGCCGCACAGACCGTGAGTGCGATGTGCTCCGTCTCGGCCGACCCGGCGCTGGTGCTGGTCTGCCTGCACGGACGAAGCCCGGTCAACGACGCGATTTCCGGGAACGGTGCCTTCTGCGTCAATGTGCTTGCCACCCAGCACGATCACGTCGCCGACACCTTCGCCGGCCGGCCCTGGCCGGGCAAGCAGCGGTGGGACTTCACCTGCGGGCACTGGACCGTGGCCGAATCCGGCTCACCCCGCGTCCACGACGCGATCGCGTCGTTCGACTGCACCGTCCACGACGTCATCGAGGCCGGCACCCACCGTGTCTACATCGGACGCGTCGCCGCGGTGGAGGCACACCCCGGTGAACCGCTCGTGTACGCCTCCCACACCTACAGCAAGCCTGCAGCGTTCGAACCTTCCACCTTCCCCGACTACCCGGACGCACACCCCGCGCCGAGGACCAGGAGCACGAAATGATCCGCACCGGAGACGAATACAGGGAGTCCATCAGGGACGGCCGCGAGGTCTGGGTCGACGGGGAACGCGTCAAGGACGTGGCCGACCACCCCATGTTCAAGCCGATCGTCGACGTGCGGGCACGCATCTACGACCTCGCGCACGACGAGGCCACGCAGGACGCGATGACCTACGTCGACCCCGAATCCGGCGAACGCAACGCCATCGCCAACAAGCTCCCCCGCACGCAGCAGGACTGGCTCGACAAGCGCGCCGCCGTCGACCTGGTCCTCGAGGACACCCGGGGCGTGGTCACCCGCGTCGGTGACGAGACCATCGGCGAGATGTGGTCGCTGTTCGACGGTCAGGACGTCCTCAACGAGGTCGACCCGCGCTTCTCGGAGAACATCCGCCGCCACCTGGAGCGTTCAGTCCGGGAGGACCCGTTCCACGTGTCGGCGAACACCGACCCCAAGGGCGACCGGTCCAAGGCGCCGCAGGATCAGGACCCCGACATGCTCCTGCACGTCGTGAAGGAGACCGACAACGGCATCGTCGTGCGCGGCGCGAAGTACGAGACCGCCGCCGCCTACTCCAACCAGGCGTTCACCAAACCCACCATTGCCAACTGGGGAAACAGTGAACTGTCCGACTACGCCGTCGGATTCGTGCTCGACATGGGCGCGCCGGGGCTGAAGTACATCTCCCGCAACGGGTTCGCCGGCCGCGGGCCGTCCGCCGACTACCCGCTCGCCAACCGGGTCGACGAGGTGGAGTCCCTCGTCGTGTTCGACAACGTCGAGATCCCCTGGGAAGACGTCCTGTTCTACCGGCACACCCGGGCGGCCACGTTCATCCGCTCCACCCTGCATCGCTACAGCGCGTTCCCGTTCGTGCAACGCACGCTGCACCTCGCCGATCTGATGATCGGATCCGCACTGTGGAACGTCAAGCAGAGCGGGCTCGAGAAGCAGCAGGCGGTGCAGGAGAAGCTCGCCCAGCTCGCCTGCTACCGGGAGACCATCAACGCCCACCTCACCGCGGCCATCTCACTCGCCGAGCCCAGCCCGGGTGGCCTGCTCATGCCCAACCAGTCCCTGCTCTACACCGGCCGGGTGATGGCGCTCAGCCAGCTGCCCGCGATGATGCACATCGCCCGCGAGCTGTGCGGCGGCCAGATCTGCATCACCCCGGACGCCGCCACGTTCGCCGACCCCGACGTCGCGCCGTGGCTGGAGAAGTTCTACTCCATCAACGACAACTGGGTGGCCGACGACCGTCGCAAGCTTCTCGCGTTCGCCCGCGACCTGCTCAACAGCGACTACGCGGGACATCGCCTGACGTTCCAGCTCTTCGCCCAGTCACCACCGTTCGCGCAGCTCGCCGCCGTCTACCGCAACTTCGACTTCGACGGGCCGCTCGGGCTGGTCAAGGCCGCAGCGGGGCTGTCGGACAACGTCGACGGGGGTGCGGCATGACCACCCACACCCGCATCCGCCCGTTCAACACCCGCGACACGTACCCGGAACAGAACCTCGACAACGACCTCGCGCAAGCGGTCGTCGCCGGCGGAGTCGTGTATCTCCGCGGGCAGATCGGTCAGGATCTCGACACCCGGGAGTCGGTGGGAATCGGCGACGTCGAGGCCCAGGCCGAGAAGGCGATGGTGAACATCGCGATGCTGCTGAAGGAATCGGGCAGCCGGCTCGAGGACGTCGTCAAGGTCACCATCTACCTGGTGGACGTCCGGTACCGCGAGACCGTCTACCGGGTGGTCGGACGCTGGCTGAAGGGTGTGCACCCCGTGTCCACCGGCATCGTCGTCGACGCCCTCGCCCGGCCCGAATGGCTCGTCGAGATCGACGCGACGGCAGTGATCAGCTCATGACGTTCTCACTCGTCGCCCGTGATTCCGGGGGCGCGTTCGGGATGGTCGTCTGCTCCTCCAGCCCCGCCGTGGCCGCACGGTGCCTGCACGTGCGGTCCGGGGTCGGTGTCGTCGCCTCCCAGAACGTGACCAATCCGCAGCTGGGACCGCTCGGCCTCGACGCGCTCGCGTCGGGTGCGAATGCGGAGACCGCACTGAAAAGCGCACTCGCGCAGGAGAAGTTCCCGGATTGCCGCCAGGTCGTCGTCGTCGATGCGGACGGCGGCACGGCCGTGCACTCGGGCGCGCAGACGTTGGGCATCCACAGCAGTGCGCAGGGCAGCGGCGCCGCCGTCGCCGGCAACATGCTCCGCGACGAAGGCGTCATCCGATCGCTGCTGTTCGGCTACGTGTCGAGCGCGGCCCCGACGTTCGAGGGCAGACTGCTCGACGGTCTCACCGCGGCCGTCACCGCGGGCGGGGAGGCGGGGCCCGTGCACTCGGCGGGAATCCAGGTGGTCGAGGACGTGCCCTGGCCCGTCACCGATCTGCGCGTCGACTGGCACGACGACCCGGTCGGCGAACTGCGCCGACTGTGGACGGTGTGGGAACCGCAGAAGCGGGACTACCGGGTGCGCGGTGTCGACCCGACGGCCGCCCCGTCCTACGGCGTGCCGGGGGACCTGTGAGCGCCGACGCCGCGGTTCGTGACGGAGCGAGGAAGGCGGAAGACCGGATCCTGGCTCTGTCGCACGACCTTCACGCCCACCCGGAGGTCGCGTGGGAGGAGGAACGTTCGTGCGTCCGGGTGGCCGGGGTGCTGTCGGACGCCGGTTTCACGGTCGAGCAGCAGTACGTCGGACTGCCCACCGCGTTCCGCGCGCACGTCGGTTCCGGACCGCTGCACCTCGCGGTCTGCGCGGAATACGACGCGCTCCCCGGGCTCGGGCACGCGTGCGGGCACAACGTCATCTCCGCCATCTCGGTGGGCACGGCGCTGGCCCTCGCCCCGCTGGTCGACGACCTCGGCATCACCCTGGCGGTGCTCGGCACTCCCGCCGAGGAAGGCGGGGGCGGCAAGATCGACATGCTGAAACGCGGTGCGTTCGAGGACGTCCACGCCGCGGTCATGGCCCACCCCGGCCCGGTCGACGTCGCCCGGGCCGAACCGTACGCGGTGTCCCACAGCCACATCCGGTACGACGGCAAGGCGGCACACGCCGCCGCGTACCCGGAGCGGGGCGTCAACGCGGCCGACGCGTTCACGGTGGCGCAGGTCGCCATCGGGCTTCTCCGGCAACAGCTTCCGTCGAGCACGCGAGTGCACGGGATGATGACCCGCGGGGGAGAGGCGCCCAACGCCATTCCCCAGCGGACCGAAGGTCGCTGGTACGTGCGCGCGGAGACGCTGGAGGAGCTGGCCCGCATCGAACCTCGGGTGGCCCGCTGCTTCGAGGCCGGCGCCGTCGCAACCGGCTGTGAACTCACCATCGCCCCGGAAAGCGAACCGTACTCGGAGTTCCGCACCGACGAAGCGCTGCTCGCGTCGTACGTCCGGCACGCGGAGGGGCTGGGCCGCGTGTTCCGCACCGGCGCGGACTCGCTGATGAACCGGGCCTCCACCGACATGGGCAACGTCTCGCAGGTGATTCCCGCGATCCACCCCTACATCGGAATCGACTCCGCGCCCGCGGTCAACCATCAGGCCGAGTTCGCCGCGGCCAGCGCCGCGCCCGCCGCAGACCGGGCGGCCGTCGACGGTGCGCTGGCCCTCGCCCTGACCCTGCTCGACGCCTGCGGCTCCGCCACCCGTGAGTACTTGTTAACCGCCCGACGTTAAGAAGTACTCACGGGTGGGGCAAAGAATTCGAGCGCGATGTTGTCGGGGTCGCGGAACGAGATGCCGGAACCGTAGTGCGCCGTCTTGATGCCCCCGTGCTCGATGCCGAGGGCGTCGAGCCGCTCCACCCACCGGGGCAGCGCGTCGGGGGAACACTGGAACGCGATGTGGTCGAGTCCGACCTGCCGTTCGTCGAAACGTGCGGGAGCGCCGCTGTCGGGGTGCGTGTGGAGGCCGAAGAGCATGCCGCCGTCGAGCGCGAACACCGTGTGGTGGAAGGTTCCCGATTCCTCGTCCTCGTCGAGCACGGGGGCTGATCCGAACAGTGCGGTGTACCAGGCGGTGCTGGCCGGTAGGTCGGACACGGTGATCGCGACGTGGGTGAGGCCCGGGAAACTGGACATCTGCGACAACTTCCTTCTCCGGTGAATCGGTCTCTTCTTTCGACCCTAGCGAGTCGGCGCTGCCGGGTGGTGGACAAACGCGAAACCCTGCCCGAGCGGACAGGGGCGGGCACCACGCACACCGCCCGAGCCTGTAACGGGCTCGGGCGGTGCGGTGTTCGAGGACTACAGGCGCGCAGGCTCACGCGTCGCGGCGGACGTGCTCTTCGCTCCGGTCGAGCCGCGCCGCGCGAGGAGCAGGTAGAGGGGTCCGGTCACCACGAGTCCGGCCACCCAGGACAGGTCGGCGCCGCCGAGGAACGCGGACACCGGGCCCGTGTAGAGGGATGTGGCCATGAACGGAATCTGGACGACGATGCCGAGCAGGTAGGCGGTGATTGCCGTCCAGTTGAACCGGCCGTAGACGCCGCCGTCGAAGCGGAAGATCGACTCGAGGTCGTAGACGCCCTTGTGGATGATGTAGAAGTCGATGAGGTTGATCGCCGTCCACGGCACCAGGACCACCAGGAGGACGACCACCAGATCGACGAAGTGCGCGACGAAGTCGGCCGACAGCGCGATGGCGACGACGGACGCCGCGACGAGGATGATCGTCGAGAGGATGATGCGGGCGTGGGCGGTCGGAATCCAGCGGGCGCGGAACGTCTGGACCGACGTGATGATGGCGAGGACGGCGCCGTACAGGTTCAGCGCGTTGTGGCTGATGACGCTGAGCAGGAACAGCACCAGCATGATGCTGCCGAGGCTTCCCGTCGTCGCCTTGACGCCGTCCATCGTGCCCATGCCGATCGGTGCGGCCAGCGTGACGACCGCGCCGAACGCGAAGGCGAGGAACGAGCCGAGGGTGCAACCGAGGTAGGTCGCCCAGAACGTCGACGGCACACCGACGTCCTTGGGGAGGTACCGCGAGTAGTCGGACACGTAGGGTGCGAACGCGATCTGCCAGAGCGCGCCGAGTGACACGGTGGCCAGCCAGCCGGCGAAGTTGAAGTCGCCCCGCGTGAGGAAGTCCGACGGCAGGTCGCCGGTGAGGATGGCGAAGAAGCCCACCAGGATTCCGATTCCGAGGACCCAGGTTCCGATGCGGTTGAGGATGTGGATCAACCGGTAGCCGATGATGCAGATGACGGCGGAGCCGAGAGCGCCGGCCACGATTCCCACGTCCACGGGGATGCCGTTCACGATCCCGTGCATCGACTGGCCGGCCAGGACGATGTTCGATGAGAAGAAGCCGAGATACATGACGGCGGCGATCACCACGATGATGAGCGCCCCGAACGTGCCGAACTGGCCGCGGCTCTGGATCATCTGGGGGATCCCCATCTGGGGTCCCTGCGCCGAATGCAACGCCATCAGGGCGCCGCCGGCGAGATGTCCGACGACGAACGCGACGAGGCTCCACCACAGCGAGAGTCCGAACAGACTGGGGCCGAGGGCGCCGGTCACGATCGGGAGCGGGGCGAGGTTGCCGCCGAACCACAGCGTGAACAGATCGCGAACCTTGCCGTGGCGATCGGATTCCGGGACGAACCCGATGGTGTGCTTCTCCAGCATCGGGGCGACGTGGGTGTCGGGCATCAATCCTCCGAACGGCGCAAGTGCGCCACTTCTAGGTCGAGTAGTGGAGACCACAATGGTCGGAGGCAGTGAATCTGTACAGAACAACTAACTGATGCGTTGCATCACTTCTTCTGATTCAGCAGGTCGGACTAGCCTGGGCCGATGCGCACCGTGGGAGTCGACCTGGCGGCCGAACCGAAGAAGACGGCCCTGGCGGTCATCGACTGGTCCGGCGGTGTGGCCCGCGTCGAGTCCGTCCGGCTGGGAGCCGGGAACGACGCCGTCACCGAGGCCGTGCTGGCCTGCGACAGGACCGGTATCGATGCACCGTTCGGCTGGCCCGACGCGTTCGTCCGCATGGTGTCCGAGCATCACGCCGGCCGACTGTCCGCGACCAGCGGTCTCGCCAACCGCGAGGGGCGTCGACCGTTGACGAAGCGGCGCACCGACCTCGTGGTGCAGGCCGCGACGGGGATATCCCCGCTCAGTGTGTCGGCGGATCTCATTGCACACGTCGCGTTGCGCTGCGCCGGAATACTTGCGGAACTCGGCGACCTCGGCATCGACGTCGGACGCGTCGACGGCCGCGTGGTCGAGGCGTATCCGGCGGCCGCGCTGCGCACCTGGGGGCTGGTGTCGCGGGGATACAAGAGCGCTCAGAACCGGGTGACGCTGGGGGAGTTGGTCGACGCGCTCCTGGCGGCCGCGGACTGGTTGGAACTCGGTGCATTCCAGACGATCTGCCGCGAATCGGACGACGCCCTCGACGCCGTGCTGGCCGCCGTCATCGCACGGGCCGCGGCCGTCGGCTGCACAGCACTACCCGAGGGCGACGACCGCGCCGTCGCCGAGCGGGAGGGATGGATCCACGTGCCGACGGGAGGCCTGCAGGCGCTGCAGCCCTAGCGGCGGATTCCTGCGACTGCGCTGGTAGACCGACCGCGGCGACGCCCCCGGGCGAAACCTGGCAAATTGGACACCACACGCACCGTGCGTGGGCACACGAAGAAGGAGTCCAATGGCTTTCTGGGATCAGCTGAAGGCAAAGGCGTTCGAGATGAACGGCCAGCTCAAGACCAAGACGGCACAGTTCCAGAACAAGGAGTTCGCCAACGCCAGCATGGCCATGTGCGCCCTCATCGCCGCGGCGGACGGGACCATCGACCCGTCCGAGCGTCAGAAGACCGCGGCGCTGATCACCAGCAACGAGGCGCTGAGTGTGTTCCCGTCGGACGAGCTGAGTCAGAAGTTCGACTGGTACTGCAGCAAGCTGCAGTCCGACTTCGAGTTCGGCAAGATCGAGGCCACCGCGACCATCGCGAAGCTGAAGTCCAAGCAGGATCAGGCACGTGCCGTCATCCAGATAGGCATCGTCATCGGTGGCGCCGACGGCAACTTCGACCAGCACGAGCGAAACGTGGTGCGCGACGCCTGTTTCGCCGTCGGCATCGCCCCGGCGGAATTCGAACTCTGAGGTGATCGGTGACGCGCCCGGCTCACGGGCGCGTCACCGACGCTCAGTAGGCCGTGATGATCGGCGCCGGGTTCCACATGCCCGAACGCTGAGTCCGGGTGGTGTCGATCTCCGCGGTCTTCGCGTCGGGGTCGAGCGGGGAGTACTGCTCCACTCCGCCCCAGTCACGGTCCCAGTCGTCCCGCAGATACGACGGTATGGTTCGGCTCGCCCGGGTCATCTCGATCCAGCCCAGGGGGCCTCCGCCGTACCGGTCCTGCCACAGGCTCGTCATGATCGCGCCGGGACGGTCGGGAAGGATCCGGTACTCGGGCGCCTCCGCGACCCCGGTGCGGTGGTCGAACGGTCGCTGGCACGGAAAGGCAAGTCCCACAGCCCAGTCGATCATCACGGGTGCGTCGGATCCGATCACGTCGTTGAGTGTCTGCGTCCGCGGAACACGCGGCGGTGTCACCGCCAGCCACTGCTGCGGATCACTGTCCGAATCCGACGCCACGAGGCGGATCACATCCGTATCGTCCGGCAGGGAATCGAGCGGGACGCGCAGATTCCGCCAGGAGGGTGCCGGGCCGATGTCGATCGGCGTCACGCGCCCCGCCACCGCGACCGCGCCGTCCGGCCCCGTGGTGCCGTATTCCACCTCGAGATTCTGGCCGTACGTGACGACGCCGTCCGCGTCGACGGAGTGGATGCGGCCCGCCGCGGCGATGGAGATGATGTCGCCCGCCCCGGCGTCCGAGTCGGGATTCGGCAACCGGTACCAGCCGGTGCTCAGTGACGCGTCGCCGTCGCTGCCGTCGCTGCCGAGGACCGGCGTGCGGTCGGGGTCGAGGCCGAACGGCAGGGCCACCGCGCTGCCGTTGACACCCACTGCGCCGGCGCCGCCGCCGGTGCCCGCAGCATTGCTCGACGCCGTCTGCTCGGTGTTGTCGGTTGTGACGGAGTTGGCGACACCCGCATCCGACGATTCCTCGTCGGCACTGAGGTCGCCGGCGACGCCGTTCGGTGTGAAGCCGACGGTGCCGGTACCCGCTAGGGCGGTGGCGGCGTCGCCGGACAGCGGTTGCAGCAGCGACGCGTTCGGATCGGTTTCGAGCAGGACGTCGTTGGCGAGACCGCACGGTGCGCCGGTGACGGCGTCGACGTTGGAACGGGCGAGGGAGAACGCGGGATACTGCGCGACCGCGCCCTTCGCCATCGACAGCACCTCGAACAGCACCATCGCGGCGGCCGCCACCGTCAACGGCGGGATCGCCCACAACCGGCGTCGCCGCACGGCGTCGGTCCGGGTGTAGGGCTCGCGGAAGTAGCACCACGCCGCGATCAGCAGCATCACCAGCGTGGCGCCGAGGAGGATCGTGCCGGCGCCCAGGCCGGCGATCGACACCGGCTTGTCCCACCACGGGACGCTGTAACTGGACACGTACCACCACCCGTTGGTGCTGGTGAAACACATCGCCAGCAGGAACAGCACGGCGGCCACGAACAGGGCGCGGTTGCGCGGCGAGCGCACCACGGCGGTGCTCACCGCCACGGACGCGAGGACGGCGAGCGACCCCGCGAGGCCGGCGTAGATGCCGAAGTGGTGCGTCCACTTGGTGGGCGTGAACATCATCAGCCCCATCGCGGCGAGCGTGATGCCGATGAGCCGCCGCGACGGTCCGGCCGCGGTCCCGGGGATCCGGCCGCCCTTGCGGAGCATCACGAAGACCGTCACGGCCAGGCTCAGCACCATCACGAACACGCCGAACCGGCGCGCCAGGGAACCGTCGACGGAGATGTTCAGCAGGTACTGGTAGCGGAGGTATTCGTCGAACCAGGGAACGTTGGGGCCGATCGCATGTACGTGCTGCATCTCCATGACGGCGGCGAGGGTCTGGTCGGCGAACACCGCCACCAGGATCACGGTCCCCGACGCGACGAGCGGCGCCAGCAAGGCGACGTATCCCACCGTCTTGGCCCGCGCGATCACGATCTGCAGGATCGGCCGGGCGCCCGCGACCAGGGCGCCGAAACAGATCAACCCGGACGGACCCGCGGTCAGCGTGGCCGCACCGACCAGGATCGCCACCGCGGCGGGCAGAAGTCGCCGGGTCGCGACGGCGCGTTCCACGGAGCACCAGGTGAGCAGCACGCCCACCGCGACGATCGGCTCGGGCCGCAGACCGTTGTTGTACGGGAGCCAGAACGCGAGGAACACCAATCCGCCGGTCCACAGCGCGAGCCGGTTGCCGCGGACGGCGGCGCCGAGTCGCGGTGCGACTTCACGGCTGATCACCAGCCACGCGACGATGCCGGCGAGCAGCGCGGGCAGACGCACGAACGGGCTCGCCGGGGTGATGTTCGCCAGCACCGCGAGGACGTCGTAGTACGGAGACCCGAACGGCGCCTCCGGGACGCCGTACCAGCGGAAGTAGTTGGCCATGTACCCCGCGGCCTCGGAGGTGCGGGCCATGTTGAACTGATAGCCGTCGTCGGAGGTGGAGGCGCCGATGAAATGCCACAGCACCAGCGTGCCGATGACGACGGCGTCGACGGCCCCGAACGACCACCAGCGGGTGGGCAGGAATCGTCGTGCCCGGCGTCCGTCCACGTCGTCGAGACGGTGCAGAGCCACCAGTGCCAGAATCGTCGCGAGCGCGCCCACCACCATGGCGACGAACTTGAGGGTCGACGGCGTCGACGAGAAGCGGCTGTCGATCTCAGCGGTCACCTGCAGTCCGTCGGGCGCCGCACCGTCGAGGTCGCTGAAGATGCCCACCATCTGAGGGCGGAGGTCGCCGTCGACGACGGTCGGTGCGTCCTGGCCCGCCGCGACGAATCCCGCGGTGGTCCGCGTGGAATCCGACGACACCACGAGTGCGCAGTCTGCGGGTAGCTGGTCCAGCGGCGATGACAGCAGCACCTTGTTCCGCAACAGCACCTCGACGCCGGCGGGACCGTCCGGGGTCGCAGGATTCACCCTGGCGACCAGTCCGTACCTCCCGGCGTCGGCGGCGCCCGCGGGGGCGGTGGAGGTCAGGATCCCGCCGCGGTCGGCGAGTTCGCCGACCGCCGAACAGGGGATCTGCACGTCGAGGCTCAGCGGCGCGTAGGTGACGAGCGGTGCCTCGACGCTTCCGGTGCTGCCGTTCTGCGGCCAGCTGAGGGTCGCGCTGTCCTGCTCGACCGGAAGGAACGGGAGCGACAACGTGAGCAACACTCCGAAGACGGAGGCGATGATCGCGAGAAGGCGGGCGGAGCGGACCGACTGACCGAGGGGAGATGACTGGGGCGGGGTCCCGATCGGCGACTCGTCCGAGTCGTCTCTGGACACTTTCGCCGATTCCAGCCTGCTGTCAGTCACGACGTCGGATAGTACCCATCCGCGCCAATCGTTAGCGAAGGCAAGAACAGGTCCGGTCGGAGGACCGGCCACCCCGGCGGATCACATGTGGAAGTGCTTCAGGATCCGCGACCGGCGTTGCGGTCGTGTGAGGAGATGGTGGTGGTGCCGCGGACCGCGGCGGTGCTGAACCTCGGAATGCACTTCGCGGATGATCTCGAACATGCCTCCGCCTTCCTTCTACGCGAGTCGGTAGCCCGACGGTAGGTCGGGAACAGGGTGAGCCGATTCACCCGGGGCGGGTGAACCAGGTCACCCGATCACGGGCTGCACCGACAGCTGTTTCACGCCGGTCTGCGAACAGCCGGTGGTGGGGTAGGGGAGGAATACCGACCCGGTGTCGTCGGGTGGGTACACCCGGAATCCCGCGACCGGAGTGGGGCCACACGTCTCGGCCGGATAGTTCTGCACCACCGTGGCGCGCACGGCTGCGGTGGCCCGCGAGCCCGGAGCGACCGTCACCGGAGTCTCGGTGCCGCCGTCCCGATCGGCCGCGGCACCCACCTGCGGACCGTCCGGGGACGCAACGTACGAGACCCCCGGGTATCCGTGGAGGACGCAATTTCGGGTGCCGGTGTTGGTGAAGACGAGCGGGATCTCCTGAGATCCGGCGGCCCCGCTCGCCTGTCCGAGCGTCACCTGTAGTTCGCCGATCAGGCAGCGGTCGGGGTGCGGTGCGGTCGCCTCGAACGGTGCGGATCTCGTGACGGTGATGTCACGCGAGGGTTCGGCGGTCCCCGTCTCGTCCGTCGAGCCACAGGCCGAGGCGGTGAGCGCGGCGGTGATTCCGAGTACGCCGAGAAGGGCGCGTGCCGGTGACTGCGTGCGCATCTGATCGCTCCTCCTATTGATGTGCTGCCGTAGTCGATGGTCCGCGATCGGTGGCATCCCGGTATGTGATTCGGGGAGATCGCATTCGCCCCTCGCCGGACGATTCCGGTCGTAGGCTGCGGGGCGCAGGGGATCCGCGACACATTCACTGGAGGCAGACCGATGAGCGAAGTTCTGGACCGGACCAAGATCTACATCGACGGATCCTGGGTCGATTCGCAGGGGACGGGCCGGATCGACGTGGTGAATCCGGCCACCGAAGACGTCATCGCGGTGGTCGCCGAGGGCACCGCCGACGACGTCGATCGCGCCGCGAAGGCCGCGCGAGCAGCCTTCCCCGCATGGTCTGCGCTCAGCGGCAAGGAACGTGGCGAGTACCTCCGGAAGGCGGCCGCCCTGATCCAGGAGCGCCTCGACGACTTCACTGCCCTGGTGTCCCGCGACATGGGCATGCCGCTGGGATTCGCGAAGCCCATCCAGATCGGCATGCCGCTCGCGAACCTCGCCGCCTTCGCCGAACTGGCCGCCACCTACGACTTCGACGCCCACGAGGTGGGCAACTCGCTGATCGTGCGCGAGCCGATCGGTGTCGTCGGGGCGATCACCCCGTGGAATTTCCCGCTCCACCAGGTGGTGCTCAAGGTCGGCGGTGCTCTGGCCGCGGGGTGCACCGTGGTGCTCAAGCCGACCGAGGTTGCACCGCTCGCCACGTACGCACTCGCCGACGTCTTCGACGAAATCGGTCTGCCGGCAGGCGTGTTCAATCTCGTCAGCGGATTCGGGCCCGTCGTGGGCGAGGCGATCGCCGGCCATCCCGAGGTGGACATGGTCTCGTTCACCGGCTCCACCCGCGCGGGCAAGAGGGTCGCGGTGGTCGCGGCCGAGACGGTGAAGAAGGTGGCACTCGAGCTCGGCGGCAAGTCCGCCAACGTCATTCTCGACGACGCCGACCTGACGAAGGCTGTCACCGACGGAGTGGCCAAGTGTTTCCTCAACTCCGGTCAGACGTGCTCGGCGCTGACCCGGATGCTGGTCCCCGCGGGCAAGGTGGACGAGGCCGCCGCCATCGCGGCGCAGGTCGCGCAGAACTACTCGGTCGGCGATCCGACGGCCGCCACCTCCGTGCTGGGGCCGCTGGTGAACTCGAACCAGCTGAAGCGGGTGCGCGGCTACATCGAACAGGGCATCGCGGAAGGCGCGCACGCCGTACTCGACGGCCGGGAGACCGGCCAGGAATCCGGCTACTTCGTCGGCCCCACCGTGTTCTCCGGTGTCACCGAGGACATGACCATCGCCAAGGAGGAGATCTTCGGCCCCGTCCTGTCGATCATCGGATACCAGGACGAGGACGACGCCGTGCGGATCGCCAACGCGACGGAGTACGGCCTCGCCGCCGGCGTGTGGTCCGGTGACCAGGACCGCGCCGACCGCGTCGCGCGGCAGCTGCGCGCAGGCCAGGTCGAGGTGAACGGCGGGGCGTTCAACACCAACGCCCCGTTCGGCGGGTACAAGCAGTCGGGCATCGGCCGCGAGGCCGGCGTCCTCGGCTTCGAGGAGTTCCTCGAGATCAAGTCGATCCAGCGGTAGGCGGCTTCGCCGCCGTGCGCCTTTTTGGTAGCAGTGACTACCAAAAAGGCGCACGGGTGCGGAGCGCAATTGGCCTCACGCTGAACCGAATCCGTGACTCCCGACCGCCGCGGTCCTACCCTCGAACCGAGGGGTGGACAGTGGAGATGAGGAGAACGACATGGATCTCGGTCTGGGCGGCAAGCGGGCCGTCGTCACCGGCGGCAGCCGCGGAATCGGTTTCGCGATCGCGCGCAGCCTCGCGTCGGAGGGGGTCGACGTGGTGCTCGCGGCCAGGGGCGTCGAGGCGCTGGAATTGGCGGCGAAGACGCTGTCGCAGGAGACCGGGCGCCGGGTGATCGGCGTCCCCACCGACACCGGCGACGACGGTTCGGTGCGCGCCCTCGTGCAGCGGACGGTGGACGAACTCGGTGGCGTCGACATTCTCGTGAACGCCGCGGCCACACCGTGGAGTGCGGGCAAGCCGAGCGACTTCGCGTCCACCACCGACGACGTGGTGCGCGCTGAACTCGAGATCAAGGTGCTCGGCTATCTGCGGACCGCCCGCGCGGTGGCACCGCACCTCGTGGAGCAGGGGTGGGGACGGATTATCAATATCAGCGGGCTCGGTGCACGCCAGGCCAATTCCATCGCGCAGACCGTGCGGAACGTCGGTGTGTCGGCGCTGACGAAGAACCTCGCCGACGAACTCGGGCCGCACGGAATCAACGTGACGGTGGTGCATCCGGGACTGACGCGGACGGAGCGACTCGTCGACCGGTTGGCCAAGCAGTCCGAGGACGAAGGTGTTCCGGTCGCCGAGTTGGAGTCGCGGCTGGCCACCAACTCGATCCACCGGCTGATCGACGCGAGCGAGGTCGCGGACGTCGTCACGTTCCTGGCGTCACCGCGCAGTGTCGGGATCACCGGCGACGCGGTGGCCGTCGGCGGTGGTGCTCCGGGCGCCGTCTATTACTGAGCGCGGGCGGGTGACAGCACGCCGTCGTGTTCGGTGACTTCGCGGGCGGCGCGCTCCCCGGACCGGATGGCCCCGTCGACCCATCCGCACATCACGGACGAACTCTCCGTTCCTGCCCAGTGAATGCGACCGCAGGGCTTGCGGAGGGCGCGCCCGAATTGGGTGAGCACTCCCGTCGGCGCATGACTGAGCATGCCGCCGCCGGAGTACCGCTCGACGCTCCAGTTCTGCTCGATGTAGTCGACGGGGGAGGCTGCCTTACTTCCGAACCTCGCGGTCAACTCGCCGAGCACGGCCTTCTTCCGTTCCGCTTCCGGCAGTGTCCCGAGCTTGCGGGCGATCGGTCCCTCGACGATCACGCATAGAACACCGGGACGTCCCGTATCCGTGCTCGCGTCGATGGTGACGGTCGCGGGGGAGTCGGGTGCCGCCGACTGCCCCGACAGTCCGGCGGCGCGCCAGAAGGGTTCGTCGTAGAGGACGGCGATCTTCATGACCGCACCGCTCGGCATTCGCTGGTGCAGGAAGGACCGATCCATCGGCAGCAGCGGTTCGTAGACGATCTGGCTCGCGATCGCGAGGGGTACCGCGACGATCGCTCTCCGGGCCCGCACGGCCAGATCCGCGGAGCGGACGGTCACGCCGTCGCCGTCCTGCGCGATGTCCCGGACGGGTTGTGACAGGTGGAGCGCGTCGCCGATCTCGGCTGCCATCGGACGATAGACGGCACCCATTCCGCCGACCGGCCGCGCGTCCTCGGCGGCGTCCTTCACACCGAGGACGAAACTCGGACCGCCGCCGGATGCCATCTGGTACAGGACGAACAGCATCGACACCTCGGACGCCGCGGACGTGTAGCAGCCGGCGATGGCGGTCTCGAGAAGGTCGTGGGCGGGTGTGGACAGCGTGTTGTCGCCGAGCCATTTGGCGAGGCTGATCGAGTCCCACTTCGCTGCCTTCTTCGCCTCCCACGGCGCGTCCAGCGGGATCGTCTTGCACATCTCGCCGAGTTCGACGAACACGGCGCCGAGATTCGCGGCCGCCCACGGACTCATCGTCAGGGGAATCGTGCCCCTGTACCGGTACTGCTTGCCGTCGACGACCATCATCGCCTCGCCGTCGGTGTACTGCTTGTAACTCTTGACGCCGAATTCGTCCATCAGGGCGTAGATCCGGTCCTGTCCCGGCCCGATCCACGCACCGCCCCGATCGATCCACGAACCGTCTTCGCGGACCTCGGTGAACGTTCGGCCGCCGATCCGGTCACGCGCCTCCACGAGCGCGACCGATTGTCCGGCCTGCTTCAGGCGCAGTGCCGCCGTCAGTCCGGCGAATCCGGCGCCTACGACGCAATAGTCGACCTCGATGTCTGTCATGACACATCCCCTCGCGCTGCGCGCGCGGCCCTCGTGCGGCCGTATGTAACGGGTGCGCCGCCATTGGTCCTGGGGGTGTGAATTCCTCTCTCCGGGAATGAAATCGCCGCGCACAGAACATATTCATCCTTACTCGCGGCGAGTGGTCCGGTCAAGGCCCGACCCGTGAGTACTTGTTAACCGCCCGTGGTTAACAAGTACTCACGGGTGGGGACGAGCGGGAAGACCTGCTCGGCGATGCGCTCGAGTTCCTCGTGCGCGGGGGAGCACTGGATGAGCAGCAGGGTGAGACCGGCATCCTGGTAGGCGCGGATCTTCTCGGCGACCTGTTCCGGTGTGCCGACGAGGTCGGGACGCAGTCCACGTGTGCCGACGGAGTACTCGCGCCTGGACAGCTCGACGTCGAGTTCGGAGTTCTTCACGAACTCCTCGAACGACGCATACCCGGGCGAGTGCGGATCGACGGTGGTGATGCGTTCGAGTTCGGCGCGGGCCTCGGCTTCGGTGTCGCGCACGATGATGTACGTGGACATGCCGAATTCGGCCATGTCCCGCTGGTGGATTCGCTGCGACCGTGCGTTCATGTCCGCGATCTTCGTGCGCACCTCCTCGACGGTGCCGCCGTGCAGCACATACGAGTCGGCGAAGGTCGCGATCGATTCGCGGCCGCTCTCGCTCTCCCCGCCCGCGAAGACCGGGGGATGGATGCCGGGCTTCGGCGACAGGATCGAGTCGCGCACGCTGAAGTGCTCGCCCTGGTAGGTGAACGGGGTGTGCTCCCAGAGCCCACGGAGAACGTCGACGAATTCGGTGGCCTGCCGGTATCGATCGTCGTGCCGGGTGAAGGCGCCGCCGTACTGTCGGGCTTCCTCCTCCCACCACGCGGCGACGACGTTGAGCGCGAACCGTGCCGCACCCGCCTCGGTTGTTCCGGCGATGTCGGTGATCGTCGCCGATTCCTTCGCGGTGACCGCCGGCAGGTGGAATCCCGGTCGCACCGCCGTCATCACCCGGAGTTGTTCGGTGACCGCGAGGATCGCCGACGACAGCGACCACGCCTCGAGGCTGGGCGCGTCGACGCCCTTGCGGTCGTTGAGATAGAGCTCGGGCACGAGGGTGGTGTGGTATCCGAGACGATCGGCGAGCTGTGCGAGCTTCTTGACGTAGGCCCAGGTGGCGGGCATCCCTTCGTCGCCGAGGTTGCGCAGGAAGCCGCCGTAGATGGGCGTCCAGTAGCCGAAGTGCATGTCATTCCTCCGTGATGGCGTCGAGCGAAGCACGCAGATCGTCGACGAGGTCCTCCAGGTTTTCCAGTCCGATCGACAATCGGACGGTGCGGTAGCCGAATCCGGCGTCGCGGAGTTGCGTGTCGCCGAGATGGCTGTGCGTGGTGGTGGCGGGGTGTACTACCAGCGAACGGGCGTCGCCGATGTTGGCGACGATGGCGAACAATTGCAGCGAGTCGATGAACTTCGCCACCTTCGAGTCGTCGACGGCGAGATCGAACGAGAAGACCGAGCCGGCGCCGCGTGGCAGATACCGTTGGGCGGCAGCGTGCCACCGGTTGTCCGGCAATCCGGGGTAGTTGACCTTGGCGACCGCGGGATGGCCGTCGAGGAAGTGTGCGATCGCCAGCGCCGAACCGACCTGCCGTTCCAGCCGCAGGTCCAGCGTCTCCAACCCCTGAAGCAGCTGGAACGAATTGAACGGGGACAGTGCGGGACCGAGATCGTGGACGATCTTCGTCTTCGCGTAGACCAGGTAGGCGCTGCGTTCGCGGCCGAACTCTTCCCATAGCACGAGGTCACCGATGCGCGGGTATGGCTCGGTGAACTGGGTCCACCGCTGCGGTTCCGCGCCGAAGTCGAACGTGCCGAGGTCCACGATCACACCACCCAGCGAACTGCCGTGCCCACCGATGAACTTGGTGGCCGAGTACACGGTGATGTCGGCTCCGAAGTCCTTCGGGCGGAGCAGATACGGGGTGGCGATCGTGTTGTCGACGATCAGCGGGACCCCCGCCTGGTGCGCGATGTCGGCCACGGCCCGGACGTCGAGCACGGAGGCGACGGGGTTGCCGATCGTCTCGGCGAAGAAGGCCCGGGTCTCCGGACGCGCGGACGCACGCCAGGCGTCGAGGTCGTCCTGATCGACGAGCGTGACCTCGATCCCGAAGTCCGCGAAGGTGTCGGTGAGGAGATCGACGGTTCCCCCGTACAGCTGCCGCGCCGCGACGATGTGCTGTCCGGACTTGGCGAGCGTGAGGAGGGCGACCGCGACAGCGGACTGCCCGGAACCCGTGGCCAGGGCGGCGACTCCGTCGTCGAGATCGGCGAGGCGCTGCTCGAACACGGCCTGCGTGGGATTCCCGGTGCGGCTGTACAGGTTTCCCTTCCGGCGGAGGGAGAAGATGTCCCGTGCCTGTTCGAAGCTGCCGAAATCGTAGGCAACCGATTGGTAGATCGGGGGGATCGCGGTGTTCTGCGGCGTTCCGGGTTGATAGCCGGTGCGGACCTGCCGGGTCGCGAACCCTGTGGTCTCGGGCATCGGTGTGTCTGTCCCTTCGTCGATACTTCTGGGTGAATGGCAGAGCGGGTGAATGGCAGAGCAAAACGAATATGTTCGGAACAAAACACGAAGCGCGGCGAGAAGGCACGCGTTTTGTTCTGCTCGAGCATTAGTCTTGTTCGACCTCGCGCGTGTGGGTCAGGGTGACGCAGTCAATCCTGCGAACAATCCCCCGAATGAGGTAATCAGTGGACATCGACTGGCTGGAACCCGAAGCGACTGTGCGTGGCTCGGTGATCGTGGTCGCCGGCCGCGGTGAGCATGCTCACGTGTACCGCCGGTTCGCCCGCCGGATCGCCTTCGACGGTTACCGTGTCGCGGTGGTGGAGAACGATCCCGCGGCGACTGCTCGGGTGATCGCCGATGCGGAGACCGATCTTCCGGTCACCCTCGTCGGGTCGGACAGCGGCACCCTGACCGCCCTCGACCTGGCCGCGACGCATCCGGCCGTGTCCGGTGTGGTGGCCGCGGGTCTTCTCGTCGCGGGCGCCGACGCCTTCACCGGAGAGTGGGACGGCGAACTCGAGATCCGTTCCGCGTGTCCCGTGCATCGGGGGGTCCTGTCGTCGGCCGACGCTCTCGAGCGGGGAACGCTCGGTGCGGAAACGCCGGTCGCCACGGCCGATTCGCTGACCCACGTGCAGGTTCCCGTCCTCGTCGTGCACGGCGGCGCCGACGTACTGAGCCCGGCAGCGGACGTCCTGGCCGTCACGTCCGCGTTGCCCGACGCCCGGGTCGTCGTCGTTCACGAGGGGCTGCACGACATCCTCAACGACGTGTCCCACCGGTCGGTCGCCGCTGAGATCGTGCAGTTCCTCGAGCGTCTCCGCCTGCCCGGGACGCCCGACATCATCCTCCGCGAACCGGCCGGGGCACTCGCGCAGTGACCCGGACTCGCGGGGCGCGGGGGCGGTAGTGGTTGTCGATCGAAGGGGTGTGGATGTCAGCGGTGCTGGAGTCGGAGACGATAGCTCCGGAGTGGTTGCTCGACAAGATCGACGGCCGCACCGCGGAACTGGCCGATGCCGTCGCCGACCTCATCAGGTCGGGTGAGCTCGGCCCCGGCGATCGCCTGCCGACCGTCCGCGCACTCGCGAAATCGACCGATCTCAGTGTCGGTGCGATCGTCAACGCGTGGGGCCGGTTGCAGGAACAGGGGTTCGTGCAGACCCGTCGCCGCGGCGGCACCGTTGTTCTTCCGCCGCTCGACAGCGTGCCCGAGCGTGGCATACCGGACTGGCGTGGCGTCGACCTGGCGCAGAATGCACCGGACCTGGCGCTGCAGCCCTCCCTGTCCGACGCTTTGTTGTCCAGTCTGGACGCCGAGACATTGAATGTGTTCGGCCGGGAACTGATGACCGAGCGGTTGCGGAATGCCGTCGCGCCGGGTTGGCCGTTCGAACCGGAGGCCTGGGCCACGGCGGGCGGTGGCACCGAGGCGCTGTTGCTGGCCGTGGAGGCGGCGGCACCACCCGGTTCGATGGTGGCCGTCGACGAGCCCCTGGGCCCGGGTGTTCTCGACACCCTCCGCGACCTGGGGTTGGATGCGGTCGGGGTCGGCGCCGACCGCGACGGCCCCCGGCCGGACGCTCTCGACGCGGCCCTGACCGCCGGCGCGGTGGCTTTCGTGTTCCAGCCCGGTGCGCCGTTCGCCGTCGACCATGCGGTCAGCGCGCGGCGCACGAGTGAACTCACCGAGGTGTTGCGGCGGCATCCGGCCGTGTGGGTCGTCGAGGACGACTCGATCGGACCGCTCGAACCGCAGCAGCCTCCCTCTCTGGGATCGGTACTGCCGCAGCGTGTCGTCCGGATCCGCAGCTACTGCAAGGCATACGGGATCGACGTGCGGACCTCCGTTCTCGGCGGGTCCCGCGAACTGATCGAGAAGGCCATGAAGGTGCGCAGCCACGGAGTCGGCTCGAACAGCCGGATCCTGCAGAACACCCTCGCCCATCTGATCGGCAGCGCCGACGCCGAGCACGCGGTCACGGCGGCGCACGAGCGCTACGCCGCCAGACGCACGTCGCTGCTGGGGGCGCTGATCGACCGTGGCATCGAGGCTTTCGCGGGCCCGCACAGTCTGGTCGTGTGGGTAACGGTGTCGGACGAGACCGCGGCCCTCGTCGCGTTGGCGCGGCAGGGCATCTCGGTGGGGGCCGGATCCCGCTCGTTCGTGCAGGCGCCCGCACGCCAACTCCTACGCCTGTCGGCCACCCAATTGCCCGACGACCCGGACCTGATCGGGCAACTCGCCGACGTCGTCGCGGTGGCCGTCGCGGAGTCGTCGCGCGAGTTCTTCGACTGATCGGACTTTGTTCGACAGCCCTGCGGGACATACGAAATATGTTTTGAAACATCGAGAATTTAATACTCTGCACGCGTCTGTTTGCTCCATACACTTCAACGCGGCGTGCCGAGGCAGGTGCCTGACGGCGAACGACGAAGGAGCGAGAACATGACGAGACGGCAACTGAAATTGGGAGCTGTCCTCACCCCCACGGGTGGTCCCGGGCACCCGTACACCTGGCTGGACCCGGAGATTCCCGCCGACGCGAGCGTCGACATCGACTGGTACATCCGGTACGCGCGGCTGGCCGAGCAGGCGCGGTTCGATCTCGTGTTCATCGTCGACAGCCAATTCATCACCCCCGACTCGCCCCCGCACTACCTGAACCGGCTCGAGCCGCTGACGCTGCTGTCGGCGCTCGCGGTGGCCACCGAACACATCGGGCTCGTGGGCACACTGACCACATCGTTCAACCAGCCGTTCAACCTCGCGCGACGGTTCGCGTCCCTCGATCTGATCAGCCGCGGCCGTGCCGGCTGGAACGTGGTCACCAGTGGCGACTCGGGTACCGCCGGAAACTACGGACTCGAGGAGCATTACGACTACGCCACCCGCTACGGCCGGGCCCTCGAACACGTCGAGGTCGTCAAGGCTCTGTGGGACTCCTACGAGGACGACGCGTTTCCGCGCGACCGGGAGGCCCGCCGCTTCCTCGACGCAGACAAGCTGCACACCCTCGACCACCGGGGCGAGCACTTCTCGGTGGTGGGCCCGCTCAACATCGAACGCTCGCGGCAGGGGCAGCCGGTGATCTTCCAGGCCGGCGACTCCGACCAGGGCCGCGACCTCGGAGCGCGGATCGCCGACGGGATCTTCACGCACGCGCCGAGTTTCGAGGCGGGCGCGGCGTTCTACACCGACATCAAGACCCGCGCCGCGGCCTACGGGCGCGCTCCCGAGGACATTGTGATCCTGCCGGGAGTCACCGTCACCGTGGGCGACACCGACGCCGACGCCCGCGAGATCGAACGTGCAACCCAGCTGGCGGACAACGACTTCGGAAAGTCCCTCCGGGAACTGGGCCGGCCATTCGGCTGGCACGACTTCCGGCAGTACGACCTCGACGCGCCGTTCCCCGCCGAGGCACTGCAGCACGCCGAGCGCAGCTTCTACACGCAGGCGAAGAAGATCGCCGACCTCGCCGCCGACCGCGGGCTGACACTGCGGCAGACCGTCGAGGCGCTCAGCGCACCGAAGACGTCGCCGTTCACGGGCAGCGCCGAGACCGTCGCGAACGAACTGCAACGCTGGCTGGACGGCCACGCCCTCGACGGCATCAACATCCACATCGGCCACCCGGCACAGTTCCAGCGCTTCGTCGACGAGGTGCTGCCGATCCTGCGCGAGCGCGGGGTCGTCCGGGAGGACTACGAGCAGAACACGTTGCGCGGCAACCTCGGTCTGCCCTTCGCGGAGAACCGCTACACCCGCGCGCGGCGTGAGGGAGTCGACCCCGCCCCGCTGCCCGGCACCACCGCATCGCTGTCCGCGAGCGTCTGAATCACCACCCCCCCTTGCATGGTCAGGAGCACCCAGTGAGCAAGAAGAGCCGGCGGATCGTCGGCGCCGTAATACTCGGAGTGATCGTCGGGCTCGTTGCCACCGCGTGCGGCGGCGGCAGCAGCTCGGACGGCGCCGAGGTCAAGTGGGCGTTCAACCTCCCCACCTCCTGGGATCCGGTGACGAGCCGGACCGGAAACGACATCAACACGATCAGCCTCGCGTACGCGTCGCTGACCCGGCTCGACGCCGAGGGCAACGTCGAACCGTCACTCGCCGAGAGCTGGAAGTACAACGCCGACGGCACCGCCGTGACCTTCACCCTGCGTGACGGTCTCACCTTCTCCGACGGGACCATCCTCGACGCCCCGGCGGTCAAGGCGTTCTTCGATCGCGGCAAGACCCAGGACGATTCCTTCCTCCGCGATCAGCTGGCCGGCGTCACCGAGGTCACGGCCGACAGCGCCACCGACGTCACGCTGCACCTCGCCGACGCCGACTACCAGATCCCCTACCTGGTCGCCGGGCGTACCGGGGCCATCGCCAGCCCGACCGCGGCCGCCGACCCGCAGAAGCTCAGCGTGTGGCCGGTCGGGGCCGGTCCGTTCACGATCACCGACTTCGTCGCCGAGGACCACGCGTACTTCGAGAAGAACCCGAACTACTGGGACGCGGAGAACATCCACATCGATCACTTCGAACTCAGCGTCGCCCCGGACCCGGCCACACTCGTCGCCGGTGTCCAGTCCGGTTCCATCGACTTCGCGACGCTACCGGCCCTGCAGTCCAAGGAAGCCGAGGCCGCCGGTCTCGATGTGACCGTGAAGCCGTCGCTGGCCGCGAACGACGTCTCCATCAACCTCAACAAGGCCCCGTTCGACAATCCGAAGGTCGTCGAGGCGTTCCGTTACGCATTCGACCGCCAGGCGTTCGTCGACGTCATCACGAACGGGTTGGGCAGCACGACGAGCCAGCCGTTCCCCAGCGGGTACCTCGCCTTCAACCCCGAGATCGAGAAGCTCTGGAACTACGACCCCGACAAGGCAGCTCGTCTGCTCACCGAGGCGGGCTTTGGGCCCGGACAGCTGTCTCTCGAAATCACCGCGCAGTCGGCGGCCACCAACCGGGCAGAGCTGGTGCAGTCGCAGCTGAAGAAGATCGGCGTCGAATCCACGATCAAGGTGGTGCCGCCGGGATCGTCGACGTGGCAGAGCGAGGTCTACATCGCGAAGAACCCGCAGCTGGCGACGGACGGCACCATCGGGCGTGAATCACCGGTGCAGAACCTGCTCGCCGTCTACGGTCCGGAAGGCATCATGAACCTCAGCGGCCCGCACGCGTCGCCGGAGTTCACTGCCGCCCTCGACGCCGTGCGTCGTACGCCCCTCGAGGACCCGGAGTACAAGCCGCGGCTGTGGCAGGCCGTCAAGGTCGGGGTCGAGCAGTCGCCGACGAACTACATCTTCAGCAATCCGTGGATCATCGTGTCCAACCCGGACCTGAAGAACCTGAACATCCTGCCGTCCCAGGTGCGGTGGGAAGGCGTCACGGTCTCGTGACCACCGCAGACGTCCAGACCGCCGGCACCGGGAGAACATTCGCTCTCCCGATGCCGGCGGGTGCGCTCGGCGCGGCGGTGCGGGTCGTGCTGAGCACCGTGCTGATCGTGGTCCCGGTCTTCCTGTTCTCCACCCTGATCACCTTCCTGCTCGGGGCGGCCAGCGGGCTGAATCCGGCCGCCGGGATCGCCGGCGACGCCGCGACCCCGGAGACGATCGCCCGCATCGACGCCGAGTTCGGGCTGGACAAGCCGGTCTGGCAGCAGTACGTCGACTGGATGTCGAGCATGCTGAGCGGCGACCTCGGGGTCTCGTGGTTCAGCAAGATCCCGGTCAGCGAGTTGATCGGTGAGCGGCTGGCCGTCAGTGCCTCGATCGCGGGTGTGGCTCTGGTCATCGGACTCGTCCTCGGCGTCGGACTCGGGGTGCTCGCCGCCGTCTACAAGGGCAGCCTGCTCGACCGGCTGATCACCGCCTACACGTCGGTGGCCTCGACGCTGCCGCCGTTCGTCATCTCGATCGGACTGATCCTCGTCCTCAGCGTCGGGTTGCACTGGCTGCCGTCGGCCGGGTACGTCCCGCCGGACGAGGACTTCGGCCGCTGGCTGTCGCTGATCATCATGCCCGCGATCGCGTTGAGCATGGACGTCGTCGCCGACATCGCGCGACAACTCCGCACCGGATTGGTCGCGGAGCTGGACCAGAACTACGTCACCGGCGCGGTGGTCCGGGGCATCAGTCCGGCCCGGATCCTGTTCGTGCACACACTGCGTAACGGCAGCGGGCCCGCGCTGTCCATCCTGGGCATGAAGATCCCCACGCTCATCGGCGGCGCCGTCGTGATGGAGACCATGTTCTCCATGCCCGGCTTCGGTCGCCTCGCCGCCGACTCCGCGCTGCGCGGAGACGTTCCCATCGTCCAGGGAACGCTTGTCGTGGCGATCGTGTTCGTGCTGTTCTGCAACATCGTCGTCAACATCGCGCAGAGCGCGCTGCAGCCGGCAACCAAGCGGAGAGACTGAAATCCCATGCTCACAGCAATCCTGCGCTATCACTCCGCTCGCGCAGCGGTGGTCGTTCTCGGGCTGATCGTGGTGCTCGCGGTCTTCGGGCCCGCCCTCGCGCCGTTCGACCCGCTCGAGCAGGACACGTCGGCAATCCTGCAGGGCCCGAGCGGAACTCACTGGCTCGGGACGGACAACGTCGGACGGGACGTGTTCAGCCGGCTGCTGGCGGGTTCGACCGTGTCGGTGCTGTCCGCACTGCAGTGCGTGGTGGTCGGATTCCTCCTCGGCGTGATCCCGGGCTTCCTGTCGGTGTACCTCGGGCGCGGCGTGGAATGGTTCACCCTCCGGTTGATGGATGCGCTCATCACGCTGCCGTTCCTCGTGTTCGCCGTCGCGATGACCGCGCTGCTCGGAAACGGGCTCGCGCAGGCGATGTTCGCGGTCGGCATCCTCATCGCACCCGCGTTCTACCGGGTCACCCGTGCCGCGGCGCTGACGGTGGCGAACTCCCAGTACGTCGAGGCCGCCGAACTGATGGGGGCCGACACGTCCTGGATCATCCGTCGCCACGCGGTGCGTAAGGTGCTGCCGGCGGTGGGGGTGACGTTCGCGGCGATGACCGGAGCCAGCCTCGTCATCGTGTCTTCGCTGACGTTCCTCGGGATCGGGGTCGTTCCGCCGGACCCGACCTGGGGCGGACTCCTCGCCAGCGGATTGCAGTACCTCTACCAGGTTCCGTTCGGCCCGGTCGTGCCCGCCCTGTTGATCGTGGCCACCGTCTGGGCACTCAACGCCATCGCCGACGCGCTGCGGGATGCGACCGGCCGACCCCAACCACGCGCCCGCAGGAAACAGGAGGTCACCTCGGATGTCCACTGACACATTGGATGCCCCGTCGGCACCCGCAACCACGCGTCCCGACACTCCGGTGCTCACCGTGAGCGATCTGCGCATCGCACTCGACGACGGAACCGAACTGGTCCACGGCGTCGACTTCTCCCTCGCGCGCGGCGAAGCCCTCGGGATCGTCGGCGAATCGGGCAGCGGTAAGTCGCTGACCTGCCGGGCCATCCTCGGAATCCTGCCCGGCGGAATCGGCGTCACCGCAGGCTCGATCGATTTCGACGGCATCGAACTCACCGACCTCGGTCGAAAACACTGGCGGCCGCTGCGGGGTACCCGCATCTCGGCGGTCTTCCAGGACCCGGCGTCCTATCTGAACCCGTCCATCCGGGTCGGTGAACAACTGGCCGAGGCACTCCGGTCGACCCTGGGGCTGTCCCGCGCGGACGCCCGGCGGCGCGGCGTCGAACTTTTCCGGAAAATGGGGCTGAACGACGCCGACACCGTGTACCGCCAATACCCGCACGAACTGTCCGGAGGAATGCTCCAGCGGGTGCTCATCGCGATCGCGGTGTCCGCGGAACCGGAACTCCTCATCGCGGACGAGGCGACCACCGCCCTGGACGTCACCGTTCAGGCCGAGGTGCTCGACCTCCTCGAGGACCTGCGTGACGAACTGGGCCTCGCCCTCGTCCTCGTCTCCCACGACCTCGCCGTGGTGGCTCAGGTCTGCGACAGCGTGATCGTGATGCGGGACGGCGCCGTCGTCGAGTCCGGGCGTGCGGAGGACCTGCTCACCGCGCCCCGGCACGACTACACCCGCCAACTCGTCGAGAACCATCGGGAGTACGGGCTCGAGTCGGTCACCGGAAAGGAGGCGGCTCGTGTCTGAGTCGTTGCTGCGCATGACCGGCGTCCGGGTGGAGCGCGGGGCCCGCGGGGCCCGCAAGCAGATCCTGCACGGCGTCGGCCTGACCATCGATGCCGGTGAGAAGGTGGGACTCATCGGTGAAAGCGGCTCCGGGAAAACGACACTGGCCCGCACGATTCTCGGTCTGATCACTCCCACGTCCGGAACGATCGAGATCCGCGGGCAGCGCGTCGACGACCTGTCCACGGCGCACCGCAGGGCGCACCGCCGCACGGGGACCGTGCAATACGTGTTCCAGGATCCGCTACTGAGCCTCGATCCGGACATTCCGGTGGGCGAGTCGATCGCCGAGGGACTGCTCGTGCGGGGCGGACTCGACCGGGGTTTCGTGCGGTCGCGGGTGGCAGCGGTACTGAGCAGTGTCGGACTCGACGCCGACATCGCGGCGCGGATTCCCGCCGACCTGTCGGGTGGGCAGCGCCAGCGGATCGCGATCGCGAGGGCCCTCGTCCTCGATCCGGCGCTGCTGCTGCTCGACGAACCGGTCAGCGCCCTCGACTCGGTCAACCGCATCCAGATCCTGAAACTGCTCACCGAACTCGGGCACTCGCGGCAACTCGCTCAGCTGTTCATCTCGCACGACCTCGGGGCGGTCGCGGCGCTGGTCGACCGGATCGTCGTGCTGTACCGCGGAAACATCGTCGAGGACGGGCCCACCCATCAGGTGATCTCCGATCCCCAGCACCCGTACACGGCGCTCCTCGTCGGTTCGGCTCCTACGTTGAGCGGCGGCGCGGTGACGCGGGAACGTCGCCGCGAACTGAGGCTCCGCCTCCCGTGAGTACTTGTTAACCGCGGGCGGTTGACAAGTACTCACGGGTCAGCGGCGCAGCGCCTTTCGCGCCAGCCAGTTGCCGAAGAACTGGGAGGCCTGGACGAGCAGGATGATGACGAGGGTGGCCACGAGGGTCACCTGCCAGTTGAAGCGCTGATAGCCGTAGACGATGGCGAAGTCGCCGAGTCCGCCGCCGCCGATCGTCCCCGCCATCGCGGACATGTCGACGATGCCGATGAGGACGAACGTGTAGCCGAGGATCAACGGGCCCAGGGCTTCCGGGATCAGCAGGGTGACGATGATCCGCAGGGGTCCCGCGCCCATCGCGCGGGCAGCCTCGATCACGCCGGGATCGACGGTCACCAGATTCTGTTCCACGATGCGGGCGATGGCGAACGACGACGCGATGATCATCACGAAGATCGCGGCCTCGGTTCCGATGGTCCGGCCCACCACGGCGAGGGTCACGGGCCCGAGTGCGGCGAGCAGGATGATGAACGGAATCGGCCGAACGATGTTCACCAGGATGTTCAGCACAGTGTAGGCGGCCGTGTTCTGGAGAATCCCGCCCTTCCGCGTGGCATACAGCAGCGTGCCCACCACGAGCCCGATCAGTCCACCGACCACCAGGGTGATCACCACCATGTAGACGGTCGTGCCGATGGATTCGAACAGTACGGGGCGCAGCTTGTCCCAGTTCGTGGTCATGCCTGTACTTCCTCGACGTCGGTGACGGTCCGCAACCGGCGGATCACGTCGTCGACGCCGTCGTCCGGACCGACGAGTTCGAGTGTGAGACTGCCGAACGAGCGGTCCTGCAGGGTGGTGATGCCGCCGTAGACGATCTCGAACCGGACGCCGTGCCCTCCCGCGTCGGAGAGGACGTCGCCGATCCGGCTGCCGTCCCGCACGTCGGCGGTGACGATCCGGCCACCGAAACGCGACCGCAGCCGTTCCAGGTCGGCGGGCTCCGGGCGGTTACGCAGGATCGTGCTCACGAAGCTCTTCGACGCCGGCGCCTGGGGTTCGGAGAAGACGTCGAACACCGTGCCGAGTTCCACGACGCGACCCTCCGCCAGCACGGCGACACGATCCGCGACGGCCCGGACGACGTCCATCTCGTGCGTGATCACCACGATCGTGACCCCGAGTTCCCGGTTCACCTTGCGGAGCAGGCGGAGTACGTCCTGTGTGGTTTCCGGGTCCAGGGCGCTGGTGGACTCGTCGGCGAGCAGCAGGTCCGGCGACGTCGCGAGCGCGCGGGCGATCCCGACGCGCTGCTTCTGCCCGCCGGACAGCTGGTCGGGGTAGGCCCGTGCCTTGTCGGAGAGGCCCACGAACTCGAGGAGTTCGGCGACGCGTTCGCGGCGCTTCTGTCGCGGCCAGCCGGCCACGACGAGGGGGTAGGCCACGTTCCCGGCGACGGTCCGCGAGCGGAACAGGTTGAACTGCTGGAAGATCATCCCGATCTTCGCGCGCACGTGCCGGAGTTTCGATTCCGACAGCGCGGTGATGTCGACGTCGTCGACGACGACACGCCCATTGGTCGGGCGTTCCAGGCCGTTGATCAGCCGAACCAGCGTGCTCTTCCCGGCGCCCGAGTAGCCGATGACCCCGAAGATCTCACCCCTCTCGATGGTGAGATCCACGGCGTCGACAGCGGTGAGGGTCTTCTTTCCCGACTGGAAGGTTTTCGTGACGGATTCGAATCGGACGATCGGTGTCATCTACTTGGCCGAACGGATTCCCTCTTCGACCCGCGACAGGATTTGCTGCAGTTGGGCACCGTCGCGTTCGACCTCGACCGACGTTCCCTTCGACTCCTCGCGCACGGCGGCCTGGATCTCGGGGTCGTGCCAGATCTTCACGAGTTCGAGGTACGTCGCGTTGTCCTTGTCCTCGGCGCGGGTGACGAACGTGTTGATGTACGGCTCGGCGGCGGGGCTGGACGGGTCGTCCTTGTAGAGAGCCGATTGGGGGTCGATGCCCGAACGCTCGAGGAACGTGTTGTTGACGATCGCGCCGTCGACGGATGCGAGCGACAGCGCCGTCTGGGCGGCGTCGACCGGGGTTACCTTCACCTTGGACGCAGCCGTGTCGATGTCGGCGGGCGTGGGGGATGGGTTGTCGCCGGTCAGCGTGAGCAGGCCGGCGCCCTTCAGCACGAACAGGGCACGAGCCTGGTTGCTGGGGTCGTTGGGGATCGCGATCTCGCCGCCCTGCGGAATGTCGGCGAGGCTCTGGTGCTTCTGCGAGTACAGGCCGAGCGGCACGATCTGGGTGGCGCCGATCGGGGTGAGGTCGTCGTCCGCGCCGGTGTTGTACTCGCCGAGGAACTGCAGGTGCTGGAAGAGATTGGCGTCGATCTGCCCTTGCGACAGGGCGATGTTCGGCTGCGAGTAGTCGGAGAAGTTCACGACGTCGAGCGTGATACCCGCGTCCTTCGCCTTGTCCTCGAAGATCTCCCATGAGCGGTCGCCGGCCTCGGTGGTTCCGATCCGGACCGTGTCGCCGTCGGCGCTGCCGGATCCACCGGAGCACGCAGTCAGTGCCGCCAGGAGTGGCACGGCGGCAAGGGCGAGAGAACGGCTGAACTTCACGGAAAATCCCCACGATCGATCGGATGACCACGGAGTGTGGCCACGGGCAAGGTAGCGCCTCCGGGCGCCGCGCGGAATGGTTCGGATCGCCGTGATTCGAAGGGGAGTGTCCCGACTTCCGTTCCTGCCCTGCGGTATTCGACCGGACCGGCTGCGTGCTCTAGGGTGGCAGGGTAGACACGCGAGAGGTGATGTAGCGATGAAGGTAACGGTAGTGGCGGGCAATCCCAAGCCCGGTTCGCGGACGTTGGATGCAGCCGGTCTGGTCGCGACCGCGGTCACGGGCGCCGCCGCGGATTCCACGGTCGACGTGATCGAACTCGGGGCAGGTCTGCTCGGGTGGGGTGACGACAAGGTCGCGGCGGCCGTGGAGACGGTGGCGTCGTCGGACCTCGTCGTGTTCGCCAGCCCGACGTTCAAGGCGTCGTACACGGGCGTGCTGAAGCTGTTCCTCGACCAGTTCGCGACCGGAGACGGCCTGAAGGACGTCGTGGTGGTGCCGCTGATGCTCGGGGCCGGGCCCGCGCACGCCATGGCGCCGGACCTGCTGCTCAAGCCGGTGCTCGTCGAACTCGGCGCGACGGCCCCCGCTCCCGGCCTGTACCTCATCGACACCACCTACACGACCGACACACGTATCACCGACTACGCCGAGCGATGGGGTTCGATCCTGACCGCGGCGGCCCGGACCCGGACGGAACTCTCATGACGCAGGCAGACGGCACACTGGACAAGACTTCGCTCCGGGAGGCGTTCGGACATTTCCCGAGCGGCGTCGTCGCCGTCTGCGCCGAAGTCGACGGTGAGCGCGTCGGGATGGCGGCGAGCACGTTCGTGCCCGTGTCGCTGGAGCCGCCACTGGTCGCGTTCTGCGTGCAGAACACGTCCACCACATGGCCGAAACTCGCGGACCTCGCCCACGTCGGGATCAGCGTGCTCGGTGAGGCGCACGACGCCGCCGCCCGTGTGCTCGCCGCGAAGACCGGCGACCGGTTCGCGGGCCTCGACACCGAAACCACCGACGGCGGTGCGCTGTTCATCGACGGAGCATCGGTGTGGCTGGACACCACCGTCACCCAGCAGGTGCCCGCGGGGGATCACGCGATCGTGGTCCTGCGGATCAACGAGCTCAGGGTGCAGTCGGAGATCGAGCCGATCGTGTTCCACCGCAGCCGGTTCCGCTGGTTGCGCACCGTCGCGTCCTGACACGGGGTGAGATGACCACGGAACTGACGGCGCCGGCCGATACAGACGTTCATCCCCTGGACGACGCCATCCGTGAATCCCTTCGCGGGGCGCACGCGCATTTCGCCACATGGTCGGGCCGGGTGGCGCGGTACCACCCGGACGTCGCGCCGCACGTGGGCCACCCGGCGACGCTGGGCGACGAGGAGTGGGCGGATCTCGCGGCACTGCTCGGGTCGTCGTCGACGGCCGCTCTGCGCGGATTCGGGCACACCCCGCCTCAGGGCTGGGAGGTCGTGGACTCCTTCGGCCTGGTCCAGATGGACGGCACCGCGCTGGACGTCGCACCGGACCCCGACGCCGAGGTGCTCGGCGCGGCGGACGTCCCCGAGATCCTGGACCTGATCGGCCGCACCCGGCCCGGACCGTATCTTCCGCGGACCATCGAGATGGGGACGTATCTCGGTTTTCGTGTCGACGGTGAACTGGTGGCCATGGCGGGCGAGCGGTTGCATCCGCCCGGGTGGACGGAGATCAGCGCGGTCTGCACCGATGAGCGTTTCCGGGGCCGCGGATTCGGTGCCCGGCTCGTGCGCGCCGTGGGAGCAGGGATCCGCGCCCGCGGGGAAAGACCGTTCCTGCACGCCGCGCAGGCGAACACGACGGCGATCCGCCTGTACGAAAGTCTCGGCTTCACCCTCCGCCAGCAGTCCGCGCTCACCGTCGTCCGGACGCCGGCGTAGGCCGATCCGGCGCCCGCCGTGACACCGGTCAGGCAAAATCGCAGGTATGAAGTACGTGCTACTGATCTGCGACGACGAGTCGGTATCGCCGACGAACGAGGAGCTCGCGGCGGATCCGGTGCATCAGACTTGGTGGGAGGATCTGCAACGACGCGGCGGGATGCTCGTCGGCCAGCGGCTGCGACCGGTGGTGGATGCCACGACGGTCCGGGTCCGCGACGGTGAGACTTTGGTCTCGGACGGGCCGTTTGCCGAGACCAAGGACTTCGTCGGCGGATTCGTGATCGTCGAGTGCGCGAACCTGGACGAGGCGATCGAGATCGCTGCCGGCCATCCCTACGCGCGCTGGGGCGGCGTCGAAATCCGCCCCGTCTGGGAATGACTGCGCCCGATGACCGAGTGCGTGCGGCGGTCGATGCGGCATTCCGGGACGAGTGGGGGCAGGTCGTTGCGACTCTCATCGGGTTGACGGGGGATTGGGATCTGGCCGAGGACTGTGCTCAGGACGCATTCGCCTCCGCGTTGACGAACTGGCGGCGCGACGGCGTTCCGCGCCGCCCCGGCGCCTGGCTCACCACGACGGCGCGCCACCGCGCGATCGACCGGCTGCGCCGCGACGCGGCAGGTGCGGGCAAGGTACGCCAGCTCGCCGTGCTGACCCGCGACCCGGACGAGCCGCATGACGAGATCCCCGACGAGCGGCTGCGGCTGATCTTCACCTGTTGCCATCCGGCGCTGCCATTTCCGGCGCGGGTCGCGCTCACCCTGCGGACGTTGGCCGGTCTGAGTACCGCCGAGATCGCCCGGGCCTTCCTGACCGCCGAGTCCACGATGGCGCAGCGCCTGGTCCGCGCCAAGCGCAAGATCCACGAGGCCGGGATTCCCTACCGGGTCCCGCCCGTCGAGGTGCTCTCACCGCGACTGGCCGCGGTTCTGGCGGTGCTTTACCTGATCTTCAACCAGGGCTACGACGAGGAGGACGGGCGGGCCCTCACGGCCGAGGCCATCCGCCTGGCCCGGCTCTTGATCCGGCTGATGCCCCAGGAACCGGAGCCGCGTGGCCTTCTCGCGCTGATGCTGCTGCACGAGTCCCGGCGCGCGACGCGCACCGACGACGGAGCGTTGGTCACCCTCGAGAACCAGGACCGGTCTCGGTGGGACCATGCGCTGATTGCCGAAGGTGTGGCAACGCTGGACCAGGCGCTGGCATCGGGGCGCATCGGTGGTTACCAGGTGCAGGCCGCGATCGCCGCCTGCCACGTCACCGCGCCTGACTCGGCGAGCACGGACTGGCCGCAGATCGCGGCCCTGTACACCGAGTTGGCGCGACTGGCGCCGTCCCCGGTGGTGGATCTCAACCACGCCGTGGCGGTCGCGATGGCCGACGGCATTCCGGCCGGCCTTGCCCTGGTCGACGAGATCACGGCATCCGGCCGGCTCGACCGCTACCACCTGCTGCCAGCGACCCGGGCCGATCTGCTCCGCCGGGACGGCCGCCCCGCCGAGGCCGAGGCAGCGTACGAGCAAGCCCTGCAGCTGGCGCCGACCGAGGCCGAGCGCCGCTACCTGACCGGCCGCCTGCGCGAGCTCTGAAGAAATCTCGAGATCATTGTGCGGTTGTTGTCGATCTTGGACGGAATCCTTCGTCGGTGAGGTGAAAGCCCACCAAGAGGAAGGAAAGTGTCGTGAACACGGAAACAACCCCGTCCGTCGTCGACCGCGCGACCTACCAGGCCGAACTGGATGCGCTGCGGGTCCGGGAGAAGACGCACACCCACGAAGGCGACGCGATTGCTGCGGCCCGCCGGCGACTGCCGATGGTCGAGGTGGACCCCGCCATCACCCTGGTCGGCCCGCACGGGCCGGTCCCGCTGCTGGACGTGTTCGAGGGCCGCAGCCAGTTGATCGCGTACTTCCACATGTGGCACGCCGGCCACCCCGCGGCCGAACAATGTGAGGGCTGCACATTCTTCAACGGCCAGGTGCGCGAGCTGTCGTACCTGCACTCGCGCGACGTCACGTACGCCACGCTGTGCCAGGGACCGTACGACGTGAGCGTCCGCTACCGCGACTTCATGGGTTGGGACGTGCCCTGGTATTCCGCGCAGGATGCGGCGGATGCCCTGCTCGGCGATCGCCCACGGTCCCCGGCGCCTCTGGTCTGTTATCTGCGACAGGATGACAGGGTGTTCGAGACGTTCTGGACCAGCGGCCGCGGTCTGGAACCGATGGCTCCGACGTACGGGTTGCTCGACATGACCGCGTACGGCCGTCAGGAAACGTGGGAGGATTCGCCGAGCGGTTGGCCCCAGCATTGGGAGCCCGGCACGAGGGACATCATGCGCACCGACGGACGGCCCACCGCGCAATGGTCCCGCCTGGCATCCGGACGCTCCGACGCCCTCGGCGCCACCGGGCGCTGACGCCACTGATCACAGTGCGGATGCGGCGACGTGTTCCCGGCGCGTGAGCACGAGCGCCGCGCCGTCGGTGATCGCGATGGTGTGTTCGCTGTGCGAGGTGCGCGATCCATCGGCCGAGCGGATGGTCCACCCGTCGGGGTCGTAGACGATCTTGTCCGTGCCGGCGGCGAACCACGGTTCGAGGGCGAGGGTCAGTCCCGGTCGCAGTGTGAGTCCCCGGCCCGCACGTCCCGTATTCGATACGTGCGGATCTTCGTGCATGGTTCGTCCGAGCCCGTGACCACCGAACTCGGTGTTGACCGGGTACCCGTACTCGGCGGCGACCGCGCCGATCGCGGCAGAGATATCGCCCAGCCGGTTGCCGGGTACGGCGGCGGCGATGCCGGCTGTCAGGGCCTTCTCGGTGGCTGCGATGAGGCGCTCGTCCTCGGGTCGTGGATCACCGACGATGATGCTGCGGGCACAGTCGGCGACCCACCCGTCGATGGACACTGCGATGTCCATGCTCAGCAGGTCTCCGTTCTGCAGCACGTAGTCGTGCGGCAGGCCGTGGAGTACGGCGTCGTTGACCGACAGGCAGATGACGTTGCGGAACGGCCCGCGCCCGAATGACGGCGCGTAGTCCCAGTAGCACGACGTGGCGCCGCGCTGGGCGATCAGCTGGCGGGCGCGTTCTTCGAGCTCGAGCAGATTCACACCCGGGCCCGCGCGGTGTTCGAGATCGTCGAGCAACTCGGCGATGAACGTGCCGGTGACGTCCATCGCAGCGATCTCCTGTGGTGTTTTCAGTTCCAGCACCAATTACTCCTCCTGATAGGCCAAAATCGGTATTAAAATACCACCCTAGACGATGTATAGGTATTTTCATACCGCTGCGGAGTTAGACTGCTCGCATGGTGCGTCTTCCTTTGACTCCGGAACAGCTGGCCGCAGGTAAGCGCCTCGGTCTTCAGCTACGGCAGGCGCGCGGGGATCGCACCCTCGCCGAGGTTGCGCAGGAGGCGGGGATCTCCCCGGAGACTCTGCGCAAGATCGAGACCGGGCGGATGGCGACACCCGCATTCACGACTGTCGCGGCCCTCGCCCGGGTGCTTCCCCTGTCGCTCGACGAGCTTGCCGACATCTGCCTTGCCCGTACCGGCCTCCGGCAAACCGGGTAGCAATTCTCCAGCCCGAGAAGGGATCTCACCGGGTGTGCTGCCGGAGTGCGGTGATGGCGCCGTGCGGCCTGTGGCCGCTCCCCGTTCGTGTATGGGTCTCGATCACCTCGAAGCCGGCCGTGACCAACTCCTGGCCGAGTTCCGCCACCGGCCACCGATAGGCAGTGGTCACAGCATGGTCGAAGGTCTCCACGGTTGCTCCTTCGAAGAAGCCCACCAACAACCCGCCGCCCGGCCGAATCACGCGCGCGAACTCGGCGAGCGGAGTCCGGATGTCCTGCGGACTGTGGTGAATGAGCGAGTACCACGACAGCACACCACCGAGTGATTCGTCCGCGGCGTCCACTGTCTCGAAGCCGCCGATGTCGAAGGAGAGGTGGGGATACTGCAGGCGAGCTCGTTCGACGAACTCGGGAACCAGATCGATCCCGCTCGCCGCCAGTCCGCACTCGGCCAAGAAATCCGTCCACTGCCCCGGACCGCACCCGGCGTCGACTACCGGACCTGTCAGGGTGGCGGCCCAGCTGCTCACCAAGGCCCGATCGGAGGGGTGTGTCGAACTCACGGAGCCGAAGAGGTCCGTGTACTCCTGGGATCTGGCCGAGTAGGACTCTCGGACCGTGTCGCATGGTGCGGCGCTCGTGTTCTCCATGCCGTCGATCATTGCGGAAAGTCGAGCGTCGTCCCTGGAACGTTGCGGCCGGGATGGCGAAGATCAGGGCTGAAGGACGTACTTCCCGCGTACGCCGCCCCGCGCGATCACGCGGTGGGCGTCGGCGACCCGATCGAGCGGTACGACGGCGTGCACCCGCGCCGGCAGGTGGCCGCTCGCGGTGGAGTCGAGGAGCTGGGCGAGCCGGGCACCGTCGGGCTGCGTCACCAGCACCCGGACGGTGACGCCGCGTTCCCCTGCCGGTGCCGCGCCCGGCTGCACGCCGACGAAGACGCCGCCGTCGCGAACCAGCGTGAGGCCCTGTTCCTGGAGTGCGGCACCGTCGGCCACCGCGTCCCAGGCGCGCGCCGCCTCCGTGGTGAAGTCGGCGCCGAGGCCCCGGACGAATTTCTCGTCTTCGGCGCGGGCGAGTCCAGTGACCCGCCAGTCGCGGTCCTGGGCGAGTGTCACGACGTTCGCCCCGACCGCTCCAGCGGCCCCGGTCACCAGCAGGCTCCGGCCTCCACCGTCACCGAGCAGATCGACCAGCTGGTCTGCAGCGAGGCCGCCGAGCGGAACCGTTGCGGCGGTGGCCAGGTCGAGGCCGTCCGGCACGAGAGCGGTGTCGCTCGCCGGGACGACCAGCTGCTCGGCGTACGTGCCGAAGTCCCGGTCGAAGCCGGCGACCAGCCCCGCGACGCGGCTGCCGACCGGGATGTCGACGTCCGGACCAGCCGCGGTGACGGTACCGGCGAAGTCCCAGCCCAGGCCGGTGTGGTCGGGCTGGTCGATCAGCCCGAGCCGGTGGAACACCCCGGCGGCGAGCGCCAGGTCGACGGGGTTGACCGCGGCCCCGGCGATCTCGACCCGGACCTGGCCCGGCCCGGGCTCGACGACGGGTACGTCGATGATCTCGATGGAGTCGGGACCGCCCGTGGTGCGGACGACGGCGGTGCGGAAGGTGGTGGACATGTTGCCTCCTGTGGACCGGGATTTGTGCTGCAACTCCACGATGGAGGGGTTACTCTCCAATGGAAAGTACGCACTTCAGAGTGCGTAGGTCACCGCACGGGAAGGAGCGGTCGATGCCGACAACAACGGCGGCCCAGGAGCGGGCGCAGGCGAAGGTGGAGTACGAGGCGTTCCTGGCGACCTGTCCCAGCCGCCAGCTCCTCGACCGGATCTCCGACAAGTGGGTGACGCTGGTCCTGGCCGCGCTGGGCAGCGACGGCCCACACCCGGACGAAGACTGCGTCGGCGAGCCGCGGCGGATGCGCTACTCGGAGCTGTCTCGCCGGCTGGCCGGAGTCAGTCAGAAGATGCTCACCCAGACGCTGCGCTCCCTCGAACGCGACGGCCTGCTCACCCGCACGGTGACGCCGACCGTGCCTGTCACGGTCACCTACGAGCTGACCGACCTCGGACTCTCGCTCCACTCCGTCATCCGCGGGATCAAGGCGTGGGCGGAGGCGCACATGGACGAGGTGCTTGCCAACAGAAACACGTACGACACCCGCGTCGGCTAGCGCGCTGAACCTAACCACTCACGGGGAGCGGAGCGCCCTCGAAGCGTTCGCGGAGGGTGGATTCGGCGTACTCGTACCGGAAGATCCCCTTCGCGCGGAGGATCGGCACGACGTGATCGACGAAATCGGTGAGCCCGGAAGGGAATCCGTCCGGCATCAGGTTGAATCCGTCCGCCGCGCCAGCCAGGAACCATTCCTCGATGGTGTCGGCGATCTGCTCGGGTGAGCCGACGACCAGCCGGTGACCGAAGCCGCCCGCCTTGCGAAGCAGTTCGGACACCGAATACCGGCTCTCGAGCGCCAGCCGCACGACGGCCTCCCGGAACCCCAGCGAGCCGGAGAACGACGGATCGACCGGGGCGAGAAGCAACTCCTCCGGGATCGGCCGGTCCGGGTCGAGGGAGCTCAGGTCGACACCGAGCATGCCGCCCAGCCGTTCGGCGGAGAAACCGTCGGCGGCCTTGGATTCCCAGTCCTCGTACCGGGCGATCGCCTCGGCCTCGGTGCTCCCCACCACCGTGACGAGCCCGGGAAGGATCTTCACCGCCTGGGGATCCCGACCGGCTGCGCGGGCGACATCCTTCACTTCCCGGTAGTGCTGACGCCCGGCGTCGAGCGTGAGCTCCGCCGAGAACACCGCGTCGGCGCTGCGACCGGCCAGCGCGCGGCCCTGCGGGGAGCCGCCGGCCTGCACGAGCAGGGGGTGGCCCTGAGGCGACGGCGGCACGGGCAGTGCGCCGTGAACGTGGAAGTACTCCCCGTCGTGGTGCACCGGGACCCGGGTGGTCGCCGATTCCCACAGCGCGGTGACGACGTCCACGAACTCCGTGGCCCGGCGATACCGCGACTCGCGGTCGGGAATCCGGGAGAGACCGAAGTTGTGGGCGGTCCCGGCGTGGAACGTGGTCACCACATTCCACGCCACCCGTCCACCGGACACGACGTCGAGGGAAAGGAACCGGTCCGCCAGATCGAACGGATCGTTGAACGTCGTCGACGCCGTGCCGATCAGCCCGAGGTGCTCGGTCGCGCTCGCCACCACCCCGAGCACGGTGGTGGGTTCGAGGGCCCGCGTCGGCTTCACGGCGGGATCCTCGCGGAGCGCAGGACCGTCCGCGAGGAACAGCGCGTCGAGGGTGCCGCGCTCGGCGATCGTCGCGACCTCGGTGTAATAGTCCGGGTCGATGAACGACGTCGGGTGCAGGTCGGGAGCCCGCCACGCGGACGGGTGGAAACCCACGTCCAGCACGTTGACGTTGAGGATGACCTCTCGTTGCGCGGGCATCAGCCGGCCGGCTTCGCGGCCGCGCCGTCGATGTTGGTCTGGCTGCGGTCGGTGGCTCGCGCCGATTCGATGCTCTGCGCCACCCGGGAGAAGAACGGGTCGCTGTCGATGAGCTGGCCGATCCGCGGGTCGTGGTAGGTGTCGAGCAGCGGCGCGAAGTCGGGGTTGTCCTTGTTCTTCTCGTTGATGACGACCTCGATCCAGTACAACTCGTAGGCGGGGGCGTTGAAGACGATCTTGTCGTCGGGGACGTCGGCGAGGTCGAAGTTGGACCGCCAGCCCAGTGCCAGGTCGACGTCGGGCAGCGTGCGCGGCAACTGCGCCAGCGCGGCCTCGGTGAACTCGAACGACTTCGGGTTGTCCTTCACGTCGCGGATGGTCACGCGCGACGGTCGACACCGTCCTTCAGGGTCAGCTGGCCGAGATCCTGCAGGGTCTGCAGTGCCTGCGCCTGATTCGACGGGTCGTCGGGGATGGCGACCTTCGCGCCCTTCGGGAGATCCTCGAGCTTGCCGTACTTCTCGGAATATCCCGAGAACTTGAGGACGTACCAGTCTCCGGCCGCATGCAGTCCGAGGTTGCCGTCCTCGTTCTGCACGCGCATCCACTCCTGATGCTGGCTGTGGTTGGCGTCGATGTCGCCCTGGGAGACCGCGAGATTCTTGAGCTTCGAATCCTCGATCTGCACGGGTTCGACGGTGATGCCGTGGTCGGGGGCGAGTTTCGCGACTTCCTTGGCGAGCTTCTCGTCCAGGATCGATCCGGCGGTGTATCCGATCTTGAACGTCGTCTGCGGGCCGTCACCTTCGGTTCGGTCGTTGCCCCCGACCGCGCCGCACGCGGTGAGGAGGAGAAGCAGTGTGGCCGTCAGTCCGCCTGCCGCCACAGCACGGGCGCGCGTCACCGAGCGGGGTCGAGTCGTCATGGGTGTTGTCCTCTGATCTGGGTGAATGTGAAGGAAGGCTCAGCGCCGGTTGGTGAGGCGGGCGGCCAGGTCGCCGACGAGCTGGATGACCTGGACCAGTACCACGAGGGCGATGACCGTCGTGATCATCACGGTGTTGTCGAATCGGTTGTAGCCGTAGGCGATGGCGAGGTTGCCGATGCCGCCTGCGCCCACCGCTCCCGCGATCGCCGACATGTCGAGGATGCCGATCAGCGCGATGGTCAGAGCGCCGATGATGGTCGGAACAGCTTCGTGGAGTTGCACTTTGCGGATGATCTGAAAGTTCGACCCGGCCGAGGCCCGGCCCACTTCCACCACTTCGGGGGGAACGTCCCGCAGCGAATTCTCGATCAGACGCGCGACGTACGGTGTCGCGGCCAGCGTCATCGGAACCGCCGCCGCCTGCACCCCGAGCGAGGTGCCGACGACGAATCGGGTGAACGGAATGATGGCGGCCATCAGCACCAGGAAGGGCAGCGATCGACCGAGGTTGACCACCCAGCCCGCCACCGCGTTGACCGCCGGGTTGGGGAACAGCCCCCGGGGCGCGGTGTTGTGCAGGATGACCGCCAGCGGAGTGCCCAGCAGGATCGCCAGGATCACCGTGATCCCGACCATCTGCACGGTCTGCTGCAGGGCGGGGAGGAACAGCTCGGGAAGTTCCTCGACCGGAGTCGAAATGGCGAGAACGACACTGTCCGGGGCGCTCATGCCGCGGCCTCCTCGGTGGTCCGCGCGGACGCGTCGTCGTCGACCCGGGTTCCGTGCAGACCCCAGGACGACAGCAGGTCGCCGACGGACGGATGCTCACCGGCCACCGAGATGGTGACCCGCCCCGCCGGGCGCCCGCCGACCGATTCCACGGTCCCGGACAGCACGCCGATCGACCGGCCGGTGGTCTTGCCGAGAAGCTCGATCCAGTTGGTGGGAACGGTGTCGGAGCCGTAGGTGACGTGCCAGAGCACGTCCCGGTCCTCCGCGGTGATGTGGGAACGATCGGGGAGGAGGCCGACGCCGAGTTCGGAGTGCGGATCGCGGAGGAGTTCGATCACCGGGCCCGATTCCACCACCCGCCCCGCGTCGAGGACGGTGACGACGTCCGCGACCTGCCGGACGACATCCATTTCGTGGGTGATCAGCACGATCGTCAGCCCGAGGTCGTCGCGCAGTTCGCGCAGCAACGCGAGGATGGATCGCGTGGTATTGGGATCGAGCCCCGACGTTGCCTCGTCCGACACCAGGACCTTGGGAGCGAGTGCCAGCGAGCGGGCAATCCCCACGCGCTGCCGCTGCCCGCCGGACAGCTGCCGGGGGTAGAGGTCGGCCTTGTCGGACAGTCCCACCCGCTCGAGCAGCTCCGCCACCCGTGTTCGCCGCTCGGAGCGGCCCACACCGGCGAATTCGAGGGGCAGGGCCACATTCTCCGCCGCCGTGCGGCGGGCGAGGAGGCTCGACGCCTGGAAGATCGTGCCGATCGCGCGACGCTGATCCCGGAGCCGGCGTTCGGACAGTCCCGAGACGTCGGTGCCGTCGAGCAGAATGCGGCCCTCGGACGGACGCTCCAGCAGGCTGATGATGCGCGACAGCGTGGTCTTGCCCGCACCGCTCTGTCCGATCACCGCCGCGATCTGGCCGGTGCCGACGGAGAAGTCGATGTCGTGGAGCACTTCGACGGAACGGGATCTGTTCCCGAATCGTTTCGTGACGGAACGGACTTCGATCATGCTGAACCACCTGTGTCGGATGACGGCACCTCGGTCGGCCGTCGGGACGGAAATCCCGGCCCGTGGACGGGCCGGTGGATTCCCGAAACGATAGGCGTGGGTAAACGGAAAGTCATGCCTAAGAATCGACTTGATCGGAAGGACCGTTAGTTCTGCGCGCCCGGATAGACCGGACGGCGGTGGGCCGGCGCCGGCGCCGGATCGGGCAGCCGCAGCGTCGCCCGGAGTGACCGCTGCCGGTACCCGCGGGGCCGAGCCGGCCTCGTCCACGCGGCGAACCCGGCGTCGAGGTCGGTGACGGTCGCGATGTGACCGTCCACGTCGGTGGCGCCTGGATCGTCGACGACGAACAGCAAGGCGCGCTCGCGCACAGCCTGCCCGTGACGGTCGACCTGGCTGCCGTCCAGCACGACGATGTCGGAAACCTCGGCGGCGGAGACGATGTCGTCGCCGTCCTGCGCCCACCACGCGACGGGAATCTTCTGCTGCGGCGGGGTGGGCACGTTGAGGGGGCCGGCGATGTCGAAGACCCCGCGGTGGTCGGCGTAGACGATCCGGTCGGAATCGGCGAAACGCACGTCGTGCGGGCGTCCACGGATCGTGTCGGCCGGCCAGCTCTCCCACAGTGTGCGGGAGGCGTGGATCGCATCGGTCGTGGCTGCGGGACTCGGTCCGGCATCGATCCAGACCCCCGCAGAAGCCAGGTTTCCCGGCGCCGATCGGTCTTCCACACCGGTGAGCCAGCCGACCCGGCCGCGGCTGGTGTGATCGAGCGATGCGAGCCGGCGAGCCAGGTTGTACGGGTGGTCGAGGTGGGGAACCGCGGTGACGAATACACCGACATCGTCGGTGGCGGCGATCAGTGCTGCGGCGGACACGCTGGGCGACAGGGCGGCGGTGGGCCGGGGAGCGGTCCGCGACACCCGCTCGACGCCGAGCAGGACGAAGTCCGCGCCCGTGCGGGTGATGAATGCGGCGAGTTCGTCGATCCGGCCGCGGCGAATGGCGTCGACGAGCAGGCGCTCACCGAGTGCGAGTCCGTGGAAGGTCCTGCTGCGCTGGATCACACTCATCGGAGGTCTCCCGTTGTCGGTTTGAGGGTCTGCTGACGTGATGTCAAGGGGTATCTCCTGAGAAGAGGGTGGATGTCGCGAGGGTGAGGGATGTCAGTCCCAGGATCACCAGCAACATCGATACGGACGCACTGCGCCGGAGGACGCTGGACCGCGGATCCCGCGGGTCGTACCACAGCCAGAGAGACTGTCCGGCAACGAATTCGCCCCTACCTGCATCGGACAGCGAGGCGCCGAGCGTCGATCCGGGATCGAATGTCCGCCGCTGACCGACGAACTCGTCGCTTCCGACCCGATACGAGTAGGTGATCGACGGTCGTACATCGACGACCGAGCACTCGGACCCGGTCCACGACCGGGATCTCCACAGCGCGAGGACGCCCGGAACCCCACGGAACAGGAGGAACGCACCCGCGATGATCCAGACGGTGATCACACGGGCGACGGTACGGCCCGCCTCGGTGTGTCGTACAGCCTTCGCCGCAGCGTGAGCGGAACACGGAACCTGCGCGTCTCGTTCGATTCCCGCTCCGGACATCCACGACTTCGGCAACGCGGCCAACTCTGTGCCCTGGTTCTACGACACGTGACGGAACGCAAGTGACTGATGTTGGGGGACAGAACTTTTCATATCGACACACGTCCAGAATCAGACTGAGCGCAACGCTCGTCCCGTGAGCGATGCTCTGGGAAGGTAACGACTATCGCGGAAAGGGGAACCGTCATGAGCCGACATTCCGTCGTCGGACTGCACGTCGACGCCGCAGTCGTCACCGAACTGCTCGACCCGAGGCAGCCGGCGCGGCGAGAAGAGTTCGGGCGCGGCATCGACGAGTCGGGAATCGACTTCGTCGTTCTCGGCGGTGACCGCCTGGACGCGGGGCAGCCGAGTCACGCGACGATCGATGCGACCGTGGCCGCCACCGTCCTGGCACGTCACACGACGTCGGTCGGACTGGTGGTGGCCGGTGCTCCCGTCCGCGATCACCCGTTCAATCTCGCGCGCCGCCTCGGCTCGCTCGACCACGGATCCCACGGCAGGGCCGGGTGGCTGATCGGCTCGGGCCCGGTGGACGCCGCGGTCGATGCCGTGTCGGTGGTCCGGAAGTTGTGGGAGAGCTGGCCGGGCGACAGCATCGTCGACGACGCCGAGCGCGGCGTCTTCGCGGAATCCGAGCGGATCGTCTATATCGATCATGCGGGCACGTTCTCCGTGTCGGGCCCCCTCAACGTCCCCGAGCCACCGCAACGCAAGCCGCCCGTCTTCTGGCGCCCCGCGAACGAGGCCGAACTGGTGGCGGCGCGGCGCACGGCCGACGCCGTGATCCTCGCGGACGAGGATGCGGTGCGCCGCTATCGGGCGCACTTCGACCCCGATGCCGCCCGTGACCAGGTGGTACTGACCGACCGGCACTGGGCGCCCGGCGGCGTTTCCCCTCTGGCGACGGAGGCCGACGGTGTCGTCTTCCGAGGGGCCACCACGGCAACCCTGCCCGCCCTGCTCGGCGCGGTACGGCGGGAACCGATCCTCCGGGACCCGCGGCGCACCCTGCGTGACCGCCTGGGCTTGCAGGCGGCGGAGACCGTACTGTCCGGCGGCCGCAGCGCGTTCCCGGTCAGCTGAGCATTCCACCGAAGACAGGAGATTCACCATGACAGCGGTATCCGAGACCCCCGCGCCGGAGGCGGTGCGTCCGCCGGCCCGCGGCTCCGCCGAACTGGCGGCCGTGATCGCCGTGATCGCCGAGGACGCCGCGCGGCGGCGCGCCCGTGGCGGGACCGAGGGCCCGCAACGGGCCGTCGAGTTGATCCGCGAACACCGGCTCGGGGCCGTGCGGGTGCCGCGGGAACACGGCGGCGGTGGCTACACCTTGCAGGATCTCTTCGATCTGGTGATCGACCTCGCCGAGGCCGATCCCGATGTGCCACACATCGTCAGGGTCCACTACGCGTTCGTCGAGGAAGTGCTGCGTGCCCCACGCACGGAGCGCAAGGACGCATGGTTGCCGGAGATCCTGTCGGGCACACTGTTCGGTGGCGCATCCTCGGAACTGAGCACCCGCGCCGTCGGCTCCTACAGCTTCGAAACCACTCTGACACCGGATCCCGGCGGATACCGCCTGAACGGGGTCAAGTTCTACAGCACCGGTTCGCTGTACTCCGATTTCATCCGGGTCTCCGCCAACCTCCCGGACGGCAAGGCGCTCAGCGCCATCGTTCCCGCCGACCGGGCGGGCATCGTCCACAAGGACGACTGGGACGGAATCGGCCAGCGCCACACCGGCAGCGGGACGACGGTGTTCGAGAACGTTGCCATCGAGGAGTCCGAGACGCTGCCGTTCCGCGGTGGCGACGAGGAGACCCGGCCGCGGCAGGCGCTTCCCCAGTTGTACCTGCACGCGATCGCGGCGGGCATCCTCCGCACCGTCACGGCCGAGTCCGCCGAGCTGATCCGCGGCCGCAAGCGCAGCTTCGTGTTCGCAGTGGCCGAGGAACCACGGCACGACCCGCAGTTGCTCGAGATCGTCGGAACCCTCTCTGCGGCCGCCTTCGCGGCGGAGTCCGTGGTCCGGGCGGCCGCCGCAGCACAGGATGTGGCCGCGGACGTCGCGCGCACCTCCGGCGTCGACGCCCGACTCGAGCAGGAGGCCGCGGTACTGGCCGCCAAGGTGAAGGTCGCCATCGAGGACATCGCGCTCCGAGCGGCCACCCGACTGTTCGAGGTCGGCGGCGCCTCGGCCACCCGGGAGTCGGCGCACCTGGACAGGCACTGGCGCAACCTGCGAACCCTGTTCTCCCACAACCCGACGGTGTACAAGGCGCGGGTGATCGGCGACCTCGTGGTCAACGAGACCCCGCTTCCGGACACCGGATTCTTCTGATTCGGAAGGCACTGCCGTGAGTAGATCCCGACGCCAACTGGTGCTCAACGTGAACGTGCTCGACGTGGGAATCGCCCCCGGAGCGTGGACGCTCGACGACGTGCACGCGCACTCGTTCGTCGACCTCGATCACTTCACCAGGATCGCGCAGATCGCCGAGCGTGGCACCCTCGACGCGTTCTTCCTCGCCGACGGTCCCGGCTTCTGGGAGAACCCCCGGGTGAAGCCGACCCGGGCGCTGGAACCGTCGGTGATCCTGGCGGCCGTGGCGACGGCCACCGAGAACCTGGGCCTGATCGGGACCGCCTCCACCACGTTCAACGACCCGCGCGATCTCGCCGAACGCTTCCTCTCCCTCGACTACCTGAGCGGCGGCCGGGTGGCGTGGAACGTGGTCACCACGTATTCGCCGACGGCCGCGGCCAATTTCGGATTCGACCAGATTCCGGACCGCGACTACCGCTATCGCCGCTCCGAGGCGTTCGTCGGCGTGGTGACCGCGCTGTGGGAGAGCGCCCGGAGCGGTGTCCCGGTGTCGCATCACAGCGAATTCTTCGACGTCGACGGCGTGCTGCGGGTGCCGTCGTCGGAGCAGGGACAGCCGCCCCTCATCCAGGCAGGCGGGTCACCCGCCGGCCGTGCCCTCGCCGGACGCACCGCGCACGGCGTCTTCTCCGCGGAGCTGACGCTCGACGCCGGGCGCAGGCACTACAAGCACGTCAAGGACGTGGCGCGGGCGGGCGGCCGCAATCCCGACGACGTGAAGATCCTGCCCGGGCTGATCACGGTCATCGGCTCGACCGAAGCGGAGGCCGTCGCTCGACACGAACAACTCCGCACCCACGTCCCCGCGAAGTTCGGCTGGGACCGGCTGAGTCTGACCCTCGGAGTCCCGCTCGCGGAACTCGACCTCGACCAGCCGATCCCGGCATCGCTGCTGGACGGGCCGCCCGACCCGGCGACGTTCGCGGGTTCCCTCGGGTTCCGCGAATCAGTGGTCGGGCTGGCGCGTGAGCGGAATCTGACCGTGGCCCAGCTCCTTCGCGAGTTGGACGGCGGTGGCGGGCACCGCGCCGTGATCGGCACACCGGGACAGGTGGCCGACACCATCGAGGCGTGGTTCCGCGCCGAGGCGGCCGACGGATTCAACCTGATGCCCGACGCGTTGCCGTCCGGACTCGACACCTTCGTCGACGAAGTGGTGCCCCTGCTCCGCAAGCGGGGGCTCTTCCGCCACGAATACGCGGAGAAGACCCTGCGTGAGCGTTTCGCTGTGCCGCTTCCCGAGTACGGCGCCGCACGGTCGGCCTGAGTTCGTTCAGACGGTAAGGAGGGCCTCGTGACGTCACCGCGGTCGGGCTCGCAGGCGGTGGAACGGGCAATCGCGGTACTCGCCTGCTTCGAGGGCGCCACCGACCTGACCGTCAGCGCGCTCGCCGCCCGCACCGGGTTGGCCGTCAGCACCGCGTATCGCATCGTGCAGGCCCTCGTCCGCGGCGGACTACTCGAGCGTGACGAGCGGACCGACTGCTATCGGGTGGGGCCGAGCCTGATCTCCCTCGCCGTCCCATCGCTGGGGCGTCTCGACGCCGAATCGTTCGCCCCGCATCTGTATTCGCTCGCCGCGCATGTGAAGCTGACGACCAGCCTCGGGGTCGCGAGGGACGACGTCGCGGTCACCGTCTTCTCGGCACGCCCACCCGAACGGTTCTGCACGCATCAGCTGCCCGGGGCACGCCAACCGCTGCAGAGCAGCGTGATGGGGATGGCGATCCTGGCGTTCGGCACGGCGTCCGCACGGCGAAGCAGTTCGGTGACGGCGTCCTCCGACCTCGAACGGGTCCGGAGGCTGGGGTACGCCGCGGCTTTCTCCTCCGAGAACCGGGACGTGCTCGCCGTCGCGGTTCCCGTTCTCGACCCCGAGGGACGGCCCCGCGGCGCGTTGGGGGTCCAGGCACTGCGCCGGCGACTCACCGACGAACTGGTGCGGGAGATCGTGCCGCCGATGCGCGGCGTCGCGGCGCGGATCGGCGCAGGGGCCGGAACTGCATTTCCCGCGTTCCGGTAGGGAAAAACTCAGGGTGAACCTTTTTCGCATTGTGAAAATACCGTTGTAGCACCGTGGTTCGGGATTCGATGATGATCGCGACGTATCGATTCAGCCCGAAACCAGGAGTACTCATGACACTCACCACCGCCGCGCCCGCCGACTCGGATCGGACCGCCGACGCCGCACTCGAGGTCCGTCCCGTCGCCGGGCACATCGGCGCCGAGATCTCCGGAATCGACCTCCGGAAAGAACTGGCCGACAACGAGGTAGCGCAGGTCCGCGACGCCCTGCACCGCTACAAGGTCCTGTTCTTCCGCGACCAGGAGATCGGGCATGCCGAACAGATCGCGTTCTCGCGGAAGTTCGGTGACGTGACGCCGTCGCACCCGTACGACGACGAAGCCCCCGAGGGTTTCCCGCAGATCCTCGCTGTCGACAGCCGCAAGTACGAGAAGCGCTTCGGGCGCAAGAAGTACAGCTACGACAACAAGTGGCACACGGATGTCACCGCTTTGATCAACCCGCCTGCCGGCACGATCCTGCGCGCCCACATCGTCCCGGAGCAGGGCGGCGACACCCAGTGGACGAACCTCGTCGCCGCATACGAGGGTCTGCCGGACTCGCTGAAGGGCCTCGTCGACGGTCTCCGCGCTGAGCACCGGTTCGGCGGACGGCACCCGCAGTGGGCCGAGGACAGCAGCTACGCCCAGAAGACGCGGGAGAACCCGCTCGTCACCGAACACCCGGTGGTCCGAGTGCACCCGGTGACGGGGGAGCGGGCACTGTTCGTCACCCCCGGTTTCACCAGCCGGATCGTCGGGGTCTCGCCGTCGCAGAGCGACCGCCTGCTGGACCTGCTGTTCGCCGAGGTGACGAATCCCGCCTACACGGTGCGGTTCCGCTGGGCGCCGGGCAGCCTCGCGTTCTGGGACAACCGTGCCACCGCCCACCTCGCGCCCACCGACCTCGACCACCTCGACGTCACCCGCGTCCTGTACCGCACCACCCTCGAGGGCGACGTTCCCGTCGGCCCCGACGGCAAGGAGTCCACGTCCCTCGCCGGTGCGGCGTTCCGCGGCGAGAAGTAGGCGGCTCCGCCGCCCGTGCGTGGTTAACGAGTCTCTGCACTCGTCAACCACTCACGGGCTGCGGAGTGCCCGGCGGAGGGTATCGGCGAACGTGGTGGGGTCGTGAATCAGCCAGCCGTGGCCGCCCGTCACGGTGAGGACGGGCGGATTGCGGAGTGCCTTCCGCATCGACTCGAAGCTGGCGAGCGGAATCGTCCGGTCCCCGCGACCCCAGACGAGGGACACCGGTAGGCCCCGGTCGGCGAGGACACCGAGTTCGTGGCGCAGGTCCGCCCGTCTGGCCAGGTGTGCCGTGCGCCAGACCGCACCGGGATCTCGCAGCGTGTTGGGCAGGAAGCCGTTGACGAGTGACGCGGCCGTGTGGGTGATGGTCCGGATCGACAGCGCCTCACCCAGGGCCGACGCGCCCCAGTCCCACAGCGGCCTGTCGCCGATGGGCCGTATTCCCCAGCCGTCGGACGACCAGGCGCCACCGCCGACGGAGTTGACGAGCACCAGGCGTTCGACCCGCTCCGGAAGGTCGTGGGCAGCCTGAATGGCGACGCCCCCGCCGAAGGAGTGGCCGACCAGTGTGATCGGTTCGCTGATTCCCGCCTCGTCCAGGAACCGTCCCAGCCAGGCCGCGTAACCGGCGAAGGTCCGCGCCTCGGGCGGATGGTCGGGAGTTCCGCCGAAGCCGGGGAGCGTCGGAGTGAGGACGCGGTGCCCGTGCTGGGCGAGCATCGACAGGCTGCGGCCGTACACCCGCGGGGTGAGCCCCCATCCGTGCAGGAAGACGACGGGCGAGCCGCGCCCCACGACGGTGAGGGTCGCGGCGTCCGCAACTGCGGGTTCCCCGAAGATCTCGGGTTCTGAGTTCTGGATCAGTGACACGCCCAACAGCGTGGACGACGCGCATGCCTTCGGTAACGGGCCGAATTGCCTGAAGGCATACCTGTTTCTGGGGTTTCATGACGGACCGGTCGGTTCGAGATCTGATCGTTATATACCTGGATTGCGAAAACAGGTATGTGTATGGGCCATTCGGCCGTTGTCCGCTGAGTCCGTGACCGGGATGTTATCTAACGTCTCGTCCGAGCGGCACTGATGTCGCCGGAACCTCATGAATTGAAGGACTCAGCTCAATGGCCAAGCATAGATTGCGTCGGGGCAATCGTCTGCAGTTTTCGACCGGCAGTCTTCTGATTGCCGCCGGTGTGGGAGTGGGAGCTTTTCTGCTTCCCGTTGCTCCCGCTGCAGCGGAGCCGATCACGATCCCAGGGATTGGGACGTTCGAGGTACCAGGCGTGCCGCCAGTGCCTCCGGCTCCGGCTCCGGCTCCGAACCCAGGGCCCCTCCCGGGACCCCTGCCGGCCCCGCCGGCGTTGCCGTCCACCCACGGCGCGCAGGCTCTCGCGGCCGCCGAATCGAAGATCGGATCGCCGTACGTCTGGGGCGCAACCGGGCCGAACGCCTTCGATTGCTCGGGTCTGGTGCAGTGGGCGTACAAGCAGGCAGGCATCTCGGTACCCCGCACCACCTACGACCAGGTGAACGGTGGCTCGCCCGTCGACAAGGGCAGCCTGCAGCCGGGTGATCTCGTCCTGTTCAACGGGGCGAACCACGTCGGGCTCTACGCCGGGAACGGCACGGTCGTCCACGCGCCCACGTCCGGGCAGCCGGTGAAGCAGGCGCCCCTCGATTCGATGCCGTTCTACGCGGCGCGCCGGTACTGAGGCGGCTCCGCCGCCCGTGCGCCTTTCTGGTTGCCAGCGCTACCAAAAAGGCGCACGGGGCGCGAAGCGCCCTACGAGTTCCGGATCAGATCCGACGCCCGCTCACCGATGAGGACGGAGGGTGCGTGGGTGTGCCCGCGGATGATGGCGGGCATGATCGACGCGTCGGCGACGCGCAGTTTGTCGACCCCTCGCACCCGCAGGTCGGGCGTGACGACGCTGGCGTCGTCGTTGCCCATGCGGCACGTCCCGACCGGGTGGTAGAGGGTGTGGGCATTCTCCTGCAGTGCCCGCGCGAGAATCTCGTCGAGTGGCGTGCTCGGCGTGACCGCCGGGCGAATCATGTTGCCGAGCCTCGACTTCAGCGCCGGAGCCGATGCGAGGGCGTCGCACAGGCGTAGTCCTTCGAGCATCGCCCGCCGGTCGACTCCGTCGCTGTCGCTGAGGTAGCGGGGATCGATGATCGGCTTGGCGAGGGGATCGGCCGACCGAAGCGAGATCTCGCCTCGACTCTCGGGTTTCACGAGGATGGCGCCGATCACCGCGGCGTGACCGGTCGCCGGGATGAGGCCCTCGTCGAAGAACGGCGCCGGCCCGAAGATCATCTCGAGGTCGGGCAGTGCCAAATCGTCCCGACTGCGCGTGAATCCGTACGCCTCGCCCACATTCGACGTGAGCATGCCGCGGCGACGGGTCAGGTAGTTGAGCAACTCGGGGATCTTCTCGGCGGTGAACAGCGAGTCCGAGTCGACGCTGTAGCCGAGGAACGACACCAGATGGTCGAGCAGATTCTTCCCGACCTCCGGCAGGTGCTGCTGCACCGCGATTCCGTGCTCGCGCAACTGTGCCTCGTCGCCGATGCCCGACAGCATGAGGAGTTGCGGGGAGTTGATCGCCCCGCCGGCGAGGATCACTTCCTTCGCGGCGCGGATGGTGCGTCGCACCCCGTCCTTCTCGTACTCGACGCCGACGGCGGCGGTGCCCTCGAACAGCACCCGGGTGGCCTGGGCACCGGTGAGGACGGTCAGATTCTTCCGTTTCAGCGCCGGCCGGAGGTAGGCGTCGGCGGTGCTCCACCGGGCGCCCCGCTTCTGCGTGACCATGGTCTGTGAGAAACCCTCGGGCCGAGTGGTGTTCGCCCGTTCGACGGGGTAGCCGGTCTCCTCGGCGGCCGCGAGGAACGACCCGGTGAGGGCGCGGGGGCTCCGCTGGTGCGAGACGACGATCGGTCCGCCGGTTCCGCTGTCGGCGTCCGACGCGTCCTGCACGTTCTCGATGCGGCGGAAGTACTTGACCACTTCCTTGAACGACCAGGAGTCGTCGCTGAGTTCGGCCCACTCGTCGTAGTCGGCGGCGAACCCGCGCACCCACATCATCGCGTTCATCGACGACGAGCCGCCGAGCATCTTGCCGCGCGGCCAGTAGATCGTCCGCCCGCCGAGCCCGGGTTGCGGCTCGGTCAGGTAGTCCCAATCCAACTCACTGCGAAACAGTTTCGAGAATGCGGCGGGGATGTGCGCGAACTTGTCCTTGTCCTCACCGCCGGCCTCGAGGACCACGACCTCGCTGCCGGAGTCGGCGCTGAGCCGGTCGGCCAGCACGGCACCTGCCGAACCCGACCCCACGATCACGTAGTCGGCCACAGACAGTTCCTGATTCATCGTTCATCTCCACTTCGACGGGGGTGAGGGATCGAGGACACGCAGCCCTCATCCACGCAGCGCGGACGCGAAGATCGCCGGCAGCCGGGTCCATGAGGGTGCACCGGCAAATCCTGTCAGCAATCGGCCCGTCGTGGCGGCGGTTCGGTTGGTGACGAACCACGGGGGCTTGGGCGAGATGGACATCTCACGGTTCAGGATCGACCGCGGCGACGGGCGGAACGGGCCCCGGACGACGGTGCGCTCCGGCCGGTCGATGAGGAGGGCGTTGTGCACCACGCCGATGCCGCTCTGGACGTCGTCGAGGGTGTGGCCGGGGAAGGCTCCCCAGGTCGCGGTGGCGGTGAGGTAGCCGACGCCGGTCCACGCGTTCACGGCGATGGTCCCGTAGCGGAGGCTCTCGAGCAGTGAGTCGAACTCCGGGCCCAGCTCGCGGATGGTCTGCGGCGCGGCGACGATGTTGACCCCGAGGGTGCCGATGAAGTCCTCGTTCACGAGGTCGGCGGCGTGTGCCGCGAACTCGGCGCCGCCGTGGGGTAGGTCGATCACGCCGAGCACCGGAGCGAAGTACTCGGTCTGCAGGAGTGGGGCGTAGGCGCCGGGCTCGAGATCGGTGACCAGGACGCGTCCGCCGTTCTCGCCCAGGCGTGCGGCGGTGGGGAACGACGCGGTGGCCCCGGCGACCCGGGAGTCGCTGCCGGGGTAGTACGCGGCGCGGTCCGGTGCCGTGTCGAGGGCCTCTTTCAGGGCGGCCACGAACTCGTCGCGCTGCTTCCACTCGGACGACACGACCACGGCCTGCGCCGCGACGCAGTTGTAGCCGCCGTTGTGGAGCCGTTGCGTCGCAACGTGTTCGGCCTGGAACTTGATGTCGGCGCGGCTCCACTCACCGGGCAGCACGATGGTGGGGGACACACCGCCGAGTTCGCTGGAGATGGCCTTGGCGAGGATGGGGTCGTTCGCAGCCTTGCGCCGCGCACCCTCCTCGCCGGTGCCGAACACGATCGCGTCGTGGGTGAGTGCGCTGCCCGTCATGTGCACGTGGTCGACGAGGTCGTGGTGCACCAGATACGTCCCGACCTCCGCGCCGCCGGTCAGCAACCGGACCGCGCCGATCGAGATGAGCGGCTCCAGGACCCGCGTCAGTACGGGCAGCAGCCGGTCGGTGATGGGGTTGAGCTTGAGTGCGACGACGCGATTGTGCGCGATCAGTTCGTACAGGGTGTCGAGCGGGGCGATCGAGGTGATGTTGCCGGCGCCCAGAACCACGCCGATGCCCTGAGTCCGCGACGGGTCGCGCTGGGCGAGGCCGGCGTCGCGCTGTGCCGTCGCACGATCGATTCCCGGTTGCAGCCACACGTCCGCGCTGAATCCGCTGAGCAGCAGCTTGTCGAAGATGTTCAGGGGCAGCGCCTTGACAGTGGTGCGGCCGCCGGGGGCGGTGCCGAACGTGGCGCCGTCCAGCGGGCTGGCCCCGGATTCGAGTTTCGCCAGGCTCGCGGACAGCGCCGCGGTGCCGGTGGCCAGCGGGTACGGTCCGGACATCCATTCCTCGCCGACCAGCGGCGACTTCGGGTCCAGCCCCTTGATCGCGACCGCGGCGTCCACCCAGTCGGCGGCGTGCTGCACGGTGAGGTCGTGCACCTTGTCGAGGAGTTCCCTGCGATCGGCGAGGGAGAGGTCGGCCCAGGTCTTCTCGCCCTCGGCGAGGTCGGCGAGGGCGGCGTCGACCTCCGGATGTGGGGAGGCCGCGCCGGGGGTGGTGGAGGTGGCCTCGGGTTCTGAAGTGCTCACTGTGGACAGCTCCGCTCGAGTCGAGTACATGAAGGACCGCGCCGCAGAAACGAAAAACTACTGTGGCGTAGAACACTGATTCTCGTCCCAGTTCCGGGCATCGCGCCATAGGCAGCGGCTGTCAATGTGAACATGCGGGCTATGCCGTCGCACAAAAAGGGTATGGCGCGGACCACGCCCGGTGGATAGTCTTGCCGGATGACTGTCAGCTCGGATGTCGCGCCGTCGCCCACCGATCTTCTCGGATCGATGCTGGAGTCCGTGGACCAGCTGTCCGAGCAACTCGTCTCGCGCATCCTGTCGGCCGAGCACGGCTACGTGGAGGCGACCCTCCTCACTCCCGAGCAGTTGTACGCGGCGTGCGTCGACAATCTGACGGCGATGCTGGGCAACCTCGCGGGCAGTGCGCCGATCCGGCTCGAGGCGGCGCGCGCGGCGGGACAGTTGAAGGCCGAACAGGGTGTGCCCCTCGCGGCGCTACTCCACGCGTTCCGGCTCGGCGGCCGCCTGATCTGGGACGAACTGATGGACCGCTCGGAGGGCCGCGCCACCAACGCCCTGCTCGACATGGCCGCCCAGGTGTGGGCGCTCGTCGACGTCTATTCGGACAGCGCCGCGGAGGCATATCGGGAGACCGCCGACCTGCGCGCCCGCGAGGACGCCGAGTCGCGGGGCCGGCTGATCAGAACCCTGTTCGGTGACCACGCCGCCAACCCGGCCGGTGCCGCCGACGCGCTCCGCACGTTCCGGATCCCGGAGAACAGCACGTTCCTCGTCGTGTCCGTGGAAGCGGCGGCGTCCCCGTCCGCCGCGGACGTCGTGCAGTCGGACCTTCGCGGTGTGGGTGTCGACTCGGTGTGGGACACGGAGGTCGACGGCCGGATCGGACTGCTGTGGGCCGCCACCGCCGACGTACTCGATTCCGCGTTGGACCTCCTCGGCCGCAGTGGTCACGGCCGGATCGGGGTCAGCTCGGTGTTCGGACGTCCCGGCGGGACGAGCCGGGCCGTGGAGCAGGCACGGATCGCGCGTCGCTGCGCCGGACACGGCGGATGCACCCTCACCCGTTACGAGTCGGTGCCGGTGTCGCTGCTGCTGGTCAGCGTTCCCGACGCCGGCAAGCTGGCGTCGAACCAGATCCTCGGACCGGTGCTGGCCCTGCCCACCGAGGAACAGGAGAGCCTGCTCGCCACCCTCGACGCCTGGTTCTCCTGTCGCGGATCCACCACCGCGGCGGCCACCCAACTGCACTACCACCGCAACACCGTCCTGTACCGGCTGCGCAGAATCCACACCCTGACGGGACGCGACTTCTCCGACCCCATCGACGCCGCCGAACTGTACGTCGGTCTGCGGGCGCACCAGCTGCTCGGTGCGTGACCTGAGCGGCACCCGCTCGGCTCGGTGAATCCGGCCCCCGCGCCCGCCCGAGGGCCGACAATGTGTGTGGGTCGGCCGTCGTCCGCTCGGGTATGCCGAGCAGTGGGGCAGTGCAATGGGATTCATCATCGGATTCGCACCGTGGATCGTCTACTGGATCCTGGTGGGCAACACGGGATTCGTCGCTGCCGTCGCAATCGCGTTTGGTATCGCGGCGATTGGCCAGGTGGTGCAACGGTTGCGGGGCCAGCCGTGGCGGACCCTCGAGGTCGGCACCGTCGCCGTTTTCGCGTTGCTGCTGATCGCGGCGCTCACTTTGGACGACGCCGTCCTCGAACGCTGGCTTCAGCCGGTCAGCAACTTCGGGTTGTTCGCGATCGCGGCGGTGGGTGTCCTGATCGGGCGGCCGTTCGTGCGCGAGTACGCGGTGGCAACCGTGGACGCCCGGACGGCGGCGAGCGGCGGCTTCCGGTACATCACCACGGCCATGACGTGGATGTGGGTGGCCGCGTTCGGACTGATGACCGTGTTCTCGCTGATCCCACCGATCGTCGACGGCGACGCCACCATGCGCGACGCCGGCGACACCCTGTCCGTCGTCTGCTACTGGGTGCTGCCGTTCACCCTCATGGGCGTCGCGGGCCTGGTGTCCGCGGTATTTCCCGGATGGTTCGAGAAGCGGTCGCAGCTTCTGGAGACGCAATCTTCGGCGGAGCCGGCGGTCGCCGAGCAGCCCGCGCCGGCCGCGGACGTGTCGGCAGGGTTACTCGAACTCGACGTTCCGGCGTGGTCGCGTCACGACGAGGCGTTCTCGCTGATCGTCCGCGGCGCCCGGCCCGGATCGTCGGTGACCGTCCGCACCACCGGGACCGACGTATTCGGTGGGCGGTGGCGGTCCGAGGCCACGTTCACCGTCCCGGCAGACGGAACAGTCGACGTCGCCGGACAGGTTCCGGACCACGGTGATTGGGACGTGGCGGACGCCGACGCACCGCTGTGGGCCATGCGTTTCGTGTCCGAAGACCGGGTTCCCGACCTCTTCGTGCCGCCGCCCGACACCTGGCTGGTCACCGTCGAGGCGAGCACCCCGGACGGAACGTCGCGGCGGACGGTGACGCGTCATGTGAGCGCCCCCGGAGTGTCCGTCCGTTCTCTCGATGTCGGCGGCCGGCCCGCCCTGCTCGCGCTGCCCGCCGGCGACGCTCCGAGCGGCGGGTGGCCGGGCGTCGCCTGCTTCGGCGGCTCGGAGGGCGGCGTCGACTCCCAACGTTCCACCATCGGGATGCTGGCCGCCAACGGGTATGCCGCACTGGCCTATTCGTGGGTGGACGAATCGAACACCGACGCGACGCTGGTGAACATTCCGCTCGAGCGGTTCACAGCCGCGGTCGAGGCTCTCGGTGCGCAGCCGTCGGTGGACGCGAACCGCCTGACCGCGATGGCCATTTCGCGCGGCGCGGAGGGCCTGTTGGCCTCCGCCTGCGTCGGCGAACTCCCCGTCGCCGGGCTGATCCTGATCAGCCCGAGTTCGGTGTCGTGGCAGGCGATCGGCCCCGACGGCGAGATCGCCGGCACCCCGTCGTGGACGTGGAACGGCCGGCACGTGCCGTGGGCGCCGCTGCCGGGCGGGGTGCTGATGCCCCAGCTGATCCGCAACGCATGGCGGGCCCATCACGACCTCACCGCGCACCGGCCGAGCCTGCTGCGCCTGGGGGCCGCCTACCGGGCCGGGCTCGCGGCCGCACCGGCGGAGGCGACGCTGCGGTCCGAACAGGCGACCGCGTCGGTGCTGTGCCTGACCGGTGCCGACGACCAGCTGTGGCCGTCGGACGAGATGGCCACGGCACTTCTCGGGCGCCGATCCGACGCGCGCGACGAACACCGGACGTTCGACGGCGCCGGCCACCTCCTCCGGCTCGGAATGTTCCCCGCCGACGCGCAGTGGACCGGCGGCATCGCGTTCGGCGGCGGGGGCGCAGGTCAGGGCCAGGCGCAGCGCGAATCGGTGCACAGTGTGCTCGGCTTCCTCGCGCGGACCACCGCGGTGGCGAGGGCCTGATGCGCGGCGCAGAGGGCGGCTTCGGCCACACGGACCGCATCGTCGGCTCGATCGTCGACATGGCCGGGGTGTCCCGGGCGAAAGTTTTTCCGATCTCGAGGCTGGAATCCTTCGTCGACTCCGGTGCAGGCGCGTCGCCGAGTTGGACTGTGTTCTGCGTCGACGACCACCTCGCGTTCACCCCGTCCTTCTCCGTCGTGGGCGACCTCCGTCTGCGTATCGACGGCGATGACATGCGGGATCTGGGCAACGGCACGTACTGGGCGCCGGCGTGCCTGACCGAGCAGGACGGGACGCCGTCGCCCGCCTGCACCCGGGGCGCGCTGCGGCGGGTGACGGCGCGGCTGGCGGAGTCCGGGCTGACCGCACGGATCGGCCACGAGATCGAGTTCACCCTCTTCGACGCGGCGACCGCCGAAGAATGGTCCGCCTACGGCCTCAATGCCGTTCTCGCGCAGGAAGAATTCTTCAAGCACCTGCTCGCGGCGGCGTCGACGGCCGCGCTGCCGATCGAGCAGGTCCACGCCGAGGCGGGGCTCGACCAGTTCGAGGTGTCGCTCGCCCCCGCGGATCCCGTCGAGGCGGCCGACAATGCGGTGCTGGCCCGCACCCTGATCAGCCGGGTCGCGCGCGCCCAGGGGCTGCGGGCGTCGTTCTCACCCATGCCCGTCGCGGGAGGGGCGGGAAACGGCGCCCACCAGCACGTGTCGATCTTCGAGGGTGATCTGCCGATCCTGTCGGGAGGCCCGGGCCCGCACGGGCTGACTCCCGCCGGTGGCGCGGCCATCGCCGGGATTTTGCGGGCGCTACCCGAGTTCACGGCCGTTCTCGCCGGGTCGGCGCTGTCGCATCTGCGGTTGCGCCCGGGCATGTGGTCGGGGGTGTTCCGCTGCTGGGGCCTGGAGAACCGCGAGGCCGCCGTCCGGCTCTGCGCGGACACCGCCGGGAACCCGCACGGCGCGAACCTCGAGATCAAACCCGTCGACCCGTCCGCGAACCCGTATCTGAGCAACGCCGCCATTCTCGGCGCCGCCCACGACGGCATCGCCGGTGCGCTTCCCCTCCCGGACGAGGTGGCGGTCGACCCGGCGGAACTGACCGGCGCCCATGCCGTCGATCTCCTCCCGACCCTGCCGTCCGACGTGCTCGGAACGTTCGAGTCGTCGGCGCTCGCGCGGGATCTGTTCGGGCCGCTGATCGTGGAAGCGCTCGCGGCGGTCAAGGGGTACGAGCTCGCCGAATACCGGGAGAAACCGGTCGACGAGGTCGCGCAACGCTTCCGGTACGCGTGGACGTCGTAGTCAGTTTCGGATCATCGCCAGCGCGGTGCGCAGTCCGCGCCGCTTCCCGGTCGCAGGGTCGACCCCGAACACTTCCTTCATCCCGCCCCGGATGCGGAATCGCAGTTCCGACGCCGTCTCCGGTGCGTCGTCCGCGGATGCCGACAGGAAGCGGTTGGGCAGGGCGAGCTTGAAGATGGTGCGGAGGGTGAGTCCGTACTGGTGGGGGAGCGAACCCGTCGTGTAGGGGAGGTCGTACTTGTCGCACAGTTCCCGCATCTTCACACCGATCTCGGCGTAACGGTTGCTGGGCAGGTCGGGGAACGCGTGGTGCTCGATCTGGTAGCAGAGGTTGCCACTCATGAACGCCAGCACCGGGCCGGCGTTGAAGTTGGCGGAGCCCAGCATCTGCCGCAGGTACCACTCGGCCTTGGTCTCCTTCTCGAACTCCTCCTTGGTGAACTTCTCCGCGCCGTCCGGGAAATGACCACAGAAGATCACGCCGTAGGCCCACAGGTTGCGGATCACGTTGGCCGTGATGTTCGCCGTCAGCGTGCTCTTCCATGCCGGGCCGGTGAGCGCCGGGAACACCACATAGTCCTTGCCGACCTGCCGCGCAATCTTGCGTCCCACCTCCTTCGCGTTGCGGAGGGTTTCCGCGCGGTCGTAGTCGCCGCGCCGGATGCTCTCCACGTCCAGGTGGTGCAGCGCGACACCCCACTCGAACAGCAACGCCAGCAGCACGTTGTAGAACGGCTGCGCCAGGTACACCGGCGACCACTTCTGGTCCCGGGTCATGCGCAGGATCCCGTAACCGACGTCGCTGTCGAGACCCACGATGTTGGTGAACTTGTGATGGACGTAGTTGTGAGAGTGCTTCCACCCCGACGACGGGCAGGTGTTGTCCCACTCCCAGTTCGACGAGTGGATCTCGGGATCGTTCATCCAATCCCACTGGCCGTGAATGACATTGTGGCCGAGTTCCATGTTCTCGATGATCTTCGCCGCACCCATCAAGGCGGTACCCAGAATCCACGCAGGTCTCTTCCGGCTACCGAACAGGACGATCCTGCCCGCGATCGCCAGCGACCGCTGCAGTTTGATCGTCCGGTCGATGTACCGCGCGTCGCGGGCGCCGCGGGACTCCTCGATGTCTGCCCGGATCGCATCGAGTTCCGCGCCCAGCGCCTCCACATCCGCATCGGTGAGGTGGCTGTACTCCTTGATATCGGTGATGGCCATCTGGTCTCGATACCCGGTTCAGCCGATTCTCAATCTGCGAATCCGCCCAACCGTTCCACAACCGTGTTGTGGTCGCACGTCCGTGTGACGGCGTCCGCTATTCTCTCCACGGTCGCCGAGCGTGTCGGTGACCCGGATCCGGGGGTGGATCTCGATACGGATATCAGGGGGAGATGTCGATGTCAGAGGGCGATATGACGTGGCCGGAAAGTGTCATTGCGTCGCTGGACGGGACCGGGGCGACGCAGCCTCCGCTGGCCGCCGTCCCCGGGCTGGCGCCGGTGCTCGGTGGACCGGATGTCGAGGTCGTCAAGGTCGACCCCGACATGCTGCGTGCGATGTCGACCGCGCTGGCCGTCATCGCGCGTGAGATCGAGGCGCTGGGCGGCCGGCGGAGCTTCGAGCACGCGGTCCGGGCCGTCGAGGGATCCGACACCGCGGCGGCATGCCAGGACGCCGGCGACATCCTCGCGTCCGCGCTCGGAGTCGCGGCCGGTCGCATCGACGAGATGGCGTTCATCGCGGGTGACGGGGCCGAGAACTACGAGGTCATCGACGCGTCGTTCGCGTCGCAGCTGTCGGCGATGGGGGAGCTGTGATTCCGCGTAGGTCGCAACTGCATGTGTGGAACCCGCGAGACCTGACACTGGCGGGCGAGGAGATCGGGCGGACCGCCGAGGACACGCGGGGCCGGGCGGACGACGTCCAGCGTGTTGTCGCGGATCTGGGCCGGCACGACGACTGGCGCGGTCCGACGCAGGGGGCCGCCGAGCAGCGGGCGAACAGTGAGCGCACGGAAATCCGCAGGCTTGCAGATGATCTGGAGGATCTGTCGAACGCGCTTGTGGGCGGGGCTGATCGCCTCGGCCATGCGCGGGACTACGTCGCCACCGTGATCGACAAGGCGGCAACCGACGGATTCACCGTCTCCGACGACTGGCAGATCGTCAGCCCGCCGACGACGATGAGCGAGGCCGAAGCCGCCGAGCATGCCGAGCTGTTCGAGTACTGGCGCAGCCAACTCGGTGGAGCGCTCACGGAACTCGACAATGCCGACCGAGGCATGGCGACGGCGATCCGGGACGCGCTCGGGGCCGTGGCGGCGAGCGCCCCGGCGTCCGCAGGCCTGTCGGGGCACGAGGGCACCGCGCTGGGCGAGCAGGTCGCGCGGGGTGGGTCCGACATTCCACAGGATGTCCGTGACCGTGTTGCCCGGGAGATCGCGGCCGCAGGGCTCACTCCCGAACAAGTGCAGACGCTGGCCGACGGCGGCAAGGTCACCGATCTTCCACAGGGAACGATCGACTTCCTGCAACAGTTCTATACGGCGGCCGGCAAGGACGGGTTCCTCGCCCTGTCCGAGCAGTACAGCGAGAACGGACGCACCGAGGCCGCGAGCGCTCTGTCCAACGGCCTGGCCGTGGTGTCGAACTACAACGTCGGCAGTGCCAGCGGCGACGTCGGCGGTCAGAGCCACATTCCGGAAAGCCTTCGTGGGCTGTTCGAGGGCCCGGTGACGTCGACCGGCAACCTGATGAAGGGCGCGCACGACGCGCCGCAACCGTCGGTGGTCGTCAACAACGGCGACGACCTGGCACGCTTCACCAAAGCCTTCGGCCTCGCGGACCCGGCCGTGCAGCAGGGCAGTGAGCTGAGCGAGAGCCTCTTCTCCCGTGCCGGCGAGATCGCCTCGGCCACCAACGACAAGAGTCTCCTGATCGGGGACTCGTTCGACCACAACGCGCTGGACCGCGACAGCGTCGACACCCTCCTGCAAGACATGGTCGGCGTCGGTGGCCGCGACCATGCCGCCGTCCACAACATCCTGTCCGGTGAAGGCATGCCGGCCGACTACAACCGCGACGACGTCATCATGCCCCTGCTCCAACGTGATTGGCCCGACGGCGGCGAACAGAAGGTCGCCGGGATGTTCGACTGGATCGCCGTCGACGCCCGGCCCTCCGACCCATCCGATCCCGGCGAAATATTCCGGTCCACACAAGCCGGCGAATCGGCATTCGGCCTCGCACAAATCCTCGCCGCGAAAGACGCCGACCTACTCGACATCCCGGGGACGAACGGGCAGGCAATCGGTGAGGTGAACCCCGAAATCACGCAGGCGTTGGGCACAACGCTCGCACCCTACATCGGCAATATGGTCGGGGTGCCCGAGTCCTTCACCGGAACCAATGCGTTCACCGGCCAAACAGGCCATGAATACCTCCGGCTGGAGGATGCACCGAGAATATTCTCGGTGATCGATTCCAATGCCGAAGGCGCCTCGCATTTCAATGCGCAAGCCTTGGGGTTGTCAGCTCAGTTGGAGCAGGCTTGGGCTGTCGACGGCCAGACACCCCAGGACCCCCACTATCAGTACGGGACGTGGGCGGGCAATCTTCAGGGCGTAGTGGACAAGGGGCTCGACCTCGAGTTCGCCGACCGGCTCGGCGACGAAACATCCCAGAACGCTGCTGGTTTCGAAAGTAAGGGCGTTGCCTACGACACCATCAGAACAGTGATCGGCAAGGGCGTCGAGTTCATTCCTGTAGCGGGCCCTCTGATTTCAAGTGGTATCGATCTCGCCGACCCGTCGTTCAAGAGCGCGGTCTTGGGATCCATACCGGACAGCACGCTGCAGGCGAATGCGGATTTCGCCGACAACGCGTTGTTGACCAATCAGTACTACCAGATTGCATTGGGCCTTCAGGCTGCAAATGGGGGAGTATTGGATTCATATTCAGGGCTCGACCTATTTCGAGACGGTACTGACGGACCGCTGCTGCCATACGATCAAATTGCGGACGATAACCCGTACCAGAGGCTCCCTCTCCTGCAGTCGGGCTTGGCCGGATACTTGACGGACTCGGGAGTGACGGGGCTGGGCCATTTTATTGATGCCTTGAACGCCGGCCGTGACCAAGTGAAAGACATGAGGTACGGGCAGTGAGGCGGCCGGTCTTCCCTATGATCGCGGCGATGTTGGTCATGTCGGCCTGCGGGACCGATGCAGCGAGCGAAGCACCGGAGCCGCCGGTGGTCGCGTCAGCGCTGTACTCCGTGCCCGACAATGCCGCTTATAACTATCGCTGGTCGGCAGATCCGGGTATCGATTTGTTGACTCCCGAAGTGACGGTGATCAGGGCGTACGTCGAGTCCTACTACCTCACAGTCCGGGCGCTCACACCGGCCGCGGGATACCCGGGTTTCTCTGAATCCGTGGACGAGCGTCTCCTGACCGACTACGGCAACCCCGATCAGCTGAAGAAGAGCCACTTTGTGGGAACGCAGTTTCAGCATCTGCTGTGGATGGCGCCGACCGAGCGCGGATGGTTTGCAACCGTGTGCACGGGCGATTATTCGGTAATGCGCGAAGGCCCAGACGGACGGTTCTTCAACGTCGGATCGACGAATATTGTTGCGGAAACCGTGGAGATCGAGGCGCCCGACGCGAGAGCTTTCAGTCAGTCGTCGGAGGGCCCCGAACGCGCTCCGGTCGCCGATGTCTTCGGGGGCTGGAAGGTGGTCGACCACGTATACAGTGCACGAAACCAAACGGCGTTCCTCGAATGTCGAAACCGGATGCCGGACGAGGCGTCGAATCGGCCGGCGAAGTGGGACCTCCCCCACGACACCCCCTACCCGACGCTTGCTCCGTATCCGGGCTGGCCGCGTTACGACGAGAACTGACGGCCACCGCCACCGTCGGCGGAAGGGCACTGTCGCCGCTGCCGTCGTCCGGTCATATCCTCGACGTCAGCCTTCCGTGTTCGGTGGAGGCGTGGGCGAATGATCGGACGGTTGGTAGTGGACAGCAAATGTGACGTCGTGTACGCAGACGACCTCCGGGTGGGCGAGAAGTTCGAGCTGGGCTCGTACACGGTGACGGAGGAGGAACTGGTCGAGTTCGCGGGGCAGTGGGATCCGCAGTCGTTCCATATCGACCGCGAGTCTGCAGATGGCGGCTATTTCGGTGGGCTCATCGCGAGTGGTGTGCACACGATCGCGGTGTGCCAGCGACTGTCCGCGACCACTGTTTATGCAGGCTGGAGCGTTATTGCGGGGGTGCGGATGCGCGACGTCAACTTTCTCCGTCCGGTGAAGCCGGGTGATGTGCTCACCGGAAAGCTGGTCGTGGAGGAGGTGACGCCTGACGATCGCGGACGGGCCTTGGTGACCGTCGCGGCGGAGATTCTCAACGGATCCGGCAAGCAGGTCTTGACCTCGGTGACCGAGATGTACATGCGCTGCCGACCGGAAACCGACTGATCGTCGAAATTCTTGGACGAAACGCTACCTTCGAGGATTGTTTTCCGGGTTTCTGGGTACCGCCCCGAAAGGCCAGGTAACCAACGGAGGCAGTCATGAGAATGGGCAGGAGAGTGGCCGCGGTGGCAGTGTTCGCGGCTTCGATCGGATTGGGAGCATCCGGTGTCGCCTGGGGCGGCAGTCTCGACTCGGCGGTGCCGGTGCGTCGGCCGGACGTCATTCAACCGATGCCACCCGGCTTCCCGCAGAACGGTCCGATCGGATGCGACGACTGGGCGGAACCCTACGAGAACAATGTGCCGCAGTGGGGCACCGATCCGTACAACCAGTTCGACAACTGGTGCGACGGTCCCGAGGACGGCCTTTCCGCGCAGCAGCCGCCGGTCAATGACCAGCAGGGCCGGACGGTCAATCCCTGATTCGACGGTGAATGTTCGCACGAGGCATTGTGCCGTCGTGTAGCGCGGTCGTGAACTGAAACCGACCGTCCGTCAAATTTCATTCACGAAATTCGCCCTCCGAGGATTGTTTACGTTGTCTTTGGGTACAGCCCTTAGGCAGCGTTATTCACCTATGGGAGGCAACGATGAAGGTCGGCTTGAGATTGGCTGCGGTCGCTGTGTTCGCGGCCTCGATCGGTTTGGGAACATCCGGTGTCGCCTGGGGTGACGCGCTCGACTCGGCGGTCGTACCGGTGCGCGCACCGGACACGGTTGCACCACTGCCTCCCGGTGTTCCGCCGACCGGCCCGGCCGGCTGCGACGACTGGGCGGAACCGTACGAGAACAACGTCCCGGCGTGGGGCACAGACCCGTACAACCAGTACGACAATTGGTGCGACGGACCCGAGGACGGTCTGCCGCAACCGGCCACCTACAGCGGCGACGAGGGCGGAGGCGACTCGCCGAACGAGCCCTGACCGACCGATCCGAATCAGCGCGCCCCGGGAGTCTCCGTTCCGGGGCGCGCTGATTCAGTTGCCGGAGGGCGGTTCGTGCAGTCCGAACGCGGAACCCTGATCGTCGTGGCACAGCTTGAACCGCCCGAATTTCGCCACCGACTCGGGGTCTTCGCCCAGGTCCACGGCATCGACGGTGCCGCCCAGCGCCAGCACCTGCTCGACCGCGGAATCGAGGTCGGGCACCCGGAAGAAGACGTACGGGCCGGCGCCCTCGTCGCTGCCGTGGATCCCGCCCGGGACGTTCGGTGTGTTGATCGAGTATCCCGATCCGCCGGGCCCGGATTCGAATTCCCAGCCGAACAACGCCGAGTAGAACTTTCGGCCCTGCTCGGTGTTGGCCACACCCAATTCGAAGAATGACAGTTCGCCCGACATGAGCACTCCTCCGTCGACAGTGTCCCCGTGAGGCTACGCCGAGATGCCGTCACGCATAAGGCTCGCGCGTAGACCGACCGCGCCGCAGGAGTATTGATCGCCGCTGCTGCGGGTGGCGCCCTCGGGTTCTTATACGGCGTCACTGCACCGCCGTCGGTAACGATCCGCTGCCTGCGGCCAAAGTTACGCAGGGTGCGCCTGCTGTGATAGATACTGCACCGGTGATGCTGCCCAAACGAACCTGCTTTTCCGCCCTATCGATGGTGATGCTCGCTGTCGCAGGCTTGCTGGTCGCCGCCCCGGGGAGCACCGGCGCTGCACCGCTCGCCTGGCGAACCACGATGGTGGCGTTCAGCAACGTCAGCGACCGCGACCTGGATGTGTACGAGTCGGAGGACGGCACGGGGTTCCAGCCCCTCCGAATGTCTGCGTATCGGCCTCCGTCAGGGGTGGTGCGTGACCCGAGCATCTTCCGGCACACGGACGGGTTCTACTACCTCACCTACACGACGGTCGACGGGGCGAACATCGGCTTCGCACGCAGCAGTGACCGCATGGACTGGAAGTTCCTTGGGGCCTGGCCGGTCCCGTTCTGCTGCGCCTTCCTGCCGGGCACGGGAGACGGAACGGGCTCAGCGAGCCCGCCGGGTTCCTCAGGGTCGGCCGGGTTCAGCGACGGACCGTCGCTGTCGCCGTTCACCACCAAGGCCTGGGCACCCGAATGGTTCGTGGACGGCGACCGGGTCAACGTCATCCTGTCGATGTCGACCGGTGGTGGATTCGTGCCGTATCTGATGACGGCGCTGGAACCATCTCTCACGTTGTGGAGCCCGCCTGTTCCGCTCGCCGGGATCGGCGCGGACCACATCGACACCACCGTGGTCAAGGTGGGATCGACCTACCATGCGTTTACCAAGAACGAGACGAAGAAGGTCGTCGAGCATGCGGTCGCGTCGTCGGTGACGGGACCCTATTCATTCGTCCCGCCTGGAAATTGGGGCTCGCTGGTGGAGGGCCCAGCCTTGGTTCAGTTGCCGAGCGGCGCCTGGCGGATATATCTCGACGCCTACACCGAAGGAAAGTATCTCTATTCCGACAGCACGGATGGGCTGCGCACCTGGTCGCCCGTGCAAGAGCTTCCAGGCGTTTCTGGGACGGTGCGCCACTTCGGCGTGATGAGAGAGCCGGCATAACGACGACTCCGCGACGCCGCCGTCGTCGATGACGGTCGCCGTCGCGGAGGTGGCTGCGATCGGAGTGGATCTCGGCTGTGTGGTGCCGGATTGGATGCCGTTGCTGCACAGTTCGTTCGGTGCATCGATTCGAAGCCTCCGGATGTCGGGAGGGTGAACCGGCTAACCGGTGTTGAGCGTGAACGTAACTCGTAGGTGAGTGGCGCAGCGTGCCGGGGTGCACATCGCCACTCACGTGCGGGGACCGTGCGTCAGGCCGCCAGCTCGTCGGCGATTTCGATGTCGATTTCCTGTTCGGTCATTCCGCCGAAGAGATGGTTGGTGAACATGTCAGCTCAGTTCTCGTAACGTGTGGTGGATCCCGGCACGGTCGGAGCTTCTTGTCCGACCTACTGGGTGTATCGCCCTCGGCGACGCTTCCGTTTCAGGTCCCCGCAGGTGAGTGGCAAAGTGTGTTCGGGCGCGCATTCCCGCGCACGTAACGCTTAGGCTCGACTCGACCGTTCGTGTCCCGGAAACAGGAGATGAGTCGAGATGCCCGCAACCTTCGTTCTGCTGCCCGGCGCCGGCTCGGACTCGTGGTACTGGCACCGCGTCGCACCGATCCTGGAGGGGAGAGGGCACTCGGTGATCGCCGTCGACCTTCCGTACGGCGACGACGACGCGGGCCAGTACGAGTTCGCCGACGTCGTCGTGGATGCGGTCGAGGACGTCGAGGGTTCGATCGTGCTGGTCGCGCAGTCCATGTCCGCGTTCACCGCGGCGATCGTCTGTCAGCGCGGCGAGGTCGACGTGGACCTGCTGGTTCTCCTGGCACCGATGCTGCCCGCGCCGGGGGAGGCACCCGGGCAGTGGTGGGAGACCACCGGTCAGCCGGAGGCGAAACGGGCGTTCGACGTGCTGGAGGGCCGCGACCCGGATGCGCCCGACGACCTGCGGGCGCTGTTCTTCCACGACGTGCCCGACGACGTCACCGAGGAGGCGTTCAGCCAGGAGGAGCCCGTCATGTCGAACACCCCGTTCGAGACGGTGTGGCAGGCGGACGCGTGGCCGCACGTGAAGACGCGGGTCGTCGCCGGGAGACGCGATCGGCTCTTCCCGCTCGACTTCATGCAGCGGATCGTCCGGGAGCGACTGGGCATCGCACCGGAGGTCATCGACACCGGCCATCTGGCGGCACTCGCGCGCCCCGGCGAACTTGCTGCCATGCTGGAGCGCTACGCGTCCGAACTGTAGGGCATGTACATCCGACGAGAAGGAGAACAATCGATGGCGTTGTCGGTATCGGGCGAGTTCGAGATCGAGGCGCCCCAGGAGCAGGTGATGGCTGCGCTGGCGGACGTCGAACGTATCCCCGAATGGTCGGTGGTGCACAAGAAGGTGGTCGTCGAGTCCCGATTCGACGACGGACGCCCCCGCACCGTGCGGATGACGCTCGCCGTCCTCGGGGTCGCGGACACGCAGCTGGCCGAGCACAAGTGGCTCGGGGACGAGCAGATGTCGTGGACGCTCCTCGAGAGCGAGAAGCAGAAGTGCCAGGAAGGGGAGTATCGGCTGACCCCCACCCCGCGCGGGACGTCGGTTCACCTCACGATGTCGGTCGAGCCGAAGGTGTGGGTGCCGAAGTCCGTGCTGCGTCAGGGGCAGAAGCAGGCCGTGCGATTGATCCGCAAGGGATTCACCAAGTTCGTTCTCGAGAACTACGTCTGACGAGGACCAGATGACGGTCGAGCAGAGCAGCCCCACCACGCTTCGGCGACTGTCGGCGCGGTTGGCCCTGATCCGCGACGACACCGACGACGACAAGCTGTCGGCCGGTTTCCTCCTCGTCGCCACGATCCTGGCGTTGGTGTGGGCCAACATCGGTGATTCGTACGAGTCGTTCTGGCACACCCCGGTGACCATCCAGATCAGCGACTACGGCATCAGCCTCGACCTGAAGCACTGGGTCAACGACGGGTTGATGACGCTGTTCTTCTTCGTCGTGGGGCTCGAGGTGAAACGTGAGCTGACGATCGGCGAACTCACCGACCGCGCCCGTGCCGCCGTCCCACTCCTCGCCGCGATCGCGGGTCTGGCACTGCCCGCCGTCCTGTTCCTGATCCTCAACCCCAGCGGCGCCGAGGCCGGTGCGTGGGGCGTCGTCGTCTCCACCGACACGGCGTTCGTGCTGGGCGCACTGGCACTCGTCGGACCCCGATGCCCCGCCCGGTTGCGCGTGTTCCTCCTGACCCTGGCCGTCGCCGACGACATCGGTGCCCTGGCCATCATCGCCTTCTTCTACACCGACAACCTCCGGCTCGGACCGCTGCTCCTCGGGTGCGTCGGGTTGCTGCTGATCATCCAGTTGCGCAAGCTCGAGGTGTGGCGTGGTGTCGCCTACTTCATCGTCGCGGCGGGCACGTGGGTCGCGTTCTACGAGTCCGGCGTCCACCCCACCCTCGTCGGCGTGCTGATCGCGCTGATCCTGCCCGTGTATCCGCCGCGGCGCAGCGAGGTGGAGCGGGCGGGTGAACTCACGCGCGCGTTCCGGCAGTCACCCAACTCCGACTACGCCCGCGCCGCCCAACTCGGTGTGCTGCGCGCGGTGTCCGTCAACGAGCGGCTTCTGCGCTTCTACCAGCCCTACACGGCGTTCCTCGTCGTCCCGATCTTCGCGCTCGCCAATGCCGGCGTGGTCATCACCGGGCAGACCCTCGCGGACGCGGCCCGGTCTCCGCTGGCGTGGGGCATCGTGCTCGGCCTGGTGGTCGGCAAGCTCGTCGGCATCACGGCTGCCACGGCTCTGTTCTCGAAGCTGCGGCCCGGCAGCCTGCCGCCCGGGCTGACGCTGTCCCAGATCGCCGGTGGCAGCGCGCTGGCCGGTATCGGCTTCACGATCTCGTTGTTCATCGTGGACCTGGCCATCGATTCACCCGAGCTCGCCAACGACGCTCGGGTGGGTGTCCTGACGGCGGCGGTCATCGCCACCGTCCTCGGTTGGGCTCTGTTCCGGCTGTCGGACTGGGTGCACCCGCCGACGGAGGCCGTCGGGCTCACCCTGCTCCGGCCCGTCGACCCCGGCCGCGATCACCTGCGCGGGCCGGTGGATGCGCCGCTCACCCTCGTCGAGTACGGCGACTTCGAGTGCCCGTTCTGCAGCAAGGCCACCGGCAGCATCCGGGACGTACGGGCGCATTTCGGGGACGAGCTCCGCTACGTCTTCCGGCATCTCCCCCTCGACGCCGTGCATCCGCACGCGCGTTTCGCCGCCCAGGCGAGCGAAGCGGCGGCCGCGCAGGGACGGTTCTGGGAGATGCACGATCACCTGTTCGCCAACAGCGACGCCCTCGCCGAGGACGAGATCTTCGGTTACGCCGCCGAGCTGGGGCTCGACATGGACCGGTTCGAGGAAGACATCCGTAGGGGCACCTACGTTCACCGCATCGACGACGACGAACTCGACGCCGAGTCGAGCGATTTCCGGGTGACCCCCACGTTCTACCTCGGCGCGACGGGCACCGACCTCGCCCGGCACAGCGGCCCCTACGACGCCGCCACCCTCATCCGGCAGCTCGAAGAGGCGCGCGACGCCGACGGCGCACCCTGATCAACCTTTCGAACGCTGCACCGCCTGGATCGCGGCCGGCGTGACGGGGTCGACGTCGTCGGCGAAGTCGTCGTGCTTCTTCAGGTAACCGGCGACGAACGGGCAGATCGGCACGATCCGCTTGCCGTCCCCGACGGTCTCGGTGAGCGCGCTGCGGATCAGGGTGGTGGCGAGGCCACGCCCGCCGAACTGCTCACCGATCTCGGTGTGGAAGAAGATCCGTTGATTCTCGTCGTCGAGGTACTCGGTGAACCCGGCCAGTTCACCATCCACGCGGACCTCGAATCGGTGGTGTTCGGGGGCGTTCCGGACGTCGGGTGCGGGGCCGTCTTTCGTGTCGTCTGTCATGGACCCACTATGCCGCGCGGCGGGGTTCCGACTGCGCGCCGGGTGTTCCCGGACGTCGTGGAGGTGGAGGATCGAAGGAGTTCAGCAATCCGAGAGGGGACGCAACCGTCATGACCGACTACGGCAGGGCCGTGCAGTTCGGGGCGTTCGTGACCCCGTCGGTGGAGTTGCTGGCCAACACGTTCGAACTCGCCGCCCTCGCCGACGAGACCGGGCTCGACCTGATCGGCGTGCAAGATCACCCGTACCAGGCGAAATTCCTCGACTGCTGGTCGCTGATGGGCGCGCTGCTGGCCCGGACCGAGCGGGTGCGCGTGTTTCCCGACGTCGCATGCCTGCCGCTTCGCCCGCCGGCGACGATGGCGAAAGCCGCGGCCAGCCTCGACCTGATGTCGGGAGGCCGATTCGAACTGGCGTTGGGTGCCGGCGCGTTCTGGGAGGCGATCGGGGCGATGGGCGGTGACGTGCGCACGCCCGGTCAGGCCGCGACGGCGTTGGAGGAGGCGGTCGAGGTGATCCGCCTGATGTGGTCCGGTGAGCGTGCCGTGTATTCCGAGGGTGAGCACTATCGCCTCGCGGGCGTGCATCCCGGACCGGTCCCGGCGCACAGGATCGGGATCTGGCTGGGCGTCGGCGGCCCCCGGCTGCTGCGGGCGCTGGGACGCTCGGCGGACGGGTGGGTCCCGTCGAGTTCGTACTTTCCGCCCGAGGTCCTGCCCGGCATGCACGCGCGGATCGACGCAGGTGCGGCGGATGCGGGCCGGGACCCGAGCTCGATCGTCCGCGCCTACAACGTGTTCGGCCGGGTGAGCGACACACCGTCGGACACGTTGTTCCACGGAACCGCCGACCAGTGGGTGAGCCAGCTGACGGAAATCGCGGTGGAGGCTGGCATGGACACGTTCATCTTCGGCACCGACGGCGACGATCTCGCCCAGGTCCGTAGATTCGCGACCGACGTCGCGCCCGCAGTTCGGGCCGCCGTGGATGAGCGCCGTGGAGTGGGTGCCCGCGCTTGACCCGACCGCGACTCGCTCAGTTGCCGTCCTTCTCCTTGTCCTTGTCCTTGGGCTTGTCGTTCCCGTTGCCGTTGTTGCCGTTGTTGTTTCCCGGTCCGGGCTTCGGTACCGGTGCGCCGGTCGGTGGGGGAGGCGCAACCGGGTTGACCTCGACGGCACTGCTCGGGACGGAGACCGGGGCGGGGACGACGGCGGTGGTGCTCGGCCCGGGACCGACCGTGCCGTCCCGATTCTGAGACGCGATGGCCAGCGCCGCCACGACCAGGGCCACCAGCACGGCGGCAATGGCGGCGATGATCAGGCCGGTCCGCCGTGGTCGCCGGGGCTCGGGCGGCAGCTGAGGGACGGAGGTGGTGGGTGTGAATGTTCTCGTCGGCGGCGGGTGCGCGCCGGGCGCCCCGAGGACGGCGTCCCGCATCGCCTGGGCGTCGGCGTACCGCTGCTGCGGGTCGCGGGTCATTGCCCGTTCGATCGTGTCGACGAGGTTCGGATCGGCGTCCGGGCGGGCTTCGCGCAGCGGTCGGGCCGCACCGTCGGTGATCGCGCGGGCAAGCGACAGGATGTTGTCGCCGGCGAACGGCCGGTGCCCGGCGAGGGCTTCGTAGCCGACGACGCCGACGGCGTAGAGGTCGTCGGCGGTCGTGGCGGGTGTGCCCAGGATGCGGTCCGGACTGAGGTAGGCCACGGTGCCCAGCACCTGTCCCGTCGCTGTGTGGTCGGATGCGGCGCTCTTCGCGATGCCGAAGTCGGCGACCTTCACCGTGCCCGCGGCGGTGAACAGCACGTTTCCCGGTTTGATGTCGCGGTGCAGGATCCCGGCTTCGTGGGCGGCGCCGAGGGCGGCGAGCACGTCGGCGAGGATCGACCGCACCCGCGCGTCCGGTACGGGACCGGCGGCGATCTCGTCGGCGAGGGTCCGCCCGGGCAGGCGCTCCATCACGATGTACGCCACCCCGGCGTCCTCGCCGCAGTCGTGTACCGCGACCACGTTCGGGTGATTCAACGTGGCGGCCAGCCGGGCCTCGGCCTCGAACCGGCGGCGGGTGTCGGGGACGGAGGTGAGCTCCGGGCGCAGCACTTTGATCGCGACGGGTCGCTGCAGGCGCAGGTCCCATCCGTCGTGGACATCGGCCATTCCGCCGCGCCCCAGCACTCCCCGCAACTCGTACCGACCTGCGAGAACTGCGGACACCGACATGCGCTCACGCTATCGTCAGCTCTTGTGCCGGACACCGCTGCCTCCCACCTACCATGACGCCATGACCGCTTCAGGTAAACGCCGACACCTGTCCGTCGTTCCCGACGCGCCGGTGATCGTCCGGCCGTCCGAGCGGCCGGGTCGCCGAGACGTCGCGAGTTTCCACCTGCGGATCGAACTCGACGACGTGTCGCCGACCATCTGGCGGCAGTTCGTCGTGCCCTCGAACCTGCGGCTGAACGAGCTGCATCCGATCGTGCAGACAGTCATGGGCTGGCAGGACAGCCACCTGCATTCGTGGGTCGGCGGCGAGCCGCCCGCCTCCGAGCGGTACGAGATGCGCGAGAGCATCGAGGAGGGCTTCGCCGACGAGGACGACGAGCTGTGCGAGGACGCGGTCCGGCTCGATCAGGTTCTGGCCGAACCCGGCGAGCTCTTGTCCTATCAATACGACTTCGGCGACGGCTGGGACCATACGATCGTCCTCGAACGGATCGAGGCCGACGGGCCCGCGCCGACGGTGACCTGCCTCGCCGGCGCCCGCGCCTGCCCACCCGAGGATTGCGGCGGACCGGGCGGATACGCCGACCTGCTGACGGTCCTGGCCACGCCGTCGCACCCCGGCCACCACGACGCCGGGGCGTGGGTCGGGCCCGGCTTCGCGCCCGAATCGTTCGGCGTCGACGCCGTGAACCGTAACCTGCGGATCGAAGTCGTGATCCGTGACCACTGGCCGGTGACGGATTCGAAGTTCGCCGACCTGCTGCGACGAATACCCCATCAGGCTGCCCCGCATGTCTTTTCGCTTCTCGAGCATGCCCAGCTCACCACGCGAAAGGGTGATTTTCCCGCGGCCCAGGAAGCGGCGACGCTGCATCTGCGGTGGTTGCTGCAGCGCATCGGATCCGACGGCATCACGCTGACTCAGGCGGGCTACCTGCCCCCGGCCGTGGTGGCGGAGATGCGGCAGGCGTTACCGGGCTTCGACGACTGGCCCGCCACCAGCAACCGCGAGACGGACCAACGGCCGGTCCACCTGCTCCGCGAGTACGCCAAGACACTCGGACTGGTGCGCAAGTACAAGGGAAAACTCGTTCGAACCAATCTCGGAACGGCGATGGCGGACAACGCGACACAGATGTGGCGTCATCTGCTCGACCGCCTGCCGCTGGGCACCGAGCAGATCGAGCGGGAGGCCGGATACCTCGTGCTTCTCACCCTCGCCGCAGGCACGTCGTCGGATGAACGACGGGACGCGATCGCCGAGGGACTCGCCGCCCTCGGCTGGCAGACCAGCGACGGCACGATCGTCGGCCGGGAAGAAGTCTTCTGGATGGGACGTCCCACGATCTCGTTCCTCGAACTCATCGGCGCAATGGTCGAGGGCTACGTCCAACGCGACCAGCCCATGGACCCCGAATGGGGTCGGCTCCTCGCTCAGATGGTGCTGTCGATGTAGGTCGGGGTCACCGCATGTGGAATTAACCGATGGTCATCGAGTCCGGACTCGACAGGGATACTCCGCACTGCGTCCGATCATCCTCGGGCATCACGCATTCAGTCGGATCGACGCGGGTCCTACTTGGGCGGGGATGGTTTGCTGCACTTCCCGTCCTGCTCCGTTGAGACCCGCGCCGCTTCATCGCCGTGCACGGAACCGATGGCCGCCGGGCCGCTCGGGCTAACTGCCAGACGATGCTACCGACAGGAGTATGGCGAGGATGGACGGCATCGCGGCCGACCCGACAGCGGCCGAACCGATTCCCGCGCCAAGTCCGAATGTCGTCATATTGCGGTAGTCGACGGCTTCGATGGGCGGGAGTCCGGGAATCGGGTTGGGAACGGGCTCCGCTCGACGCCAGTTTCCGCACCGATGCGTGGTGAAAGTCGCATCGCCCGGCTTGATCTCGATCGTCTGGGATCCATCGCCCAGGGAATTTTCGAGAATCGAATTGTCGGATGCGGTGCGCTCCCAGTAACAGGTGCGGCCGCCGGAGGACGACCACAGACCAGGCAGCAGGTCCTGCTCGCCGTAACCGACTCTGTACGTGCCGTCGCTGTCAAGGTAGATGCCTGCGGCGTTGGCCACGCCGGCGCCGGAAACCGCTATCGCAACCGCCGACGACATGCACAACACTGCCCCGACGAGTTTGTTCTTCACTTGACCTCTTCATTGTGGTGTGTCGACTGGGCTTGTGCGCGGTCGTGAGGAGGCTGGCCGGATCAGTGTCAGGCAGCCGATCCGGTGACCTCGATGACGTTGGCCTGGAATTTGGGAACTGTCATGGTCCCGCCCATCGTGGTCGTGTAGGAATACGAGCCGACGACCTCGACATACATCGTTACAAAGTCATCTTCGACTACGTTCGCGACAACGTTGGAATCGCCCGCGGTAACGACGGTATTCTGGTCGTAGTCGTACCTGTCGCCCGGCGCAGAGCCGGTCTCGGCGCGGAAGGATGTTGTTCCCGTGGCGGAGTCGAATTGCGTCACGATTCCGTACACAACGAGTTTCCGGCCCTTCGACGCGTCGGGGTTCTTCGTCAACAGAGCGAAATCTCGGGACGAGATGCTCTCGTATGTTGAGGGGTCGAGTTTGGCGGCCTCGATCGCGGCAAGACGCGCTGCTTCGGCTTCCCTTGCTTGCCTTTCTCGTTCGGCCGCGGCTGCGCGTGCTTCGCTCTCCGCTCGGAACTCCGCGGCCGAGATCGTCGACGTTGCAACAGCGGTCCGGGTGTTGGAGGGCGCTGCGGCAGTCGTTTGCTCATCGTCGTCGGAGCCAACGGCTCCGATTAACCCTATGAGAACAACAAGGGCGATCGCGATCCCGGCGATCCACGGCCACTTCTTGGATCTGCCTGGACCTGGCTGCGGGGCGTAGGGTCTCGGCGGCTGCCCTGGGCTCGGTTGTCCCAGCTGGCCAGGAAGTGGTTGCCGAGGCTGATCATTCGGGTAGTACGGATTCGACATAGGAAGGTCCTTCACGAGAGAGGATGCTCGAGGTTGCCTGGAGGGGATGCCCAACCAGTTCGAGTGAGGGTGGGGTATCCCCTGCTGATCAGGAACCGAAGATCGACGGTGCCGGTGCCGATGCCGGTGCCGGTGCCGCGGGTGCCGGCCGGGCCTGGGGCTGGGCGGCCGGAGCGGGCGTCCACGTTCCGCAGTCCGTGGACGAGAAGACCATGTCGGTCGGCTTGATGGTGACGATCACCTTGGGCGAGTGGGTGTAGTCCATGGCGATGACGTCCTCGTACTCACCGCTGGTGCCCGACAGGCGTTCCCAATAGCAGCCCATGATGTCGTCGACGGTGCCGCTGCCGACGTACGTGCCCGGGGCGATGTCCACACCAACGATGTAGTCGCCGTCGCCGAACGAGGTTGCGGGCGCGGCATTCGCGATCCCGGATCCGACGCCAAGGATCGCGAGAGTGAGTGCAGCGGTGAGTGATACCTTGCGGAACATGTAGATGATCAGCCTTTGCTCAGTATTTGCGAACCTGCGGTCGGTTCGTTGAAACGGAAAGTATCAGGCCCGTCCGACACGTGTGTTCGGGAGGGGGCTTCGGCGGCCATTTCCGGTTGGTCGATGTCATTCAGATGATGTATTGATTTGTCGGAGAATGAGATCTGGCGACATGCGGGCAGGACACGGGGTGCCGTGTCTGCCTGCCCCGTGTCCCGTCACCGCCCCAGTGCCCTTTACAGGGTGTTGATCCAGGCCAGACGGTCGGTGGACAGTGAAAAGGTGTCCTCGAAGAGCACCACGTAGGTTCCGGGGCCGGAGCCCTGACGGGCGTCGAAGCACACGCTGCCGGTGGCCTGACCGCTGGGCGCGATCTTCCCCGAGTTCAGCAGTTCGCGGTCCGGGGCGAACGTCGCGTCACGGATCGCTCCGCTGGCGTCCTGAAGGCTCCAATCCACGTATCCGTTGAAGTCGTTCTGCTTGTCACCGACGTTCTTGATGGTCACGGTGCTGCACAGGTATTCGCCGATCACGCTGCTCACCGGGTCGAGCGTGGACACGGTGTAGGCGAGCCCGTCCCGCGTGATCGTGTCGCCGCCGGCCGCGGACGTGTCCTCGTCGAGTTTTCCGGGGAACGCGGGGCCGCTGTCGGTGGCTGCGTCGTCTCCGCTGGAACCCGCGGTGACGGTGGTGTCCTCGTCGCTTCCCGTGCTCGACGCGATGGCAATCGAGCACGCGCCGAAAAGTAGAATCGGGACGCCGACGACGATCCACGGCCAGATGCGACGCTTCTTCTTCGGCGGCTGCGGGGTGGGGTAGGGCTGGTTCTGGTAGGGCTGTCCGGGGTTCGTCATGTCGGTTCCTCCTGCGGATCGCTCGAGTGGGTGACGTGCCGGGACCGCTTCGAGGCTGCTGTCCCGCTCGGGGAAGAGTTCACCCGACTCGGCACCGGTCGCGGATCGTCCGAAGAGTCGGTTCGATTCCTCCTTTCGGTCGGAAGTCCGCTCGGGCCCCTACTTTCGGCCGATCGTGAACTTGTCGGACCGGTGCGTAGCCTCATTGCCGTGACTGCAACATCCGCTGAAACCATCCGTCGTCGCGTCTGGACCACCGGCGCGGTGACCCTCAGCGTGTTCTGCTCGCTGATGACGGTCGGGCTGTCCGGCGATTCCGGAACTGTTGCGGTGTGGAACATCGCGATCGGGCTGATGCTGAATCTGGGTGCCGCGGTCGCGCTGGTGTGGCGGCATGAGCGTCCGTGGCTGGTGCTGGGCCTGGCCGTCGTGGGTCCGTTGTTCTTCTCGACCGATGCCACTGCCGCATTGATCGCGCTGTATGCGCTCGCGCAGACCGAGCGGGGGCAGCGGCTGGCCGCGGCAGCGACAGCGGTGTTCCTGGCGTGCGGAGTCTCGCTCACCTATGACGGGTTCCGCACACGGGACAATTCGGTTTTGACGATGGGTTCGACGCGGCCGGAGGTCGGCGGGCCGAAGCCGGACTGGGATATCGCACTCTGGATCCCCTGGCTCGTTGCGGCGACACTCGTGGCGATCGTGGTCTCGGTCGCGGTGTTGAAGCACACCCGTTCCGAACTCGCTCAGGCCGAGCGCAGTCGTGACCGCGCCACCGAGCAGACACATGCGATGCGGGACGAGATGATTCGCACCGAGGAACGCACTCGCATCGCGCGAGACATGCATGACACTCTCGCCGCCAGCCTGAGCCGGATCTCCCTGTTCGCCGGGGCCTTGCAGGTCAGCGGTGCCGGCAACCCGGAGAAAGTCGCCAACACCGCGTCGATGATCCGCAGCACCGCGCACGAGGCGCTCGACGAACTCAAGAACATCGTGGGCGTGCTGCGAGGGTCGGGTGGGGCGAGTCGCGCGGGCGGCCACCAGGGCATCGACGGCGTCGCCGACCTGATCCAGTCCGCCCGTGCCGCCAGTCTCCACGCCACTTACTTCACGGATCTGCGGCCCGGAGACGTCGGCACCGTGTCGGGCCACGTCGCCTATCGGGTTGTGCAGGAATCGCTCACCAACGCCCAGAAGTACGCGAGCGATCAGACCATCCGCGTCGCGATCAGCGGGGCCAGCGAGAGCGGGATCCGCATAGACGTCCGCAACCGGCTCAGCATTCAACCCCCGAGTGTCCCGCCCGGGTCGCGTGCCGGACTTCCCGGGCTCGCGGAGCAGGCCCGCGACATCGGCGGAACCCTCAAGGCGGGCAGGCTCGGTGACGAGTTCGTCGTAGACTGCTGGCTGCCCTGGTTCGCCTGACCGCTGTCGCCGATACCGTTGGCGGACGTGTCGGTCCGGGGTAATACCCTGTGGTCACCATGACCGGAGCCAGCGCAATCCCCGTCTTGATCGCCGACGACGACCCCTTCGTCCGGCGAGGTGTGTCCGACATATTCGCCGCCACCACGGACATCACCGTCGTCGCCGATGTCGACGACGGCGACCGGGTGCCCGCCGCGGTCCACGCGTATCGACCGCACGTTGTCTTGATGGATCTGAAGATGCGCCGCGTCGGCGGGCTCGACGCCACCCGTCAACTGATGACCCTGCAACACCCACCCCGGGTGATTGCGATGACCGCGATGGACGTCGACGACCTCGTGATCCAGGCCGTCTCCGCCGGCGCCCACAGCTTCCTGAGCAAGGATGAACCGCCGGAGACGTTTCACCAGTCTGTCCGTGCCGTCTCCGCCGGCAACACCCTGTTCAGTCAGGAGTCGCTGCGCCGGATCGTCGCTGCCAGCCGCACCGCCGCTGCGGTTCCTGATCCTGCTGGTCTGGCCGTACTCAGTGCGCGAGAACGCGACGTCCTGCGGTCACTCGCGTCGGGCGCCTCGAACGCCGACATCGCCGCGCAACTGTTCCTCAGCGAAACGACCGTCAAGACTCACATTTCGGCGGTGTTCAGCAAGTTGGGCACCCGGAACCGCGTCGAAGCGGCGTTGACCGCGTTTCGGGCCGGCCTGGTCACCTGAGTGCCCTTCGAAGCGAGGACCCCCACTCCACCCGAGGACGAAGTGGGGGTGCGAGCAATCTTCCCCTACCAAAGGTCTAACGCTCGTCGGCCACTTTACGCTTTGGTGCACGACTTCGAATGCCAAGCACTCACATGTCATCGCATGGACGACACCTAATCGATGCAAGACGATTTCGGGCCACATGTGTCGGCACCTTCTGCTTTGATACGACTCACGGGGATGCGTTCGAAGACCCCGGCGTGGTCGCTCGCGAGCAAGGGAAGGTGATGATGATGGTCGATTCCACCGAGGTGCCCGAGGTTTCGTGGGCGGGAATGGTCGAGTGGTTGACGGGTTCGCTGGTCGATCAACCGGTCGCGCTCATCGTCGAGATCGGCCCGAACAGCTACGTCAGTGAGGACGACGACGAAGAAGTCGTCTGCGCGCAGATTCAGGTACTGGCCGACGGTGTGTTGATGCTCCGACGATCACGCGTCGAACTCGGGCACCTGCTGCTCGCCGACTATTCGGCCGAGCACCTGACCCTCGACAGGTGGCATTTCGACGGCCACTTCGAAGACTGTACGGACGGCTATCTCTTCAGTCGCGATGTGAACCTGATCGCGAACACCTGCGTGGCGTGGTTCCGGGACAATTGGGGCACCCGGTCCACCAGCGAACTCGGATGCTCGTATCGGTTCCCCGACGAGTTGATTCCGTCTATCGACGCCGACGACGTGTTCTGACCTCCACCGCGGCCGAACTCGAGGATTTCGAGGGCCCCGGTACGACGATTCCGGCACACTGGTTCCATGAGCAGTCCGCCGCGTCGTCGGTGGGTGTTGCATGTCGATCTCGACCAGTTCATCGCCGCGGTCGAGGTGCTACGGCATCCTGAGCTGCGGGGACGTCCCGTCGTCGTGGGCGGCCGCGGGGATCCCACCGAGCGCGCGGTGGTATCGACGGCGTCGTATGAGGCGCGTGAGTTCGGTGTCGGTTCCGGGATGCCGATGCGGATCGCGGCACGGAAGATCCCCGACGCAGTGTTCCTACCTGTCGACGCCGAGGCCTACACCGAGGTGTCGGCGGTTGTGATGGACACCTTGCGCAAGCTGGGCGTCGTCGTCGAGGTGATGGGCTGGGACGAGGCGTTTCTGGGTGTCGAGACCGACGACCCGGAGGCCTTCGCGCGAACCGTGCACGACGCCGTCCTCGACGCGACCGGGCTGCACTGCTCAGTCGGTATCGGCGACAACAAGTTACGGGCCAAGATCGCGACGGACTTCGGCAAACCGCAGGGCATCTACCGGCTCACCGAGGAGAACTGGTTCACCGTCATGGGGGAGCGCCCCACCGACGCGCTGTGGGGGATCGGCAAGAAGACAGCGAAGAAGCTTGCCGCGCTGGGCATCAGCACCGTGCAGGAACTCGCCGACGCCTCGGATCAGGAGTTGGCCGCGACCCTCGGTCCGAACATGGGTCCGTGGTACGCCAGGATCGGTCGCGGCATCGATCTCTCCCCGGTCTCGGCGGAACCCTGGGTGGCGCGGTCGCACAGCCGGGAGACGACGTTCCAGCAGAACCTCTCAGACAGGGAGGCCGTCACCGAAGAGATCAGACGACTCGCCGCCCGGGTCCGGGAGGACATCCTCGCCGAGAACCGCCAGGCGGTGCGAGTGGCGTTGAAGGTGCGCTACGCCCCGTTCGACACCCACACGACGAGCAAACCACTGCCGGAACCGACATTCGATCCGGACGTGATCGCCGATGCGGCAGCAGCATTGGTCGACAGGCTCGACCACGACCGGGAAGTGCGACTCCTCGGCGTGCGGCTGGAAATGACCCCGCCCACGTGAGTGGCAAAGTGTGCTCGGGCACGCTTTGCCACTCACGTGTCAGCGGCGGGCGAAGACTGCGGGTTCGCTGTCGGGGACCTGGGCGACGAGGTCCCGGGCGACGAGGTGCCGAAGGTGAGCCGCCGCCTCGGACAGCGCCATTCCCTTGCCCATGGGGGAGATGTCGGCCCACGGCTTGTACCACTTCATGCGCTCGGCCACCTGCCACACGGTGATCTGGTCGTCGCCGAAAGCCTTGTACAGGTGGTCGAGTCGCTCCTCGTGGTGCTCGATCAGCTCGCCGGCACGGCCTGCGACGTCGTCGATCGGGATGCCGTGGGCGCCGAGTCCCCGGGTGATGTCCATGGTCTGCACGCGGCGTAGCGAGTCCATGAACTCTGCCAGGCCGTCGCGCTCCTCGAGCGGGTACACGAAGTTGCCAACATGAGGCGTCGTCTTCTGCAGGACGTGGTCGCCGGTGAACATCACGTCGGCGTCTTCCAGGTAGAAGCAGACATGGCCGGGAGTGTGGCCGGGGGTGTAGACGGCCCGCAGGTTACGGCCTGCGAGGGCAATGAGTTCGTCGTCGACGAGAACACGATCGGGCGCCGACTCGGGACCCGCCGGCGGCTTCCCGCTCGATGCCTTCTCGAATGCCTCGAGATCTGCCGGGGCGGCGCCGGCCCGCGTCATGTTCTCCTTCTGGAAGTCCAACCACTCGGGCCCGTGACCGGTCGACATGTGCTCGAACATCCCGTGATCGGATTCGTGCATCGCAATCCACGCCCCGGAGGCCTCCCGGACGCGACCGCACAGACCGGTGTGGTCGGGGTGGAAGTGCGTGAGTACGACGCCTTCCACATCCTTCACCGAGTGTCCGATGGCCTCGAGTCCGGAGGTGAGGCCGTTCCAGGCGTTGTCGTCGTCCCAGCCGGCGTCGACGAGGATCAGACCGCCGGGTGATTCCATCGCGTACACCAGGGTGTGACCGAGGGGATTGTCGGTGATCGGCACCGGAATCTGGAAGATCCCGTCACCGATGGGCGCTGCGTCGCTCATATGCATACCTCGTTGCCTAGATGAACAAATTAGTTCTACTTACCTTCATACTGACCTTTCACCGCGGTTTGCGATACCGCGGGTCCCGATTAGCGGAACGACATGGCCCGTGACCAGGTGCTTTCGCGCGAAATCCGACCGGGGGACCGGAAGGCCCACTGGATGCCGGACGCTATGGAATGCTCCACTCGGACCAGCTTTCAACATGCTCGCATTGCGACAGGAGACTGCTTTGACCACAACCCTCGTTCGATCACGCCGCCGGTGGTACACGACCGGAATGTGTGGCCTCGCCGTATTGGGTGCCTCGGGGCTGCTCGCCCCCAGCGTCGCGGTTGCCGCGCCGGCGGCGTTGCCTGCCGGCTGTGTGCAGGGCGCCGGCACCCAGGTGACCTGCACGTTCACGTTTACCGGCAGTGCGCAGTCGTTCACGGTTCCCGAGGGCATTACCAGCTTGGCGGTGACGGCAACGGGTGGTGGTGGCGGAAACAGTCAAACCATCCTCGGCGGCGCCGCGGCCGTTGCAACCGGACAGCTGACGGTTGCCGCGGGTGACGCGCTGTACATCCAGGTCGGCGGCAACGGTGGCGACGGCAACGGCCAGGCCGGATACAACGGCGGTGGGGCCGGCGGCAACGGGGCAAGTGGCGGAGGCGGTGCCTCCGACGTTCGCACCGGGACGGGTGAGCTGGCGGATCGTCAGATCGTCGCCGCGGGCGGAGGCGGTGCGGGTGACACCTATATCGGTGGCGCAGGCAACCTGATGGGACCTGCTGGCGGACCCGGCGGCGGGGGCGGCGGTGGCGGAGGCGGCACGGACGTCGCTGGTGGTGTCGGAGGCAACGGTGGCACGGAACCGCATGGTTCGCCAGGTGAAGCCGGCGTCGGTGGTGCCGGTGCAGGCAAGAGCGGTGGCGGTGGCGGCGGCTGGTTCGGTGGCGGAGGTGGCGCCGAGAACTACGGCGGTGGCGGAGGCGGTGGCGGATCGTCCTACGCGCCCGGCGGAACCTTCGGCGTCGCTGGGGCGGATGCCGTTTCGTCGGTAGTCATCACATACGGGGCCGGTTCGGGAACAGGGTCACTCGGAAACCTCTTCGGCAGCAGCTGATCTCGACTCCCACGCTGGAGTCGTCGTCACGGGCCGCGAAGTGACACACGAAATCGGCAGCAGCCCCGAACTTTCGTCCGGGGCTGCTGCCGATCGTGTCGTCAGACTGCGACAGCCACCGGCGCAGAGGCGGTGGCGGATTCGTAAATCGCTTCGATGCGGCGCCGAGTCTCGTCGGGGTCGGACTTCATCGCGAGGACGAGTTCGGAAATGACGAGCTGCATTGCGTGCTCGAGCTGCCGCTTCTCGCCGGCCGAGAGTGGCTTGACCTGCGAACGCGTCATCAGATCGCGGATGACTTCACTCACCGTGAAGATCCCGCCCACGGTCAGCTTTTCCTGGTTGGCCTTGAATCGCCGAGACCAGTTGGACGGGTCGTCGACCGTCGGACCGCGCAAGATGTCGAAAACACGTCCGACTTCGTCGTTGTTGATCGCGTTCCGCACGCCGATGGATTCGGCTTTCGCTACCGGAATCTCGATGGAGAGCCCGTTCTGGGCGACTTCGAACTGTACGTATGCAGTGGGTAGATCGTTGAAGACCCGGGTCGTGAGCTTTGTGACTGTCACCGACCCGTGGTGCGGGTACAGGAAAATATCACCGATATTGAGATTCATAGATTACCTACCCTTCCCCAACATTATGGCACACGCTGCCATATTGACAACCGGTGACCACGTGAGGACCATCGCGGGGGTGTGCTCCTACCGATAACGAAGGCCCTTGATGACCAGACCCGAAGTGTTCTCCGTGTCGCCTGACCTGCCCGCCGGCCCGCTGGGGCTGCGGGAGCGACGACGCGAGCAGACGAATGTCGAGATCAGCGAGACCGCACTCACACTGTTTGAGTACAAGGGTGTCGAGGGCACGACCGTCGGTGAGATCGCGCAGGCTGCGGGCGTGTCGCAGCGAACCTTCTTCCGATATTTCGCTACCAAGGAAGAGGCCGCGCTCCGCGATCACTGGGCCTTCGAGGCGGTCTTGGCTGGAGGACTCGACCAGCTCGACGCGGAGGTCTCACCGAGGCTCGCGCTGGAAACGGCCTTCGCTGCTGCTCTGACGATGTACTCGGACAGTTCGTCGATCGCCTGCCGGCGATTGCTGCGGGTGAACCGACTCATCAAGAAGGAGCCGGCGCTGCGGGCGGAGCTGGCGCGCGAGAGTGTGCGGCGAACCGCGGCACTTGTCGATGTGGTGTCGACGAGGTTCGACTGCGCCGACTTGCAGGTTCGGCTGGCGGTCGATGTGTCGATCGCCGTGCTCCGGGCGGCGTTGGAAACGTGGGTGGACCAATCGTCCATTGACGAGGCGGCGAGTCTTCCCGAAATCTATTCCTTGGCAAGGGGACTCGCGCAGGCGTGATCGGAGACGGTCCGCAGGCGCCGGCTCAGCCCTCCAGGAAGCTGAACCGGACGTGTCGCACCGGGTTGTCGACATTGGTGTCGACGAGGCACACGGATTGCCAGGTGCCCGTCGCGAGTGCCCCGTCGACGACGGGTACGGACGCGTAGGGCGGCAGGAACGCAGGTAGCACGTGGTCGCGGCCGTGCCCGTGGCTGCCGTGGCGGTGGATCCACCGGTCGTCGCGCGGAAGCACTTCGTCGATCGCCCGCAGGAGGTCGTCGTCGCTTCCGGCGCCGGTCTCGATGACGACGAGTCCAGCAGTGGCATGCGGCACCCATACATGCAACAGGCCGTCACCGGCGCCTGCTGAGGCGAGGAACTTCTCGATCTCACGGGTCAGGTCGTGCACCACCGGCTCAGCGCCGGTGCGCACCTCGATCTCGGTACTGAACATAGTTCTGACGTTAGTGCCCTGGTGCGTGACAGCGCACGCGCAATGTGACCAAGCCCTGCCGCGATCGGAATCGTCAACACCGCATCGAGCGGCGTCGACAACTAAGGATGCAATCTCGATGGCGAGCCCAACTAGTTAAGCGACCATGCTCAGGTACTCGAATCAATTGCAGGAGTACCGGGCGGCTCGAGCGGCGGACCCGACCCCGCAGCGGTTGCGCCCTCGGGACGGAAATCATGCGTGGAGCAAGAGGTTATTCTGTGTGCGCATTGAGGTTCCTTTCGGTGCAAAGCCCGGTCCCAGTATTCCCTTGGCGGAGGGGGGACCGGGTATACCGGAAACCGCGCCGCCGCCGTCACTGTCGCGGATGTGGTTTCGCGACCGCCGTCTCTACTACTTGCGGCCGGCTGCCCACTTCATGCCCCAGCTGTAGGTCTTGTCGAGGTCGGCCTGGCTGCCTTCGATGTACTTCACCTCGCGGGTGACGGTGATGCCCTGTCCGGTGTTCTGCAGCATCGCGATGGCGCAGATGCGAGCGGAGCTGTTCGACGAGTCCAGTCGTACCTCCACCTCGGGGCCGCTGGTGGGGTAGAGGGTGACGACACCGTCCACGGCCGCCCAGTTGGGTGCGCCGTCGTAGATCATCGCGAAGATGAGGATCCGCTTGAACATTTCCGGTCGGTCGAGGTTGATACGCATGTTCTCGCCCCCGGTCGCGGTGCCGGTGCGGTCGTCGGCGTCGAGTTTGATGAACGGCGGGTCCTGCAGCGATCCGAAGGTGTTGCCGAGTGCCTGGACCACACCCTTCGACCCGTCGGCCAGTTCGTAGAGGCAGCCGAGGTCCAGGTCGATGCCGTTGGTGCCGCCCGCGGCGGCCGCGAGCTTCGCGAAGAAGCCGGTCTTCTTCGGTTGCGGTGTCGCCCCCGTCGACCAATTGAGGTTGACCCGCATCGCGCCCTGCCGCTCACCCGACTTTGTCAGGCTGACGGAAGGCGCAGCCTTCGACAGGGTTACTTTGCTCAGACTGACTCCGCCCGGCGCTGCGGCAGGAGCGGACGGGCGTCGGGTGTAGTCGATGGCCACAGGTGGGAACCTTCCGATTGAGCGCGTCAGACCGTTGTCCGATTTGCACGATTTCGGTCAAGAATAGCGGTAGTCGCGTGGTCGGACTTCAGCCCGACCATGGTCACGCTGATTCCCGCGCACCCCACTCGATCGCCGGGCAGGTGTCCATCACCATGGCGACGCCCCTCGCGGTGGTTCGCTGGAAGGCGGCCTCGTCGATGACGCCCAATTGGAACCAGACACCCTTCGCACCGATCTCGACGGCCTGGTCCGCGAACTCGCCGGCGGCCTCCGACTGGCGGAAGACGTCGACGACGTCGATGGGGAACGGCACATCTGCGAGAGTGGCGTAACCCTGCTCGCCGAGCACCGTCGGGGCGTCGGGATGGATCGGGACGATACGTTTTCCTCGGCGCTGCAACAGCTCCGCGATCCGGAACGCCGTCCGGTCCGGATTGCCGGAGAGTCCGACGATTGCCCACGTCCCCCAATCGTCGAGCATCGACGAGACAGCTTTGGGGTCCTGCCACCTAGTGTCCACATCGCCAAACTACTACTCGGTTGGTTCGCAGAGGTATCGGAATGGCCATCAGACTTCCCGTGAATCTGTGCTCGACAGTCCGGGATCGGTGTTCTCTTCGATCCGACTCGATCGCCCAGGTCATCCGGCTCCGGTACGTGCCGACAGAATCGGACCCGTACGCCCTCGATGAACCGGGAAGATCTATGGCATTACGCGAGAACGAATGCGGCAGGGCGGCGTCTAAGTTGTAGAAACGCTGAAAGCGGAGTCAGTCCGGACATCCCGCGACGCTAATATGACTCCATTTGGTCACCAGGAACCATCCCGATCGATCGGTCTCCGGCCCGGCAGGTTCCACCTTCCTTGCCTTCGCGTGAAGGACGCCCGATCGCCGAGATCCGCTGGCAGCATGTACTCAGGATCGATACTTGTCCTAACAGCCAGCTACTGTCGGTCTGTTGCGGCGGGAAGGGTGAGTACGTGGAGGAACAGTTGATTGCGGATATCTCTCAGGGTGCCGACGTGGCACCGGATTTTGACACACGTCTGCGTAGCGAGGCGATGAGGTTTCTGGCAGTCCGCACCAATGACGGTCTCGACTCGATCAGTAGACAGGAACTGCTCGACTTCTCCATCGACGGCGAGATGTTCCGATTGATGGATCCCACTCGCGGTATACGTAAGCCGCGTCAGCTCGCCTCTGCATTGTCGATCAGCACAACCTATCGTCGTGCTGGTGAAGAACGACCGTACGAGGATACGGTCGGTGTGGATGGACTCCTCCGCTACAAGTGGTCGGGGAAGGACCCTGAGAACATGGACAACCGGGGTCTTCGTGCGGCGATGAAGCTGAAGGTTCCGCTTATCTGGTTTTATGGCGTGGGTCCGAGCCGCTTTCAGCCGATCTACCCAGTGTTCATTGTCGCTGAGGAAGCGGAGCAACATCAATTCGTGGTCGCAACGGAAGTGGCGCGTGATTTGCACCGGACGGAATCGCCTGTGGAGGAGCATCTTCGTCGATACATCGTTGCGGAGACCAAGCGGCGTCTGCATCAGCCCGTCTTCCGGTCCACTGTGATGCGCGCGTACGACACCCGTTGCGCGGTTTGTGCGCTTGGGCACAGTCAACTTCTGGACGCGGCGCACATCGTTCCAGACTCCGACGATGAGGGCATCGCTTCTGTTCGAAATGGGCTAGCGATGTGCAAGATTCACCATGCGGCATTCGACGCGCATATTCTGGGCATCCGACCTGACCTTGTGGTCGAAATTCGACAAGACCTGCTCATCGAGATCGACGGGCCGATGCTCGAATACGGCTTGAAGGAACGGCACGGTCAGAAGCTCATGGTAGTTCCGCCGGTCCGGGCTGAGCGACCCGATCGGGAACTACTTGAGGCAAGCTATGAAAAGTTTCGGTCAGCGGGGTAGTCGCTGAATCAGCGACACAAACTGCTCGGATGCAGGCTCCTGCGTCCGATGTTGTCGTCGGGCTGATTGAAACGAATCGGTTGCTGTCTAGTTCGAGATCCAGACAGAATCCGTTTCTACGGCCACGCTGGATACGTAGGGGCTACTGGTTTTGCGAAATGTTTGCCCAATCGCAGCTCTCCCAATGGCGGCGCAGAGCGTCGCGATCCGGATGATGGCTGGGGTTCGAGGGCAGTCTCAAAGGCTTGCCCTCGTGACTTCCGTATTCCGTGTGAATTAGGTCCGGTCCGACCCGTATCCGCAAGTCCTGATCGATTGTCATGCGTTGGAGGTCGAACAACGTGTGAATATCGGCGCGAAGTAATAGGCCGTTGGTTACATGATTTGTGTGCATACCGTAGTAGCGGTCGATGTGTGCCGCCTCCAATACGGCTAGAACCGTTGATCCAGTAACTGCGCAGGTGCTGTCGTAAGAATTGATCAAGGAGTTGCGAAACTGCCCCTGCCCTTGACGTACTGCGATGTCTCTCTGCGCACGCTTGCGGAGATCGTCCCCGGGCGCATAGGCAGTGAGTCCGTCCGGAAAAGTCTGATCGATAACGGGCTCGTTCCCAAATAGTCCGCGTAAGTATGCTTGTCCTTCAAGCTCTTTCACCTCGATGCGACCGTTGCTCGCGGGGACGGTGATTCCGGTAGCCGCGGCCATCTCCTTCCATCGTGGCTGTCGCACCGGTGCGGAGCTCTGCGACTCTAATGTGAAGCGCCACCGATATCCTCCGGTGGCCACATCGTGCCAATGCGCAGGCGGATGGGACGAGTTCAACTCGAACGTTTCCGAGGTTGCTCGTGCCCATCCGATGAGACCTGTGCCGGCCATCCAGAAGAAGACGTCGTCAGCCGGCTCGATCTTGGTACGGGGCCGTGTATCCCAAAAGCCGTCTTTCTGTGCGAAGTCCCAGTGATCTGGGTAGTCCTTCGAAATGACAAGTACCCATGCAGTCAACGCTCGTGCGCCTATCCCGTATCGCACCGGGTGGAGGTATGTCCTGAAGCGGAAGCCTGTCGGGCCGTGCTCGTGTGTACAGTATTTTGTTTCGGCAGTGCTGTGGCTCAGCTATTTTCGCTCACCAGTGCGTGGAGAGCGTTGCGTGTCTCCTCGTCCGTCGAGTAGATGACAGTGCCCACCATCCCGCGGGTGAGTAGCACCTTATAGATATTGCGAACCAGTTTGTTGAATCGGATATCGCTGACCTTCTTTAAGTTTCGCATATCGGGGTCCCGATTTGCAGAGCGTACAGTTTTGAACTGGCAGTCGCGCCACACGAGATCGGGCCCAAGAATGACTCCATTCCAGTCGTACTCGAATCCCTGGGCGGTGTAGACGCACCCGACCTGATCAAAACCACCCTCCTCGGTGGCCCACAATGGTGCTGGTGGTGCATCACCGAGGCGTCTGTCGCTCTTACTGTTCCACGGCCGTGACCAGTCACCGATCTGGACATCGGCGGGTAGCGAGCCATCCTTGTTTGCGTCGCTCCACGGCCAGCAATAGCCGGCTGTCATTCGGGCGGTGTAGCCGCGCTCTTGCTGCTGTGAGAGGAGATGCTCTAGTTCTAGTGGTGTATTGGCAACGCGAACCGCGAACTGCGGATCACCCCTCCACGCGCACGGACCTCCCTCGACTAGCCCAAGAAGGCGCTTGACCCAAAGCACGTACTCTTCACTGCCACCGCAACGAAACTGTTCGCCGAGGTGTACGTGCTGCGTCGTAAGACCGAGGGTATCGGCGTGACGCTGGATCTGCTCCAGCGAGCCCATTTCTCCTGGGCGAACCACCTGATGTTCGTCCAGGAGAAACACCGGCACGCGCGCGGCGGCGATCAGCTCGTCGATCTGAGGCCGGTCGGTTCGCAGCTCTGCCTTGGTGTACCGGTCAACGGACGTTTCGCGGATACGGTGGGCCTCGTCGAGTACGACCACGTCGAGCCCATTGCGGTCTGCCGTCATAAACTGGTTGAAGTACTTGAACATCTTCTGCACTCGCGGGGCACGCGCGCCAGCCACCTTCCGGAGCGTCTGCGTGAATGATCGGGACCCGGTTGCATGCAGGACCGTCCGGCCACGTCGAGCGAGCTCGCCGACGAGAGACAGCGCGATCACACTCTTGCCGCTGCCTGGCCCGCCTGTGACGATGATGATGCGTTTGCCATCGCTGGCGCGCGCCTGCTCGACGGAATGCAAGACCAGGTCGACGGCGAGCTGTTGTTCGCCCAGTAGATGGAACTGTGGTCGGTCGCGGACTTCAGCGGCCGCAACCTTGAGGAGCTGCTGCGATGGAGCGACCGCGGAGCGAATTAGGGTGTCGCCTGCGGTGTGGCCTGTCGTGGCGGACAAACGTGTCTTGAGGAATTCGACCATGTCGCCCCGGTCTGCGGCTGTATACAGTCGTGCGGTCGTGCTTACAGGGAAGGCTCGCAGATCAGCGACTGCGCCGGGGTCGGTGGCGTTGTGAAGGTATGCGATCCCCGCGAGCGCGTCGGGCTGATTGGCGAGTGCTTTTGCGAAGTCGGAGAGATAGTCGCAGTAGCCCTTCACCTGAGCAACGGGGTGCAGCTTCGGCCCGCCTGGCATGCCTGGAACGTCGACGAGTTCCACGCTGTCTTCGTAGCGATGTGCCGCTGACCACTGTTTAAGTTCGACGACCACATACGACGGCTCACCCGTTTTCGGATGAGTGCCGGCGAGCACGACATCGGCCCGTTGCGAAGTCAGTGGGAGGTGGTATTCGACGAGCATCTCCACGCTGCCTAGCCCTGCATCGCTTAAGTCGCGGGCCAGAACTGGGAGGCTGCGACTCCAGGACTTCTGCTCTGCGTCGCTCGCCCGGCGACCGGTCCGAAACAGCATCTGTTCAAGAAGCTGTTCAGCCAAGGACTCGGGATGAGCCATGCCGACGATTCTGTCGGCAGAGGTACGAAGCAAGGTCACAGTGGGGTCCCCCGGGCAGCACGAATCAACTCGTGCGGGTGGGGGCATGTCCGTGGCTGTGAATCACAGCGGAAGTCCGTCGGGCCGCAACACACAGATTAGCCGAGTTGCATACTCTGCTCGTGCAGCGGTGTGCCGTGTCAGCCGAATGGCCCGCGAAGTCCAAGCCGTGGCAGCTTCCACCAATTGTTTGCCAGCACGCCACGTTCGGACGAAAGTGGTCATTCTCGGTTCTCGGATACGGGTCGCCATGGGCACACATGCTGTGGTCAGGTGTGATAAGACCGGTACTTCAGGCGGCTACCGACGCCGGGTCGGCTGTCTAGGGGGACGTTTGGCTGTGACCAGTTCGGCGGCACCATCGCCCGCGCCCGCATCACCGACCTTGTTGGCTACTGTCAGTCGGCCGGTGATCGGTGCCGCGACCCGGACACAAACGGCGCGTGACACCGAGTCGCGACCGCGTCTTGCTAGTGCCTCTGCGATTCCTCGCTGCCAGCGGGGTGCAGCGCGACGAGCGACATCAGCTTTCCCCCAGTTCTGTGTACTTCGTCGCCCTGCCCCGCGACTCCTCTTCCGGGTACTTCTTGTCGTTCAGCTCGACCTTCCTCCTCACGACTTCGGCGAGGTCGATGTCCAGGACCTCAGCCAGCCGCAGCAGGTAGATGAAGACATCGGCGACCTCTTCCTCGACATGCGCACGCGTCTTCGCATCCTGACCGACTGCTCCGCTTTGCTCGGGAGTCAGCCACTGAAAGATCTCGGTGAGCTCGCCGACTTCGCCGCTGAGCGCCATCACAAGGTTCTTCGGGGTATGGAATTGAGACCAGTCTCGGCGCTCGGAGAAGTTCGATACCAGTGACTGGAGATCGTCGATTCCCATGTCGAATTCTTATCACGCTCATCGGTTGAGCTCGACCGGGCACGAAAGGCGGATCTGTCGGGGCTTACCTCTCCAAGCGATCCCCGCGAGATGTGAAACCCCGAAATCTGGGGAGCACCGATCGACTAGTGCACATCGGCAGCGGACATTCGTGTGGGCGCTGCGAGGCAGCTCGTGCAGTGGTCGTTCTCATGGGTTCACCCCCCGTCGTACCGATCTGATGCACCGACAGTCAATGTGCCCCAATCGCTAAGCGACCTTAGTTGTCGACAAGATGCACGACCGCCGTAGGACCCGAAAGGATGAGTACTCTGCAGGGTCGAGGAATGACACCACAGCCACACCAGCGACGTCGTCGCCGACCCGGCGCCCGTGTGGGGTGTCGAGCAGCTGCTACCGGATCGACAGCACCGGCGGAACCTTGCACCCGGGTCGTGATCGTCTGTTGGTCTTCAGGGCGGTCGCCGACGCGGGTGGCCGATCTAATGCGCCGCCGCATCCGCCTCCACGATGGCTGCAGTTGTTCCGACGGGAGTGACTCAGGCCGTGTGCGGCTCGTAGTCGCGTACCCCGCGCCAGAGAAGTGCGCCGACGGGCAAGGATGCGAACACGCCGTCGGCCGCGGATGAGGTCCGTCGATACAGCAGCGGAAGCCGCGTAATGCGTGCAATCTCGGTGAGGTGTGGTCGCTCGAGCGCTCGGTCGACATGGGCGCGAACCGGGATGCTCGCCGACTTGTCAAGGTTGCATCGGCTGTCGGCCGCGACCAGGTTGGCGACACCGTCGATCGGGATCATCGACCACGCCACCACGTGGTCGATATGGACATCGCCGGCCATCCGCCCGCCGCAGTAGAAGCAGAGGTCGTCCTGGAGGTCACGCAAGGGTTCCACCAGGGACCGCAACGCAGTGCGATCCGTGCCGAACAGGAAGCCGTCCAGGTCTTCCGCGTCGAGCTCAGCGCGGTTGAAGGCGACGACGTCGTGGGTCCACGCGGTCCGGATAAAGCCACGAAGTAGCGCGGAGGTGCGACGCAGGCCCTCCGGTATGCCGGGCCGCAGGGTGATCGTGCCGATGCGGTCGACGGCGCCCACCGTCATCTTCTTGTGGAAACCCGATGCGTCGAAGAGGAAGTCGTCACGAATGTCACGATCGCGCACGTGGGGGACCGTTTGAAGATGCGTGAGCGGCTGTTGCGCGACGGTAGGTCGCAGTGACCGGATGAGTCGGACGTAGTCTGGGTGCTCCGCTTCGCGTGCGGCCTCGGCGGTACTCAGATTCTCGGCAGCAAGCTGGACGCGAACGTCGGCGATCCGGTCCGGTATCGATCGGCCGCTCTTGTTCTGAGACAGTCGGCCACGATGGTTGAAGACGCGAACCTGAGGCCAGTAGTACGCCACGATTCGATGAGTGATCTCGTTGACAGGCACCGTGAGACTGCCGTCCGAGGCGGCCGTGTTCTCGACGCAAATATCGACCAGCGCGAGCAACGTCGCCAACTTGTAGGTCGATTCACGACGCCCGGACTCGAGGAGCTGTACTACGCGACCGGCGACGTCGACGGGGTCGAGTGGTGTCACTCGCGCCACGTTACGTCAGCGGTCGGAGAGTCTTGGCGTCGGTCGAATCCGACGAGATCGGTTCATGTGCTCACGAGATACGGTCAGACAACCGATACCGCGGCCGCGGTATCGGTGTTATCAAATGTGCGGTGAACATATTGCGATGAGTTCGGTCGCAGTGGGAGATGTCGGTACTGCTGGCTCAGCCCGTTTGCCTGCCCCACGCTCGAATCCGCATCCACATCGGCGAAGGACAGCCCTCCATGACTCAGCCTCAGCGCCCGTACGGCGACCAATTTCAACAGCCGTATGGTGCGCAGCAGCCGTATGGGCAGCAGCCCTTGGCGCATCCAGGTCAGAACTTCGGGCCGGGGTGGGCTTTGCACCAGCCGACGGCGTACGGCTACCACCCCGTGACGGGATTGCCGTACTCGCACAAGACGAAGCTTGCTGCCGGGCTGCTCAGTATCTTCTTCGGGTACTTCGGTGCCGGGCGCTTCTACGCCGGCCACACGGGGCTGGGGTTCGCGATGCTGATCGTGAACATCGTGCTCACGGTCGTCAGCCTGGGAATGTGGCTCTTCGTCGCGTGGATCTGGCCCGTCATCGACGGCATCGTCCTCCTCGCAGGCGAACCGAAGGACAAGAACGGACTCCCATTGCGGTAGCTGCCCTCGTGACAACACCACTGCCGCAGCGTTTCCTACACGCACGTCGGATGCGGCACCGGTAATCACCGATTCGTACCCTGAACCGGCTGCAATTGCGTCGGACGTGGAAGGGCGAAGCCGGGCGGATGCCGAGGCGAGCGGCTGCGACCGGAGGTTGCCTCGAGGCATACATGGTCACTCAGTCGCGTAGTGCGCGAGAGCGGCGAGCACGAAGCTCGCCGCTCTCATCCGGGCGGGTCGGTCGGGGAGGGAGACACCCCAGGCGTCACGTGCTCACCGACCGGTGAGTGCCCGGGCCTGATCTGTCAAAGCGACTGTCGCCGCACGCAACTGGTCGATCGAGTCGAGTGGCTCTGCGTAGCCGACGCGGGTCACGGCCACGCCGCGGGGGGTGGTGACGCGCAGGTCCAGTCCATAGCGGTCGGCGCCCTCACAGGTGACCGTCTTCGCGTCGGGGAAGCCGCCGAGCGCCTGGGCCATCGCGCGGAGGGCGTCGGAGTGGTCTGCGTTGAGGTGCTCGATGGCCTGGCCGGCATGCGGGGTGACGGGGTCTGCTGTCGCGGCGGCGTAGGACTCTTCGCTCGCCGAGTCCATTCGCCCGTAGCCGCCGACCCACCGCACACGCTGTACCCGCAGCACCCAGAGGGAGAAGTCGCTGAAGTCGATGTAGACGTGCGCCGCCGGGACGGCCGCGAGGTGCGCCTCCCGCGCGGCGGCGAGCTCGTCGCCTTCCGGGCGGTAGACGTACCCGGCGAGCGTGATGCGGGTGCTGGCCAGCGGATCGGCGGGCGGGTTCGGCGCGACGATCGCGATGCTGGCGCGGGGATCGTGTGCGAGGTTGCGGCCGTGCTCCGCCATCTGCGATACACACAGCACGGGCGAGCCGTCGAGCAGACCGTAGGTGACGAACGACGCCCACGGGTCGCCGTCCCTGGTCAGGCTAGCGAGGGTGCCAACGTTCGTCGTGGCCGCGACCGTCCGGGCCTCCTCGGCAGCGGACGGGCGGGCCGGGTTGGCGACCTCCTCCAGCGGCGGCGGCACGGTCGGGGCGTCACCGGGATCTCCGTGATCTGTGTTGGTCATTCGTTGAACGGTACGCCGCCGCGAATTGCCGGTGGCATTGCCGCCCACCTGCGCTTACCGTGATTCGATCGCCCGGCCGGCGGACGGGGTGACCGGATCCACGGTGGCGGGGGCGTAGGACTCGGCGGTCGCGGAGTCCATTCGCCCGTAGCCGCCGGATGCGCTGCACCCGCAGCACGCGCAGTACCCAGAGCGAGAAGTCGCTGAAGTCGATGTAGATGTGCGCTGCCGGGATGGCCGCCTGGTGCGCCTCGCGGGCGGCGGCGAGTTCGTCGCCTTCCGGGCGGTAGACGTACCCGGCGAGGGTGATGCGGGTGCTGGCCAGCGGATCGGCGGGCGGGTTCGGCGCGACGATCGCGATGCTGGCGCGTGGGTCGTGTGCGAGGTTGCGGCCGTGCTCGGCCATCTGCGACACACACAGCACGGGGGAGCCGTCGAGCAGACCGTAGGTGACGAACGACGCCCACGGGTCGCCGTCCCTGGTCAGGCTGGCGAGGGTGCCTACGTCCGTGGTGGCCGCGACTGTCCGGGCCTCCTCGGCAGCGGACGGGCGGGCCGGATTGGCGACCTCCTCCAACGGCGGCGGCACGGTCGGGGCGTCGCCGGGATCTCCGTGATCCGTGAGTCTTTCGGCGCAAACCAGGTCCTTCAGGTCCGGGATAATTGATCTGGGTTTGTCGGACGGTGTGGCTAGTGTCTGGGTTATGGCGGGGAGGGTGGTGAAGCGGGCGTTCAAGTACCGCTTCTATCCGACTGCAGTGCAGGCGGAACAGCTTGCTCGGACGTTCGGGTGCACCCGGTATGTCTACAACCGGGCGTTGGCCGAGCGCTCGCGTGCCTGGTCGCAGGAGCAGCGACGGGTGACCTACGCGGACACCTCGAAGATGCTCACCGGATGGAAGCGGGACACCGAGACCGAGTGGTTGTCGGAGCCGTCGAAGGGGCCGTTGCAGGAGGCGCTGCGGCAGTTGCAGGGGGCGTTCGACCGGTTCTGGCGCAAGCAGTCCCGCTACCCGCAGTTCAAGAAGAAGGGTCAGTCGAAGGATTCGGCGACCTACTACTCGAACTGCTTCAGCTACCGCGGCGGGCGGATCCGGTTGGCCAAGCAGTCCGAACCGCTGGATATCCGGTGGTCGAGGCCACTGCCGGAGGGGGCCGTGCCGTCGCAGGTGACGGTGTCGCGCAATGCTCGCGGTCAGTTCCACATTTCGATCCTCGTCGAGGACACGATCACCGAGCCCCCGTCGACGGATCGGGTGGTCGGGCTCGACGCCGGGATCACCAGCCTCTACACGCTCTCGACGGGGGAGAAGATCACCAACCCGCGCCACGAGGGCAGGGACCGTGCGCGGCTAGCGAAGGCGCAGCGGGTGCTGGCCAAGAAGGAGAAGGGGTCCCGGAACCGGGCCAAGGCCCGACTGAAAGTCGCGAAGATTCATGGCCGGATCGCCGATCGGCGTCGCGATTATCTGCACACACTCTCCACTCGGCTGGTGCGCGAAAATCAAGTGATCGCCATCGAGGATCTGAGTGTGCGGAACATGGTTAAGAATCGGTCGTTGTCTCGGGCGATCTCGGATGCGGGTTGGTCCGAGTTCCGGTCGATGCTCGAGTACAAGGCCGACTGGTACGGGCGGCGGGTGGTGGTGATCGACCGGTTCTATCCGTCGTCGAAGACCTGCTCGGTGTGCGGGGAGGTCACGTCGACGATGCCGCTGAACGTGCGGGTGTGGACGTGCCGATGCGGCGTCGTCCATGATCGGGATGTGAATGCGGCGAGGAATATTTTGGCCGTCGGACTGGCGGTGGCAGCCTGCGGAGATGGTGTGAGACCACCTCGCACCTAACGTGCGGGGAGGCGACTGTCGGTGAAACAGGAACCTCGGGACGTGAGTCTCGAGGGGAATCTCGGTCGTTCACGGCCGAGAGGACGTCAACAAGGTTGGTCATTCGTTGAACCCCCGCCGGAAATTGCCGGTGGCATTGCCGTCGACCTGCGCTTACCGTTGAACTGAGGGCTCGATCGCCGAGTGGCTATGCGATGCGACCGGGTCCTCGCGAAGCGTGATCGTGGGTGATGCGAGATGACCGCGTTGGGCGTGCTGGCGCTGGTGCTGGGTGTGCTGTTGATCGTCGTGGAGGCACACGCACCGACGGCGGGTGTGCTCGGCGGGCTCGGGGCACTGTTCGTCGGGGCCGGGGTGTGGCTGCTGTTCACCTCGAGTGACACCGCGCAGATGATCGCCATCCCGGCGGCCGCCGGAGTCGCGGTGGTCGGAGTGGGTCTTGCCGTGGTGGGCGGCCGGAAGGCGCTCGCCGCCGGGCACGCGCCCGTGCGCACCGGGATGCAATCCCTCATCGGATCCGACGCCACCGTCCGCAACTGGAAGGGACGGCAAGGTCAGGTCGAGGCCGCCGGAAGCCTGTGGAAGGCGCAAACCTTGTTCGGGGACGACGAGACACCGACCGCGGGCGATTCCGTCATCGTCGAGCAGATCCGCGGACTCACCCTCACCGTGCGCCGCCGCGAACCCTGGGAGCTCGAATTATGACCACCATCATCGTCATCATGTGCGTCGTCATCACCCTCCTCGCCGTCGTCGCGAGCAGTTCGATCCGGGTGCTGCGCGAGTACGAGCGGGCCGTCGTGTTCCGGCTGGGCCGGCTGGTCGACCTGAAGGGCCCGGGACTGGTGCTGCTGATCCCGGCGATCGACCGGATGGAACGGGTCAGCCTCCGGACCGTGACCCTCAAGATCCCCGTTCAGGAAGTGATCACCCACGACAACGTGCCTGCCAAGGTCACCGCCGTCGCCTACTTCCGGGTGGTCGACGCCGACCGGGCGATCGTCGAGGTCGAGGACTTCCTGGCCGCCACCCTGCAGATCGCCCAGACCACGCTGCGCTCGATCCTCGGCAAGGCCGACCTCGACGCCCTGCTGGGCGAGCGGGAACGCCTCAACGAGGACCTCCAGAAGGTCATCGACCAGCAGACCGAGCCGTGGGGTGTGAAGGTCACCACCGTCGAGATCAAGGACGTCGAGATCCCCGCCAACATGCAGCGGGCCATCGCCCGGCAGGCCGAGGCGGAACGCGAGCGCCGCGCCAAGATCATCAACGCCGAAGCCGAGTTCCAGGCCTCCGCGAAACTCGTCGAGGCCGCCGACGTCATCAGCCGCAACCCGACGACGCTGCAGCTGCGCTACCTGCAGACCCTCAGCGCCATGGGCGGCGAGAACAACTCCACCGTCGTCTTCCCGATGCCCCTCGACCTGGTCCGCCCGTTCCTCACCGCGGCCAAGGACGCGGCAGCGGCGGACGACGGCGACGAGCGCGCCCGGTTCGAGGCCCAGGCCAACCTGGCCGCGATGATCCCGCCCGCCGGTCCGGAGGCGCGCGCACCGCACCACGCACGAAACTGACGACGTGCCCCACCGTTCACCGTCCGGCCACCGCGCGTGCCCCGGGAGGTGACCGGAGTGCGCTTGGCTAGGGTGGACAAACAGTGGCGTCCACCCGGGCACCTGCCCCCCGTCGGGGCGAGCGGAAGCGAGAGACCGATGAGCGGCACCGAGGCAGCCGACATACGGACGGCCGAGTATCCGCGACCGTCACATTTCGTGCTGCACCTCAGCGACACCCATCTCGTCGACGACGACCTGCTGTACGGGGCCGTCGACAGCGAGGCCACCCTGCGGCAGATCTTCACCGAGATCGAGTCGTCGCACGCCCGCCCGGACGCCCTGGTGTTCACCGGCGACCTCACCGACCGCGGTCAGCCGGGCGCCTACGAGAAGCTGCGGGCGATCGTCGAACCGGTCGCGGCGTCGCTCGGTGCGCAGGTGATCTGGGCGATGGGCAACCACGACGACCGCGGCCACTTCCGGACGGAACTGCTCGGGCAGGAACCGTCGTACGAGCCGATCGATCACGTGTACGACGTCGACGGACTGCGCATCGTCACCCTCGACACGACGGTGCCCGGGCATCACCACGGGGAGATCTCCGAGAGTCAATTGATCTGGCTGGCACAGCAGCTCGCGGTTCCGGCGCCGCACGGGACCATCCTGGCGCTGCATCATCCGCCGGTGCCGTGCGTGCTCGACCTTGCGGTGCTGGTGGAGTTGCGTGATCAGCCGCGTCTCGCCGACGTTCTCCGCGGCAGCGACGTCCGGTCGATCCTCGCGGGACATCTGCACTACTCGACGACGGCGACGTTCGCGGGCATCCCCGTCTCGGTCGCGTCGGCCACCTGCTACACCCAGGACCTCAACGTCCCGGCCGGGGCTTTGCGCGGGCGCGACGGCGCCCAGGGCTACAACCTGGTGCACGTGTACCCGGAGACGATCGTGCATTCGGTGGTCCCGATGGGCAGCTACGACACCGTCGGCGAATACGTCACCGCCGAGGAAACCGAGCAGCGGCTCGCGGCCGAGGGCGTGCGGATCCCCGACACCGGTGAGAAGGCCGTCACGCGGGTGCGGGTGTAGTCAGCCCCTGCGCGGGAACTTCTCCCGGTACGCCATGACGTCGGAGAGCCGGAACCGGCGGTGGGTGCCGCGCATCTCGATGGGCAGCGCGCCGGAGTCGGCGAGCCGGCGCACATAGGTGTCGGAGACGCCGAGGATCTCCGCGGCCTGCGACGTGGTGAGCAGGTCCGCGACCGCACCGAGCGCCACACTCTGCCCGTCGGCGAGAAGCGTGAGCAGTTCGAGCACCGCGTCGCGCGCGGGGTCGGGCAGCACCATTCCGTCGAGGGTGACGATCGGCGACCCGTCGAGGGCGGTCCGGAGCTCGGCCGCGACCGTCGAGTCGAGCGCGGAAACGATGTGGTCGATGCTCATGGGTCCACGATCTCATGAGCCCGGACGGCGAGGCCTCGCGGCGGTAGTCTTGCTGTGTGGACGAATTGCACGATCCCGACGCCTTCGAACTCGCGCGTGCCGGTCAGATCGACGTGACACCGGAGATAGACGAGATCGGGGAGCTGCTGCGCAAGTCCGGCCGCAAACACGCCATCGACGACACGGACGAACCGTGGCGGCACGGCTACCCGTACGACGAGAAGATGACGCGGCGGCAGTACGAGAACCGCAAGCGGAAACTGCAGATCGAGCTGCTCAAGTTCCAGGCCTGGGTGAAGGAGAACGGCGAGAAGCTCGTCATCATCTTCTAGGGCAGGGACGCGGCCGGCAAGGGTGGCGCGATCAAGCGGTTCACCGAACACCTCAACCCTCGTGGCGCTCGGGTCGTGGCCCTGGAGAAGCCCACCGAACGCGAACGCACCCAGTGGTACTTCCAGCGGTACGTCCAGCACCTGCCCGCGGGCGGGGAGATCGTGATGATGGACCGCTCCTGGTATAACCGGGCCGGCGTCGAACGCGTCATGGGCTACTGCACCCCCAACGAGTACCTGGAGTTCACCCGGTCTGCGCCGGAGTTCGAGCGGATGCTCGTGCAGTCGGGCATTCACATCGTCAAGTTCTGGTTCTCGGTGGGCCGGGAGGAGCAGCACGCCCGGTTCGTGTCCCGCAGCACCGACCCCGTCAAGCAGTGGAAGCTGTCACCCACCGACCTCGCGAGCCTCGACAAGTGGGACGCCTACACCGAGGCCAAAGAGGCGATGCTCTTCTACACCGACACCCCGCAGGCGCCGTGGACCGTCGTGAAATCGAACGACAAGAAGCGGGCGCGGATCGAGGCGATCCGCTGGGTGCTCCACAAATTCGATTACACCGGCAAGGACCCGCGGGTGGTCGGCACCCCCGACCCGCTCCTCATCGGTTCTCCCGCAACGGTCTACGACGAGGGCGAGCGTCCGGAAGACGCGTTTCCCGCCGTCTGATCAGACGCCGGTCTCCCACGGCGCCGGGATGGGGAAGTAGTTCTCCAGGAACTGCGTCACCTTCCTGGTCCGCAACTCCAGGTCGATCTCGGGTGCGCTGCCGTCGTTGAGGCAGAAGAAGTCCATCGACCGCTTCGCGAGCAACGAGTCCATGTCGCGGAGCCCCGACTTCATCGTCGTGTCGACGTACTTCACCCGCGCCGCCGTCTGCACCACCGCGCGGCCACTCATCAACGCGTAGTAGTGATACAGCGAGTTCGTCACCGAGATGTTGGAGCTGGCACGGAAAGTGCTTGCGGCCGTGGCGGCGAACTCGTCGGGGAACTCCTTCTCCATCTCCTCCATCACGCTCTTGCGGAGCGGGGTGGCGGCATGTTCGAGGTGCCGGGTGGTCATCAGACCGAAGCGGTCCTGCAGCAGCCGGCGGTTCACCCGGGCCGCGTTCTCGAAACCGCTGCGCTCGTCGTCGTTGTGGCCCAACCCGATTCGGGTGGTCGCCTCGATGAACATCGTGATGCCGCCGGGGGAGAAGAACATCTGCGGACCCACCGAACGGCCGAAGAACATGTCGTCGTTGGAATACAGGAAATGCTCGGCGAGACCGGGAATGTGGTGCAGCTGGCTCTCGACGGCCTGCGAGTTGTGGGTGGGCAGCACCGACGGGTCGGCGAAGAACTCCTCGCTCGGCATGAACGTGACCCGCGGGTCGTCGGCGAGCCACGCGGGACGGTCGGAGTCGGTGGCGACGAAGATGCGGCGGATCCACGGCGCGTACATGTGCACCGAGCGCAGCGCGTACTTGAGTTCGTCGATCTGCCGGAACCGGGCGGCGGAATCGTCACCCTCACCGACCACGTAGCTCTGCATCCGCTTGGCGCGCTGCGCCTGGAACTCCGCGGACGAGCCGTCCACCCAGGAGAACACCAGGTCGACGTCGAAATTGATGTCCGACGCATGGTCGGCGAACATGTTCTCGATGGTGGGCCACACCCGTCCGAACCGCTCGACGGTGCCGCGGACCGCCTCCTCCGAGCGCACCACCCGCCGGGTCAGGGAGTTCTCCATCGGCAGCACGATCTCGTCGTCGCTGATCGACCACAGCTCGATCTGCACCCCCGTCGACGCCCCGTAACTCAGGCCGCTCGCCAGGTGCACGCGCGGACGGAACAGCCGGAAGATGCGGGCCTTCGACGTCGCGGACAGGCTGCCGTCGGAGACGGGGACCGCGGGGCCCTTGGCGTCGACGGTCTTGGAGTAGAACGGTCGGTCCTCGCACGCGGCGACCAGGGCCGCCCGCAACGCCTTGCGCTGCGCCCAATTGACCGCGATGACCGGGCGTTCGTCGTTGCCCCGCACCAGCAGGTACTCGATCCCTGCGCCGTCGAGGACGTCGCGGACGAACAGCAAGTCCTCGACCATCGCCTCGTGCGGCGTGGTGTGCGTGATCGGCAGCGCGAAGCGGCCCTTGAACCGGACCACGTCGGCGCGGTCGCGCAATCTCGACGCCGCGGCGGCGGAGGCATGGGCAACGGCGTCCGCGGTCTCCTGCTCCGGGGGTACGAAGTAGACGTCATGCGGAGCGGAGGATTGAGTAATGTCGGGCCTTTCGGTGGCTGTCGCGAGTGCGATCCTGCCCAGTCTAGGCGCTGCGGTGCGGCTACCGCCTTCGAGTAAGCGTCGGACGCGAAGTACCACGTCGGACGCTTCCCGGCCGGAATCTGTTAGGAAGGACCCATGGCCGATCGCACCGGGGACATCGACGCAACTGATCGGGATGCCGGTCAGGCTTTCGAGGACGTCGTCGCGCTCCTGAACTATCCGATGTTCGTGGTGACCACACGGTCGGAAGACGAGATGTCGGGGTGCCTCGTCGGGTTCGCGTCGCAGGTCAGCATCACCCCCCCGCGCTTCCTGGTCGGACTGTCCAACAAGAATCACACCTTTTCGGTGGCGTCGCGCGCGGAGCGTCTGGCGGTGCACCTCCTGACCCGTGACCACGTCGCGCTCGCGACGCTCTTCGGCGCCCAGACCGGGGACGAGATCGACAAGTTCGCCCGGTGCGACTGGCATCCCGGCCCCCACGGGCTGCCGATCCTGGACAATTCACCGGCGTGGTTCAGCGGCCGAATCCTCGAACGACTCGAGCTGGGTGACCACGTCGCGTTCCTCCTCGCACCGGAGACCGGATCCGCCCCGGACGACCTCGGGCAGTTGGTCACTTTCTCGGACTGCGCGACCTCGAACCCGGGCACGAGGCGTGATGCCGCAGATGCGCAAGCTGAGCAGCGGTTCCGACGAGGTGCCGGCGGAGGAGTTCTACCGTGACCCGCCGGACGGGGTACGGGTGAACATGGTTGCCAGCCTGGACGGTGCGGCGGCGTTCGGCGGACGCGTCCGGCCCCTGTCCGACCAGGTGGATCACCAACTCCTGCGTGCGATGCGTGCGTATGCCGACGTGGTTCTGGTCGGGGCCGGCACCGTCCGCGCCGAAACGTACGGACCGGTGCAGCTGACGGAGGAACAGGCGCGGTATCGACTCGAACGGTGGGGACTCGACACACCACCACCGATTGCCGTCGTGACACGAACGGGGAATCTTCCCCCCGGTTCACCACTGTTCGCGGGTGGTGTCAGGCCGATCGTCGTCACCACCCGACGGGTGGCAGAAACACGCGGGGCAGCACTCGGGGAGTCGGCGGACATCGTCGTGGCGGGTGACGACAGCGTCGAGATGCCTGCCCTCATGGCCGCTCTGCGGGACCGCGGGTTCGGCCGAATCCTGTGCGAGGGCGGCCCCACCCTCCTCCACGATCTCGTCACACACGATCTGGTGGACGAGATGTGCTTGACCCTCGCCCCGCGATTGGCCGGTCCGCAAACACTGCCCGCATCGTCTGGCCCGACAGTGCAAGCGCCGCGCACACTTTCACTCGAGCATGCTCTGATCAACGACGACTTTCTCTACCTGCGCTACGGCCGGGAAACGCAGCGCGGCTGACGCTGCTGCCGTCAGTCCAGGACCGTGAAGAACGAATCGCCGTCCTCCGCGGACCCGTCGATCTGCCCCCGGTCGGTGCGCGAGTCCTGCACGATGACGCCCTCGACCACGTCGGCGTGCTTGTTTCCGAACACCGGAATGTCGATGTCCTCCTCGTCGATGACACGGTCGACGTCCTCGCTCAGCTGGTCGTCGGGGAGATCCGCCAACGACACCTCGCTCTGCTCCTCGAGCATCACGTCGGGCTCTTCCTCCGACAACTTCTCGTCGAGGGACTCACCCTCCCGCTCCTCGCGCGCCGTGGTGCCGAACTTGTCGGCCTCACTCCACCCGTCGGGCGGATCGACGACGTCGTCGCCGTCGTTGTTGCGCACGTCGTCGGAGTCCAGGCTCTCGCTGGGGCTCAGCGTGTCACCGGGCCCGTCTTCGATACTCATACGCATCACATGCCCAGATCAGGCTTCGTTGAAACTTCGATCGATCGAGGTCAGGCGACGACCGGAGCGCTCCGCAACGCCTCGAGCGCCGCGATCTGCGCCGGCGACCACGGCGCCGAGTTCACCCGGCTCGAATCGAGGTGCACGAGTACGACGGTCAGCTCCGCGGCCTGCACGCCGTCCTGGTGGAGGGTGATCAGGAAGGTCAGCGAGGTGGTGCCGATCCGGTCCAGGGCGACGACGACGTCCGCGTCGCCGGTGAACAGTTCGCGTCCGAAGTTGCTGACGACGTTCACCACGGCGGTCTGCGTGACCGGGTCGAGCAGGTCGCCGCACGCCTCGACGAGCGCCCGATTCCACGCCGCGCCCGCCGCCTCGTGCGCGCAGTAGAACGGCACATGGCGGCTCACGGACGCCGGCGCATCAGGTGTGGCGTTGTTCCGCAGGGCAATCGTGTAACGAGGCATGGATCGGACATTACTTGCTGTCCGGACGCGGAGAGCAGTCGGCAGCCGCAACTACTGGCGCGGATTGAAGGTGACGATGAGTCTCATCCGGGCGTACGGCCAGCGTATGCATTCCTGGTCCGTGTGCCGAGTAACTCGGGCGGGGTCGCGATCACCATGTGAAAACCGAACTGCGCGAACACATCCAGGGCAGAAATGTTCAGGCTGTGGGGTCCTGGCGAAGGCGAAGAAGCCGATGAACGTCGGCGGTGATGGACATCGGTCCCATCGTGCCCTGACTCATTCGGCGATTCGCTCCCGCCCACCGCTGAGGTCTGCCAACTCTGCGGCCACGCGCCCCGCCTGCCATCCGTGTGCGTTGGTCACCGAATGCGACGTCGTGACGACGGACGGGAACTGTTTCTCGAACACCGAACCCACCGCCTCGGTGCGTTCGGTCATGATCGGCACCAACTCCTTGCCGTACTGACTGGATGCGTCGCGGCCGGCTTGTTCCCGGGCGATCGCCAGCCGTTCCCCGATCCGGGAGGCGAACGCGAGCAGAAATGAGCGGCGGAAGCTGGGTGAGCGCTTCACCCGGTCACCGCCCGCCACACTCAACGCGTGAGAAGCCTGAACGAGCAGCGAAGTGAACAGCATTTCGCACAGGTCCAGGTCGATCGGCATCCCGACCATGCTGACGAGGCCGAATCGTTGATGCCAGAGGACACGGACGCTGTTGGAGTCCGCGACACAGTTCAGCAACTGCACTTTCGCTTCGTGGTACGGGTTGTCGACGAGCAGTCGGCGCGTGACTACTTGATCGCTCAGTGAGGTGTGCGCCTCGGCGTCGACCACGGCGCTGTCGATCGCATACCGGGTCATGAGATCCTGCGCCTTCGCCGAGAGGGTCGCTGCCTCCTCGGCGAACGTGGTTGCTTCGGCCTTGGCCAGCAGGCCGCGGATTCGGGACAGCACCTTGGGTTCGGGACCGTGCTTGGCGGGCCGTGACGCCGCCGCCCCGGCGACCCAGTTCGGTGGGGTGGCCATCAGGGGCGTCATGGGGATCAGATAGCTGCAGAAGCCGAGAAGCGACAGGATCGCCGTCCAGGTGTCCGTCGGATCGGCGTTCTCCGCGGCACGCCAGGCCGATAACCGGCCGCGGGCAGGTGCGTCGTCCGGGCCGATGTTCAGCTCGTCGAGCTGCTCGCGCCACAGTGCGGGTGCGCTCTTGTGCGCCGAGGTGCGGCCTGCATGCGAACCGATCGCAGCAACCGTTAGCAGGGCGGTGCGCGCACCGAATTCCCGGCGCACCGCGTGCACCAGCTCCAGCGGCTGCCACCCCGAGTCGAACGCGTGGTCCATCGACGCGTGGATCATCTGCGAGGCTCGATCGAGGAGAGCCGCCGCAGATCCGGAACCGTCGAGTGCTGCCAACTGGCCGACCGTCCGGCGCAGCGACTCCGCATTCGCCGACGGCCCGAAAGCGAACTCGATTCCCGCGAACACCAACGATTCGGCGTCGAAGTCGGGACGGAACTCACGATGCTGGCGGGTGCCGCTACGCTGCTGTTTCTTGCGTTTGCGTGCGGCACGGTTCTGCTGGCTGTTGCGGCTCACGGCGCCCTCCTCGCTCGGTATGACCAGTCATGTTCCTACCAGGACTCTCCGACATCGGCGAAGGCCCCCGCGCCTCGGGGACTACTCGAACAACCCGCGGAGGTCGTCGGCGTCCAGGCTGGAGCTGAGCAGGGAGTCGGCGTCCATCACGCTCGCGAACAGCGCCGACTTCTTCGCCTTCAGCGTCATCACCTTGTCTTCGATCGTGTCCTTCGCGATCAGCCGATACACCATCACGTTCCGCGTCTGCCCGATGCGATGCGCCCGGTCGACGGCCTGAGCCTCCGTTGCCGGGTTCCACCACGGGTCGAGGATGAAGCAGTAGTCGGCCTCCGTGAGGTTCAGCCCGAAGCCGCCGGCCTTGAGGCTGATCAGGAACACCGGGGCGGCGCCCTCCTTGAACTCGCGGAGCACGTCGCCGCGACGCCGGGTGCTGCCGTCGAGATAGCTGTGCGCGATCCCGGCGTCCGCGAGCCGGTCGCGGATCTTGCCGAGGAACCCGGTGAACTGGCTGAACACCAGCGCCCGGTGACCGCCCGCGACGACGTCCGCGAGCTGCTCGAGCAGGGCGTCCACCTTCGCGGACGGGACGTCGTGATACTCGGCGTCCACCAGACCCGCGTCGAGGCTCAGCTGCCGCAGCAGGGTGAGCGACTGCAGGATCGTGAAGCGGTTCTTGTCGACGTCGGCGAGCAGTCCGAGGATCTTCTGCCGCTCACGCTGCAGGTGGGTGTCGTAGACCTTGCGGTGCCGTGGGTGCAGTTCGACGTCGAGCACCTGCTCCTGCTTCGCCGGAAGATCCTTCACCACTTGCTCTTTGGTGCGGCGCAGCATCAGCGGCTTCACCCGGCGGCGCAGCTGCGCCAGAAGTTCCGTGTCGCCCTGCTTCTCGATCGGCTTGCGGTAGTAGTCGGTGAACCGGGCCGGATTCGGGAACAGTCCCGGGGCGGTGATCGACAGCAGCGACCACAGCTCCATCAGGTTGTTCTCCATCGGCGTGCCGGTGATCGCCAGCTTGAACGGAGTCTCGAGCCGTCGGACGCACTGGTAGATCTTGGACTGATGGTTCTTGGTGAACTGGGCCTCGTCGAGGATCATCCCCGACCACGCGGACTCGGCATACGCCTCGAACTCCAAGCGGAACAGGGTGTACGACGTGACGACGATGTCGGCGCCCTCGACCAGCTCGTCGAAGGGAACGCGCCGCCGGGATCGGGTGTCGGAGATCGCGACGACGGTCGCGTCCGGGGCGAAGCGCGCCGATTCGGACTCCCAGTTCGACACAACACTGGTCGGCGCGATGATGAGGAACGGCGGCGCGGTCGGATTCGACTGCCGCGCATGGCAGATCAACGCCAGCGCCTGCAGCGTCTTGCCGAGCCCCATGTCGTCGGCGAGGATGCCGCCCAGCCCGTGCTCCCACAGGAAGGCCAGCCAGCGGAAACCCTCCAGCTGATACGGACGCAGCTGGGCGTCCAGCGTGCTCGGGGCTTCCGCGGGCCCGATGGTGGTGGGCGCGAGCAGGCCGTCCACCTGCTGCCGCCACTGCGTCGCCTGACGTTCGACGGTGCCGAGCGCGGCGAACTCGTCCCACAGGCTCGCCTGGAAACGGCTCAGCCGCAACGTCCCGTCCGCGCGGTCGCGGAGGGCCCGCGCCTCGTCGATCAGCTTCCGCAGCGTGTGGAGTTCGGGTTTGTCGAGGGAGAAGTAGGCGCCGTCGGGCAGCAGCAACTCGGTCTTCCCCGCGGCCAGCGCCGAGAAGACCTGGTCGAACGGCACGTCCCGGCCCTCCACTGTGAGGGTGACGCCGAGGTCGAACCAGTCGGTGCCGCCCTCGGATGCGGTGACGGACACCCCGATGGCCAGGGAATCGCCGGCCTCCCGGTAGTCGGCGGGTTCGCCCGAAACGTCGATCGACACGTCGGACTTGCCGTGGAGCAGGGGCAGGACCTCGGTGGTGAACCGCATCGTGTCGAGTCCGCGCAGCGCCGTCGCTTCCGGACCGCCCGACCCCAACCCGTATCTGTCCCAGGCGATGTCGAGCTCGTCGAGAAGTGCGCGCTCGCGGGCGTCGTCCCGGTACTCGTCGCCGGGGGTCCGGGCCGACAGCGGCGCACGGTGCTCGTCGTCCCCGACGGTGTACAACCATTCCCAGTCGACGGCGACCTCGTGGTCGGGGAGATACTCCGCCCGCATCACCAGGGTGGGCTCGGAGATCTCGGGTGGGACGAACGAGCCGTCCGAGGAGATCACCGTGGCAAGGTTGCGCAACTTCGGCAGGAAGTCCGTCAGGAAACGGGCTTCTTCGGCGGCGGGAACCTCGATGGGCGTGCGGCGGCGCACCAGATCCTGCAAGGGGCCGGGCACGACGGAGTCGAGGCGCGCGAGGTGTATGCGGTCGTCTGCGTCGACGTAGAACAGGCCGTGGGCCCGGACTCCGATGAAGCCGACGGTCACTGCGTCGACGGGTTCGGCGTCGACGCGGACCACCGGGCGCACGACGAGAGCGCCGGTGGAATCGTCGCGGGTGGCGTCGAGGCAGACCTCCGCCGAGCGGTAGGGGGTGAGCGCGCCCACCCGCTTGGAGGAGTGGATGAGCTCCACACCGACCCGGGCCGCCTCGTCGAGCAGCGACCACAGCTGGCGGCTGGGGAAGACGCCGAGATCGAGATCGGTGTGGTTCTGGCGGCGGTACGTCAGACCCCCGACGGACAGCAGATGAATCTCGTGCAGCACCCGGATCTGCTCGGCGGGATGCTGGAACTGGCTGCCCAGCTTGTTCCACGCCAGCCCGCCGACGATCCAGCCCTTGCTGCCCGGTTGGACGGGCCGCACCAGCAACTGAGGCGCCGCGTCGGCGGCCGACGCCTGGACCCGGAACTGGATGGCGAGCGGCGAACGGCGGCCGGAGTCGCCGAAGGGATCGGCGGTGAGCAGGGAGCCGAGCGAGCGTTCCCAGGTGGGCGCGACCGCCGCCTGGGCCTGGGACCTCGCCTGTTTCATCGCGGTGATCAGCAGGGCGGCGACGTGCTTGCAGTTCATGCCGACCGGACACGTGCAGATCCCGTACCGGTACACGGTGCGGCCGCTGCTGGAGACGATGAAGGCCGACGCGGAGTACGGCTCCCTCGCCGTTCCTGCCACCTCACCCCACAGCTCCTTGGCCGCCGGATCCCACGACATCTGGATCACCGCGTGGTCGCGGGCGTACTGCTCGCCGCGGGTGTAGGTGGTGGTGCCGAGGACCGCCTTGATCGACGCCACGTCGATGTCGCGCAAGTCCCCGGGAAGCATGGCCACAGAGTAGTCAACCGATCCGACACGGTCGCCGGGGTGCGGCGACTCCCACCCCAGGGTTCCTTGTTCCGCACCTCGCCTGATCGGAGACTTCGGAGCGTCGGGGGAAACCCATGGATCGGAGAGAACATCATGGCCGAGATGGTCGAAGCACACCAGAAATATCGCACAGGTGGTGTCGCCCGAACACTGATCACCGTGTACGGAATGGTCGTCTACGCGACGTTCCTGATCGTGTTCCTGTACGCGATCGGATGGGTCGAGGGACTCGTGGTGCCCCACACGATCAACGACGGTCCCGCCGCCCCCGTGGCCGTCGCCGTGGTCATCGACGTGGCGCTGCTGACGGTTTTCGCCATGCAGCATTCGGTGATGGCCAGGCCCTGGTTCAAGAAACGCTGGACCAGGATCGTCCCGCAACCGATGGAGCGCTCGACATACGTCCTGTTCGCCACGGCCGCGCTGGCGCTGCTGATGTGGCAATGGCGTCCGCTACCCGACCAGATCTGGGACGTGGAGACCGACTGGGTCCGCGTCGTGATCTACGTCGTGTCGCTCGGCGGGTGGGCCCTCGTGCTGGCGGCGACGTTCGCCATCGACCACTTCGACCTGTTCGGGCTCCGCCAGGTGCTGCGGAATCAGAGCGGAAAGTCGGCTCTGCCCAGTCACTTTCGGACACCTGTAATGTACCGGGTGATCCGGCACCCGCTGTATGCCGGCTTCATCATCGCGTTCTGGGTGGCGCCGACGATGACCTGGGGCCGGTTGTTGTTCGCCGTCGGGACCACCGGCTTCATCCTGGTGGCGGTGCGTTTCGAGGAGCACGACCTGGTCGACACGTTCGGCGACGACTACCGCACCTACCGCTCGCGGGTGCCGATGCTCGTCCCGAGGGTCGGCTCGCGAGGGCGCTAGGCGTCACAGACCCCCGGCGACGTCGATGGTCGTGGCGGTGACGTAGGACGCCTGATGCGACAGCGCCCACAGCACCGCTTCGGCGATCTCCTCGGGCTCCGCGACCCGGCCGAGTGGCACCTTCCCGGCCACTCGCCCGGGTCGTTCCGGATCGCCGGCAGCGGCGTGGATGTCGGTGTCCGTCGTACCGGGAGCGACGCCGACGACGCGGATGTTCGCGCTCGCCAGTTCCCGCCCGAGTCCCACCGTGAAACTGTCGACGGCCGCCTTGGAGGCCGCGTACCCGACGTATTCGCCCGGTGCGCCGGTGCGGGCCGCGATCGAACTGAGATTGACGATGACGCCGGGGCGCCCTGTTCGGATCCAGTGCTCGGCGGCCGCGCGGGCGTAGGCCATCGCCCCGAAGACGTTGACGTCGAACACCTCCCGCACCACCTCGTCCGGGGTGGTGAGGAACGTGCCGAGCGCGCCGGTGGTCCCCGCGTTGTTGACCAAGGCGACCAGCTGACCGCGTTGGTCGGCCGCATCGACGACGGCGACGGCCTCATCCGCGTTGCGGACGTCTGCCCGCACGGCGGTGGCGCGGACACCGCAGTGGTGGACGAGTTGCTCGGCGGCCTCGTCGTCGTTCTGGAACGTGAACGTCACCTGATAACCGCGATGGACGGCGAGGCGCACCACCGCTGCGCCGATGCCGCGGGATCCGCCGGTGACGAGGATGTGTTCGGACACGATACGAGCGTATCCGGGCGATCAAATGCGGACCAAAGCTGACCGCTATCGGTTCTACGGTGAGTGAAACCGATTCGCCGACGCAGGAGGACCGCATGACCGTCGATCCGATTCCCGAGGGCTACACCACCGTCACACCGTGGATCATCTCCCGCGACACCGCCGCGCTCATCGACTACGTGAAGGCGGCGTTCGACGGCGAGGAACTCGGACGGATGGTGGGCGAGGACGGCACCATCGGGCACGCCGAGGTGAGGATCGGGAACGCCATCGTGATGATGTTCGACGCGCGACCCGACTGGCCGCCGACGCCCGGGTTCCTCCGCCTGTACGTCGACGACGCGGAGGCGGTGCTCGCGCAGGCCGTCGCCGCCGGCGGCACGCTGGTGACGAAGGCGACGCACCTGTTCTGGGGCGACGTCGTGGGACGCGTCCGCGACCCGTTCGGCAACCTCTGGTGGGTCCAGACCCACATCGAGGACGTCGACGAGGCGGAGATGACGAGGCGCATGAGCGACCCGACGTTCACCGCCGCGATGGACTACGTGCAGAGCGCGGACTTCTTTCCCGGGCGATAACCTGGATCAGCGATTCGGCCTGCCGAACGTGATGCTCGGCGCCGTCACGGTGACGGACGCGATCCGGACCGCCACACCGGACGGCTTCGGCGGCTCGGCGTCGATGATCGTGGGGTGATAGTCGACCTGCTCGGGTGACGGACGGGCCGGCGAGAACACGCTCCGGACGACACCGATCGGGGTGCGGGCGATCGCGTCCGCCGACTGCTGGATCTGTTCGAGCGTCCGGAACACCGTGTCGAAATTGTCGGACTGCTGGGTGGTGCTCACCGCCTCGACCACCGGCCGCATCGTCCGCAGCAGGAATACGACCTCCTCGAGCAGTTCCTCGGTGAGCCGGAGGATGTGAAACGACGTCTTCGCGACCTCGATCGGCACGGTCACGGCGCACACGGCGACCCGGACCGGTCCCTCGGCGGCCGAGGCCGCCCTCCGAACGGTGCGCTCGACGGGGGACGGAACGAAACGGAAAACGAAGTTCACCAGTCGACCCCCTCACAGCACGGCGTCCTTATCTGTGCCGGGGAGGTTACCGCGCACACGCTTGCCGCGCAGGACGAGCGAGCGCCGTCAGCCCGGCAGCAGGGCCCGCACGGCGTCGATGGTGTCGGCGTCGGCGGCGGTCTTGTCGGGGCGGTAGCGCAGGACCCGCGCGAACCGCAGCGCGAGCCCGCCGGGGTAACGCGTACTGACCTGGACGCCGTCGAGTTCGATCTCCACGACGAGGTCGGGGTGCAGATACACGGTGTGATCGTCGCGGCTGCGTTCGTGACGCGGGAATTCGTCCGTCTGCCACTGCAGTAACGCGTCGGTGAGACCCTTGAACGTCTTGCCCACCATGATCGGTTCGCCGCCGTCCGGGTCACGCGCACCCAGGTGCAGGTTGGACAGGTAGCCGGTGCGCCGCCCGTAACCCCACTCGGCGCCGAGCACCACCAAATCGAGCGTGTGCTCCGGTTTCACCTTCTGCCAGGCGCGGCCACGTCGTCCCGCCGCATACGGAGCGGCGAGCGACTTGACCATCACCCCTTCGTGACCGGCGGCAAGGGCGTCGTCGAAATGGGTGGCGGCGCCGTCCCTGTCGGGGCGGATCAGCCCGGGGATGCGGTGTTGCGGGGCAACGCGTTCCAGGGCCGCCAGCCGCTCCTCCAACGGCGAGTCGAGAAGGTCGACGCCGTCGAGGTGCAGGCAGTCGAAGAAGTAGGGGTGCAGCAGCAGGTCGCGGGCGGACTCGGCTCCGAAGCGGCTCATCGTCTCCTGGAACGGTCGGGGCCGGCCACTGTCGGTGAGTGCCAGCGTCTCCCCGTCGAACACCGCCGACGTGCAGGGCAGGCCGGCGACGAGGTCGACGAGTTCCGGCACGCTGCCGGTGATCTCACGCAGCGTGCGGGTGAAGATGCGCACCTCGTCGCCGTTGCGGTGCACCTGGATCCGCGCCCCGTCGAGTTTGTATTCGACGCTGACGTCGCCGCCGAGTTCGGTCCACGCGTCGGTGAGTGATTCGGCGGGGGAGGCGAGCATGGGCCGGACCGGTCGACCCACCTCCAGCCGGAACGCGGTGAGGGCGTCGACCCCGCCGTCGAACGCCGCGACCGCCGTCGCCGGCAGCCTTCCCGACAGCATGAACGCGCGGCGCACCGGTTCGACGGGAAGATCGGCGGCCGCCGCGATCGCGTCGGTCATCACCCCCTCGAGCGCGCCCTGGCGAAGGTCCCCGGTGAGCAGTCGCAGCAGGAAGTCCCGCTCGTCGGCGGTGGTGCGGGCGAAGAGGTCCGCGAGCAGTTCGCGTCGGCGGGCGGCGGATCCGGAACCGGAGATCCCGGCGACGGCGGTGACAGTCCCGTCGAGTTCCGACACCGTCACGGACGGGACGTCGGACGGGGTGGCGGGAATGTCGGCGATCGTCCGCCAGCCGATCCCGATCCGTCCCTGCCGAAGCTCCCCGGACAGCCACGCCACCACCGGTTCCACCTCGGCCGGCTCCAGCTGGGTGAGGACCTCGCGCAGCGCCCCGACCTTCACCTTGCGCGACCGCGTGGCCCCCACGTTCCGGGACGTCGCGACGATCTGCGAGAACAGCACACCCCGACGGTAACCGGAACGTCCCGTGGGCGGTCAGAATCCGCCTGATCGAAACGCTGGGCCGACCCGGCCGTGGTTCCTAGGCTTCGACGATGAGCACCCCACGTCGCCGGCCGCTGAAAACGGTCACGGGAGTCAGCGGCGCCGTGAGCACCTATGCCGCCGCCATCGATCCGCAGCAGTCGACCGTCGCGTCGTCGATCGAGATCGCGAAGATCGCCGAGGCGAACAAGTTCGACGCGCTGTTCGCCGCCGACCTCCTCAGTTTCGGGGCGCAGGGCGCGATCGGCGCGCAGGAACCGCTGATCTTCCTGTCGGCACTCAGCGCTGTGACCTCGCACGTCGGGCTGATCGCGACGGTGACCACCACATTCCACCACCCCTACAACCTCGCGCGGCTGTTCGGCACTCTCGACCACGTCAGCAACGGCCGCGCCGCCTGGAACGCCGTCACGTCCTCGCTGGGTGAGGAGAACTACAGCGACCGGGACCTGCCGAGCCCCGAGGAGCGTTACGCCCGCGCCACGGAATCCCTCGAGGTCATCAACGCGCTGTTCGACAGCTGGCAACCCGGGGCGCTCACGTCCGACGGTGCCGGGGGGACCACACTCGACGCCGATCGGGTGCGGCCGATCGACCACGCCGGCAGGTACTTCACGGTGAAGGGACCGTTGAACATCCCGCCGCTGCCGCAGCGCCGTCCCGTGCAATTCCAGGCCGGCCAATCCGCGGCCGGCGTCGAACTCGGGGCCCGCTTCGCGGAGGTCGTGTTCACGTCGCTGCCCACCCTCGAGGACGCCGTCACCTACACCAAGAGCATCCGGGCGCGGGCCACCGAACTGGGCCGCGCCGACGGGCTGCCGCTGATCATGAGCTCCTTCCACGCCACCTACGGCGCGTCCGAGGAGGAAGTGCGACGACTGGTCCGGGAGCAGGAGGAGGCAACGGACCTCGACGCCGGCCGGATACGGCTGGAAGACATGCTCGGTGGCGACCTCGACCTGTCCGGACTGCTGCTCGACAAACCGATCCCGGCCGACGTCCTGCCCGACGTCCGGTCGGTGAACCGCCGCCGCGGCCGGGTCGAAATCTTCAGCCGGCTCGCCGCGTCCGGGCGGACCCTGCGCGAGCTGATCATCGCGTCCAAGGACACCGGCCACTGGGCGGTCGCGGGAACACCCGAACAACTCGCCGACGCCGTCCAGGAACGCTACGACGCCGGTGTCCTCGACGTCATCTCCCTCGGCGGGCTCGCCGAGGAACGGACCCGGGACTTCGTCGTCAACGGACTGCTGCCCGAACTACGGAGTCGCGGAATCGTCGGCAACGACTACGTGGGCGACACGTTCCGGGACAATCTGGAACTACCCCCGCTGCCCCCTCGGGACTGACGTCAGTTCCACCTCGGTGCCGTCCACGACGATCCGCACGCGGTCGGGGTAGAACGACACGTGATCGTCGATGCCCGACGCCTCCGCGGTGGTGAACGGGTAGAACCAGGCGGCATCCTCGACGGGGTCGGAGCCGTCCGACCCGGTGAACGATAGATACGACGCCGTCCCCTTGTACGGGCAGGACGTCCTGGTGTCGGAGGCGGTGAAGAACTCGGACCGCACGTCGATGCGGGGAACGTAGTAGCGCACCGGCAGTGACGTCTCGAACAGCAGTCGCGGGCGGACGGAGTCGGCGACGAGCGTGTCGCCGATGAACACCTCGACGTGCCGGGACGACGGCAGCACGTCGACCCGGACATACGGGTCGCGGGCATGGACGAACACCTGCTGATCCTCCTCGTACCAGGCGTCCATCCTGTGCCAGTAGAACGCGACGTACGGGCTGAGGTCGAGGGAGTCGTCCAGTTTCACGTCGTAACCCCACACGGATTGTTCCGCGCGACGATCGCCGACGACGAGATCCCAGTACCGGGCCTTGCCCTTCCACGGGCACGTCGTGGTCGCGTCGACGGGCTCGAGGAGGTCGAAGTTCACGTCGTCGCGGGGAATGTAATAGACGGGCAGGTGCCCCTTCTCGAACAGGTACACCGAACGGGTGGTGTCGGCGACCACCTGACCGCCGAAGAACACCCGGATGCGCTTGTGATTGGGTTCGATCGAGATGCGGCCGTTCTCCGCGAACTGCTGGGTGGCGGCGGCATGCGTGAGAGCTGTGGACATCACTCCATGGTGCGCCTTCGGCGCCCCGTGCGCCTTTTTGGTAGTCAGGGCGACCGGAACGGCGCACGGGTGCGGAGCGCCGCGACACCGGCTGTCACGACCCACACCGTGAACGGGTAGAGGGCCAGGCGTTCGGTGATGCCGAACGGTTCGCCGGGGAGGAGGATCGCCGCCATCCCGAGTACACCGACGAGGCAGCACACACCGGTCCAGAGCGCGAAGATGCGCCAACGCTCGTAGAGCGCGATTGCGATGACGATCATGGCGGCGTTGCGCGCGACGAACGTCGGGGTCGCGACCAGCTGGTGCAGGTGGGCGTCCACGTTGATCGGAACGACGCCCGTCAGAGCCGCGCTGACAGCCGCCAGGCAGAGCAACGTCAACGCGGCCCGGCGCAGGCGTCCCGGTGGCAGGAACTCGCGAAGGCCCACCGCTCCCGCGACGATGAGCACCCCGGTCATCACGAAGGCGCTGTTGATCACCGTGTGCAGAGGCGAACAGAGTCGCGCGGCCGCGACCTGGGCAGCGGAGCCGTCGCAGCCCGTGACACCCAGGTTGCTGACCGAGTTGGTCCGCACCTCGTACGGCCGCGGCCAGGCGCGTGCGGTCACGACCTCCGCGAGGAAATACAGGGCGATGAGCACCCAGGCCGTGGCTCCGGCCCGCACAGCCAACAGTCGCTGGGCGGGTGACGGCGTTCGCACGACGCTCACCCCTCCGAACCGTACCCGGCTCACCGAGTGGATTGTTGACAATCTTCGGGAGCGGCTCGACCATGTAGCCATGGCCCCGCTGACGAGAATTCCGGTAGCTGACTCCGAAGAGACGGGACAGATCGACGCGTGGCTGAGCTGACACGTCCCGCGGCCGACCTGCATGCCGAGCTCGCCGAGTTGGGCATCGACCTCGACATCGGATCGCGGCGGCGCGCCGAATACTCCTTCGACGCCTCCAATTACCGGGTGCCGCCGCTGGCGGTGGCGTTTCCGCGCAGCGCCGGCGACGTGGTGGCGATCGTCCGGGCCTGCACCGACCGCGGCATCCCCATCACCAGCCGCGGCGGCGGCACGTCACTCGCAGGCAACGCGATCGGCCGGGGAGTGGTGCTCGACTTCTCCCGGCACATGAATCAGGTGCGGGCCGTCGACGCGTCCGCCCGAACGGCCGTCGTCGAATCCGGGATCGTCCTCACGGACCTGCAGAAAGACGTGCAACTGGCGACGGACGGCGCGTTCACCTTCGCGCCCGACCCGTCCAGCAAGTCCCGCGCGACCGTCGGCGGCGCGATCGGCAACGACGCCTGCGGCAACCACTCCGTGCGGTACGGCCGCACGTCCGATCACGTCGTCGCACTCGACCTCGTGACGGCGAACGGGCACCGGCTGACCGCCACCCACGACGGGCTGCGGGCCACCGACCCGGACGACTCATCCGCAGTGAGCGAGGCCGAACGGATCGCCGCCGGACTCGACGAGCTGACACAGGAGCATCTCGGCGACTTCCGGCTCGAGCTGGGCCGCATCCCGCGACAGGTGTCCGGATTTCACCTCGCGAACCTGTTGCCCGAGAACGGCTTCGACGTGGCCCGCGCCCTGGTGGGAAGCGAGGGGACGTGCGCGGTGATCGTGGCCGCGACCGTCGCGCTGGTGCCGGTGCCGCCCGCAGCCATGCTGCTGTGCCTCGGATACCGCGACCTGGTGGACGCCGCCCGCGACAACGCGCTGATCCTCGCGTACTCGCCCGCCGCGATCGAAGGCATCGACTCGGCGATCGTCGACACCATGCGGCACCTGCGCGGCGCCGACTCCGTGGTCGGGCTGCCCGACGGCGAGGCCTGGCTGTACGTCGACCTCGACGGCGAGGACCTCGCCGAGGTGAAACTGCGCGGGGCCGAACTGGTCTCGAAGCTGCGGGCGGCCGGACGGCTCGTCGACTCGCGGGTGGTCGGGGACCCGGCGGAACGCGCGTCGCTGTGGCGGGTACGCGAGGACGGCGCCGGACTGTCGGCCCGCCTCGTCGAGGGCGGCGAATCATGGACGGGCTGGGAGGATTCCGCCGTCGCACCCGACCAGCTGGCCGACTACCTCGTCGACATCAAGGCCCTGCTCGCCGAATTCGGTCTCACCGGTGTGATGTACGGGCACTTCGGCGCCGGCTGCATGCACATCCGCATCAACTTCGACCAGCGCACCGAAGAGGGCCGGGACGTGATGTCGCGGTTCATCCACCGCGCCGCGGAACTGTGCGTGCGGTTCGGGGGATCGATGTCGGGGGAGCACGGCGACGGTCGCGCACGGTCGGCGCTGCTGCCGATCATGTACACGCCCACCATGATGGCGGCGTTCGCGACGTTCAAGCGGCTCTGGGATCCGGCGGCCGTGCTGAACCCCGGCAGCATCGTCGACCCCGAACCGCTGCTGGGCAGCCTGGCCCTCGACGGCGTGAACCCGCGGGCGTGGCAGACGACTTTCGACCTCACCCCCACCAGCGACGTCCCCGTCGCACCGTTCGTCCACGCCGTCCAGGGGTGCATCGGGGTGGGCCGTTGCCGCGCCTCGACCGGCGGGGTGATGTGCCCCAGCTTCCGCGCGACCGGCGACGAGAAGGACTCCACCCGCGGCCGGGCCCGCGCCCTGCAGGAAATGGTCCGCAATTCGCCGACCGTCGCCGATGGATGGCGCTCCGAGGACGTCAAGGAATCCCTCGACCTCTGCCTGTCCTGCAAGGCCTGTTCCACCGACTGCCCGGTGGGCGTCGACATGGCCACGTACAAGTCCGAATTCCTCGACCACCACTACCGCGGCCGGGTGCGTCCGCTGTCGCACTACTCCCTCGGCTGGCTGCCGGTGTGGCTGAAGATCGCCGAACGGTCCGCCCCTGTGGTGAATCGGCTCACCGCAGGCAGGCTGGCGAAGGTCGCGGCCAAGCTGGGTGGTCTCACCCCGCACCGGTCGATGCCGGAGTTCGCGTCCCGCAAGCAGATCCGCCGCGAGGTCGGGGAGACGTCGCGGAACGGCACCGCGGACGTCGTGGTGCTCGCCGACACGTTCACCCGCGGGTTTCGCCCCGAGGTGGTCGGCGCCGCGTCGCGGGTGCTCGCCGAGGCGGGCCTCAGCTCGCAGTGCCGCAGCGACGTGTGCTGCGGGCTCACCTGGATCTCCACCGGACAGCTGAAGCAGGCGAAGAAGACCCTCGCCAAGGCGGCGGAACTCCTCGACGACGGCACCGACCGCCCCATCGTCGTCCTCGAACCGAGCTGCGCCGCCGCGTTCCGCAAGGACCTGCCCGAACTCGTCCACACCGACGCCGCACGACGCGTCGCCGCCCGCGTGCAGAGCTTCGCGGGCGCCGTCCTCGAGCGGACCCAGGCAGGCTGGACCTCGAGCGTGGCGCTGCCCGACGACGTCACCGTGCAGACCCACTGCCACGAATACGCCGTGTTCGGCGCGGCCGGCCAGCGGAAGGCCCTGCAGGCGGTCGGGGTCGAACGCGTCCGCGAGGCCACCGGATGCTGCGGCGTGGCAGGAAACTTCGGGTTCGAGGCCGACCACTACGACCTCAGCATGCGGGTGGCGGAACAGGCACTCGCCCCCGCACTGCGCGACAGTCCCGAAGAAGCAACAGTGCTGACCGACGGGTTCAGCTGCCACATGCAGGTACGGCAACTCGACCCGACCCGATCGTCGCAACACCTCGCCCAGCTGCTCGACCCCGCACCACCGTCGAAACCCGAACACCAGAGCGGAGACTGACATGTCGCAGTTGTCGATGACCAGTGAACAGCGCGAGAAGTTCCTCGCCGACGTACACGTGGGGGTGATCGCCGTCGACCGCGACGGGCGGGCACCGCTCGCCGTGCCCATCTGGTACGGCTACGAACCCGGCGGCGAGGTGTACGTCTGGACCGGTCGCGGGTCGCTGAAAGAGCGGCTGATCCGCGCCGCCGGCCGCTTCAGCCTCGTCGCCCAGGACGAGAAGCCGCCCTACCGGTACGTCAGCGTCGAAGGTCCGGCGGAGTTCGACGAATCACCCACCGCCGACGTCGTCCGCGAACTCGCCACCCGCTACCTCACCGCCGAGGAGGTCGACAGTTTCGTCGAGGAGGCGTACGACGACAGCGCAATCGTCATCCGCATGCGGCCGGAGCACTGGCTGAGCGTCGACTACGGCAAAGGCGCGTAGCGCCCGTGCGCCTTTTTGGTAGCTGGGACAACCAGAAAGGCGCACGGGCGTTCAGCTCACGCTGATTCTGACGATGGCGGCGCGGGCCGATGTGCGGAAGCGTTGAAGGGCAGTTGTTCCGCCTCGACAGGAGCGCCCTTCATGACCGAACTTCTCGACCTGAGCACCGACGTCCTCGTCATCGGCGGCGGCCCCGCCGGAACGTGGGCCGCGCTGCGCGCACGGCAATCCGGGGCGGACGTCGTCCTCGTCGACAAGGGGTACTGCGGAACCAGCGGCGCCACCGCGCCTTCGGGCACCGGCGTCTGGTACGTCGACCCCGACCCGTCCGCGCGGGCGAAGGCCAAGGCCAGCCGCGAAACGCTCGGCGGCCATCTCGCCGACCACCACTGGATGGACCGCGTCCTCGACCAGACGTACGCGAACATGAATCTCCTCGCCGAGGAAGGCCGGTACCCGTTCCCCGTCGACCCCGACACAGGCAGGCAGATCCGCACCGGACTCCAAGGGCCCGAATACATGCGGCGGATGCGGGCGTGGGTCAAGAAGGCGGGCGTCCGGATTCTCGACCACTCGCCGGCCCTCGAACTGCTCGTCGACACCGACGGCCAGGTGCGCGGCGCGGCAGGTTACCAGCGCCACGACGACCGCGACTACCGGATCACCGCGGGCGCCGTCGTGATCGCGAGCGGCGGCTGCGCGTTCCTGTCCCGCGCCCTGGGCACGAACGTCGACACCGGCGACGGCGCGCTGATGGCCGCCGAGGTGGGCGCCACGTTCTCCGGCATGGAATTCTCCAACGCGTACGCGATCGTCCCCGCCAACTCCACCATCACCAAGACCGCCTACTACGGCTACGCCACGTTCTTCCACGCCGACGGACGCATCCTCGAGGGCGCCGGCTCCACAAAGGGGCGTTCGGTGATCGCGAAAACGCTGCTGTCCGAGCCGGTGTTCGCCCAACTCGACCGCGCCGACGACGACGTGCAACGCCAGATGCGGCTCGGCCAGCCCAACTTCTTCCTGCAATTCGACCGTCGCGGCATCAACCCGTTCACCGACCGCTTCGAGGTCAGCATGCTCGCCGAGGGGACGGTGCGCGGAACCGGCGGCATCGACGTGGTCGACGACACCTGCGCCACATCCGTCCCCGGCCTGTTCGCGGCGGGCGACGCCGCCACCCGCGAACGCATCTGTGGCGGTTTCACCGGCGGCGGCAGCCACAACTCGGCGTGGGCGATGTCGTCCGGCAGCTGGGCGGGCACGGGGGCCGCGCGGTTCGCGCGAACCGAACGTCGGGTCCGGGCGGGCGAACTGCGTCCCGCCGGACGGGCCGGGCTGCGGCCCACGGGGCGGTCGGGGCTGGAGGCGTCCGCGGTCGTCGCGGCCGCGCAGGCGGAACTCATCCCGTACGAGAAGAACTACCTGCGGGACGGTGTGCGGGTGCAGGGTGCGCTCGACGAGCTGGAGTCGTTGTGGACGGCGTTGTCGCTGGGCCTCGGCGGCGACTCCGGCGACGAACGTGTCCGGGCCCGTCAGGCCGCGGCGATCACCGCGGTGGGGCGGTGGATGTACCACTCGACGCTCGCGCGGACGGAAACCCGCGGAATGAGCAAGCGCGCCGACTACCCGGACCTCGACCCCGCGCAGCACCACCACGTGCTCACCGGTGGGCTGGACGACGTGTGGACCTCGACCGGTGCGGCACACAGCGGCCTGTTGCGGGTGGCCTCGTGATCGAGGTGCTGCTGGCCGAGGCGTGCATCGGCTGCGACAAGTGCGTCGACGCGTGCCCCACCAACGTGTTCGACCGCACCGACACCGGGATCCCCGTGATCGCGCGGCAATCGGACTGCCAGACGTGCTTTATGTGCGAGGCGTACTGCCCGGTCGACGCGCTGTACGTGGACCCGCAGTCCACGCCGCTCGTCGACGGGCAGAACATCCCCGAGGACCACATCGGCCGCTACCGCGAGAAACTCGGCTGGGGGAAGGGGCGCACCGCAGGCTCACTCACGGCGGTCGGGCCGTCCCTGCCGCACGGGGCACCGCCGCCGAGGCTTCGCCCGTGAGTGCGTAGCGAGTGCAGGGACTCGTCAACCACTCACGGGCGGCGGAGCCGCTAGATTGGAGGCACCGGAACAGTCGTCACCTGGGGCAGGGGTGCGGATGCAGAATTCGAAGTCGACACCGATGACCGTGCCCGGGCTGCGGGTGTACCGGCCCGAATCGCCCGCGGCGCGGATGGCGCTCGTCGGCGCAACCGTCGTGGTCGGCCTCGTGCTGATGTGGATGGCCGGGCGGTCGGGGCCCGTTCGCACGTGGATGGTGGCGGCCGGAATCGCCGTCCTGCTGGTGGCCCGGGGACTGCATCTGCGGCGGCCCGTCACCATGACACATTCGGTGGCGGCGGTGCTGTTCGTTACGGCCGCGGATGTGGCGTACACGAGCGCACATTCGACTCCGGGATTTCTCCTCCTCGTGGCCACCGGACCCGTCCTGATGCTGCCGGTGCGCAGTGTTCCGCAGCCCGAGGACCGTGCCCGCGTCTTCTCGCTGATCCAGCAGACCACGGACGATCCGCTGTCGCCGTTCGCCCTCAATTCGGCGAAGTCGTACTACTTCAGCGCGTCGGGCACCGTGGCGATCGCCTACCGGGCGCGATCCGGAATAGCGGTCGTCTCCGGCGATCCCATCGGCAACGCGCTCGAATTCGGCGCCCTCCTCGACGAGTTCTCCGAGTTCGCGGCCGAACGCGGTTGGCGCGTCGCCGTGCTCGGAGCGGGGGAGCGCGTCGCCCGGCTGTGGGAGATCGGCGGCGACACCCGAAAGCCGTTGTCGGCGGTCCCGATCGGCCGTGACGTGGTGATCGACGTCGGACACTTCACCCTGCACGGCAGGAAGTTCCGCAACCTCCGGCAGGCCGTGCAGCGCACCCACAACGCCGGGCTCACCACCGAGATCGTCCCGGAAGCCGCGCTCGACGAACCGACGCGCCGGGAGTTGACGGACATCGTCGAGAACGCCCGCGCCGGACATCAGCGCCGCGGGTTCTCGATGATCCTCGACCACCTGCTGGACGGCGCACTCCCCGGTGTTCTGCTCGTCATCGCCCGCGACTGCACTGGGCGCGCCGTCGCCTTCCAGCGTTACGGCACCGCCGATTCCGCCCGCGAACTGAGCCTCGACGTTCCGTGGCGAGCCGACGGCGCGCCGAACGGCACCGACGAACGCATGACCGTCGACGTCATCCGGTACGCCGGGCACACCGGTGCGCGATACGTCTCGCTGTCGTTCGCGGCGTTCCCCGAACTCCTCGACCCCGACGCACCCGGCGCGGGGGCCCGGCTCTTCCGCCGTGTCCTGCACCTCGGCGACGTGCTGATCTCGCTCGAGTCGCTGTACCGCTACCTCGGCAAGTTCCATTCCACGGGGAACCGGCGCTACGTCCTCCTGCGTTTCCGTTACCTGCTGCCCGTGGCGTTCGCGTGCCTGACGTTCGAGTTCGTGCCGCACCGGGAACGGGCCTGAGGAGCGAGGTCAGAAGTCGAAATTCTTCTCGTTCGTCGCGGTGAGCGCGTCGACGACGGCCGCGAGATCGGTCTTGGAGACGTCCGGGGTCGCCTCCTTCGGTGTCGGTCGCGTCGCCTTGTCCGGTGGGGTCTGATTCTTGCCGGGCCGTTCGTCCGTCATCTGTGCACCTTCGCGATAGGCCGAGCCGGGCAGGTTTACTGACCAGTACACCGTCGGGCGACTGCGTCCGCAACTCGACAGGGTCCTGATGTGACGCGGTCCACGTCGAGCCAGCTATCTGTCAGCTATCAGGCTGTGATCGACTGGGGCGACAAGTGCTCGTGGACGGCGATCCAGCCTGAATCTTCACGCTGCCGGAACAGGATCGTCTCCCGTTCGTCGAGCTCGACCGTTCCTGTCGAATGCCGCACGGTGGTGCCGACCCGGTGCGTCAGCACCGCGACATCCGGGGCCGGAAACGTGACGTTCTGCTCGCGGGAACGGCACGCCAGGATACGGAACCCGTCCGACTCCCACTCGGACCAGAGGTCGCGGTAGGCCTCGCGACTGGGCAGCGGCACCGGGTGGGTGTAGAAGACGAACGTCGCGTCCGGGCTGAACGCCTCGAAGTAGGCGGTCGTGTCGTGCTCGCCGAATGCCTGGATCAGCGCGTCGATCGCGTGCTGGACGTCAGCCGTTTTCGTGTCAGCCATGAGCCGGGGTCTCCTCGACCGCCAGCGCGGCTTCGCTGTCTTCGATGAACCGTTCCTCGGTGTCGAGGTCCAGCGACCGGGACAGGACCCAGTACACGATCCCCGACACGGCGAGTCCGACCGCGAACGCGACGTCGACGTCACCGAGGGCCGCGGCGATCGGCCCGACGTAGAACGGCAGCACCATGAACGGAACGGAGGCGACGATGCCGGCGAAGAAGGCCGTCATGCCCCGCCACGACCACATTCCGTACAGCCCGTCCGGCGTGAACAGGTCGGTGATGGCGTAATGCCCGCGGCGCACGAAGAAGAAGTCGGTGAGATTGACGGCGGTCCACGGCACGAGGAGGTACAGCATGATCAGCAGCGTCGTGTTCAGGACGGTCGTCGAATCGGTGAACAGCAGGCTCAGCACCAGCCAGACCGCGGCCAGCGCGAGGACGGTCACCACCCGGATCCGGCGGGACGGGGTGACCTTCCGGAAGGAGTCGATGCCCGTGATCACGGTGAGCATGCCGCTGTACGCGTTCAGGCCCATGGTCGCCACCAGCACGAGCGTCGCGACGAGGGCGAGCACACTGCCGAGGAACGGCACCACCGAGTTGCCGGCGTCGTGGATGCCGGCGAGCGCGTCAGTGGCTCCGAGCCGGGTGGCCATCCACGCACCCACCGGGATCAGCCAGACCGGCGACGCGGAGGCGCCGAGGAACACAGCCGACACGATGGCCGACGTCCGCGTGTTGCGCGGCAGGTACCGCGAGTAGTCCGACACGTACGGCGCGTAGGTGATGTTGTAGGAGGCCGCGACACTGAACTGGGCGATGAACGCCAGCAGGGTGAACCCGCCCGTCGCCGCGCCCGCGTCGCCGCCGGCGTGCCCGAACACGACGCCCCACGTGAGGATGGCCCACAGCGGCAGCGACAGCCAGAACAGCACACGGAACGACAGGTGCAGCAGATCGTGACCGTAGATCGCGAGCAGCGTGGCGACCGCGGTGATGACGACGGCGATGACGGCCGCGTTCCACCCGAAGATGCTATGCAGGCCCGCCTTGATGATGACGACGTCCACGACGTTGAACCCGACGTACGTGAACAACGTCCCGATGAGTGCGAGGACGACACCGCGATAGCCGAACTGCGCGCGGGACTGCACCATCTGCGGGAGTCCGAGCACCGGTCCCTGCGACGCGTGGAACGCCATGAACAACGTTCCGAAGAAGATGCCGAGAATGCCCGCGACGACCGTCCAGCCCAGCGACAGGCCGAGGGCGGGGCCGACGAAGCCGATGGCCACCGTGAAGGGCTGGAAGTTTCCGACGAACCAGAAGGGGCCCTGGTCGCGGACCTTCCCGTGACGTTCGTCCTCGGGGACGTAGTCGATCGAGCGGGTCTCGATGGTGCCACCGAGGGTCGCGGCGGTGTCGCCGGAGTGATCTGACACTGAAACTCCTTGGAGGTGCTGTGGCTCTGATCACCACTCTGCGCACTGCGCCGCCCCGGCACCAGAGGCGAGATGTACAGTTCGTCTATTACGGTTGGGCAATTCGTACAAGGGGTCGCCGGGTGATCACCGTCCAGGACGTCCTGTCGGCTCCCACGCTGCGGCTCACGTCGATGAGCGGGATGGCGGGAGTCGACAACCCCATCACCGCAGCGCACGTGTCCGAACTGACGCGTCCGCGGGACTGGCTCCAGGGCGGCGAGTTGCTGATGACCGTCGGCCTGATGCTTCCCACCACCGAATCCGGGTGCCGCGACTACGTGCGGGACTGCGTCGCGGGCGGGGTCGCCGCACTGTGCCTCGGTCTGGGGCACGGGCTGCCCTACCAGGCGCCACCGGCGCCGCTCGTTGCGGCGGCGCGCGAATTCGGCGTCCCGCTGCTCATCGCCCCCGACTCGGTGCCGTTCATCGCCATCACCAAATGGATCTTCTCCCGGATCGCCGAGGAGGAGAAACGTGCGCTCGAGGACGCCATCGAACTCAGCTACCAGCTCACCGCGGTCGCGGCCGGACCGTCGCCCCTGAGCGGACTGCTCGACAAGTGGCGGTCCGTCAGCGGCTCCCTCTGCGCAGTGCTGGACGCGTCCGGCGGGGTGGTCCAACTCTCCGACGGCGTCGACGCGGCGTTCCTGCAGGACGCCCAAGACCAGGTGGGTCGCTACACCACCCGGGCGAAGGGCTGGACGGCGTTCGGCGGTGCCGGTCGGCGGGAACTCGAACTGCACCCCGTTCGCATCGACAACCCGCTCGCGTTCGTCGTGCTCGAGCGGTCGGCGGACAGCGCGCTGCGGCACGCGTCCAATGTTCTCGTCTCGCTGTTGTCGCTCGAACTCGAACGGCGTCACGTGGCCGGCGAACCGGAGCGGCAGCGGCGGGCGGCGGCGCTGGCGCAGTTGCTCAGACCCGGACTCCGGCGGGAGCGCGCACATCAGATCGCGGCCGGCATCGGGCTGTCCCGGGACCCCCTGCAGATCGCCGTCGTGCGCTCCACTCCCGAGGCTGTGGCCGACCTGACCGTCCGGATCGGTTCGGTCCTTCCGGATTCCGTCCTGAGACAGCGCAATTCGGACATCGAGATCGCGCACCCCGAGGTCGCCGGGCTGGCGGACCTGCTGTCGGGCGTGGCAGAGGGATGCGCCATCGGGATCGGCGCGCTGGTTCCGGTGGACGCGCTGGCCGTGTCGGCGATGCAGGCGCGATCCCTCGTCGCCGTCAGCGCCCGACTGGGCCGCGCCGTCGACGCCAAGGAAGGGGAGACCGTGCAGTTGCTGCTGCGACTCGGCTCGGCCGACGTGCTCAGCGGCTTCTCGACCGCCGTCCTCGCACCCCTCGATCAGCTCGAGCCGCGCGAACGCGTCGAACTCCAGCGAACGCTCGAGGAATGGCTGCGAGCCAACGGGGCCTGGGACCCCGCGGCGGCCGCCCTCTCCGTGCACCGCAACACCGTCCGGAACCGGATCGACAAGATCGCGGCGCTGACCGGGCGGAACCTCGACCAGGCCGACGACCGCATGGAGCTGTGGCTGGCGCTCAAGGCCAGGGCGGTGACGCCGTCGACGGACGAACCCGACTGACGGTCACGCCCGGACCAGGATCTTCACCGCCGTGTCGTTGTGCTCGATCAACGTCGTGAGGCCCTCGGAGACCAGGTTGTCGAGTTCGATCCGGCCGGTGATGAACGGGGCCAGGTCGATCACGCCGCTGCGCACCAGCTCGATCACCGCCTCGTGATCTCGGACGTAGGCGATGGTGCCGCGCAGGTCGATCTCCTTGAGGACGAGCTTCTGCATGTCGACCGTCGCGGGCTTTCCCCAGATCGACACGTTCACCACCACGGCTGCGGGCCGGACGGCGTCGAGGATGGTGTCGAGGACGGCGTTGACCCCGGCGCACTCGAACCCGAGGTCGGCGCCGACACCGTCGGTCAGCTCGAGCACCCGGGTCTTCACGTCCTCCGACGACGGGTCGATCACGTGATGCGCGACCCCACTGGACAGCGCCTTCTGCTTCCGGGCGTCGCTGAGTTCCGTGACGATCGTGGTGACACCCAGACCCTTCAGGACCGCGGCCACCAGGAGTCCGATCGGCCCCGCGCCGCCGACCAGCGCGACGTCGCCGGCCTTGGCCCCGCTGCGGACGACCGCATGGTGCGCGACGCTGAGCGGTTCGATCAGGGCCGCCTCGTCGAGCGGGATGTCGCCGATCTTGTGCACCCACCGGCGGTCGACCACCACCTTCTCGCTGAGTCCGCCCCCGCCACCGGCCAATCCGATGAAACCCATCTTCGTACACAGGTGGTAATTGCCTGCCTTGCAGGACGCGCACTCGTTGCACACGAAGTACGGCTCCACCACCACGTTGTCACCCACGGCGACATCGGTGACGCCCTCACCGACCTCCTCGACCGTCCCGGAGAACTCGTGGCCCATCGTCACCGGAGCATTCTCGTGCGACAGCGGATGGGGATGCCCCGGCGGGGAGATGAAGATCGGGCCCTCCAGGTACTCGTGGAGGTCGGTGCCGCAGATTCCGCACCACGCGACCCGGAGTTTCACCGCGCCCGGCCGCAATTCCGGCTCCGGGATGTCGTCGATCCGGATGTCGCGTCGGCCGTGGAAGCGTGCTGCCCTCATGAATCCGCCCTCACTACGTTGTGAACGTGCTGATTCGGGGAACGGTACGGGCGCGCGGCCGGGGGCGGGAAGAGTTGCAGTGTGTTGCAATTCGATGGCGCCGGTGTGACGTTCACCGGCCGATAGCTGGTTTGACCGGATCTGCGGGTACCTTCGAGGGGAAAGACTGGTTCGATCTGGGGGAGTGAGGCATGGCACGCATACGCACGGCGGCTGAAGCCGAAATCAACGCCGCCGAGCAGATGCAGAAGCTCGGTTACGGCGACGCCACAGCGCTACTCGGAGGCGCGGACGGCGGCATCGACGTCTACTCGTCACGCGCGTACGCGCAGGTGAAGTGGCGTGGCGGCAGTGCAGGCAAGTCGGACCTCGCGAACCTCTACGGCACCCGCGGAACCAGCCACGCCCGGAAGCTCCTGTACTTCTCCGGCCCCGGATACACGGACGAGGCCGTCGACTACGCGGACACGGTGGGCATCGCCCTGTTCCGGTGCGAGCCCGACGGCGAAACCCCGCCGGTCGGTGTCCACGCCCCGAAACTGGTGGCCGCCGCGCGTAACTCGACGGTTGCGGTGGCCCCGTCCCCGCCGCCCCCACCGGAGCCCGAATCGCCGGCGCGCATCGTCGCCCGCAACGCATGGGCGATGGTCGCAGGCTTCCTCGGCGCCCACTGGCGACTCCTCGGCGCCGTCGTCTGCACGATTGTCCTCATGATCGCCCCCTTCGGCGAAGGGAACGTCGGGCTGCGGGTGTTCGCGACGATCCTCGCCGTCGTCGGCGCGCCCGTGTTCTGGCTCCTCTACGTCCAGCACCGGCACGCGAAGGACCGATAGTTCGGCCCCGTAACGATCTCGCCCGTCCCGACGACAGCCAGCGTGACTGTCGACATTCGAGTGGAATCGCGGAGATGAAAATGGGCTTGATGAACGGCCTCATGGGTAATGCGGGAAAGATCGACCCGGCGGCTGCGCACGCGGAGTACTCGCGACTCCTCGGAAACGGTGAGCAGATCCACGCTGCGTATCTGCTGGTACGCGATGCTTTCCTGTTTACCAACCGACGACTCATTCTCGTCGACAAGCAGGGATTCACCGGCAAGAAGATCGAATACCACAGCGTGCTCTACAAATCGATCACGCATTTCGCGGTAGAGACCGCCGGAAACTTCGATCTCGACGCCGAACTGAAGATCTGGATCTCCGGCAATCCGGTGCCGCTGCAAAAGCAGTTCTCGAAGTCCGTGGACATCTATGAGGTGCAGGCGATTCTGTCGCATTTCGTCGCCGTGTAGCGGCAGCAAGCCTCCAATGCGAGGAAACCACCGTCAGTACGTACTGACGGTGGTTTCTCGTTGCGGTTCGGAGTGGGCGAATCTCAGTTCGCGGTCGGCAGCGACTTCAGCGACGTGACGGTGGCGACGCAGGCACGAGCGGCCTCGGCGCCCTTCTTCACGAAGTGGTCGTGGAAGTAGTTGAGGTGCTCGTCGTGCTCGTGGAAGTGGTGCGGCGTCAGCACAACCGAGAACACCGGCACGTCCGTGTCGAGTTGCACGCGCATGAGGCCGTCGATCACCGCGGTCGCGACGAACTCGTGCCGGTAGATGCCACCGTCCACGACGAGCGCGGCCGCGACGACGGCGTCGTAACGCCCGGTGAGGGCGAGGCGGCGTGCGTGCAGCGGGATCTCGAACGCGCCCGGCACCTCGAAGAAGTCCAGCTCGTCCTTCGAATACCCCAGCGTGTTCACCTCGTCGGTGAAGCCCTCGCGCGCGCGGTCGACGATGTTGCGGTGCCACGTGGCCTGGATGAACGCGATTCGTCCCTGACTCTCACTCATGGTCTGAAACTACTGCACCGGAGCTAGCGCTGTGAACGGGGCAGTGCCGTGGACCGGCCCCACCCGGAGTCGTCGGTGAGGTGCTCGAGCAGGGGCTGAATCCGGTACGGCAGCGGGCTGGTCAGCGCGATAGTGGTGGTCGAATGCGTGATGCCGGGCAGGTTCGCGATCTTCTCCAGCAACTTCTGCAGCTCCGCGTGCGTGGACGTGGCCACCCGCACCAGCAGATCTTCGCGGCCGGTGGTCGCGTGGATCTCGATGACCTCCGGCAGGTCGACGAGGCGATTGCCGACGGCGGTGAGCTTGCCCTGTTCGAGTTCGAGCCCGACGAACGCCTGGATGGGAATCCCGACCTCGGCGAGGTCGAGGTTGGGGCGGAAGCCGGTGAGCAGTCCGCTGGTCTCCATGCGCTTCATCCGGGACTGGACGGTGTTGCGGGCAACGCCCAGCGAGTTGGCGAGTTCGGCCACGCTCATGCGTGAGTCCTGGCCGAGCAGTCCGAGCAACTGCACGTCGAGCTTGTCGATGCTGAGCACTTTGGGTACCTCCGGGAAGTGACGACCGTCACCTGTTGCGTGAACTGATCAGTTGATCCGATTTGCGTTGACCAAATCTTAGACCAGATACAGGATCAAGCTCACGAAATGCTCAACGCGACGGATCGGGAATCGCAGATGACTCAGTTAGACGACGCTCGCACCAGTGCAGCATCCTTTGATCTCGCCGACCGATACCGGGCCGACTCGGGCCCGGTGTTGATGACCGGTGTGCAGGCCATCGCCCGCCAGCTGGTGGAGCAGCACGAACGCGACCGCCGCGCGGGACTGAACGTCGCGACGTTCGTCTCCGGCTACCAGGGCAGCCCCCTCGCCGGACTCGACCGCACCATCGCCGCCATCCCCACGTTGAGCACCGACCACGACGTGAAGTTCGTGCCCGGCATGAACGAGGAACTCGCCGCGACCTCCGTCTGGGGCAGCCAGGTCGACCTCCCGCAGGGCGAGCGCACCCACGACGGCGTCGTCGGCGTCTGGTACGGCAAGGGTCCCGGCCTCGACCGCGCCAGCGACTCCATCCGGCACGCCGCCATGTACGGCGCGAACGCCCGCGGCGGCGTCCTCGTCCTCGTCGGCGACGACCCCAACGCCAAGTCCTCCACCATCCCCTGCGCCAGTGAGCGGTCCATGGCCGCGATGGGCATGCCCGTGTTCTTCCCGCGGAACGCCGAGGAGGTCATCACATTCGGCCTCTACGGTGTGGCGCTGTCGCGGATCTCCGGCTGCTGGTCGGGCATGAAGATCGTCGCCGACGTGGCCGACGGACTCTGGACCCTCGACCGCAACTTCGCCGACCTCGACATCGTGCTCCCCGAGATCGAGTGGAACGGCAAGCCGTGGTCGTACCGGCAGCGCGTGCTCGCGTCCCCGCCCGACAGCGTCTACGCCGAGGCCGACCTGTACGGGCCGCGCTGGGCGATGGTCGAGGCGTTCAACGCCGCCAACGAGATCGACAAGATCGAGGTGAACCCGCGCAGCGCGTGGCTGGGCATCGCCGCCGTCGGCACCGCCTACGACTCGCTGCGCCAGGCCCTGCTCGACCTCGGGCTCGGCGACTCCCAGCTCGAGGACGCCGGCATCCGCATCCTCCGCGTCGGCATGCCCTACCCGCTGGGCGCCGACAAGGTTCGCGAACTCGCCGACGGCGTCGAGCAGGTCCTCGTCGTCGAGGAGAAGATGCCGTTCGTCGAGTCGCAGCTCAAGGACATCCTCTACGGCGGCGCCAGCGCACCGGCAGTGCTGGGGAAGAAGAACGCGCAGGGCAAGAACCTGATCCCCGTCGACGGTGAACTGACCGCCGCCCGTCTCACCGGACCGCTGCGCCGCGTCCTCAAGGACCGGGTCGCGCTGACGCCGGCCCCGCCGCCGCGCCTCGAGCTGACCGTCCTCCCGACGTCGCGCACCCCGTACTTCTGCTCCGGCTGCCCGCACAACCGCTCCACCGCGGTGCCCGAGGGATCGATCGCGGGCGGCGGCATCGGCTGCCACACCCTGGTCACGATGTCCGGCCGCACCGACAGCGCCGTCACGATGCTCACCCAGATGGGCGGCGAGGGCGCGCAGTGGATCGGGCAGGCCCCGTTCAGCGACGTCAAGCACATGTTCCAGAACGTCGGCGACGGCACCTACTTCCACTCCGGCCAGCTCGCCGTGCAGGCGTGCGTCGCCGCCGGCGTCAACATCACGTACAAGGTGCTCTACAACTCCGCCGTCGCGATGACCGGCGCCCAGGACGCCGAGGCCGGGCTGACCGTGCCGCAGCTTACCCACAAGCTGGCGTCCGAGGGCGTCAAGCAGATCATCGTGTGCGCCGAGGACCCCAAGCGGCACAAGGGTGCCCACTTCGCCGCCAACACACTGCTGTGGGACCGGACCCGGCTCGACGAGGCGCAGCGCGTCCTGCGCGACGTCGAGGGTGTCACCGTGCTGATCTTCGATCAGCAGTGCGCCGCCGAGGCCCGCCGTAAGCGCAAGCGCGGCAAGCTGCCCGCCCGCCGCACCCGCGTCGTCATCAACGAGGCCGTCTGCGAGGGCTGCGGCGACTGCGGCGTCAAGTCCAACTGCCTGTCCGTGCAGCCCGTCGACACCGAATTCGGCCGCAAGACCAAGATCGACCAGACCAGCTGCAACACCGACTACTCCTGCCTCGAGGGCGACTGCCCGTCGTTCGTGACGGTCGAGCTGCCCGAGGAAGGCGCACCGAAGACGTTGCGCGAGATCCCGGTTCCGCCGGAGGTCGGCGACCCCGACCCCGCCGTGTGGACCGGAACGCACAACCTGTTCATGGCCGGTGTCGGTGGTACCGGCATCGTCACCGTCAACCAGGTGCTCGGCATGGCCGCACTGCGCGCCGGGCTGCACGTCGAGGGACTCGACCAGACCGGACTCAGTCAGAAGGCCGGACCCGTCACCTCGCACCTGCGGCTCAGTGATCAGAAGACACGGTCGGGAAGCTCGGCGGCGTCCAACCGAATCAGCCCCGCGACCGCCGACTGCGTCCTCGCATTCGACCTGCTGACGGCGGCCGACGCCAAGTACGCCGGCTTCGGCAGCTCCGAGCGGACCATCACCGTCGCGTCGACCAGCCAGACCCCGACCGGCGACATGGTCTACGACCCCGCCGTCCGCTACCCGGACGAGGACAAGCTGCTCGAGCGTCTCGACGTCTCGGCCCGCGAACTGACCGCGATCGACGGGCTCGCCGCCGCCACCGCACTGTTCGGCAGCACGGCCGCCGCCAACTTCCTGCTGGTCGGCGCGGCCTACCAGGCCGGCGGACTGCCCGTCCCCGCCCGCTTCATCGAGGAAGCCCTCGAGATCAACGGCGTCGCCGTCGAGTCCAACAAGGCCGCATTCCACTGGGGACGCGTCGCCGTCGCCGACCGGGAAGCCTTCCTCGCCGCCACCAGCTCGGCCGCCGTGCCCCAGCGCAGCGACACCGTCGTCCCGACGCACCTGTTCGCCGGATCCACCCTGGACGGCACGACGCTCGAACTCACCGAACGCCGCGCCGCGAACCTCGTCGCCTTCCAGGGCGACCGCGTCGCCGCCCGCTACATCGCCCTGGTGCAGCAGGCATGGGACGCCGAGCGCGAACTGGGCAGCCGGACCGAGTTCAGCGAGGCCGTCGCCGCCGGCCTGCACAAGCTCACCGCCTACAAGGACGAATACGAAGTGGCCCGGATGCTCACCGACCAGGCGTTCCTCGACGCCGCCGCCGGCGAGGTCCCCGGCGCGGGCAAGCTCACCTACAAGCTGCACCCGCCCGTCCTCAAGGCCATGGGCCGCAAGACCAAGATCGGATTCGGCCCCCGCTCACACGTCGCGCTCAAGACCCTCGCCAAGGCGAAGTTCCTCCGCGGCACCGCGTTCGACCCGTTCGGCTACGCCAAGGTCCGTCGCCTCGAGCGTCAGCTGCTCGCACACTACGAGACCACGGTGGCCCGCCTCGTCGCCGACCTCTCCGCCGACACCTACGACACCGCAACGCTGATCGCCGCGACCCCCGACCTCGTCCGGGGCTACGAGGACGTGAAGCTGCGCAACGTCACCGTCTACCTCCAGCGTCTCGCCGAACTCGGCGTCGACACCTCCACCATCACGATTGCCACCACTCCGGAAAGGTCCTGAGAAGACATGACTCTCACCGCGGAACGTCACGACACCGCACTGCCCGAAAACGCTGGAGTGTTCGAGCGCACCGATTTCCCCACCGACACCGCCCACGAGCAGGTGACGTTCTTCCAGGACCCCGCCACCGGACTCAAGGCGATCGTCGCGATCCACGACACCACCCTCGGACCGGCGCTCGGCGGAACCCGCTTCTACCCGTACGCCGACGAGGCCGCCGCACTCAAGGACGTCCTGCGTCTGTCGCGGGGCATGACCTACAAGTCGGCGATCGCCGGAGTCGACCTCGGCGGCGGTAAGGCCGTCATCATCGGCGACCCCGCCACCGGAAAGTCGGAGGCGCTGCTCGAGGCGTACGCCCGGTTCGTCCAGACGCTCGGCGGCCGGTACATCACCGCCGGCGACGTGGGCACCAACTCCGACGACCTCGACGTGATGGGCCGCGCCACCGACTACGTCGTCGGACGCAACACGGCCGCCGGCGGGTCCGGCGACAGCGCCCCGATGACCGCCCTCGGCGTGTTCCAGGGCATGCGCGCCGCCGCCCAGGCCACGTGGGGCACTGCAAGCCTCGCCGGCCGCACCGTCGGCGTCGAGGGCACCGGCAAGGTCGGCTACCAGCTGATCAAGCTGCTGCTCGCCGACGGCGCGTCGGTGGTCGCCACCGACGTCAACGCCGCCGCACTCGACCGCGTGGCCCGGGACTTCCCCGACGTCAAGATCGCGTCGAGCGTCATCGGGCAGGAACTCGACGTCTACGCACCCTGCGCGATGGGTGCCACGCTCACCGACGAGTCCGTCGCCGCGATCACCGCCCAGGTGATCTGCGGGGCCGCGAACAACCAGCTCGCCCACCCCGCGGTCGAGCACGACCTCGGCGAACGCGGCATCACCTGGGTTCCCGACTACGTCGCCAACGGCGGCGGACTCATCCAGGTCGCCGGCGAGCGGCTCGGCACGTCCGCCGACGACGTCCGCGCGCAGGTCGAGAAGATCTTCGCCACCGTCGTCCAGATCCTCGACGTCGCGAAGCGGGACGGCATCCTCGCCGGCGCCGCAGCCGACGCCGTCGCCGAGGCCCGCATCGCAGCAGCCAGGTAGGCGGCTCCGCCGCCCGTGCGCCTTTTTGGTAGCTCCCGCAACCAGAAAGGCGCACGGGCGCGAAGCGCCTAGGCCGTCAGCCGCCGGTGCAGCTCCCAGGCATTGCGCTCGACGCGATTGGATTCGAGCATCCCGTCGGCGCGGACGCTCCACACCGCGGTGCCGGTCAGGTGAATCGGTTGCCCGTCGGGTTCGGTACCCATGAATCCGCGGTTGCGGCCGGTCATTTCCCACAGCGACGCGACGCGGGAACCGTCCTCGTTCTGGAACGTTTCGACGGGGATGAACTCCAGATCCTCGACGGTCGACTGAAACTTCAGCACCCATTCCTTGAAGGCGTCCCGGCCGCGGATCGCCTCCCCGCCGGTGACGATGACGAAATCCTCGACGACGAGCTCGTCGATCGCGTGCGGGTCCTGGGGTGACTGCCACACCCGGGCCCAGAAATTCTCGACTGCGTGAACTCCGTGTTGTACAGACATGGTTTCCTTGCTCTCTCGCTAACTTGGAATTTCCAAGTTAGCACGGATACGACGAGGTCGCGCCCCGTTCTTCACGAGTTCCGGTTAACCCTGCGAATCGCCCGCCGGGGCCGGAGCACCCTGCTGTACATGCAGAGTCGATGCGGGGACGCGGCGACCGTCGTCGGTGACGAAGGCGAGGGAAACGGCCTCGCCGGTGGTCTCGTCGGTGTACTCGGGGGAGGTGCTACCCGGACGCGGCAGATGGTCGCGACCGAACTGGCCCAGCGCCCCGATCACGACATGCAACTGCTTGCCCTTCTCCGTCAGCACATACTCCAGACGTTCCCGCGACCCCTCCTGACGATAGGCGCGACGTTCGAGGATCCCTTCGTCGACGAGCATCGCCAACCGTGCCGTGAGCACGTCGGACGCCACCCCGAGACTGCGGGTGAACTCCGAGAACCGGCTGTGGCCCCAGAAGGCGTCGCGGACGATGAGCAGCGTCCACTTGTCGCCCAGGAGTTCGAGGGTGCGCGCGATGGAGCAACGGGCAGGCGTGGCCGACGACGGACTCATGCAACGAGGATAGTCCGTACTGGCTTGGTGCGTCCAAGCCAGCGGCTTCGCCGCCCGTGCGCGGCGAACGAGTGCAGAGACTCGCTAACCGCGCACGGGCGCGAAGCGCCTCACGCCCGCATCCCCGTGACGACGGCGTCGAGGAACTCGTCCGCGATCTCCTCGGGTGTCTCGGCGCCCGCGGGGGTGATCCAGAGGTAGCTGTAATTGAACATGCCCAGCAGGCCCTTGACCATCAGCCGCGGGAGAGCCCGGAACTGTCCGTCGCGGATGCCCTGCTCCAGCGCGTTCCGCCAATGCGATTCGTAGCGTTCACGTTCGGCGATGATGCGATCCCGACGCTCGTCCGTCAGGGCGTGGTACTCGCGGAAGAAGACCGTCCACTCCGCACGGTGCTCGGCGATGTTCCGCATGAGGGCTCGTGCGAGGCCGCGCAGCCGTTTCTCCGGATCGGCCTCGGACAGCGCGAGTTCGTCGGCCACCGTGTTCATCTGCGCGAGTTGCCGGCTGCTGATCTCGTAGAGGATTGCCTCCTTGCTGCCGATGTAGTGGTACAGCGCTCCCCGGCCCAGCCCGGTCGCCTCACCGATCTCGGCGACCCCGGTGCCGTGGTAGCCCGACTTCGCGAACAATTCGGCGGCCACCTGCAGGACTCGGTCCCGGTTGGCGTCGTACTTGTCGCTCATCGAAGGGCCCCTTTGTCTCCCGGCGGTCGAAGATGTGAGTCTAGACGGCCCAGATCACGGGTTCGGCGCGGCCAGTCCGGTGATCAGGGCGTCGAGAAAGCCGTCGGCGATCTCTTCGGGGGTGCGGGCCCCGTCGGCGGTGAGCCAGAGGTAGCTGTAGTTGAACATGCCGAGCACACCCTTGATCATCAACGGCGGCAACAGGGTGAACACCCCGTCTCGGACGCCTTCGTCGAACGCGTGCCGCCAATGCGATTCGTACCGTTCGCGTGCCGCGACGACCCGCGCACGCCGATCACCGGTCAGGGCGTGGTACTCGCGGAAGAACACCGTCCACTCGGCGCGGTACTCGGCGATGTTGCGGAGCAGGGCCCGTGCCAGACCGCGGAGGCGGCGCTCCGGATCCGGTTCGGTCAGGGCGAGTTCGTCGGCCACGTCGTTCATCTGCGCGAGTTGCCGGCTGCTGATCGCGAACAGCACCTCCTCCTTGCTGCCGATGTAGTGGTACAGGGCCCCGCGGCCGAGGCCCACTGCCGTGCCCAGGTCCGCGATCCCGGTGCCGTGGTAGCCCGACCTCGCGAACAACTCGGCGGACACGCGCAGAATTTCGGCGCGGTTGAGGTCGTATTTGGTGCTCATCGAATCACCGTTCGACGTGCACGATCAGGGCCTGCCCCTGGCCGCCGCCCCCGCACAGCGCCGCTGCGCCGACGCCACCGCCGCGGCGTCGCAGTTCGAGCGCGAGGTGCAGGACGATCCGTGCCCCCGAGACACCGATCGGGTGGCCGAGCGCGATCGCGCCGCCGTTGACGTTCACCCGGTCCGCGTCGAGACCGAGGCGTTCGGACGAAACGAGTGTGACCGCGGCGAACGCCTCGTTGATCTCGACGAGATCGAGTTCGCGAGGTGCGATCCCCTCCTGTCGGCATGCAGCCTGGATGGCGTTGGACGGCTGCTCGTGCAGACCCGAATCGGGTCCGGCGACCACGGCACGTGATCCGATCTCGGCCAGCCACGACAGTCCGAGCCGGACGGCCGTCGACTTCCGTGTGACCACGACGGCGCAGGCACCGTCGGAGATTGGTGACGAGTTGCCGGCCGTCAGCGAGCCGCCTGCGGCGAAAGCCGGGGGCAGACCGGCGAGGTCCGCTGCCGAGGTGTCGGCCCGGATGCCCTCGTCGTGGCTCAAATCGGTTGACTCACCCCGCCCGGACCTGATCGGAACGGGAACGATCTCGGCCGCGAAGACGCCGTCCTTGCGCGCGCGTGCGGCCGCACGGTGCGAGCGAGCGGCCCACTCGTCCTGGGCGTCCCGGGTGATCCCGTACTCGGGATTCCTCGACTCGGTGAGCGCCCCCATCGACGACCCGGTGAAGGCGTCCTGGAGCCCGTCGAACGCGAGGTGGTCGATCAGTACCGTGTCGCCGTACTTGTGCCCGCGCCGACTGTTCGTCAGGAGGTGCGGCGCCGTGCTCATCGATTCCTGACCGCCGGCGACCATGATGTCCGCGTCGCCGGCGGAGATCATCTGGTGCGCCAGCGTTATCGCGTCGATTCCCGAGAGGCACATCCGGTTGATGGTCAGTGCCGGTGTGGTCATGGGGATTCCGGCGGCTGCCGCCGCGACGCGCGCCGGCAGTTGGCCGCTGCCCGCGGTGAGCACCTGGCCCATGACGACGTGGTCGACGGCGCGTGCGTCGACACCGGCCGATTCCAGCGCACCACCGATCGCGTGGCCACCCAGTACCTGGGCGCTCAGGCTCGACAGGGATCCCATGAAGCGTCCGAACGGGGTTCGTGCCCCGGCGACGAGGACGGTGGGGTCGTGGTGGTCGGTCATTGTTCGTCTCCTTCGCGAGCGTGGTGCCGCCCTGCGGCCGTTCCCGGCCGCAGGGCGGCTGATGTCAGTCAGTACGCGACGTCTCGAAGGCGTCGGAGAACGCGTACCCGTCGAGCAGGCGTCCCGCCGTGACCAGGTACTGGATCGTCGGGGTGCCCTCCTCGAGCCAGTTGAGGCGGGCATCCCGGTAGAGGCGCTCGATCGGGTGCGCGCGCGTGTATCCGATTCCGCCGTGGATGAGCAGAGCCCGGTCGGTCACCCGGCCGACGGCCTCGAGGCCGAACAGCTTGCACATGCTGGCCTCGGCGGGAATCCGTTCGCCGGCATCCCACTTCTGTGCTGCGTCGGCGAGGATCCCGCGCAGGGCGTAGACGTCGGTGGCCATCTCCGCCAGGTAGCGCTGGATGGCCTGCCGTGTGCCGATCGGCTTGCCGAACGTGACACGGCTCTTCGCGTGGGCGATCGACAGTTCGAGGGCGCGCTCGGACGTGCCGAGGGAGCTAGCGGCGATGAACACCCGGCTGATCTCCAGTGCGCGTTCGAGGTGCTCGTTTCCCTGCCCCTCCACGCCGACGAGCGCGGCGGCGGGCACCCGGACGGAATCGAGGGTGACGCGTCCGTGCTCGGTGCCCTTGCATCCCATCGTCTCGGGAAGCGCTGCGATCGAGAGACCGTCGGTCTCGCGGGGAACGAGGAACGCGGAGACGTCGGTCGCGGTCGTCTTCGCGAAGACGATGAAGTGAGACGCGATGTCGGAGTTGGTGATCAACCACTTCTCGCCGTTCAGGATGTAGTCGTCGCCCTCGCGCACCGCGGTCGACCCGAGGTCGGCGCCCGTCCCGAAACCCGGTTCCGTCAGCGCGAACGCGACCGAGTTCCGGCCCGTGGCCGTGCCCGGGAGGACGTCCGCCTTCTGTCGGTCGCTGCCGATCTCGGAGAGCGCGTGGGCGAAGGAGTTGTGCACGTGGACGATGACCCGGAGCCCGCCCTGCACCTTGGCGAACTCGGCGATGATCGGCAGGTACTGGGCGATCGACAGGCCGCTGCCGCCGTACTCGCGGGGGACGAGCAGGCCGAGCGCGCCGATCCGCTCGAGGATGGGCATGACGATGTCGTGTGGAACCTGCTCGTCGTTCTCGATCCGCAGTTCGAGTGGATCGAGTTCGGACCAGATCGCCTCGAAAATGCGGTCCCGGAGCGCCAGGTACTCCGACTCCGGAATGCCGACCGAATGCGTGAGTGTCGCGGTCATGGTGTTGTGTCCCTTCGTTGTTGGTCGTTGCGGTCGTGGTGTGTCACAGCGCCCAGCCGCCGTCGACGGTGAGGACGGAGCCGGTGCAGAATGTGGCGTCTTCGCTGAGGAAGACTGCGGCCTTGGCGATTTCGTCGACGGTGCCGAATCGGCCGAGGACGGTTTCTCGTTCGATGCGCCTGCGCGCGGAGTCGGGCACTGCATCGGTCATGTCGGTGCTGACGAAGCCGGGGGCCAGCACGTTGACCCGGATGCCGTCCCGCGCGACCTCCTTGGCGAGTGAACGACCGAAGCCGATCATCGCGGACTTCGCACCCGCGTACGCGGTGTCGCCGGCGTGACCGATCAGGCCGACGACCGACGACACCAGCACGATGCTCGGTGACCTGCCGTGCACGAGGTGGGGCAGCGCTGCCCGCGCGAGAGCGACGGTGCCGCGGAGGTTCGTCTCTATCACGCTCCACCAGGCGTCCGGGTCCGTCTCGACGAGCCGCCCGCCCGACCACTGGCCCGCGTTCAGGACGAGCGAATCGAGGTGTCCCCAGTGGGAGACGACGCGCTCCACCGCCGTGAGCGCCGTGGTGTCGTCGTGCAGGTCGAAGCGGATCGGAAGTACCTGCTCGGGAGCGTCCGCGGCGAGTTTCTCGGCGTCGTCACGTCTCGTCCGGTACGTGCATCCCACCCGGCAGCCGCGCTGCGTCAGGGCCGTGGTGACGGCGGCTCCGATGCCGCGGGAACCGCCGGAGACCAGCGCGACGCGGGGATCGTCGTGATCGTTCTCGTTCATGTTCAGGAATGTACTGATCGATCCAAAAATAGTCCAGAGTGTTCGTGAAAGTCGGGCTGAACGTCGTATTACCTGGATATTTGGATGGGTTCACGACATGGATCGATCGGTACAAGAATGCTTGCGGTCGACGTCCGGGATGTGCTAGACCTGTGACCGTGGCCACACGGGGCGACGGCGCGGACGATGTCCGATCGGCGAACCCCGGACGAGGCCCGACGGCCCGCTCACAACCGCGGTGGCACCGGATCGACACACGGCAGCCGCACCGCCCCACATCAGCAGCGATGGGAGATTCGATATGAGAGTCATCGACGACCTGGAGGTCACTCGGGTCAAACCCCGGAAGGTTGCCTTCGCGTCCTTCGTCGGAACGGCAATCGAGTGGTACGACTTCTTCATCTTCGGGACAGCGGCCGCACTGGTATTCGGGAAGGCGTTCTTCCCGTCGTTGAGTCCGCTGTCGGGAACGCTGGCCGCGTTCGCGACGTTCGGTGTCGCGTTCGTGTCGCGTCCCGCAGGCGCGATCGTCTTCGGGCACTTCGGAGACCGGATCGGCCGCAAGAAGATGCTGGTGTTCTCCCTGGTGCTGATGGGGTCGTCGACGGTCGCGATCGGACTCATCCCCACCTACGGAGCGATCGGTCTCGCCGCGCCCGTGCTGCTCGTCCTCGCGCGCCTGGCACAGGGCTTCGCGGTCGGCGGAGAATGGGGCGGCGCGGTGCTGATGGCAGTCGAACACGCACCGCGCGAGAAGCGGGCGTTCTACGGCAGCTGGCCGCAGGCCGGCGTGCCCGCCGGACTCGTTCTCGCAACGCTCGCATTCCTCCTGGTCGAGCAGCTTCCGGATGACCTGGTACAGGCATGGGGATGGCGGCTTCCGTTCCTCGCCAGCGCCGGGTTGGTCGCGGTCGGCATGTACGTGCGACTGAAGGTCGTCGAATCGCCGGAGTTCGAGAACGTCAAGCGCAACAAGAAGATTGCCGACTTCCCGATCCTCGCGGTCCTGCGGGGTGAGAAGCGGGCGCTGGGCGTCGGGATTCTCACCCAGGCCGCCTCCCTCGTGCCGTTCTACCTTGTCACCGTCTTCGTCCTGTCATACGGTCCGAAGGAACTCGGCATCTCGCGGCAGACGATTCTGTTGAGCATCCTCGTCGCGTGCGTCCTCGACATCCTGACGGTGCCCTACACGTCGATGATCGCGGACCGGATCGGAGCACGGAAGATGTTGATCTACGGGTCCCTCTACATGGCCGCGATCGCGTATCCGTTCTTCTGGTTGCTGTCGACCGGAGTGGGTGTCGCCGTCCTTCTGGCGATGATTCTGATCATCACTATCGGTCACGCCGTCACCTATTCCGCGGTGGCCGGCTACGTCACCGGTCTGTTCCCGGCCGAAGTCCGATACACCGGCGCGTCCGTCGCCTACCAGTTCGGTGGTGTCGTGTTCAGTGCTCCCGCTCCGTTCATCGCGGTGGCGATCGCTGCCGAGACGGACGGTTCGTGGGCACTGGCTGCGTACATCGCAGCGGCGTGCGCCATCACGGTCCTGGTCCTGACCCTGACGAAAACTGCAAAGGTGAATCACTGATGTCTCCCGACAGACTCGCAACGTCCGCACTCGCCGGTGCCTGGCAGGACATCGAATCCCTGCTGGACCGCGACCCGTTCGGTGGCGACTTCAACACCGCCCACGAAATCTGCACCCGTTATGCGGCCGACCCGAATCGGGTGGCGCTGACCGTCCGGCACGAGGACGGCTCGGCCGACCGCTGGACGTACCGCGAACTCGACAGGCTCGCCGCCAAGGCGGCACGGGTGTTCGCACGTGCGGGACTGACGCGGGGAGATCGCGTCGGCGGACTGCTCTCGCGACAGGTCGAGAGTTGGATCACCGCACTGGCGGCGTGGCGCTCCGGGCTGGTGTACGTGCCGCTGTTCGGCGGGTTCGCCCCGGACGCGATCGGCCTGCGCCTCGACGCGGCGGGAGTCCGCGCGGTCGTGGTCGATCAGCGGTACCGGCCGGCCCTCGCGCAGGCGCAGGCGACCCACGGACTCGATCCCGCGGTGTTCGTCGTCGGCGACGTCGCGGCCGGCACGGACGACAGGTCCTTCTGGACCGAGGTCGACCGGGCCGACGCCGACGGTCCGCTCGCGACCACGGCGCTCGGGGACACCGCCACCCTGCTGTTCACCAGCGGAACATCCGGAACACCGAAGGCGTGCACCATGACCCACGCCACCTTCGTCTCCGTCATGCCCTACGCGAAGGCCGTTCTCGGGACGACCCGCGACAGCGTCGTCTTCTCGACGTCGGACCCGGCGTGGGCGTTCGGGCTGTACAGCACCGGTGCCGCCGTCATGGCGCTGGGCGTGCCGCGCGTCATGTACTCCGGGAAGTTCGTCCCCGAGGCCTGGCATCGCGTCATCCGGGAAGAGAAGGCCACGATCCTCACCACCGCGCCGGCCGCCCTGCGGCGACTGACGGCGACGTTCGCGCAGGACGGGGTCCCGCCGACGCTCCGCACCGTCGCCGCTGCCGGCGAACCGCTCACCGCAGTGGTCGCCGCGGCCTGGGCCGGCACCGGTGCACCCGCCGTGCGCAACGGGTACGGACTGTCCGAGGTCGGCATGCTCCTGGGCGACACCCAGGGCACCGAAACGAGGTCCGGCCCGGGCTGGATGTCCGCCACGATTCCCGGGTTCGACACCTTCCTCGCCGACCGGGACGGGCAACCGGTGGCCGACGGCCAACCGGGATTGATCGCGGTACGGCAGCCCCGGTACCAGATGTCCAGCGGCTACGAGAACACCCCCGACCTGTGGGCCGACCGCTGGCGCGGCGACGTATTCCTCACTGAGGACCGAGCCGTCACAGACCCCCAGGGGCGGTGGCAGATACTGGGCCGGGACGACGACATGATCATCGCGTCGGGGCACAACATCAGCCCGGTCGAGGTCGAGAACGCGCTGTTGCAGCACCCGGCGGTCGCCGACGCCGCGGCAGTCGCGTACGACGATCCGATCCGCGGCGGAGTGGTCCGGGCCGTCGTCGTCCGCGCGGACGACCGGGCCGACGACAGCGACCTCGTCACGCAACTCGCACACCTGGTCGCGCAGCGCGTCGGCCCCTATGCGGCACCGAAAGTCGTCGACTTCCGGCCCGACCTCCCGCGCACCGAAGTCGGCAAGCTGCGCCGAGCGGCCGTCCGCGAACTCCCGATCACATGAACGGGCACAACCGCATGCGCGCCCTGATGGTCACCGCGCTCGACGGTCCCCGGGCGCTCGCCCCGGTCGAGGTCGACGAACCCGTCGCGGACGAATCCGCGATCCTCGTCGAGGTTCATGCGGTCGGGGTGTCGTTCCCGGATCTGCTTCTCACCCAGGGCAGGTACCAGTACAAGCCGGAACTGCCCTTCGTCCCCGGCGGAGAGGTCGCCGGGATCGTTCGGTCAGCGCCTGGCGGCAGCGGATATTCTCCGGGCGACCGGGTCGTCGGTTTGACCGGTGTTGGCGGCGCGATGGCCGAAGTGGTTGCACTGCCGCCGGAGACGACTTTCCTCCTCCCCGACACGATTTCGATGGCCGCGGGCGCCGCCCTGCTGTTCAACTACCTCACCGTGCATTTCGCGCTGGCACGTCGTGGACGCCTCGAGTCGGGGGAGTCGGTGCTCGTCCAGGGCGCGGCGGGAGGAATCGGCACCGCCGCGACGACACTGGCGCCGCACCTCGGCGCGTCGCGGACCATCGCGGTCGTCAGCAGTGAGGAGAAGGCGGAGTACGTGCGGAGTCTCGGCGCCTCCGACGTCGTGGCCACCGGGAACTGGCGGGACGAGGTCCTCGCGATCACCGACGGCCGCGGGGTGGACGTCGTGGTCGATCCCGTCGGGGGCGACCGCTTCACCGACAGCGTCCGATCGCTGGCGACGGGCGGGAGGATTCTCGTGATGGGCTTCACCGGCCGGGACATCCCCTCGGTGAAGGTGAACCGACTGCTCCTGAAGAACGCGTCCGCAGTCGGAGTCGCGTGGGGCTCGTGGTGGGCCGAGGACCCCCGACGACTGTCCGCGCAGTGGAGCGAATTGTGTCCCTTGCTCGCGTCGGGCGCGTTGACGATTCCGGAGCCGACCCGGTACCCGTTCGACGCGGCAGCCGAGGCCCTGCTCGATCTCGAACACCGCCGAACCGTCGGGAAGAGTGTCCTCACCCTCCGGTGAGGCGGCTCCGCCGCCCGTGCGCCTTTTTGGTAGTTACAGCTACCAAAAAGGCGCACGGGCGCGAAGCGCCTAGGCTCTCCCTCATGGAAACCGAGTTCGTCCGCTGGACCGAGGACGGCACCGAGCATTCGGCGGTGTGGCGGTCCACCAGCGGGGCGACGCCCCCGAAGAAGATCCGGGTGGCCGACGACTCGATGACCGCCGACGAGGCGTACCGCCTCGCGTGCGAGGGGACGGCGCTGCTGTGGCGCGGCGACTTCCACAACGCCCGCCAGCTCGGCACCGCCGTCGCCGCCCGCACCGACCGCAAGACCCGCAAGACGTCCACCGACCCCGCCACCGCGTTCCACCTGCACCGGCAGACGCAGTCGCGGCGGGCGGGGATCCTCGGGATGCTGCTGGTGCCGTTCGACGCCGACCAGACCGTTCCGCTGCGGCGCGCCCCCGACGTGCGGCAGGCGGTGCTCGAGGCGTACGGACCGACGGACCAGCCCACCGTCACCACCCTGCGCGACCTGCTCGGGGCGATCGGCGCCCACGAGTGGCAGAAGAAGGGCGTCGACATTCCCGCCCTCGGTGCGCGCATCCACCCCGCCTACGGCGTGTTCTCCCCGATTCGCGGCGAATACGTCGACCTCGTCGCCGACACCCCGCTGCCGTCGCACACGCAGGCATTCGACATCGGCACCGGCACCGGTGTGCTGGCCGCCGTCCTCGCGCACCGCGGCGTCGAGAAGGTGATCGCGACCGAACTCGACGCGAATGCGCTCGCCTGCGCCCGGGCGAATCTGGACCGGCTCGGCTACGCCGGTCAGGTGCAGGTGGTGGAAACGGATCTGTTCCCCGAGGGCCGGGCACCGCTGGTCGTGTGCAACCCGCCGTGGATTCCCGCCCGTCCCACCTCGCCGATCGAATACGCGATCTACGATCCGGACAGCCGGATGCTCCGCGGATTCCTGGCCGGGTTGGCCGAGCACCTCGAGCCCGGGGGAGAGGGCTGGCTCATCCTGTCCGACATCGCCGAGCACCTCGGCCTGCGAACCCGCGAGGAATTACTGGCCCTGATCGACGACGCCGGACTGACCGTCCTCGGACGCCGGGACGTGGCACCCCGGCACGGGAAGGTCGCCGACCGCTCGGATGCGTTGCACGCCGCGCGCAAGCGGGAAGTGACGTCGCTGTGGCGGCTCGGGGCGCAGGACTCGTCCGCCGGGTAGCGCCGGACGTAACGGCGACGCGGTCCGGAACGGTCTCCATGTAGGTCATTGATTTCACCTACCTCGAGGAACCGCGGAATGACGTCGCCCCTGCCCGTGCTGGCTTCCGAGTCGCGGCGCAGCGGTGCGGAGCGAGGAACCCGGCTGTGGACGAGATGGTGCGATCCGCTCCTGCTCGGACTCGTGGCGGTCGCGATCTCGGGCTTCCGGTCCTGGTCGCCGTCGTTCTGGCACGACGAGGCGGCCACCGTCTCGGTCGCCGGGCGCGACATCCCCGACATGGTGCGGTTGCTGTTCGACGTCGACGCCGTCCACGGCGCGTACTACCTGGGCATGCATGGGTGGCTGCGCGTCGTCCCCCTGACCGAGTTCTGGCTGCGACTGCCCAGCGTGCTGGCCGTGGGGATCGGCGCCGCCGGCCTCGTCGTGCTCGGAAAGCTGCTGTCCACGCGACGGATGGCCCTGGTCGCGGCGCTCGTGTTCGCGATCTTGCCGCGGGTGACGTCCGCCGGAATCGAGGCGCGCTCGTACGCGCTGTCCGCGGCGCTGGCGGTGTGGGTGACCGTCGTGTTCGTCGTGGCCGTGCGCAGGCGGACGGGCACCGCGTGGGTGCTGTACGCGCTGCTCGTCGCGGTCTCGACCACGGTGTTCCTCTACAGCATCCTGATCGTTGCCGCGCACGTGGTGACGCTCGCGGTGACGAAGACCGGACGTCGCTGCGTCGGGTCGTTCCTCCTGGCTGCCGGCGCGGGCATCGCGATCGCGGCGCCGGTGATCGTGCTGGTGCAATCGCAGGCGGATCAGGTCTCGTGGATCGCCGGCCGGAATTTCGATCTCGTGTGGATCGTGCTTGTCGAGCAGTACTTCGACAACGCACTCGCCGTCGCAGTCGTCTCCGGACTGCTCGTCGTCGCCGGAGTGACGGTCGGCATCATCCGTGGGCGTGACCACCGGGGCGGCGAACAGCCGGGGCTTCTCGCGACGGCCGTGCCCTGGCTCCTCGTTCCCACCGCGCTGGTGCTGCTGTATTCGCTGACGTCGCAGAACGTGTATCTGGGTCGGTACTTCACGTTCACCGCCCCCGCGTGCGCACTGCTCCTCGGACAGTCGATGGTGTGGATCGCGGGTCTCGCCGGACGACGATCGCTGCCGCTGCTCGCGGTGATCCTCGCGTTGTTCGGAGCCGTCGCCCTGCCGCACTACCTCGTGCAGCGCGGACCCTATGCCAAGCCGAGCGGCATGGATTACAGCCGCGTCGCCGACCTCGTCGAATCCGAGGCCGCACCCGGCGACTGTGTGCTGTTCGACCTGAAGAACGTCTGGAATCCCGGCCCGATGCGCACCGTCGAGACCGTGGATCCGCCCGCCTTCGCCGCTCTCCGCGACATCTCGCGGGGATCGACGGCCGCGGAACTGGGCGGGTTGTGGGACGAGACGCTGGCGCCCGACCGCATCGCGGACCGGATCAGGAGTTGTCCCGCGATCTGGCTGCTGACCAACCGGTCCGCGGGGGTCGACAGCCACACCTGGGCGGCCGTCGATGCCCGTGATCCGGTGCGGCTCGGCGCCAACTACCGCGTCGTGCGGTCCTACGGTTTCGATGTGCAGGAGCGGTGGCAGCTCAACGTCAGCCAGCTCGTGCACTTCGTCCGGCCCGGCACGTAGCAACTCACCTCGCTGAGCCCAACCCGACCATCGTCCCCGACGTCATATAGACCAGGCGTGGGCTCGACGCCGCGACGACGGGTGTGCTGCCCCACGAGTCGTCGTCGATCACGGTCTGCAGGGGGAGCACCCACAGTTCCTCGCCGGACCGGACGTTCTCGGCGCGCAGGACATCGGATTCCAGCAACACTGCGGTGTCGCCCTCCGCGGCGACGACGGTGCCGTACGAGTCGGAGTGTCGTTGCCACAACCGTTCCCCGGACCTCAGGTCGAGTGCGGCTTCGGTCTTGCCCTCGTAGTCGCGCAGCAATGCCACCTCGCCCAGCACGGCCACAGCGGTGCCCTGCGTGGTGTTCGGGCCGTACGACTCCGGAGTGTCGACCCGTGGCGTCGACACGAGAGCGGGGCTGGTCCACAGCAGTTCGCCCGTCGTCCGGTCGTAGGCACCGTCGCCGAGAAGCACCGGAATCGTACTGTCGGCGGGGCGATCGACGGCGAGGGTGTGTGCGGCCTCCACATCCGATGCCGCGAGGACGCGACCGGTGCGATCGACGGCCTCGGAGCCCAGCACCTTGCTGAGGGTGCAGTCGCTGTGGACGCGGACGACCACCCCACCCTCGGTGGCCCGGGCGGACTGCGTGCAGTCGGGCAGGGTGCGGGTGAACGTCGGAGTCCCGGTCGCGAGGTCGAACCCCGTCACCTCCCCGCCGAGCTCGAGCACACCCTGACCGTGCTCGGTGCTCATGAGGTGACCGAACGCGTCCTCCCACGCCGAACCGAGATCGAACCGCTGCGACCAGCGGGCGTCGGGGTCGGTGGGCACACCGCTGTGCACCCGGATGTCGTCGGATTCCGGGTCGCCTTCCATCACGTACAGCCAGTCGTCGGCAGCCGTCATCGCCAGGATCGTCCAGTCGGTGGGAGTGCGGGTCACGGACCCGTTGTCGGTGTCGACCGCCAGGATGACGGGTGCGTCCTCGAAGGGAGTCGTGTAACAGACCATCCGCCCGGCAGCGAGGGTGTCGGCGCACCCGCCCAGCGACTCGACCGGCGCCGCCCAGCGCACCGATCCGGTGTCGGCGTCCACCCCGACCAACCGCGTCTCGTCCAGCCCCGACGTCTGCTGGTTCACCAACCCGATCATGGTGACCAGCACCTGTCCGGCGTCGACGAATCCCGGCTCGCCCGAGTCGAATCCGCTGCCGTACACCGGGTTGCGGAAGACGGCGAACTGCCGATCGTAGGTGGCGGCCGCATCCAGCGACCACTCGGCGCCGGGTGCATCGGGCGACGCCTCCGGGGCGTCGGGGCCCACGAAACCGGTGAGCCCGGGGATGTTCACCTTCGGGGACTCCGGGTGCACGATCACGGTGGTGACGGCGCCGGCGACGGTCATGATCGCCACGAGCGCTGCGGCCCAGAGGTTTCGGGTGCTCTTGTCGAGGCCCATGTCGGCTACAGCTCCAGTCCGGGGGTCGTGGCCAGGGATTCGAGAAGCTCGTAGGGGAGCGGAGTGGCCGGCAGCGTGGAGGTCGAGCTGACCGACACCCGGGTGCCCGACGGCCGTGTCAGCGTCACGTGACGGCCGGCCTCGTCGACGGCGGGTTCACCGGGGTCGGTCGCCGCGGAGGTGTACCCGTCCCGTCGCTCCAACACGGAACCGTCCGGAAGTCGGGTGGCTTTCGCGGCCTGCGGGTCGTAGGACGGGTCGTACTTGTCCGGCTCGGGCGGAACGGTGTAGCCGCCCGCGATCGAGACCCGCAGGGTCCCCTCGGATCCGGGTGTGGTGACGTCGACGCTCTCACACACCGCGTTGTCGCTGTGCTCGGCCAGTTGCAGCGATCCGAGCGGTCTCGACAGCGCGATGCGCTGATCGCGCCACGCGTCGTCGAGCACGGCATTCAGCCGGTCCAGATCGGCGCGGGTCAGCGCCGGTCCCTCGTCCTCGGAGCCGCCCCCCGACCCGCATGCCGTCGGGGGAGGCGAGGTGCCCGGCGGAACCGGTGTACTCGCCAACAGTTCGGGACGCAGCACGATGGCGGTGAGTTCGTCGAGGCTCAGTGGGATGGTGCCGCTGTACTTCGAGCCGGGGTCGGCCTCGGCGAAGTTCTCGTCGGTGGCGTCGGCATGGATCCACGTGCCGTCCGGGAAGTAGCCGGCGACGCTCCGGGACAGGGTGCGGTGGCCGTCGTACTCGGACCACGTGTCGTCCGCATCCAGCACGGTGCCGTCGGGCAGCGTCGTGCGACGGTCGAGTTCCCCGGCAACGCACGGCGGAATCGGCTTGTCCGCCTTGCTGACCGACAACCACAGCGACCCGGGGGACGAGTCCCGAAGCAGTGGTCCCCGAGCGCTGGTAACACCGCCGAAGTCGTCCTCGACGTCCGGTGGCTGCTCGTACTCCGGAATCGGCTCGAACAGCAACGACTCCGTGGGGCTGACGAGGGGGATCTCCACCGCCTCCGGCAGGGCGTCGAGGACGGCGGCAGTCATGGCCGAGGCCTTGAGCGCCGAGAACCACGGGTAGCGCGGGTTGTCGTAACTCTGCTCACCTCCGACCCACATGGCGAAGGCTTCCCCCTCCGACGGCGGTTCCACCGTCGCGCACCCGGGAATGTCGACGGGATACTCGACCGTCGGCGTGACGTACGACGGGGCTTCGGCGGGACCGTCGGCGGTGAGGTCGACGGTCGCCGGGCCGGATCCGGTATCGAGCAGTCCCGCGACGATCACCCCGCACGCCATGATCGACACCACGACGAGTCCCGTCGTCCAGCGGTCCTTGCGCCTGTCCGCGCCGTCGCTCATGTGCCCCCACCCGTGTCGCAGGCGCTCATCCCGAACGAAGGAGCATCCGAAGTCCTAGTCGTCACGATTGCGAGCAGCGTTACCGCCCGTGAGTGGTCGACGAGTCCCTGGACTCGTTAACCGCGCACGGGCGCGGAGCGCCTACCGGCCCTGCGGATACGGGAGATGGCCGCTGCTGTCCTCGTTGACGAGGACGGCCCGGCCCGTTGCGGGAAGGCGCGTGGCGCGCACGCGGGCCGGTCGCAGACCTTGCAGCCTGCGCCGATCGGGACGACCGTTCTCGGGTGGTGCCGGAGACCAATTCGCTGACCTATCGCGGCTACGCGGTGCAGGACCTGGCAGCGCACTGCAGCTTCGAGGAGGTGGCGTACCTGCTCTGGTACGGCGAACTCCCCACCCCCGCGCAACTGGAACTGCTCTGCCAGCGTGAACGGGCGGCACGCCGGGCCGACCGCTCCCTGCTGTCGCTGCTGGCGAAGATGCCCGACAACTGCCACCCCATGGACGTGGTGCGCACTGCGATCAGCTACCTCGGCGCGGAAGACCCGGCGGAGGAGGATAATTCGCCATCCGAGAACCTCGCGAAGGCGCTGCGCATGACGGCGGTGCTGCCCACGATCGTGGCCGCCGACTTCCGGCGCAGGCGCGGACAGGACCCGATCGCACCGCACTCGCACCTGGGGTTCGCGGAGAACTTTCTGAACATGTGCTTCGGGGACGTGCCCGATCCGGCCGTCGTCAAGGCGTTCGAGGTGTCGCTGATCCTGTATGCGGAGCACAGTTTCAACGCGTCCACGTTCGCGGCTCGCGTGGTGACGTCGACACTGTCCGACATCTACGGTGCGGTCACCGCGGCGATCGGGGCGTTGAAGGGTCCGTTGCACGGCGGCGCCAACGAGGCCGTCATGCACGACATGCTCGAGATCGGCGAGCCCGACCGCGCCGAGGAGTGGCTGCTGGGCAAACTCGCCGCCAAGGACAAGCTGATGGGTTCGGTCACTGGGTCTACAAGAACGGTGACTCGCGGGTACCGACGATGAAGGCGGCACTGCTCGACATCGCCGCCGCCACCTGCGGCGAGAAGTGGGTGCGGATGTACGACATCCTGGAGAAGACGATGGCCGGCGCCACCGGGATCGCGCCGAATCTCGACTTCCCGACCGGTCCGGCGTAGTACCTGATGGGATTCGACGTGGAAATGTTCACGCCGATGTTCGTGATGAGCCGGATCACCGGGTGGACCGCCCACATCATCGAGCAGGGCGCATCGAACAGTGTGATTCGCCCGCTCAGCGAGTACTCGGGCGTCCCCCAGCGCTCCGTCGTCGCCTGACGGCTTGTGCGCCTTTGTGGTTGCTGCCGCTACCAGAAAGGCGCACGGGCGCTAGCGCTTCTTGACGTGCGAGACGATTTCCGGATCGCTCTGTCCGTTCGTCTTCATCTTCTTGTCGGCGCGCTTCTCCTTCAGCGACTTACCGGATTTCTTCGACATGGAATTGCGGGGCGATTTGTCAGCCATGGACCATCCCTGAATGCGGAACCTGGACGGCTCCGATAGTGCTGACAGTACGCCACATCCCGGGAAACCCGGACCGATCGTCGAAAGGGCGGGTTCTAGGACGACGGATCGTCGAACAGGGTCTGCTCCTCGGGATTGGTGAACAGTCCCATCTGCTCAGGCCGCGGCTTGGTGTCGGGAGCGCCCGTCGTCGGGGGCAGCACGACGGTCCGGAGGGCGTGGCGGAGGGCGCCGACGACGCGCTCCCACTGGTCGGCGGACGCGTCGTCGGTCTCCCACAACCGGGACACCCAGGCGGTGCCGGTGTCCAGGAGCACGAGGATCCGGTCGCGGTCGTGACCGCAGACGTCGGCGACGACAGCCGGATCGGTTTCGATCCCGGGCCCGGGATCGAGATGGAACAGCGTCTGAAGTTCCTTCGGGAGGTCGGTCGACGACATCCGGCTCTCGGTGCGAGGTGCCGCGTCCGGTTCGGGTTCCTCGTCGGGTCCGGAGTCGCGGTTGAAGAACAGTTCGCCACCGAACCGCGACGCGAACTCGCTGTCGACGGTGCGCAGGAAATCGGAGAACGCCTTGCAGCTGTCGGTGAGGTGCTGCGGGACGAACGGGTTACCCGACACTTCCAGGAACGCCGACAACCGGTCGTCGACCAGCACGAACTTGATCCGCGACCACATGCGGTTGAGGTCGGCGGTGACCTCGGCGGCCCGGGTGCGGTCGCTGATGTCGTGCACCAACGGCGCGAACAGTTGCACGTCGACGGTGTCGGCGAGCGGGCCGACGAACAGGATGGTGTTGCCCATCCGGATCGGGACGTCGCCGTCCGGGTCGCGTTCGGGCAGCAGCCCGAGCATCGGGACCAACGCGAGAGTGATCAGTTCGTGGAGGTGCTCGACGTCGCGCGGGACCACGGCGGCTGCGGGGTCGAGCTGCGCGACCAGCGGCGGCCGCACCGCAACCGGGTCGAACGTGGCCTCGGGATCCGTACTCGACGTCTCGGTGCTCAGGAACGCGGGATGCGTGATTCCCCAGACGTCGCGGAACGCGGCCACGGCCATCGCGGCCAGCTGATCCGACCACGACAGCTTCTTGTCGACGTAGAACGCGGGGGAGCCGTCATCGGGTTCGTCGTCCGGACCGCGGGTCGGCCGGTTCCAGCCCAGCTCGGTGAGGTACGTCTGCTCGGCCTCGGTCAGTGCGCGGTCGGGGTGCAGGTAATGGTTCGACGGCACCTCGCAGCGCACCGTGTCCCCGTCCCACACGACGAACTGGATGCACGGCATCAGCCCCTGCGATTCGTCGAGCTCCTCGAACCCCGATTCCAGGACCAGAAGGTCCTCGTCCTGCATCGCTGCCAGATAGTCCGCGAGGCGCCGCTGGAACTCGGCCCAGTCGCGGTTCACACTCGAATCCAGATCGAAGTCCTGCATGTCTGCTCCGTCCGGGTCGACCACGAATCACCTACTTCCGCTCTATACGGTAGCGGCGATCGCCGAGACCGCAGCGCAGGAGGGGGTGGCGCGCTCAGACGGGGTGACCGGCCGCGATCCGTCCGGTCAGCCTGGTGACGGCGTCGAGGAGGTCCCACGACGTGCCCGGTTCCACGGCCACGGCGGTATCGCCCCACACGAGGTACCGGCCGTCGCCGTCGATGTCCCGCCACGCCAGACCGCCGACGGGGCGTGGTGAGTGCCGCGAGCCGCGGACGACGGTGACGACCCCCTGGCTCGTCGAGGGCCTGTCGAGGATCCGGGCTGCCTGTGCGCTCCCGGCCGGTGTCGGCGGGACCACGACGCCCGCCGCCGTGCCCGGGTCGGTGTCGGGGAGCTGAGCGATCAGCTGCCGGCCGACGTCGTACGGTTCGCAGCTCCGGATCACCACTTCGGCGCCCGGATGCTGCACCGCCGCGATCCCGTGCCCGCGTGCCAGGGCGCCCGTCATGCGGATCGAGGTACCGCCGTCCACGCCTGCCGAACCGGAGATCTCGATCCGGAGGTCGGGTTCGGCGAGCACCAGCAGCGCCGACCCGAGCGGGTCGTGTTCGGGGCCGGAGAAGTCGGCGCGGATCCGGCGCTGCTCCGCCTCGTACTCGTCGGCGTTGGCCAGCGTGCTCGTGACCTTGAACGGATACGGAATGCGGTCTTGTCCGGTCCGGGCCCACAACGCCGAGAACTGCGGACCGCTCAACACCCAGTGCCCCACGACTATCCGCCGATCACCGCGGGTGTGACGAGGGGCAGTTTCCCGACGAGTTCGCTTCCCTCGTCGATGCTTTCGAGGTAGGTGGGTGGTTCCTCCTCGTCCTCCCGTGCGGCGGGCCGGACCGGGCCGCCCGGCCGCTCGGCGGTGGTCGTCCGGTGAGCGGACACGATGCCGCGCGCGTACTGCGCCACCCCGCCGCCGACGGCGCCGGCCAGCGCCGCACCCGCGATCGAACCCGGTGCGGTCTGCGCGGTCGCCAGCGAGTCTTCGAGCGGCACCTCGCCGCTCCTGCGGTGCTCATTGCGCGGTACGGAATCGGATTCGGGTTCGGCCACCTGCTGATCGCTGGGTATGCCGTGCACCCCGTTCGGTCCGATGTCGAAGCCCACCGGCTGACCGTGGGCCGTTGCGGCGGCGTGGGTGGCGGCGAGGCCGGCCGCGGGGAGTTGTTCGTCCGCAAGGCGGTACGCCGAGGTGTAGAGGGTGTCCATGGCGGCCTTCGCGTTCTGTTCCGCGGCGTCCGCGTCGGCGTCCGCGGTCCAGTTGGCGGGCAGCACCCGGGTCCAGTCGGCCGGGTGGTCGCCGGGCCTGCCGACCGCGCCGCGCACCGCTTCGGCTGCGGCGGTCGCGTGCCGCAACGCATCGCCCACATCGGTGAACCGGCCGCCGACCTGCCCGGCGCGGACGGCGTAGTCGTCGAGTGCCGATGCCACCGCGGCCGCGGCCGGCCCACGCCAGCCGGTGTCGACCGCGGCGCGGGTCGCGTCGTGGAACGCGGTGACCGACTCCTGGAATCGCCGTCCGAGGTCGTCCCAGGCCGCGGCGACCGCACCGGACTCGGCGGGCCTCAGCGCGTCGACCGCACTCCTGATGGCGCGGTGATCCCACTCGCCCGACCGAAAATTCTCCCCGCCACTCATCCCCGACCTCCGATGCTGGACACTCACGGTCCCGGAGTGGACCCCCCAATCCGGCGGGAAGCCACCTTACCGACTCCTGTGCAGGGCGTGTCGGCGCTCCCGATCTCGGACGGGCTGTGGTGGGCGTCAGCCGCGCGGTCTGGTGGTGACGGGCGGGATGGTGATCACCGCACGCGTCGTCGTCGTGGTGGTGGTGACCGGCGGCAGGGTCGGCTCCGCGGGTGCCGCGGACGGCGGGGCCGCGATCCGGGGCACGGTCTGCTCGGTCGTCGTGACGACGGGAGGCCGGGTGACGGGTGTGGTGACCGGGGCGAGGCTGATCGTCGGAGGAGGCGGCGCGACCGTGGTCCGGACCGGCGGCGGAGGCGGGGCGGGGGTCGTCGAGGGCGCGGGCGGCGGCGCCGTGGTCACCGGCGCCGGTTCGGTGGTGAGCGTGACGGCCCGCGGGGTGGTGAGGTCGGCCATCTGCCAGGTGGGTGTCGGCGGGACGAACACCTGGAAGGTGGCCGGTGCGGCGCTGTAGGGTCCGGCGGCCTGCAGGCCCTCCGACGTCAGCGGCGGCGGCGCGACTGCCGGTCCGCGGTTGCCGAACGCGCCGCCCGCGGCACCGATCATCAGGCCGGAGACCGCCGACACGGTGGCAATCGCGAGTGCCCCGATCGCTACAGTCCTGTCGTCCATGCGCTACCCGTCCTCGGCGTGCAAATGCGTCCACCATAGAGGGCGGTGCCGCCTGCCGCCGCATGTGTCCGGAAGTCGAGTCGTCCGGGCGGGTTCGCTGGACGGTTGCCGGGGTTCGGCGCACGCTGACGAGAACCCTTGTTCGGACGAGCCGGTCAGCCGACGATCGAGCGGTGTCCATACCGCTCCGACCGGGGGTAACGATGTCTCTGCTCGACTGGTTGTTCCGCCGCCCGCTGTCCGAACGAACCGGGGCGGCCGTCGCCGCGTCGGCGATGCTGTTCGCTTCGTGAGCCGGCTCGAGATCGACGCGCACGTCCTCGTCCTCGGCGGCGGACCCGCCGGAACGTGGGCGGCACTGGCGGCGGCCCGGGACGGCGCGCGGGTCGTCCTCGCCGACAAGGGGTACTGCGGCACCAGCGGCCCCACCGCGTCGGGCGGCAACAACCTGTGGAACGTCCCGCCCGGGCCGGCACGCGAACGGTCGGTGCAGGCCCGCTTCGAGGACGGCGGCAGGCTGTCGGAGCCGGCCTGGATGTACCGGGTGCTCGAGGAGACCCACCACCGGGTGGACGAACTTGCAGGCGCCGGCTACCGGTTTCCGTCCGGCGACGACGGCCGGGAGGTGCGCACCAGCCTGCAGGGGCCGGAGTACATGCGCCGGATGCGCAGGCGCGTGCACCGCGCCGGGGTCACCATCCTCGACCACAGCCCCGCCCTGGAACTGCTCACCACCGGTGACGGCGTCGTATCCGGTGCCGCGGGTCTGCAACGGCAGAACGGATACGCGCCGTGGTCGGTGCGCGCCGGGGCGGTGGTCGTCGCGACCGGCGGCTGCGCCTTCCTGTCCGGAAGCTTCGGAACGAACGTCGACACCGGCGACGGACTGCTGATGGCCGCGGAGGTCGGGGCGTCGTTCTCGGGCATGGAATTCTCGACGGCCTACGCGCTGGCACCGGCGTGGAGTGGCCACACCAAGGGTTTGATGATGCAGTTCGCCACCTACTACGACGCGGACGGTCGGACACTCGGCGACGGCGGCTTCTCCGCACGCGGCGCCGCGATGGCGCACCTCGCCGCCGGCCGCCCCGTGTACGCGCGACTGGACCGGGCCAGACCCGACATCCGCGCGGCCATGCGCACGTCGCAACCGAATTACTTTCTGCCGCTGGACAAGGCAGGCATCGACCCGTTCACGCAGAAGTATCCCGTGCGGGCCGTATTGGAGGGTACGGTGCGCGGTACCGGTGGCATCCGGGTCGCCGGCACCGACTGCGCCAGCGACGTTCCCGGCCTGTTCGTGGCGGGCGACGCGGCCACCCGGGAGCTCATCACCGGTGGTCGCAGCGGAGGCGGCAGCCACAACGGGGCGTGGGCCATCTCCTCGGGGACATGGGCCGGTGCGGGGGCCGCCCGGTTCGCGCGGACGCGTCCTGCCCCCGACGGGGTGCGCGGCGCGGGCGCGGCAGGCCTGCGCGGACCGTCCGCCCGCCGGCAGGCGTCGCGCTCCATCGTCGGACTGGTGCAGGAGCACACCCTGCCGCTGCGACGCAGCTACCGGCGCAGCGCAACGAGCCTGCAGGACAGCGTGACCGCCCTCGACGAGGCCTGGTCGGGCGCCGCCGATCTGCTCGGCGGCACCGAACGGGAGCTGCTGCAGGCACGTTCGGCCGCCGCGATGCTCGCCGTCGCGCGGTGGGCGACGCACTCCGCGCTGGCGCGGACCGAGACCCGGGGGATGCACGTGCGCACCGACCTGCCGGACACCGACCCGGCGCAGACCCGTCGACTGCTGTCGGGCGGGCTGGGCGAGGTGTGGGTGCGTCCGGAACACGGCACCGCCGAGGCCCGGACGGTCGCGTCGTGATCGAGGTCGTCGTCGCCGACCGCTGCGTGCAGTGCGACATCTGCATCAAGGTCTGCCCGACGGACGTCTTCCGCCGCGGCACGGACGGGGTTCCCGTCGTCGCGCATCAGGAGGACTGTCAGACATGCTTCATGTGTGAGGCGAACTGTCCGACCGACGCGCTGTACGTCGCGCCGTTCGACACCCCGGTTCCCGAGGACTCGACGCACACCGACGCCGAGGGTTTGGCCGCGTCCGGGGCGCTCGGCGCCTACCGCGCCGTGATCGGGTGGGGTGGCCGTCGCACGCCGGGGTCCACGCTCGACCGGAATCACCTCTTCACCCCGTGAGTACTTGTCAACGTCCGGGGGGCTGTTGCGGAATTGAGTGAGGGCGGTCCGGGTGCGGGTGTCTCGTGCCGAGGTGGGTGCCGGTGCGGGGGTGGCCCCCGCCGGGTCAGGGGGTGGCCGGGAGCGGGGTGCCGCCGGTCAGGTGGGTGAGGATCTTGCCGAGGTTGTGCACGGCGGCGTGGAACGCCCATTCGCTGCGGGCGCGGTCGAGTCCGCGGCTGGTGAAGCGGCGGAATCCGAGGTTGTGTTTGGCGTGCCCGAACACGG
>NZ_JASHKW010000030.1:0-80467 GCF_030056915.1 Rhodococcus sp. IEGM 1307
GTCATGACCAGCGCAAACGAAAGGCTTCTCAGCTCAAACCGACGATAACGGCTGGTCCGATGATCATCAGATTCGACTGCGCTCGAACCCATTCCAAGCTAGTCAGGTAGTCGAACACCTTGGGCTGAATCGATGACGCCGCGACGTCGAACGACTCCAACGTCTTCGTGACCGGGAACGCGGCGACCTTGAGCCGGTTCACGATGTTCGAGGCGTCCCGGGCGGCGATCTCCGCCTCGACGAGGGTTCGCAGCACCTCTTCCGGGGTCCAGCGCTGGGTCTTCGCGGTCAGGAGGACTTCGGGTGCGGTGCGACGGATCGCGGCGAGTTTGAGTCGACGCAACCCGGCATCGAGGTCCGCCGCCAGCACCGGAACCACGGGCGGTGGAGCAGGGGTGACCGGCCCTTCTGCGGTGGTCGCTGTTTCGGTCATGAGCCGGCGCTCCCGTCCGTGCGCGGGCCGATCGCATAGTCGTCGAGCGATCGGGTCGGCGCCGTCGGAAGATCCAGAATCAACGCATCCCCGGCCGGCCTGGGATGCGGAGTTCCGGCTCCGGCAGCGAGGATCGAGCGAACATCGGCCGCTCGGAAGCGTCGGAATGCCACCGCCCGGGTCAACGCCGCCACCAACGCCTCGGTGCCGTGCGCGGCGCCCAACGCCAGCAGCACCTCGAGTTCGGGTCCCAGGCGGGTGTTGCCGATCGCGGCGGCACCGACCAGGAACGCTTCGGCGCTCGCACCGAGAGCGCAGAATTGCTGCTCGACAGTCGTTCTCGGCCTAGGTGCCCGGTTCGGGGCCGGGCGGGGTCCGTCGTAGTGCTCATCGTGCACCGACGCGGTTCCCGGTGCGGTGAGGTCGTGTTCGGCGACCACCTGCCCGGTCGCCGGTTCGACGATCACCAGGGCATCGTCGGACTGAACCAGCCGCACGGAGGACCCGATCAGCCGGGTCGGGACCGAGTACCGGGCGGACGCGAACCGCACACACGAGAGCCGGTCCACTTTGCGGGTCACCGGCGCCGGCCCCATCTGCAACCGCAGAGACGGCAATGGGTGCAACAGTTCCCGCTCGTCGCGCAGTCGTTCATCAGGAATCGCGCAGATCTCAGTGTGCATCCGGGCGTTGGCCTCGGCGCACCAGGTGCGGGCGGCGACGTTCGCGGTACGGACATCGACCGTGGTGCCGACGATCGCGGCCTCGGTGAACAGCGGGACGGCCAGGTCACGCTGGGCGTAGCCGACGAGGTTCTCCACGATGCCCTTCGACTGCGGGTCGTTGGCGTGGCAGAAGTCGGGGGCGAAGCCGTAGTGGGTGGCGAAGCGGATGTAGTCCGGGGTGGGGATCACCACGTTCGCCACGACCCCACCCTTGATGCAGCCCATCCGGTCCGCCAGCACCTTCTCCGGGACGCCACCGATCGCGCCGAGCGCTTCGGCGATCAACGCCAGCGTGGTCGTGGCACGCTCGTCGGTGGCGAAGGCGGCGAACCGCCACCGCGAATACGCCAACACAGCGCAGAACAGGTGCAGGCCGCCGACGGTAGCCCAGTCAATGACCAGGTATTCGCCGGGTGTCCACACCGCGGGGCGGCGTCCGCGATGATGTTCGTTGCGCCACTGCGCTTTCGCATCCGAGACGAGGCGGCGGAAGTTGCGGTCCGACCCCTCGTATCCGGCGGTCCGTGCGATCGGGAGCAACCGTTTCGCGGAGATGCGGCCCTGGGATTTCTCCACTCGTTGGGTGACGAGTTCGGACACCGCGTCGTAGTTGCGGGCGCGTTCAGCTCGCGGTCGCGGGGTGTCACCGGCCTCGAACTGCTCGACGATTCGTTTGACGGTCTTGTGGGTGGTGCCGCAGAGCTCGGCGGCTCCCCGGTACGACCCGACTTCTCGGTAGGCGGAAATGATGTCCATACGGTCCCTCGCAGACTTCAATGGAACTCCCCGGGTGGTGCGGTGTGTGGTTGGCACCTTCACCGTCACCGCTCGGGCCACAAGTTCCTGATCGACACGACGAACACGGGGTGGGGACTTTTATCTGGCCACCAGTGGGGACCTCGACCTGGCCACCAGTGGGTACTTTCTCATGGCCACGGACATCGGACCCTCCCTTCAATCGAGTTCGGCGAGGTGGACTGCGAGTTGGGCGGCTAACCGATCCTCAGGATCGGAGAAGTCGAGCTCGAGTAGGGCCGTGATCTTATCGAGGCGGTTGAGGACGGTGTTTCGATGGACGTCGAGAACTTTCGCTGTTGCTGTCGCAGAAGAATTGTTGTCGAGGAAAGCCGTCAGTGTGCGTGCCAGTTCGCCACTTGTGTCGGCTTTATGTAAGGGGGCCATTAAATGGGTAGCGACATCGCGTAACGGTCGGTTGGAGTAGTAGCCGATGAGTAGGCGTCGGACGCTGGTAGCGTCGCTGTGCTCGACTGCAACAGTGTCTGATCGGGTCCGGGCCAGAAGGCACGCGGACTCGGCCTCTTGGATTGATGCGCGGATTCCGTCTGCACCTTCGAACGGCAAGCCAACTCCAGCGGCCAGTGAAGCGGACGGAACCTCGCTGGCCACCCACTCGAGTGCATCTCGCACGCGGCGTACGATTTTTCCACTGTCTTCGGCCATCGGCTCTACTTCAGTTGTTGTCCAGAAGACCCATCCTTCGGGCCGTTCAACGAGATCGGCGACGAGTCCGTGAAGTTTGAGTCCGTCCTCAATGACCCTGGCGGCGAGGTTGCCCCTCGCGTCGGCGCCACTGTCTCGACTGGCGATCGAGATCGCGGTATGCCATCCGGACAGACGCCAACCTAGCGCTGTGGCTCGTTCCACAGTTTGCCGAGGTGGGGCAGAGGAGTGCTCGACGACTTCAGTCAGAAGCATCGAACGTTGGCGACCTTCACGCTCGGCTGTCAGGGAACGTTGAAGCAGCTCCGTTGCGAGTGGCCATGCGGAGACCGCCAGAAGGTGCCGGGCAAGATCGATCCGGTCCTCCGTGCTCGAAGTAAGGGTGGCAATAAGCCAAAGATTGGCTGGTCCGTCACGGGATATAGCCACAGGTTCTACGACAAGTGTCGCTCCGCCTGGACCTTCCATAGAGCGGCCCGAGGGCCGGGGGCTTTGCAGATGATCCAAGATCTGAGGTGACGTAACGCCAGTTTCTGTGCTGCCACGAACGTGGCTGCCATAAGCATCGACAACGGAGACCGCGCAGGAGAGCTGGTCAGAGAGTGCGCCTAGGAGCCGTTCCGGGGAATGCCCTACGAGTGGGAGTCGACGAATGAACTCCTGCAGAGCCCGAGCAATTCCGAGTTCAGGAAAGCGCGCCATGTAGTCGAGCCGCTCCACCACGTCGCCTACTGACAGCGATTTGCCAACGACAACCGGGATGCCGAGCTTGTCAGCCAGCCGTCGGGTTGTCACTAGCGCATGCCTGGGTGCCTCGCTGATGAAAATGAGGCCAACAAGACCCACACCGGTGGCGATTCGGATCGCGGTTTCAGCGTCGAGATCCTCGATGTTCGAGTCCTCTGGCCCGAAAACCGCCACAGTGTCCGGGGCAAGGGAAGACAAGCGGGACAGCGTTGTGCAGGCACTTACCGATCTGACTCGCCGACCGAGGCCGTGCCGGCCACCCACGACTTCTGTCTCGTTGAGCACGCCACTCGCGAGTAGTTGTGCGACGGTGGGAGACGTGGGCGGTGACTCCATGGTCATAGGAGTGCCTGCCGCAGTCGCATCAACGGGATCACTGTCCCGTCGGTCAGCACGCCGTCGACGTACTGCGGAATCGGGTGTTGATCGTGGCCAGTTGGGGCCACCTGGTCCGGGCGCGATCCAGCAGTTTTTAGCGCAGCGAGCTCTTCGTCGATTCCGGTGGCGTCGGCATATGTGTGATGGTGCACGATCGAAATTGCTTCCGTGGCGGCCGGCGTGTCGTTGCCTCGGGGATTGCTGTGGCCGATGTGGTGTTGGGACCGCTCCGGAGTGGGACTATCCATAGTCCGTTTGGCGGTGCCATAGATAGCGACTGCCCTGATCGCCCCATTGCAGACACCAGTCTCCTCACGCAGTGTCCGGCAATATGGTTCTGTCATTTTTGCTGACGACAGTGGCAGTATTGGATCTCGGAACAGTTTCTGGCCTGTATGCGGACGTCGGATTGCAGCATGCGGGTGGTCATAGTTTTCAGAAGAAACGCTGGTAGTCGATGATCGATGATGATCCGGGCAACACCCGGCGCGATATGGCTATCACGGTGCCGGCGGAACTGGAAGCGGCTGGCTTCGATGACCCGCAGGAGATCGGACGGGGCGGGTTCGGAATTGTCTTCCGGTGCACTCAGCATGCTCTGGATCGAGCCGTGGCGGTAAAGGTCTCGACCGCGGTCCTCGATGAGGAGAATCGGGAGCGGTTCCTTCGGGAACAGCGGGCGATGGGTCGGCTCACTGGTCACCCCAACATAGTGACTGCTTTGCAGGTCGGCGCCACTGACAGCGGTCGCCCTTTCATCGTGATGCAGTACTACCCGGGGGACTCGATAGATGCTTGGGTTCGGCGCCACGGTCCGTTGCCGTTGGAGGAGGCGCTGCGACTGGGGGTGAAGTTAGCGGGGGCGTTGGAGACAGCACATCGGCTGCAGATCATGCATCGCGACGTTAAACCAGCAAACATCCTGATCACGGACTACGGTGAGCCGGCGCTGACGGATTTCGGCATCGCGCACATTTCCGGTGGTTTCGTCACCGCAACCGGCGTTGTGACAGGTTCCCCGGCATACACTGCCCCCGAAGTCCTCGCCGGACAGCCGCCGAGTCCCGCGGCGGATGTGTATGGACTCGGCGCAACCCTGTTCGCAGTCATCACCGGGCACGCAGCATTCGAACGCCGCAGCGGGGAACAGGTCTTCGCGCAGTTCTTGAGGATAACCACGGACCCTGCTCCGGATTTACGTGTACACGGCATCCCCGACGACGTGAGCGCGGTCGTGCAACGATCGATGTCCGGTGAACCCGAGGACCGTCCCACCGCGGCCGAGCTGGGTGAAGAACTCCGCAACGCCCAGCTGCGCCACGGATTCGCTGTTGAAGAGATGGCCGTGCGCGTGTCACTAGGAGACGAGCGTCCCAAAGCGGAGCGGTCATTCTCCGCGTCGCGTGCGCCAGCATCGCTCGGCGCTCGCAACACACCCGGAAATCTCCCCTTGGAACTGACAAGTTTCATCGGTCGTCGGAGCCAATTGGCCGAGGCGAAGCAGCTGCTGACCGCCGCCCGACTGGTGACATTGACCGGGGTCGGCGGTGTCGGCAAGACGCGCCTCGCGTTACGGGCCGCCGCGAGCGTCGAACGGGGATTCGCCGACGGTGTCTGGCTAGTCGAATTGGACAAACTGCACGACGAGTCGTTGTTGGCAGACGTCCTAGCCGCGACGTTGGGATTGCGGAACCATTCCGCTCAGCCCATGAAGGACCTGCTGCTGCGATACTTAGCCCCCCGGCAGACACTCCTGGTACTCGACAACTGCGAACAAGTCGTCGACGTCGTAGCGAAACTGGCCGAGACACTGTTACGAACGTGTCCCGAGATTCGGATCCTGGCGACGAGCCGCGAGCCGCTCGACATCGGGGGGGAAGCGGTGCTGAGAATTGCTCCACTGTCAGTCCCCGACCTCCACCGCGGGACCTCGCTGCAGGGGCTACCTCGTTACGACGCGGTGACATTGTTCGCCGAACGCGCCGCTGCGACCGTGCCTACGTTCGAACTTACCGAGGATAACCAGGAAACTGTCGCACGGATCTGTCACGGCCTCGACGGGATACCGTTGTCGATCGAATTGGCCGCCGCTCGGCTGAGGGCGATGTCGCCCGAACAGATCTTGCAACGGTTGATCGACCGGTACACGTTGTTGACCCGCGGCCACCGGGACGCGCCGACGCGGCAGCAAAGCCTGCGGTGGTGCATCGACTGGAGCTATGACCTGTGCACGGAGCAGGAGCAACAGGCATGGGCGTGGTTGTCGGTGTTCGCCGACAGCTTCGAACTCGATGCAGCGGAGGGCATCTGTGGTGGCGACGACCTGGGATCGGTAACCCTCGTTGACGTGCTGACCGGACTGGTAGACAAGTCGGTGCTGATACGGGAGGAGTCGGGCCGTGCGGTGCGCTACCGACTGCTCGAGACGCTCCGCGAGTACGGTCGGGAACGACTCCGGGAATCTGGAGAGTCGGATGAACTGCGCCGTCGACATGTCAATTGGTACATGTCGCTGTCCGCAAGGGCGTGGAGGGAGTGGATCAGCCCGCAACAGCCCGCTTGGATTGCCCGGCTCGACCGCGAGCAACCCAATCTCCGAGAGGCCATGGAATTCTGTCTGAACAACCCCGACCCCACGAATATCGGTCTGCGAATCGCGAACGCCCTGGGGTCGTTCTGGAATTGTCGGGGCATCTTCGGTGAGGGCCGACACTGGCTGGAGCGGTTGTTGGACCATCACGGTTCCCAGCCGACCGAAGAACAAGCCCTCGCGTTGCATACCGCCAGCATGCTGGCGGCATTACAAGGCGACCTCCCCTCGGCCACGGCCGCCCTCGCCGACCTGGATGCGATCACAACCAGCATCGGTGTACCCGAAATCGATCTGTTGCGAAGTTTCACCGCCGCCTTCGTGGCGCTCTACAGTGGCGACCTCACCCGCGCGATCGAGCACTTCGAGACCTCCTCTGCAGAATCCCGCACCCAGGGCGACCTGCACCGCCATCTCGCCAGTCTCGTCGGCCTGGCACTCAGTTGCGCCCTACACGACGAGCCAACGAGGGTCTCGCCGTTACATCAGCAGGTCCTCGCGCTCGCCGAGCCGTTGGGCGAATGCATCTTCCGGTCATACTCCCTTTGGGTCAACGGGCTGGTGACATGGCAACAAGGTGCTGCATCGACGGGCGCCGAGTCAGTTCGCCAGGGACTACGTCTGAACCGTCTGACCGGTGACCTCCGCGGCACGGCCTGGTGTATGCAGACCCTCGCGTGGATCGCCGCAGACATGCATCAACCCCGACGGGCTGCCGTCCTGATGGGAGCGGCGGCGACCCTGCGCGAAACGATGGGCAGCCCGACTGTCAGTTTCCCCGACATGGCTTCGTACCAACACGAAGCAGAGCGACAGGTGCGCAAATCGCTGGGTGCTCGGGTGTTCGACAGCGAGATCCGCCACGGTGCAGCAGCCACCTTCGAGGACGCCACTGCGTACGCCTTGGGCGAGCAGCCGCCCGACAAGGCCTCCGACAGCGCCGCGCCCGCGTTGACCCGGCGAGAGCAGCAGGTCGCCGACCTGGTCGCGCAGGGCATGACCAACAGAGAGATTGCCGCCAAGCTGGTGATCTCGCAACGCACCGCTCAAGGCCACGTGGAACACATCCTAGCCAAACTCGGCTTCACCTCACGCGCGCAGATCGCCGCGTGGGTCGTCGAACAGATATCACATCAATAGTCGAACAAATACGTGACGGCACCCGCACGCTCGCCAACATGCAAACAACACTCGCCCACAACAAACAACAGTTGTCCGAACTGGTCGGGGATCTTCATCCTGTTCGGCGCCGGCTACGGCGAAGCTCCGAGAACCGAACCACCGCAACAGGTACCGGCACAGCGCTCCCGGTCCGAAGCGCTTCCTGGAGGTGTGCAGTCGAGTAGTGAACGCGTGCAGTCGCCTTCTGAAACTGACAGTCGATTCGGCGGCGGGACGCCTGCCGAGCAGCCGTCGCACACTCAGGGCCGATGCTGAGGCTCGTCACCCTCGAATCCGACCGGTGTCTCACCCGTGGTCGTCTCAGTAACGGCCGTTACTGAACCACCACCTGCCGCGCAGCGTAGTTCTGCGACGACCCTCGCCCGCGCCTCCCCGTCCCCAAGCGCACACCCATCGAGCACCGGCGACCAGTCGCGATTCGCCCATCCACGCACAAACACCCCCAACCGACCAGATGGAGAGCGCATGCTTACTTATATGAGGGGAGAATCAAGGCCCACCGAGGACATCACGACGGCCGCATCCTCGGCCAGCAGGCCATTCGCACACGAGCTCTTGTCGCAGATCGAATTGTATAAAAACCTGTTCCGGCTCAAGTCTTTTAAAAAATTGAGATTATTCGCACTCCGGCGGGTCGTCGCATCAAGGTATCTAGAAATATTACCATACCAGGATCAATTGAATTCGGAATACGGAGAACGAGCAGTCTCACGAATACGACATTGCCTTTTCGTCTCTTCCAACGCTGCGTTCAGGCGTCGCTATAGGCAACAAATAGGCCTCTTGTTTTTAGCACCAGTAATGCTTCCAATTATGATTGGGGTAATAGCGGCCTCCCCCGACGCTTACGAGCGAGGGTTACTCGGAAGCTTCCTAGTTATCTTTTCAGCTGCCACTATCAGCTGGCTCGGTATCATGATTTTTTACTCTCTAATCGTTCAAATTCCGGCCATTGGTTCCTATTTTGATATCCCGCCCGATCTCGACATATTTCTCAAAACGTGGGAAATTACGACATTAACGCCGGCAGTTACGCGAAACATCCAAAGTCGTCGCAGAATCATAAAACTTCTTGAGCAGATTGCAATCAACTTCGAGTCAATATTGCCGATCGCACTCGGCTTAGATCGTAGGGACCCTCTCGACGCGTCGGTGGATCACTTCCGACGGGTCGCGGAATTCGTTCGCACGCTGAAGATTTGGGTAGCTTTTCCACAAGAGACCACTCAGGCCGACCTCCACCACGAGCTACTGTCGATCATCGGACCCATAGCTACCCATCGCTACCACTACCTTCACGCGGTCGAAAAGTTGCCAATTACGTCGGCCAGAGTTCGGTGGCAACACCATCTAATGAAAGCAATTCGGCAGATTTTCGTGGCAGTGATACCGATCGCAGCACTATTGTTCGTCACCAAGGCATTTGGTGTCTCAATACCGGCCGAAATCGGCACATACATCACTGTCGCCTGCCTACTGTGGGCAGTTATCGTGCTGCTTTCAGCTCTGGATCCAAACTACCGAGAAAACGCCAACACAGTCAAAGATCTCATCGCAAGCATTAAACCGGGAAAGTAGCATTGCAATTCTTCGCGCTATAGTAGGGTGAATTAATTGTCCGACTCAGCTTCGGTGGGTAGCCACATAGTGTTCGAAATTCCAGCCGGTGTGCTTATCAGTCCCATCTCCATCCAAGAATAGTTTCGCTGCGGCGCGACCGTTCTCGTAGAGCATGTCCTGGTTCTCCTCCGTGAGGTCGAAGTCTGTCGACTTGACCCTGCCTGTATCGACGAAGATCGTACGATCTGCCACAGAAGCGTCACCTAGATGCATTCGATCGTAAAACCCGGTCAGAGTATTCAGGATCGCCAATCCCATGGTCCGCAAGCCAGTGACAGTATTGATGGTGCCTTGCGCCGCGTCCGGCCTTGCCGACAATTTGATCCCTATCGTGGGCCAACGCGGTGTAGTGCCCGAAGGAGCATCGAAGACGTCGATGGGGAAGTTCGACAAAAGCCCGCCGTCAACGAGCCACGATTTTTCGCCAGACGCGGTGTCCCACCGGACCGGCTTGTAGAAGAACGGGATCGACATCGATGCTCGCACGGCCTCCGGACGTGCTGGGCCCCGCGATCGCGCCCGTAGTAGTTGTATTGCCAGGGCAATCGGCGCAGACAACCCTGACTAATGTCAGAGGCCATCACGACCAGGCGAAATTGCTTCTCGGGTGGGAGCGGATGATCGTCATCGTTGTAGGGAAGGTCCCCGAACGTGAGACTTCCCCGTTCCCTCAGCTGGTCAGTCAGCCATGTCTTGAGGTACTCCCCGTCGTAGATGCCCTGCTCTACGAGTAATCCCAGTGCCCGGCCGAGAGCGAATCTGTCGATGAGATCGCCATCCTTGAATCTTTGGTAGTCCACGGTCCGCATGATTTGGACCATCTCTTCTGACGGACATCCAGCGGCGACCAAAGCGCCGATGATTGCGCCGGCGGAGGTCCCCGCCACCCGCTCAAATTCGTACCCGTGTTCTTCGAGCACCTCAACCGCACCCACCAGGGCGATGCCTTTGACGCCGCCGCCCTCGAGTACAAGATCCGCCTTCGGCATCGCAGTACCTCCCGCGCAGCACTTGAATCTTTCCGACCGGTCTGTTTCATCGTGCTCTCAACGCCAGTCAAAAGTCACTGATCGTTAGCCGACAGAAGCGAGCGAGGTGGCAATCAGTGCCTCGAAATCGGTCGATACCGAGACAGTTCCGGATTCGACGGACAGAGAGATAGCTCGCCAGAGTCCACCGAGACGCACGGGTCACTCTCGATCCGATGGCGCCAGTCTGCCGCGGCTGGCGCTGACCCGGCGGTAGAACCTATCGGCTCCGAACACTGGAACGACGCGCTCGATGAGCCGTGGAGCCAATTCGCCGAACGCCAAAACACCTCGTATCGGAACGCTGTTCACGATCACCTCGGGTAGGTCCCCCTTTATCGCACTGACGACCTTGGTCGCTACCCGCTCGGTCGTGGTTCTGCCGAGCAATCGGGGTGCCGACATACCAGCATCGGTGACCCGTTGGAACATCCCGTCATCTGCCACCCAACCTGGGCACACGACCGAAAAGCCGACAGGCGAGCTCGCGTACTCGGCCCGTAGGGACTGGGTGAGCAGAACGAGCCCACCCTTCGTTGCGTTGTACGGTTCGTTGTAAGCGACACCCCGTTTCCCCGCAAGCGAGCTGACGAAGACCACGTGGCCGGCGCCGCGGCTGAGCATCGCTGGTAGAACACGGTGAGTCAGCAACATCGGGGCGGTGAGATTGAGATCGACCATTGCTGTTAGTTCGTCGGGGGCGAGCTGGACAAACGACGCGGTGTTCTCGATGCCAGCGTTGTTGACGAGCAGATCGATGGGACCGAGCACGCCCTCGGTCCGCTCGACGACGACGGCGATTTGACTGAGATCACCGAGGTCGGCGGGTACGGCGGCTGCCTCGACGCCCATCCCTCGCAACTCCTGCGCAAGCTGGTCGAGGACATCTTCGCGTCGGCCGGATACAGCAACATTTACCCCCTCCGCGGCCAGCGCCCTCGCGATAACGGTACCGATTCCGCCCGATGCTCCAGTCACCAAAGCGACCTTGCCCCGCAGACTTTTCATGGATCCAGCTTCATCCGCGGCCGATCGCGAAGTCAACGAGCACTACGTTGGACCAGCAGCTCAGAACCGTGATGATTGTCCTCGCTGCTGTGTGTCTCACGACCCGGTGTATGAGAAATGGTCGAATGAGAGACAACCCGAAACAGCGCATAACTATCCAGGGCAAACCTAACTGGTGTCCCGTTCGCCGCCCCGATTCGGGATTCCTTCACCGGACGGGGCTATCGGGACCGGTGCAGCTCAGCTCGTTCCGGACATGGGCCGGCTTTTGGGACGTGCCGGTCATCGTTCGGCTAACGGGAGGCTGCTTCGGCGATGATGGGGTCGTAACCAGGTGATTGGTGCTGAGATCACGAGGGTTCCTCCAACCGCGGCCATGTATGTCCTGCTGAATCGTCACCAGCCCAGTACGTGGTTCCCGGATCCCAGGCGGGGCGAACGAAAACCCGAGACGAGCGGCGGCGAGCCCACTCGAGGGCATCGCTGAGATCGTCGAACTGGGGGTCGTTCTGATAGACCACGTCCTCGGATTCCCCCGGACTGCGACGGCCGAGTGATCCGCTCCAGTGACCGCTGTAGTGGTGCGGGTCCGGATCGATGATCCGGGGGTTGATCGTTTCCTGCCAGGTGATGTGGACCGTTCCGCATCGGCCCATCGCCGTTGGGAGATCGTCGATGACCGCGATCAGCTTCTGTGCGGACCGTCGTAGCTCCTCGTCCACACTGGATGAGTCGACGACTTGAATCAATCGGGCCCTGAGCTCCGGGAAGTGGGCATCGGATGGACCTTGATCGAGGTTGGCCGGCACGGCGTTTCGCAGACCGGCCGCGAGCTCGGAGTGATCAGCCGATCGCAGCTGGTCCGCCAATTCGAGTGTCGGCCGTTCGAGTACGTTCCACCGTTTACCCATCTTCCGAGTATCTCCTTATGAACGGACAACGCGTTCCATCCGCGCTCGGCATGGCCGAGCCGAACGATGACCGGGACGGATCGTCCGAACGTCAAGGCCCCGACCCGTCCCGCGAGGGGATCCCCTGTTGGAACGTCGAATCGGGGGTCGCGGTAGACAATGGTCAGGTGAGCTTTGAACTGTGCAACGAGTCCTCTGCCGCGGATTGGCTAATCAAGCAGGGTCTTCCGTGGTATCGACTAGCGGGGCGAGGTCCGCTCGGATTTCCGAAGTATGCGCGGGTGAGGTTCATACCCGATCCGAGTTTCCCCGGCCAGAAGACGAACGAGGTCGAGTTCGACCAGAAGGAACTGACCGAGAAAGAGCAGGTCGGCGTCGCACTGGACCTCCTGTCGCAATACACAACTACACCGAATGAGTGCTACTTCTGCATGTGGGACGGATGGGAAGATACTGCCATCCACGTCGCGCCCAACTTCGTGATCCCTAACCGCGACTATTGGCTGTTCCGCGGCACACTCGCGGACTATGCAGACTGGAACAGCAGTGACCCTGCGCGGTGGCCGTACGGTTACTCACCTGACCCCGCATTCATTTGGCCAGCAGATCGCGCCTGGTGCGTGACCAACGATGTCGATCCGCACTTCGCAACCATCGGCGCCGACGTGGAAGCAATAGATCAGATCGTGGCCGACCAACGAATCGACGCCGTGCTCGACGACCCAGAGCAGGAGCCACCGTACTGGGGCTAGTCACGGCACCGCGGCGCTGCGCTACGGCGAGATGTTGGCAACCCGCGCTGCGTGGTTTCGGGCCCGCCACCGTTTGAGGATCGGCTTGCAGTGTTAGCGTTCGGACCGGCCGATGTTCGTGTCCGTGAGATTGCGGTCAGGAACGGTTATCCGGCCGCGGGTTGATGGTGTCGCTGTCCCACTGGACGCTCATCGTGGCGGACACTTCGAGTGCTTCCAGGTCGGAACAATTGGTGATCGCGTGGACACACTCTGTGGATGCGCCAACGTAGCTGGCCATGAGGTCGATGTCGGTTGCCACGCACCAGGCGCGGTCGTCGGGCCACCAGAGGTTCGGCGACAAAAGATTGCGGAATTGGGTTCCAGCCGCGGTGATTGAGTCGGTGAGTAGAAACATCGCCATATTGCCCGCTTGCAGTAGGCCGGCGTTCTCGCGGACGTCATCGAGCAGGGTGCTTCCTTCCCATATGGCGTACCAGCACTGGTCGGGTGTGGTCGTGAAGTTCGCAAGTACACCGATGAGAGCTTCAGCTGTCGGGCCAGTGAGCTCACCGGGAATCGGAGCTTCGTCCCATAGGCCCGGCTGACCTTTTCTGGCCGCGGGTGTAGGGAGTAGGAACTCCCATTCCATCAGTGGATGCGCGGTACGCTCGTTCGCCGCTGCGACGGCGTGCCAGGTGATGGGCTCGCGTTGCCCAGCGGAGGGACCTGTGCGCCGATGGGCAGGATGAAATATCCGTGCGTATGCATCGAATTCCGGCGGCACCACCTGACCGACGAGGCCGGCACGATGGTCTATGGCGAATCGCTTCAGGCTTTCGTCCACCCATGTGCCTGCTGATACGTCGCGTTGAAAGCTATCCGCAGTCCACATGACCAGTAGGATCCCACGATCTCCGCGCCTGGTACTGGAAAACAGATTGTGGCTGCTCCGGTTAGGGATCCTGTTCCGGGACGAGCGTCGCCGGCAGCCGGACATGCGCCCGGCGCCGATCTCGTCCCGCTGGTGGTTCCGCTTCCGGGCCAGGTGAAGGCTCGCGATTCGGACAGTGTGTGAGTGCCTCGCAGCGCGGGCAGTTCGTCGATCAATCTGTCGAGCAGGACGTCCCGCAGGTGAAAATAACGTTTCTCGGCATGGGCCATTGGGCGGCGCTTGACGCGATGGGCAAGCGCTCCGACGATCATGCCGCTAGCTTCCTACTGCACGCATCAGAGATCTGAGGTAGTGCTAGTTCCGAAATTCGGAATAATATGACCGAACCCATTCCAGTTCAGTGGACCAAGGCGCACAGGGCCCTTCCAGTTGCCGTACTCCTTAAAACCAAGCGCAATCTCAATGTGCGACCGCTCCGGATCCCTCCAATTTTCGAGGTACCATGCGTCCATACTCCCATTGGGATGTATCCCAAAAATCATGCCGTATCCGGTACTGAAAACTTCACGGTACTTCTCAAACCCGGATGCAATCATCCGCGGTCCCATGAGTTTGAACGGGTCCAAATCCCATTGGTGCCAGAATAATTCCCCATTTTCACTTAATGCATAGAGTATGGTTCCGGCCCCGTTTGGTCCGCCACCAAACACGGATTCGTAGTCACCCCAGGAGGAGTCGAGAAGAATTCTCTTACCAAAGCCTCCAGTTCCTGTGGCGAGGTTATTGTGCGGTAGAAACCGAAATGTTTGATTTACCTGGATTGGTCCACCGCCGGAATATATCTGTTTCACAATTTGGTATAGACCGTGATCCCCTGATGTAAAGCAGTGCTCAACGAATGTTCCAATTTGGTCGATTGCGGGCAGTGACACATCCTCCGGTCCCGACCAGTCGCTCCCATCATTAACCGGGTCGTTGTGGCGATACCAGAGAATGGTGTTGTCGTCCCTGACCGCAAAGAATACATCTTGTGTAGCCGCAGCAATCCGCCAGAATGAATTCCATTGTCGGCCGACCACTTTGTTCGTTGTTTTCCATGTCGGAATACTTCCGTCAGTCCCACGCAAATGAGTGGTCAGCCGACACTCATATCTCACCATGTCGCCATTTGGTCTAACGGCGTAGACCGTGGGGCTAAGTGCGGTTTCACCAGGGAATGGTGGATCAGGTGGGGGATCCGCCAAGGTGCCTCGGGTTAATAACCGGACCATTGTGTCTCGAAGCATTTCGATAAGTTGAATAGGCTGGTAGTCGGCTTCAATCGCGTATTCCTCGTTAATTCCAAGATTTGCGGGCGCCATGCACAATTGGTACGGGTGGGGACCCTCCAAGTATATATCGACCCCGTTTCCCACAACGGTGACTGTTCGATCGATTCGATTGATGCACTCCAATGCGAATCGGCAGTGTCCATTTACGGCCCAATCATCCACAGGTTTTGGCACAACTGTGATCCCTGCGCGTACCTTCTCTGGGAGTGTTTTCGGGCTATCCACAGGATCAGACCAGTCATCGCGAATACTCAGTGCGTCGCGGAATTTCTTAAGCCTAACGGTGTATGACGGCCGCGAGGTAGGCGCTTCTGAGATGTGCCGGGTGACTGATGTGGCGAACACCGCAACTGCCCATGCAAGTACACCCAACGGGAGCAGCATAAATTGCGGCGGAATCAAGGAGTACTCGTCTTGCCCATTAGGTGATAGCTTCTTCCTCGTATCGCTCCAAAGCCATATATCTTCATCCTCGATGAGGATAGCGGAAATCACCAGTGCCGCTCGGTTCGCAATAATCGCAAGTTCATTCGTGTCAGGCTCTTGGGTCAGCTGGAAGGCGAGATCTGTTACGGCAATTCCATGGATAAAGTTGATTCGGTTAAAGCGACTCTTATTCTGTTCCTGCGCGAATTTTTGGGTTAATTCGTTTACGCGGTCGTTTATGCTCGCCATTTGCGCCTTGAGTGTTTCAATTTCCTCGCCAAGTTTCTCGATCGCCTTTTGTTCTTCGGACTGCTTTCCGAAGTCATACACTGCCGAGAATATTTTGTATGCCTTGAAGATATACTCGACATATGGGACCTCGCCAGCGATCTTTTCGAGGTCATCAAATTCGTTTCCCATTTTAATCCCGCCGTCATTCGTTTCGAGTCGTGAGAGGAAGGAACTAGACCAACTATTCGGTATTATCCTGCGGCGCGGCAGCAATGTCACGGTTCTGTAGGCGACGAAAGCATCTTCGCGATTTCCTGGTGTCAGGCTCTCCCGCGCTCAGCCTGCCTTTTCCCATTGGCCGCCTTGTAGTCCGCGCCACCGGGCCGAGACTCGGCGGAAGTGGAGTCCGATTAGCGATCCGCTTGCGGAACGACGGTCGACTGCCGCCGGCACGCGCTGAGACGCCACTTCGTCCGAAGCAGGTTCGGGCAAAGGATCCTCTTCCTCTTGCCCGACGACGTCACTACCGGGAGAGTCACGACGATGAGTGTTCCCGATCGTACCGAGCTCGATCGGCTCTTCATGCTGTGGAAAAACAGATTGTGGACTGCGTTTGGTGTCTCTGAAATCGAGGCAGCGAGCGAACCGGAGCTCTATCGCTTCAGGGTCACCGGGATCGGTCGGCTCGACGAGAACTCTCTGGAGATCCACATCGAGTTCGCGCCTAATGCCGTCTACGGCATCGAGCACGTGCCCGCCTCGAAGGCTGGCATTGTGATCGCGCTGTACTCACATGGTGAGGTCAACGCTCCACCCGGGATGGAGCATCTGCTGACCGAATTCATCACGTCCGGCGGGATCCACCCCGCCAACCTCGTAGGCACGGATGCCGACGGCAATCCCCGGGTCTTCTGGGACACAGCAGGATAGGAACCCGCAGGCGAGTGTCCCGTGCCGGGCACTCGTACATCTGGTCATGGTGGCAGACGCCACCAGGCCAACGGTGACCTGTTCCGTATGCGGATCCCTGATCGGTCCGATCATCGATCGTGCAGCGCGCATGTACTTCGCGGATGATCTATCCATGTCCACAACCTCGGCGCCCGGCGGCATGCAGGAAGCGACGGTCACGATTCGTGCCGACTACAACTTGCTGTTCATCCAGGACGTTGACGATGTCCGACCGCTCGGCGCAGCAATGCCCGAACCATGGCTGCTCGCGACAGAAAGTGATCGCGTCGCGATTCACGCCGGTCAAACGGGCCTGATCTCGGTGACGACGCAAGCCTGGGCCGTGCCACCGCCACCGGTTGATGACCAGTTCCGCGCACGCTGGGAGGACATCGCCGAGATGTCCTTCACTGCGAGTACCGACGATCTGGTTCTGACATCGCTGCTTGACGGACCCCCAATGGGCGGGCTCGACAGCGTTACCCCTCACGGCCCCGGTTCGTACCGGGTCCGGGTCGCCGCGATCGGGCGCACCGAGTACTGGGACTCGGTGGCACCCCCGGAGAAGCAACCAGCAGTACAGCTGCTCGTGCAACTCTGGCCGAGCAAGTCAGCCGACGCGATCCTGTACCAGTACAAAGATCGATTTACCGGCCAGCTAGTGTTCGCCGACGAAACGAAGCGGGCATGAGACCTCGAGCTTCTTCGAGCTGCCGGACCAGGATCCGGGACCGATCAGCGATCGCTAAGCGGGAACCACTACGTACACCAATAGGGCGAGTGCCACGGCGATGGGCGATACGACAATCCACCACGACCATCGCTGATCCTGGCCGACGACATGAAGCGTCCGGATCATCCACACAAGTCCGGAGACAGCGAGTGCAAGAGTCAGCAGAGTGCCGACAAGAAGTTCGTCGGCGATGGTCATTCCGGACAGAGCTCGGGGCTTGTCGTACCGCATTCCGAGTAGGCCTACTAGCGGCAGCACAGTCATCGACAACACGAGCAATCCGGGCGGCTTGCTCAGCGCTGGCTGTTGACCGTCTCGCGAGCTCGCAGTCGTCATACTGAGGATTGTGCACGTGGCTGGTGCGTCATTGGCTGATCGGTGACCGGTCATCGATCGATGAGCGAGAGATCAGGTCGTGCGGTCCCCATTCGGACCGTTCCCTCGGTTCCCCGCGATGTACGCAGTACCGCTTGGATCAATGGGCCGGTCTGGAATCTCGCGAAGAGTGTTGACGATCTTCCGCCATCGACTGCGATCCGCAAGAAGTGCCCGGTGGGCTCCGCGTCGGAACGCGATCGCCATCTCGGTTCCAGGCTCTGTGAGCGGCTGTTCGCGGCCGAACTTTTCGATCTCAGCGTCAGTAGCGTCGATCTCAGCCTGGATCTCAGTGAGCACCTCGTCTGCTATCGCAGCGAGTTCCGAAGTGATGGGAAGTGCCTCCGCAAAGCGGGCAGCAGCGGCCTGGAGTTCCTTGCTGTGTCCCTGCATGCCAACAACCTCTCATGTTCATACCGTCCTCCCGATACCGTAAGCCGAACGATGACAGGGACGGTTCGTCCGAACGTCGAGTCCCCCACTCGTCCCCGAATAGGGATCCGTCATCGGTAACGCGGGGTCGCCGGTGGGCGTCTTGCGGACAAGTGGTTCGTAAGTGCGAGAGAATTCGATGATGACGAGGTCGGATTCCGAGGAGAACCGGTCAGACCCGGGGCTGGTTCGGCTTGGCTCTCTCGAAGTCGACCCGGCGGCGCTCGAGGGGCCCGGTTCGTCGCTGTGGGACTTGATCGGTGGCCGCAAGCTCACCCTGCGCTCTCCTGATGACCTGCTCGATCTGCCCCGTCAGGGTTGGCGACCGATCTTCCCCAGTTGGGAGTTCATCGACAACCCGCGAGACGTCTTCGCCGCGCCGCACCCCCACCAGCGAAGTGCGTGGGTATTGGTGTTCCTGCACTGGATCGGAGAGGCCTGGACCGTCAGCACCGATCCCGGCCCGGTCCCGGTGCGGCGGCCCTGCGCGGCCCGGCGGGCGGGCCTGGAACTGCGGTGGCCAGCCGAGCAAACCGCCACGGTTGGCACAGTGCCCGAATTGTCGATCGATGTACTCAATACCGCCGACCACGTTTGGACGAACGACGTCGGCGATCACATGACCGTCCGCGGGTGGGTGCTCGGACCGGACGGCGAACGGCTGGGAACCGGCGTGATGCTTCTCGCCCACGCACCTCCACTGCCCGATCTCGCGCCGTGCGGCCGCATGTCCCTGCAGGTCAACCTGGGATCGGACATCGAGGAGCTTGCGGCTGGACGCTACAGGGTCGTCGCCGAACTACTCGACCTGCAGTTGCAGTCCCCTCCGGGCACGCTCGTCCTGACAGAACCCGACCTCCCCAGATGACCCGCTCAGTTCGGCATGGGGATGATGTGACGACGCAGATCATTCGGGTCGGGGAGCGTGAGTTCGACTGTGGTAGGCGAGAGCCCGACTTGCGGCCACGCAACGAGATACCGGACAACGTTCGAGCTCGGAAGCTCACTGGTGGTGTACAAGAATTCGCGTCGGAACACGCCAGGCTTCGACCTTGCGGCGGTACTGCGGCGGGGAAGTGGTTGCTCGGTGGAGTCGTCGGCGGCGCTGAACCGGAAGGCCACCCCCAGGACCGGGTGGGGGTTCGGGCGCCCGGTGACGGGGTCGATCTCGGCCGGCGCCATGTACTGGCGTTCGGCGACGTCGGCATGTGCGCCGGTCGCGATGACCATCACCGCGATTTCGAGCCCACCCTTGTAGGCGATGATCGTGCGGAGCCCGACCTGCAAGCCCGGGCTGCGCGCCAGGACAGTGGGTCCGTGCGCGATGGCGCCGAGGTCGGGTGTTTCCGGTGGAAGCATCCCTATGTGCCACGACATGACTCTCCCGATGTGGATGCAGATCGACGGCGGCGTACACCCGAACACCAGCCCAGAGACGCGACACCGACCCGGATAGGCATGGTCAGGACGTTAGCCTCACCGCCGCCATCACAGCCGCGAAATGCGGCAGATGGGTTCCTTCGACGTGGCGACCCGTCCCATTGGCGGATCCTGGGCGGAACTGCAAACGGGACAACATTGCAATCCGACTGAGCGGCATCATGGCAGAGAGGGTCGAAGGAGGACTGACTTGACGGAAAACGGCACGGCGGAAGTTCGCTCATCGTTTGTGCGCGATGTCCTCGATTCCATCCCGGGACTCGATCCGCGAATTGCCGAAGCATTCAGATCCGTGGACCGAGCGACCTATCTCGAACGCTTTCAGGCGCAGGGGAAGCCGGACTGGATCGACGCCTCCAAGCCCCTGTCAGCCGAAGCGGCCGCCGCCATCTACAGCGACCAGGCACTCGCCACCCTGACCGCCGCCAACGGCATGCCGTCGAGTTCGTCGACGACGCCCACCCTAATGCTGCTGATGCTCCACGCCCTGTCCGTTGCACCCGGCGACCGTGTCCTTGAGATCGGCACGGCGACGGGATACAACGCTGCCCTGCTCGCGCACCTGGTCACCGCTACCGGCAGTGTCGTGACCATCGACTCGAAACCTGAGGTCGCTGCGCGGGCCGCCGCCGCGCTCGAGACCGGCGGCATCACCAACGTGCAGGTCCGTGCGGGCGACGGCGGCGCCGATCCGGAGATGCTGCGCGGTGTCTTCGACCGGTTGATCGCGACCGTGGGGTGTGCGACCGTGCCGTCGCAGTGGTGGGACTGCCTCACCGAGGACGGTGTCGCCGTTGTGCCGCTTCGCCACGGCGAAGCGCATCCCCTGTGTCGACTCCGGAAAGGGACCGAACCGGGTCACTGGTACGGAACTTTCACCGCCGCCGCGAACTTCATGCTCGCAGACGGGGACACTCTTCATCGACCCCGCGGCACCGAGCACCGCTTGCAACTGGCCGAGGAGCAGCAGCTGCTCGACACCGGGCTCGGGTGTCACCCCAGCCAGGCGTGGGCCGTCGACTTCTTCCTCGCACTCCACGCGCCGCACCTCGAGCGGATTGCGGTCAACACCGCCCGGCAGACCCCGCAGATGCATGCCGGTTGTGGCATCGCGGACAAGCTGGGCAACATCGCCCTCGTCTCCTGGGGGCGCCTGATGGCCACCACCGGACCCGATAGTCCTGCGGTGCGTGAACTCGCCGGCTACCTCACCGCATGGAAGAACCTGGGACGCCCCGCCATCGGTCACTACGACATCGAGATCCTGCCCCACAGTGCCACCGACATTCCGCCGCCCCTGGCCGGGCGTCGATGGACACAACCCGATCGCCACGCCACGCGGATCGTCACACTCCGCGCGTAACCAAACGAACCGATACGGATCCTGGATGGGGGCGACCGGTCATCGATCCTGTTCCGGGACGAGCGTCGCCGGCAGCCGGACATGCGCCCGGCGCCGATCTCGTCCCGCTGGTGGTTCCGTCAGCGGACGCTTCTCAAGCGCAGTCAGGTTGTGCAGCGGTCCCGCAGTGTCGTCACGCCCGGCCCGGTGAGGTCGTCACAGTAGGCACCACGACCGGCCATGGCCATCGTGAGCGCCAGGGTCGTGCCGCTGACCATCGGGCCGGCTCCGGTCGTGAAGGGCCCGTCGGTCGCTTGGAGACGAAGACCTGCGATGGTGCTGCGGCCGGCCACGGTGAAGTCCCGCCCGGCGTAGAAGCGGGCAACCTTGGTGACCGTCTCGACGGCGGGCGTGCGCGCGAACCCGAGCGGCCGCCGGATGTCCTGGGCATGCACCACCACCTCACCAAGCCACGCCGCGGTGGGACCCGGCGCCGACGTCGTACTGGTGACGACCCGCTGGAACCACTCGAGAGTCTCGGCGGGGGTCGCGCCTCGGTACTCGGCCAGACGCCGGTCGTTGTGCAGGTCAAAGTCGAACCGTGCCCCCAGGACACTGCCAAACCAACGAAGCGCACCGATACTCGCCGCCGCCGTGAGGTGAGCAACGACCTCCTCTACCACCCACTGTCCGCACAACGACTGCTGTGCCCACTGCGCCTCGTCAAGACCAGCGAGGTCATCGGCCAGAGCGGCGCGTTCGGTTGCGGCCGCAGACCACAGGGGGGCGCTAGTGAGGGAATTGCGCACGGCGACCTCCAGGTTGAACGGCTGACACCAATGGAGACTGCGCGCGAGCGCGAGAATCATCGGTCAATCGGTAACCAAGGTAGCGAGTGCATGCGCCGCCGTTGCCGGAGCGACCGGTGTCCGGCTACCGTTCCGCTTCCGGGCGGCGATGATCGCTGCCCCATCGTTGAGCGGTCTCTGATCGGACCTAGTCAGGGTGCGCACCCACTTAGGCTCAGGGTATGGCGCACAGAGGTGTGTTCGATCCGACCGACCGCGATTTGTTCAACGAACAGCGACAACGCTTCGACTGGAGTCTCCTGCAAAACGGCAACGTGTACCGGTATGACACGGTGTTCCAACTCGACAGCGGTTGCACCCGCCTGGCGGATCTCGGGTACCTCGTACACCGCATCGACGCCCATCCGTGGACGTCCGTCGGGGACATGCACACCGCATTCGCGGAGACGATGTCCTTTCCCTCATACTATGGCCGCAACCTCGACGCGCTCGATGACGTGCTTTCCGACGTCGCTAGGTTCGATTACGGCAGCGATCCCGCCAGCTCTGGCACAGTCCTCGCGATCGCCGGATATGACACTCTTGCCGCAATGGACCGGCGCACCGCCGGCGTAGTTCTCGATATTTTCGCGGTCCAAGCGCGCTTGGCCGCGCTCTACGCGCACCCGATGCTGTGCCTCGTTGAATCCACTGTCACCGACTATCCCGCAGTCGGAGGCCGCGTGGTCTCTTTCGGCAGCGTCTGGGATGTTGAGCCGGACCCGCCGGCGCCGTTCCACGACGGGGATCTTGTCGAGAATGTCTTACAGATCTATGCGGATGAGGCAGGGGCTTACAAGTACGTCGTCGCACTGCACCCAGTCCTTGCCTACACCCTCACAGCCCTCGGGCGCTGGCAGATCCTCGATCCCGCGCTGGCCTCCGAGCGCACCGCAGCTTTTCACGCTGAGCATCGACAGGAACCACCTCCGCCGGGAACTCGACTGTGGGAGATCTTCATTGGCCTCCGTGGCGCCGGAGACCACATCGTCCTCGGCGACCAACTCGTGCACGTTCTCTCGGACGCCGGAATGCATTTCGATCAACTAATATCCCGGTTCTACGCGGCCGGAACCGAGGATCGAGCGCAAGCTCTAAGTAACTATCCCGACCTCCGCAACCCAGACGACCGGTAGAGCAACGCCTATCGGCACCGGACAAGGATCCTCGTCCGGAGCACTGGTCGAGTCGATCACCAAGATGTCGCATAAGTCGATGACTAGCATCAGGATGATGACGCAGTGGAGCACTGTCGAGGCGGATCATCATCAATTCACCCTCGGCGAGCGACATGCAGACACCCTGGCTGTCGCTGTCGAATGCAGTCTCTTCGACGCAGGTAGCGACTTCCTGACGGTACATACCGGTATCGCGTATGGCCCGGTCTCGATCGGCGTTGAGGTACTTGGCGACCAGCCTGAAAGCACGTTGTTCGAGGATTGGGAGAACGTTGCTGAGTGCACTATCAGCGCCTCCGCATTGTGTGTGATGACCCTGCAGGGCGAACCAGTCGAAGATTTCACCGAGCTGACAGTCCTCGACCCAGGTAGATACCGGGTCCGGGTGCACGCTCGAGGCCGTGATGCGAACTGGGACATGGACGTAGCCGAGCCGAGCGAAGACTACTTGGTGCAACTGTGGCCGGTCCCTCGCGTCCAGGGTTTCGTGCGACTGAAGAAGACCGACACCGCTTGGAGCGAGGTCGACCCTGAGCTTCCATCGGCACTGACCCCGACTCCTCGGGAGCCGGTGCAGACACCGAGTCCGCGGCCGCTGGGACGGCCGAAGCTCAAGCGCCTGGTAAACCGCAAAAGTGTGTCACGAGTCCAACTGCGGAATTTCAACGAGTTCAAGGACGTGGCACACGTCGATCGACTCCTTGCCGAGAAACTTCTAGCCCTCAGTGACGACGAACTCCGGTCGGTCGCCCAGTGGCTTCCGAGACGCGCCCTGACAAAAATCGGACTTCTCCACATCGAGTGGGTGTCGAACGGTGTCACCGTACTTGAGGCCGGGCTGTGGGAACGACCGAAGGACATCTACGCCGCGGCCGTGCAGGCGAAGACCGGCGGAGATCCCGACGTGCCGGCTACTCAGATCGTGTCCGTTTTCGATGGACAGCCTGTCGATCCCGTATACGGCGCAATGAACGCGCTCATCTATGGCTTTGACCCCGACCCAGCAGTCGCCGCATTCATCGCCATCCGTGGCACGCTGCTTGCGTACGGACCGCATTGGAAGGACCTGGTCAACGAACTCGAAGCTGCCTTCCCAAGAATCGCAAACTGGACGATAGAAGGGTCCGGATGAGGAACCACCAGCGGGACGAGATCGGCGCCGAGCGCATGTCCGGCTGCCGGCGACGCTCGTCCCGGAACGGGATGGTCAAAAGGAGACCTGCAGCGAGTGCGGGCGCGAATCGAGCAGCTGCAGGGAATCGTGAATTCGGCCGCCGATGGGTGTTCGCTCGGCTTACCGTGAGCGTGTCCGCGACCGCCGGGGACTCATCCAGAGGAGTGGCGATGACTGCGAAGTTCGAGCTGTTCAAGGACGCCGCCGGCCAGTTCCGGTTTCACCTGAAGGCAGCGAACGGCGAGATCATCGCGGCCAGCCAGGGCTACACCTCGAAGGCTGCGGCCCAGAACGGGATTACTTCGATCAAAGCCAATGCGGCGACGGCCCCGACCGAGGACCTGACCTAAGCACCGACCACCGCATTCGCGATTAGTTATGGGCGACGAGGTCGGTGCGTTTCGAAGGCAACGGCACCTAGCATCCGCAATTGGGTGCGCGATTCTCTCCCCGGTCAGTGACCGACAGTACACAAGTTGGCTCAGGTGTGTGTGCCGGCCAGCTCGGCGAACGGATGTAGCCAACTCGACCTCTGGCTGTGGGTCGAATCGGCGAATGTGACCCCGCAGGGATGCGCCCAAAAGAGTCCTGAACTGGGGATATGACACGTCCCCCTTCGACCTGTCCGGGGATGCCGCACTGCACCCACTTGATATCTGATTTCTCGAGTTACATCTACCTCTTCTGCCTGATCCGCTCCACTTGTATGCTCGCGCGCATGACTGACAGCGGACGTGAACTAGATCTCGTCATCTACGGTGCCACTGGGTTCGTCGGGCGGCTTCTCGCCGACTATCTCGCGCGGAACTCCCCGGACGGCATCCGGATCGGTCTCGCTGGACGGTCCCAAGCGAAACTCGAGGCAACGCGGTCGGTGCTCGGGGCCCGGGTCGCCGACTGGCAGATCGTCATCGCCGATGCCGACGACGCCGTCGCGCTCGCCGAGCTTGCCTCCCGCACAAAGGTTGTCGCGACCACCGTGGGGCCGTACGCGAAGTACGGCGCCGAAATCGTGGCGGCCTGCGTCGCGGCCGGTACCGACTATGTAGACCTGACCGGGGAAGTGTTGTTCGTCCGCGAGAGCATCGACGCTCACCACGAAAAAGCCCGCGCCAACGGTGTCCGGATCGTGCACTCCTGCGGCTACGACTCGATTCCCTCTGACCTGGGTGTGCACGTGTTGCACCAGACCGTCGAGGCAGACGGCGCCGGGGAACTCACGGACACGACACTGGTGGCGTCGCTGAGCGGCGGAGTCAGCGGCGGGACGATCGACTCGCTGCGCACCCAGATCGACGTGTCTCGCAAGGATGCGACACTGCGCCGCCTCGCCGCTTCGCCGTATTCACTCAGCCCCGACCGAACGAAAGAGCCCGACCTCGGCCGACAGTCGGACGTGGCCCTCGTGGACGGCGCGGGTATCGCCCCGGAGGCGCGCGGGTGGAAGGCGCCTTTCGTCATGGCTTCGTACAACACGCGCGTCGTCCGGCGCAGCAACGCGCTCCGTGGCTGGGCGTATGGCCGGAAGTTCAAGTATCGCGAGGTGATGAGCGTGGGTGACTCGCGGTTGTCCCGCATTTTCGCGGGCGGCGTCGCAGCGGTGCTCGGCGGGCTCGTGCTCGGCCTCAGTGTTCCGCCCACCAGGTACGTCCTCGATCGCATCCTCCCGTCGCCCGGCGACGGCCCCAGCGAAAAGACGCAGAGAAATGGCTATTTCGCGATGAACATCTACACAACCACCACGACCGGAGCTCGGTACACGTCACGTGTGAAGGCGCAGGGCGATCCTGGCTATCGCGCGACCGCGGTCATGCTGGGCGAGTCTGCGCTGAGTCTTGTGCTGGATCGGGACCGGCTCCCCGACGAGGCTGGCGTTCTCACCCCGGCCACCGCGCTCGGCGACGTCCTGGTCGACCGGCTGCGAAAGGCTGGTGTGGAGATTTCTGCGCGCAAGCTCTGACGGGATGTGCTCAAGGAAGACGCTAAGCACGTTTCGTGCCCGAGGAGAGTGCAGCTCATACAAGGGGTTGCGAGCACGGATTGCTACGTGTTCTTCTGTGCCGGTAGCTAGGACCTCCCCTTGATGCGGTAGCTACCTGAGACGGTGCCCTAGTCGGCTGCTCATCCCCTGGAGCCGACAGGGTGCCGTCTCCATTTTCGCCATGGGTTAGACGCTGGCGTAGCCCCGTAGAGGACCAGGATCTAATCCGACCCGCTGAACAGGGGATATGGCACGTCCCAAGGTGCACGCTCGCCGGTCACATCCACTCGCCTGCAACCTGGCGTCCGGAACGCCTCACGAGGTTGCAACATTACAATGTTACAATGTATGGTAGCTAATCCCGGTTGAACCGATGACTCTCGGGTCCAGGCGGTTTCAGCTCAGTCCCGGCAAAGGGGGAGTTTCCTATGACCAGCTTCGATGTCGATATCCAGCCCGGCACTGGATTCGAGTTCAAAAATGAGGTCTTCACCGTTCGTGTGGAGGCTGACGGCTTCGATCAGGCTGCCCGGAGGGGTATCCGTCGCGCAATCTCTCGCGCGGCCGACTGGAATGATCGGCACGCTGACTCCCTTTCGATGCGATTGACGGACCCGCAGGCGTACCGCGTCGTCGGCGTCCGCAACCCGGAGTTCGGGGGTGCGGCGCCGACTGCTGGCGCGACGGGTGCAACCCTCGTTGTGGCATTGGACGTCGAGTCGGTGCTCGCGGCTTTGGCTTCGAAACTTGGCCGCTGACTGCAGAGTCGCCGCGGCGCGCAAACGCTGCGCCTCACGGCGGCATCTAGGCCGAACTCGCCGGATGTAGACCGAAGTCGGTGCAGTGCGGACCGTATCGATCAATCGCTGGCACCGAAAGGCTGGGCGGGCTGTCGTAGGCGAGAGGTTCCTTCCGATTCGGAAGGAACGCGTGATGGTTGGGGACGTGTCGTCTTCCCTGCTAAGCGGCCCTCTGTGCCGAGTCAACAGCGGCTTCTGATTACTCCGACCCGCAGTGGCCGGCCGCTGGCGAGCCTCGCAACGCGTTCTCCAACCGACCAAACTTTGCAATGTATCGATGTATTGTCGGCATGTATGGTCCTCCATCGCACCCCAGGGACACACTCGCGGGCATTACAGCACGCCGTTGTAGGGTCTACTTCGGAAAGGCCCGCATGGACTGGCGTCGAAGCGTCGGAGCCGGCGCTTGGCGGGTCGACTCCCGGACCGCACCGAACATCGCGGGTGCTGAAAGGAAGGACTCTCACCATGGCTAACCCACATCGGCTGACCACCGATCAGGTCATTGACCTGATCAAGGAGGAAACCGGTACCGAGCTTTCCATCTCGACGTTCCGCGGGTACGTCTCCCGCGGGCAAGCTCCGGCGCCGGTGGAGAAGATCGGCCGCACGCCACTGTGGAAGCGCTCGGAGATCGTCGAGTGGGCGAACAACAGGCCCGGGCAAGGAGCGCGCACCGACATCCCCAAACCACGCCGGCGCCGCGCCGAGTGATCACCCCGTATTCCCGCGAACACCTAGAGGTGTCATGAACTGGCGAAACTGCATGACCCTCCCCTCTGGGGCCAGACCGTGAGCGACGTGACCGTTACGATCGTCCCCGCTGCGGGGGAATCGGCTTCGCATATCAACGATCAAAGGAATCAAACACATGGCAGCTGGTGAGGTCACTCAGGCGGAGAAGGACGGAGCCGAGAAGTACAGCCGCGCCGTCCTGGCGGCGTATGACACCTTCGTCCTGAAGTGGAGCAACACCTACGCCTGGCGCTGTCCCCGCGAACGGCTCCTCACCCACTACGACACCCACCTGAGCGGCCGGCACCTCGATATCGGCCCCGGCACCGGCTGGTACCTCCACCAGGCCACCTACCCGGCCGCGGCGCCCGAGATCACGCTGATGGACCTCAACACCAACACCATGGCGATGACCGCCGGCAGGCTCGCCGACCGGAACATCACCCCGGAGGTCCACACCGGAAGCATCCTCGCCCCTATCGACCCCACCGTGGGTGTATTCGATTCCGTGGCAGCGAACTTCGTGTTCCACTGCGTCCCCGGAACCTGGCCGGAGAAGGGGAGAGCGTTCGGGCACATCGCCCAGGTCGTCGCCGATGACGGGGTGTTCTTCGGCTCCACCATCCTCGGGACCGGTGTGGCGCACAACCTCTTCGGCCGCGCCCTCTGCGCCCTCTACAACGGACCGATCAAGGCTTTCGACAACAGTGCCGACGACCCCGGCGGCCTGCGTACCGCGCTGTCGGCGGCATTCGAGACCGTCGATATCACCGTGGTCGGAACGGTGGCGGTCTTTGCTGCACACCGGCCGCGGCGCATCCCGGCGCAGTAGTTACGACGAACGGCCCACTCCCAGTGAAACGCACGCGCACCGACCCGGTCTCCCTTGAGGCGTACGTCGCCGCCGCACAGCAGCTGCGAGCGGCGTTGATGCCGCTGGCCGAGTGTGATCCCGAGCGGCGTGCCCGGATGGACGGCGAGGTTTTCGAGCGTGCACGCCAGGCCCGGACACGCTTCCTCTCGTCCGCGTCCGTGTTGGCACGCCGGGAGCGGAAGCTCGCTGCCCACTGGGAGAACGCCGCCGCTTTGCGGTACCGGCACGGCCGGGACGCCTTTGTCCGCGCCGAAGACCTGGGCAACCGCTTGATCTCCAATCTCGCCGGAGGCCGGCGGCCCACCCCGCGCGAGATCCACGAGCTGGAAGACGCCTGCGCCACGCGTGCGCCCTCGACCGGCGACAACGGTCGGACTTGTTCGGCACCTCCAGGTTCTCCGGGAGCAGATCCACCACGAGGTCCCCGATCGTGGACCAGGCCGAATTGCGATGGCGGATCCGCCGTGACCTGACTGGGTTGACCCTCGAGAACGCGCTCGCCGGCACCGGCACCACCCGAGAGGCCGAACGCCATCTCGCACCGTGGCTCAAACGAGCCGCGGCCGCCCTCGACACCCCGATGAGCATCGAAGGCCTCGAGGATATCGCCGCCCAGTGGCGTGCGCGTCGTGCCCCCTACATGCTGGCGAACCCCGACTGGGCAGACGTGATCATCGCCCCGCCGATTCCCCGTACACGCCCGTCCTGGTGGTGGAAACTCACCCGCGGCGAGGAACCCCCACCGGCCCGGTAGTCCACGTGCGTCGCCGATTCTGGACCGCATCTCTTCGCGCGGAGGGGACGTGATGATTGCCTTGTCGGGGGGTTCGGTCAAGATGGCCCCGAGGAGGACGTCATGACCGCACCCGAGCGCACCCCGCAGCAGTGGGCGCGGGACATGCTGATGCCTGGGCGTTCGATAATTGTCGATACCGTTATCTGCGCACACCACTGTCTCGCTGTCCTTCGACCTGCGCATCCATCTCGAAGGAGCGCACCCAAGCATCGTGCGGCCCGATTGGCTTGATGCACTATGGATGCCACAACGCACTCGTAGGGTGTTAGTAATTGCTGAACAGACTCTACGGAGCGTCGAGGTCGAAGTCGCAGATCAGCACGCTTTCTGCGTTGCAACGAGTTCGAGGTGTAACACCCTGCAGCGCAGAAGTGGTCAGGTCGCGCCGGTGGTAACAGCACGGATCAGTCGGCCGGTTTGTACGGCCCGATTCGGTGTGCGTCATCTGTGGTCGGTGGGTTGTAGACCGTGTCTGAAGCAGGGCGGTGGTCGTTAGTGGTGTGAGGGTTGGTAGACCTCGGCGAGTTCATCGATGAACGGGGGTGCGAAAAGGCAGTTTTCGAGTATGCGCCAGAGCATCTCGATGAAGCGGTCGGTAGACATCCCGAATCTGACGAAGATTTCTTCGTCGGGTGCTCCGCCGTAGGGTGCCCACGCGTGTGCGAACTCGATGACTGTGTCGGTGTCGCTGTGTCCGGTTTGCCAGTCGTGGGTTTGTCGGCGCAGTCGTTGGCGGCGTTGTCGCAGGTGCCGGTACCGGGCGACGTCGTCACCGACTGTGTGCAGTGGTTTGGTTGCGCCGGTTGGGAATGTTCGGCGGTGGTGGGGAGGGATCGGGTGTGCGGGGTGCTCGGGCATGCGTGACCACTCACTTGTCGGGGGTTCCGGGCTGTGGAATGTGATGGTTGCGTTCCGGGGCGCCTGGCTTCTCCGGCGGGTCGCTCCCCTCGACCTGCCTACAGGCTGTGCTGCTGGGTTTGGTGTCACCAGCCCTGTTCGGTCGGCAGTTGTGGCGGTGGGCTGGGGATGAGGGAGCCGTCGGTCTGTCTTGCCTGTTCGGCGATTCGGTCGGCCAGGTCGGTCAGCCGGGAGCGCTGGGTGCCCCAGCCGGGGTCGCGGAGTGTGCCGTCGTGTTTGACGATGTCTCCTGCGACCATGACGGTGTCGATGTCGGCGGCAGAAGATTGGGTGACGACGGCGGCTGCGGGATTGGAACGCAGGTAGCCGGCCATGTCCGGTGATGTGGCGCGGAAGAGCACGAGATCGGCCTGTTTGCCGACGGTGATACTCCCGATGCGGGAGTCGATGCCGAGTGCCTTGGCGCCGTTGATGGTGCCCCACTCGAGCGCCTCGTGCGCGGTGACTGAAACCGCTTCGGGGTTGTGTCCTGCGGCGAGTTGCGCATGCGCGTCGGCGAGGCGCACGATCTGCATTCCCATCCGGACTTGGGCGATTACGCCGCCGCCGCAGCATCCGACGGAATCGACGCCCACGGTGGGTGCCAGGCCGAATTCCCGCTGTTTCCGCAGAGACGGCTCGCCCTGTGCCATGGCCATCTCGGCTTCGACGCAGGCGCAGATGGCGGCGCCGCCGTCGGCGACCTGACGGTATTCGTCGTCGGTGCTGGCTTCACCGTGCACGAAGACGACGTCGGACGCGATGAGCCCTGCCTTCGCCAGGCGCGCGATCTCGCCGACACTGTTCTGGACCGCGTTGATGTGCAGGGTGAGGGTAGCGCCGAACGAGCGGGCAAGTGCGAACTGCTCGGCGACAACGTCTTCGGATGCCATGAACAGCTCGACGGGGGCGACGCCGAGTTGGACCCGCGCGGTGGCGGAGGTGAAGAACTGGTTCCGGAGTTTGTCGAGGACCGGAATGTAGTCGGCGGTGCGGCTGAAGACGCGCGGTGCGAGTGGGGCCTGCCCCATGCCGAGGGCGTAGACGCCGCGCACTCCGGCGTCGACCATGGCCTGTGCGCCGGCGAAGGCGTGCTCGGTGGTGTTGACGTTGTGTTCGTAGCCCAGCACCGTGGTCACGCCGTTGTTGAGGCATTCGAGGGCGCCGGCGTAGGTGGCGGTGTAGGTGTCGTCGGCGGTGACCATGGGGGCGATGTGCAGGCGGATCCCGTGCATGTACTGCAGCGTTGTCCAGTCGGCGAAGACACCTTTGATCGCGGACTGCCACAGGTGCCGGTGGGTGTCGACGAATCCGGGGGTGAGAATGGCGCCAGTCGCGTCGATCTCCTGGGCGTCGACCGCTCCGAGGCCGGGACCGACGTGGACGATCGTGTCGTTCTCGACCAGGACATCGGCGTTCTCGAGGGTGCCGATTGCCGGGTCCATCGAGATCACGGTGGCGTCGCGGAAGACTGTGCGCGCGTTCATGTTCGTACCTTCTTCTCGGAATTTGTCGGTGGTGCTTACTGGCCGATGGCTGCTGCGCCGGTGCGTCGGCGGCGGAAGACCGCGGACAGTCCGACTGCGATGATGACTGCCATGCCGTTGAAGACGTCCGTGATCCACGGTTCGACGCCCATGAGGGACAGTCCGCTGATGGCGGTGCCGACGAAGAAGAGTCCGATCACGGTCCCGATCAGGTTGTAGGTGCCCGGTTTGATGGTGGTTGCGCCCAAGAAGACCGCCGCCAGCGCGGGCAGCATGAAGCCGATGCCGCCGACCTGTGGGTTGCCGTTGCCTTGGCTGGCGATCTGGAGGACGCCGGCGATTCCGGCGAGCAGGCCCGCGGCGACGAAGCTCAGCAGGACCGTCCGCCGGACCGGGAGTCCGATCAGTGCGGCTGCCTTTTCGCTCGAGCCGACCGAAGCGAGGTTGCGCCCGGGGACGGATTGTTCGAGGACGAACCACACGACGGCGGCGATGATCAGCATGAGCACGAAGAGCACGGGGATGCCGATGAACAGTTGGTTGCTCAGCCCGGTCAGCGAGGGGGAGAGGCCGGCGCTGATGGGGATGCCTTTGGTGTAGGCCTGGACGATGCCGCCGATCACGGTGGACACGCCGAGGGTGGTGATGATCGAGTTGATGCCCAGGTAGGCGACCAGCAGGCCGTTGATCACTCCGATGGTGCTGCCGACCAGGACGGCCGCGGCGATGGCCACGATCACGGGGAGGTCGAAGTCGGCCATGATGGCGGCGGCGACGATCGAGCACAGTCCGGTGTTGGCGCCGACGGAGATGTCGAACCGGCCGGTCACCAGGGGGAAGAGCAGAGCCATGGCGACGACGGCGAGGACCGACTGTGAGGTGGCGATGGTCCGCCAGTTGCCGCTGGAGGCGAATGTCTGCGGTAGCAGGATCGTGAAGACGATGACGACGAGGATGAACAGCAGTGGCAGCCCGAACGTTTCGAGTGTGCTCGACAGCGCGGAGCGGGCAGTGGTCGGTGTCGTCGTCGGCCGCGGTTCGGTGGGGGAGGGGTGTTCGAGGGTCGGCTCGACGGTGGTCATGCTGACTGCTCCTTGGTGGTGAAAACGAGTTCGGTGAGGGTGTGTCGGTCGAGGTCGTGTCCGGAGACCTCGGCGGTGATGCGTCCGTTGTCGAGGACCAGGACGCGATCGGACATATCGGCGAGTTCCTCGAAATCGGAGCTGACGAGGATGGCCGCGGCGCCGGCGGTGACCGCGCGGCGGATCAGGGCGTAGGCGTCGGTGCGGGCGCCGACGTCGACGCCCTGGGTGGGTTCGTCGAGAAGCAGTAGGCGCGGGGATCGGCTCATCCAGCGGGCCAGGATCACCTTCTGTTGATTGCCGCCGGACAGGGACGACATCAACGCGCTGTCGTTGCGGGTGCGGATGGCGTAATCGGTGATCGACCGTCGAGCCAAGGTGCGTTCGCGTCGTCGGCTGAGTCGGTTGAGGGTGCTGACCGCGGAGAGGCTGGCCGCCGAGATATTCTGCGCCACGGTCTGATCGGGGAACGCTGCTTCCAGGTCGCGGTGCTCGGGCACGTACGCGATCCCGAGGTCCATCGCGCGGCGCGGGGAGGGGATGGCAACGGTGTCGCCGTCGACGGTGACGGTCCCGGCTGACGCGGGATTGCTGCCGAACAGAACTTGCAATAGTTCCGAGCGGCCGGACCCGAGAAGGCCGGCGATCCCGAGGATCTCGCCGCCGTGGACATCGAGGTCGACGCCGCGCACACCGGGGGCGCACACATTTCGGAGGGAGGCGACGACCGGGCCGAGAGCGCTGCGGGTCTTGGACTTGGGGAAGACCTCGTCGAGGGGGCGACCGACGATGTGGGAGATCAGTGTCTTTTCGGTGAGACCGTCGGTGGTCGTGGTGGTGATGTGCTGACCATCGCGTAGCACGGTCAGGTCGGTGCACAGGGTCAGGATTTCGTCGAGACGGTGGCTGATGTAGACGACGGCGACGCCGGCGGCCGCGACCCTGCGGACCGCGTCGAGCAGCACGGCGACTTCCTCCTCGGGCAGTGCGGCCGTCGGCTCGTCGAGCACGATGGCGGACACCGGTGCCCGCCCGGTGACGTGATCCTGCAGTGCCCGGGCTATCGCGATCATCGTCTGATCGGCCAGACGCAGATCGCCGACCGTCGCGGTGGTCGCGATGTCGATGTCGAAGTAGTCGAGCAGCGTCCGCGCACGCGAGTGCAGCGCGGCTCGGTCGACTCGGCCGTAGCGGAGCGGCAGTGGTTCACCTGCGGCGAGGTTCTCGGCGACATCGAGGGTGGCGAACACCGCGGGATTCTGGTGGACGAAACGCAGGCCCGCGTGACGCGACCAGGACGGGGTCACCTCCGATGCGGCGACGGTGGTGGTGCCGACGGTGATGGTGCCACCGTTCGGATCGGCGGGTTGGACACCGGCGAGGCACTTGACCAGGGTCGATTTGCCGCTGCCGTTACCGCCCACCAGTCCGTGGACTGCGCCGGCGCGGATGTCGAACGTCGCCTGGTCGAGGGCTCGTCCGCCGGGGAAGGTCTTCGACACATTCTCGACGGAGACGGCGACTCGCCTGTTCTCCGTGGCGGCAGGGGGTGCAGTCATGGTGCCGTACTCCAGGTAGGTAGAGGAACTTTCGAAGCGGAGCAGTCTGTGTTCTGGGCCGCGCCTGGCGATAGCAGTGACGCGCCTCACCAACGAGTTTAAACAGAATCGAAGGTAAGTCAAGATTTCGAAAGTACTTGTTGTTATCAAAATGACGTGCTAGAAAGTGAGTCCGGCCACAGTGCGGTCGGACTCAATCCAGCACAGGGTGCGAAGCTCCCTGTCTTGCCCGCGCGCGGATCTGCCGCAGCGCTGTCGATGGAGACCCCCATGAAGTACTTCTCACGAGCCGGGACGGCGCCGCGTACGGGCCGGTCCCGCCGGCTCCTCGCCGCGGGGCGCGCCCTCGCCGCGGGTGCCGCGGCGCTCGCTCTCGTATCCGGCTGCACCACCGTCGGTTCGGATACACCGGACACTTCGACAGTCAACGCCGACCTCACCCCCGAGCAGGCCAAGGCTCTGCAGGCGGGATACGACGGCACCGCGATGCAGGAACCGACCCGCACCGGGCCGGTGGCCCAGCCCGGAAAGAACGTCTGGGTGATCTCCTGCGGGCAGTCCTACCAGGCCTGTTCCATCCTGGCCTCCAGCTTCACCGATGCCGCGAAACAGCTCGGCTGGAACACCAACCTGGTCGACAGCAAGGCTGACCCGTCGGTGGCCACCTCCCTGATCAAGCAGGCGGTCGCGGCACGCGTGGATGGGATCGCGTTGTTCTCGCTCGACTGTCCCGGCATTAACTCCGGGTTGAAAGAGGCGCGGGCCGCGGGGATCCCCGTGGTGCAATACACCTCCATCGACTGTGACGATCCCGCCTTCGGCGGTGGTGAGGAGTTGTTCACCGCGAGCCTGAACGTCATGGGTTCGACCAAAGTCGCCGATTACTACCGGGCCTGGGGCGGTGCACGCGCCGAGTATCTCGCGGCGCTGCTCGGTGGCCAGGGCAAGGTGCTCGAGATCCACGAGACCTCGCAGCGCCCGCACGCCTACTCGCACGAGGGCTTCATCGACCAGATGAAGATCTCCTGCCCCGCCTGCGAGATCGTCGACGTTCCGTTCACCTTTTCGCAGGTGCCGAAGGAAGCGACCGCGGTCTGGAACTCGGCGCTGCTGCAGAACAAGGACGCGGCCGCGGTCTCCTTCAGCATCGATTCGCTGATGGGCCTGGGCCTGCAGAGCGCACTGCAACAGTCCGGTTTCCGCGGCATCACGGCCGGTGGTGAAGGTCTGAACCTCGACTTGGTGCGAGAAGGGCGGCAGACTTCAGAGACCCCCGTACCGTACGAGCTCGCCTCGTGGGGGTTGGCGAACACCCTGAACCGCGTTTTTGCCGGCGAGGATCCCAAGTCACTGCCCAGCGAGGGCGGCGGCTGGGTCTTCCTCGACAAGGACCACAACCTTCCGGCCGAAGGAAACTGGGAACCGAGTTTCGACTTCAAGAACATCTACACCTCGATGTGGACGGGACAGTCTGAATGATCACCGAGCGACCGGCGCCGCGGGCGTACTACGACATCACCGACTCCGAGGCCGCGCATCTGCGCACGCGCATCCTCGCCGGCGAACGCAGCGATACCGGAGCCGGTCGCCCCGTCCTGTTGCGCGGCGCCACCGTGATCACCATGGACCCGGAGATCGGTGACCTGCACCCCGGCGACGTGCTGATCAAGGGCGAGCAGATCGCCGGGATCGGCCCCGACCTGCTCGACGTCGCCGGTCCCGACGCCGTCATCGTGGACATGGCCGGGATGATCGTGATGCCCGGATTGATCGACAATCACCGGCACTGCTGGCAGAACGCGTTCCGTCGGCTGATCGCCGACGCCGATCTCGACACCTACGTCGCCACCACGCACGGCGGTATGGCCATGCACTACCGGCCCGAGGACATGCACATCAGTGTTCTGGCCACCACCCTCGGCGCGATCGACCAGGGCGTGACCACCGTGGTCGACTTCTCACACAATTCGCGTAGCGGCGCGCACTCGGATGCGGTGTTCGACGCCTACCGTGAGTCGGGCATCCGCGCGGTGCACGCCTCGGCCGCCCCCAACGCCGGCGCGTGGGAGGAGCAGTGGCCGGCCGACCTCACCAGGATCCGTGAGCGGCACTGCGGCGCAGCGGATTCACGCCACAGTATCCGTATGGGCCTGGACATCAGCCGGGTCCGTCCGGTGCGGGAGTTGCTGTCGATCGCCCGGAGCGAGGGCCTGGGCATCACCTTCGACGGAGTGCTGGGAGCCGGTGCCGCGCCCGAGATCGGCGAACTCGCCCGCGAGGGCCTGCTAGGCCCGGATGTCACCCTGATTCATTGCACCGACCTTCCGGACGAGGTGTGGAGGATGCTCGCCGCCAGCGGCACCCACGTCACGCTGGCGACGACCTCGGACGAGCAGATCGGCATCGCGACCGGGTTGCCTCCGATCCAGACCGCCCTCGACCACGGTATCCGCCCCAGCCTGAGCGTCGACGTCGAAATCTCCCTCGCTGGAGACATGTTCACCCAGATGCGCTCGACCCTGATGACCCAGCGGATGGGGACCGCGATGCGCCGCTACCGCGGGGACACCGACTGCCCGGAGATGCTCACCAACCGGGATGTCCTCGAGTTCGCCACCGTCCAAGGGGCCCGCGACAACGGCCTCGGCGCGGTGACCGGCTCACTGACACCGGGACGTGCCGCGGACATCGTCGCGCTGCGGGCCGAGGACATCACCAACATGCCCCTCAACAATGCGATCGGGACGATCGTGCAGGGTGTCGACGCCAGTCACGTCGACACCGTGTTCATCGCCGGGCGGCTGCGCAAATGGCGGCGGGATCTCGTCGGCGCGGACATCGACGCGATCCGGCGGCGCCTGACCACCTCACGCGACCACCTCGCGGACCGCACCGGATGGACCGTCGACCCGCTCCGTCCCGCGGGCAACACCCGGCCGGCGTTCGATCACCTGGCCTCGTTCGTCGACCACCAACAACATGACCTGCTCGAGAGCTGACAGGAAGCATGCAATGACCGACTTCTTTCCCGGATTCGACTCCGTGACTTCCACGGTGGACGGCGTCGAGCTGTTCGCCCGGGTCGGCGGCCCCGCAGACGGCGCCGCTGTCGTGCTGCTGCACGGATTCCCGCAATCACACCTGTGCTGGCACATGGTGGCCCCGACCCTAGCTACCCGATTTCGGGTCGTCTGCCTCGACCTCAAGGGGTATGGGCGGTCGCAGGCAGCTCCCGGCGACCCCGAGCATGTGGGGTACTCCAAACGCACGATGGCCGCTGAGGTCGTTGCGTTCATGGCAGCGCTCGGGCACGACCGATTTTCGGTGGTCGGCCACGACCGCGGCGCCCTCGTCGGATACCGGCTGGCCCTCGACACCCCGGAGGCGGTGGACGCGCTCGTCATCTGCGACAACTATCCGACCCCGGTGATCTGGGAGAACATGGCGGTGGACCCGAACTTCACCCCGCACTGGCGGGTGTTCGCCGCCGAGGGGACCGACGCTGAGGACGCGATGGCTCCCGACCTGCTCGAAAAATTGGTCGCCGCCCACACCGCCTCCGGAACGGTCGACGAACTGGGCGACGACGTGATGAACGAGTATCGGAGCGACTGGCGTGATCCTGCACGGATCCACGCCTACTGCGAGGACTACCGCGCCGGCGCCGGAATCGACCCGCAACTCGACCGCGCAGACCTCGCTGCGGGCAGGGCCGTGACGTGCCCGGCGCTGGTGATCTGGGGCGAGGCGTTCCTCGGTAAGGCACCGGAATCCACTGTCGATGTCTGGCGCCGCACCTTCGCTCCGCACATCGTCGGTGTCGAGGTACCCGGCGGCCATTTCAACCCCGAGGAAAGTCCCGCGGAGACCACCGCCGCGCTCATGGATTTCCTCTCCGACCACGCCGGCACCCCGGCCAGCTAGCTGGCCCCGGCCTTCACCCCGACTCCGCCTGGGCACCTGCCTCCGCGGAACGACCATATCCAGGAAGAGATCCCGTGTCCTTGCCCGTTCTTCAGATCATCGTTGCCAGCACCCGGCCGGGCCGCGTCGGACTTCCGGTCGCGCAGTGGTTCGCTCGCCATGCCACCGACCACGGCGGCTTCGAGGTCGAGATCGTCGACCTCGCCGAGATCGACCTGCCCATGTTCAACGAGCCGGCGCATCCCAGGCTCGGGCAATACGCGCATGCCCACACCAAACGATGGAGCGAAGTGATAGCCCGCGGTGACGCGTTCGTTTTCGTCACCCCGGAGTACAACTACGGATTCAACGCCGCCCTGAAGAACGCCATCGATTACCTCTACAGCGAATGGCAGTACAAGGCAGCGGGTTTCGTCAGTTACGGTGGGATCGCCGGCGGAACCCGGGCGGTTCAGATGCTCAAACAAGTCCTCACCACGCTGAGCATGGTGCCGGTGTTCTCTTCGGTGAACATCGCCTTCGTCGGCAAGCTCATCACCGATGAGGGCGGGTTCGAACCGACCGAGGCTCTCATTGCGTCTGCCGACGCCATGCTCGGAGAATTGGCGAGCTGGACCCCGGCGGTCGCGGCTATGCGGACCTGACCGACAACGAACATACGAGAGGGCCCGTCCGCACCGGACGGGCCCTCTCGTATGTTCGTTGTCGGAGGAAGCGGTCAGTCGGCGATCGAGCTGTCCGTCGACAGAAGGAATTCCGTGGTCAAGGAGATATGGCGGTGCAGCAATGCCGCTGCCAACTCCGTGTCCCGGGCGAGGACTGCCTCGACGATGTCGCGATGCTCCTTCGCGATGTCGCGATCGGAAGAATGCCCGAGCGGCACCGACCAGCGCCGGTACAACTCGGCGGCGGCACGCAAATCGTACGCGGTCCGGCGAAGCCGCGGATTCTCACAGCCGGCGAGCAGGGTCTCGTGAAACGAGGCATGCAACTGTGCCCACCGCTCGTTGAAACGTGCAGGATCGTCGGGATCCATCTGAGGACACCGCTCGAGCTGATGGTGGATGGCGAGAACCGACGATTCCCACGTCACGTCGCCGTCGCGGATCGCCCGCCGGAGTGTGAGGATCTCGATCTCACACCGCGCGTCGGTCAGCCACAGCAGGTCGCTGCGCGAGAGCGGCGTCACGGTGAACCCGATCTGCGGGACGCTCTGTACCAGGCCCTCGCCCACCAAGCGGGTCAGTGCCTCTCGTATCACGCCGACGCTGGTGCCATACCTCTCGCACATCTCTGCGAACGGAAGTTTCTGGCCGGGTTCGAGGCGGCCCGAGAGAACGTCCGCGCGCAGAGCGTCGTAGGCGACCTGCTGCCGCGTACGTTTCTCGCTCATCGCGACACCCTATCACAATCGAACATTACTAGCATTTTCGAATAAGAATGCCCGATGGCCACTTCGGTGTGGTGGCCATCGGGCAGTGTCCTGGGCTGGCTCGCGGTGGATGTCAGCCGATGCGAGCCCGCCGGATCACTCGGTGAGCGCGACCGGGGTGAGGTCGACGTCGATGTGCTGCGATCCCTGGCCGGGGTAGCCGAGCGCGTATACGAAGGCGCGGAAGTCGCCGGATGGGTCCGCGATTACCTGATGCGGGGTGTTTGGCGGGGTGTAGATCAGGTCGCCGACCGTGATGACGCGGGCTTCGTCGGCGATTTGCATCACGCCCTTACCTTGGATGACGAACCAGTACTCGTGAGTCGGGTGCTGGTGCGCCTTGAGTTCCTCGCCGGCCTGCACCTGGAAAACCCCGGCCAGGGCCATGTACGTGCCGGTAGTCTCCGACTCCTGCGCTTCTTTCGGGATCATGTATTTGGTGGTCGCGGTCCCGCGGTGTTCGGGAACAGACTCCATATCGATGGACCAAATGTGCATGGCCAAACTCCTTGTGCTCGTAGTGATGTGGGCGATCTGCGCCGTGTGGATCAGGCGGATGTCATCGTTTGTGTGAGTGTGCCGATGCCGTCTACCCAGCTCACCAAGGTGTCGCCGGGCTGGAGGAACACCTTCGGGTCCCGGCCGATGCCCACGCCGGCCGGGGTTCCGGTGAAGATCAGGTCGCCGGGAAGCAGGGTCACGATCGCCGAGAGCTTCGCGATCAGGCTCGGCACCGAGAAGAGCAAATCGCGGGTGCGACCGAGCTGCATCTGCTCACCGTTGATCGTGCACCCGAGCTCGAGGTCGGCGGGGTCGTCGACCTCGTCGAGCGTGATTACCCACGGCCCGGTCGGGCTGAAGCCGGGAAAGGACTTGCCAAGGCTGAACTGGGGCACCGGGCCGACGAACTGTGCCTTGCGCTCGGACAGGTCCTGTCCCACCGTCAGCCCTGCGACATGGGACCACGCCTCCGCTTCAGGGACGTTGTGGGCGGTGCGGCCGACCACGGCGACCAGCTCCACCTCCCAGTCGGTGTTGCCATCGGCAGGCAGGGTCACGGTGGTGTTCGGCCCCGTCACAGACGAGACGAACTTGGTGAACACCGTGGGCGCTTCCGGGACGGTGAAACCGGACTCGTCGGCGTGGTCGCGGTAGTTGAGACCGATCGCGAAGATCTGGCGCGGCGTCGGCACCGGGGCCTGCAGGTCGGTGGGGGCGAACTCGATCGACTCGGACAGCTCCGTGGTCGCTGCCCATGTCGTGAACTCGTCCCACCGCTCGTAGATCGACTGTGGGTCGGCATCGAAGACGCCTCCACTGGCCTTGTTGACGTCGACGGCGGTGCTCGGTCCGGTCACCAGTGACAGGCGTCCGCCGATGCTGGCGATCTTCATGAATTTCTCCTGGATGTCGAGGAACGGAGGCCGGGGTCCCGGTCGCCGTCTGGGCGGGATGGCGCACTCGAACCGTCGAACGTAATGCTTGCCATGTTTCGAAAATAGCAATAGGCTTCGAACATAGTCAATGGCAGTGAACTGTCACGACGAGACGAGACTTCGAGGAGTTCGACGTGAGCGACATCGTTCGAGGAACCACCGTGCTGGCCGGCCCGCTGGAAACCACCTTCGAGATCACCGGCGACATGGTCGGCGGTGCGTACTGCGTGGTCCGGCAGACCGTGAAAGCAGGCAGCCTGTTCTGGCCACACATCCACGTCAACGAAGACCAGGTCATCGTGGTTCTCAGCGGAGAACTGGGCGTGCGCGTCGGAGACGAGGAATGGACCGCCTCCGCCGGTGAGACGGTCTACCGTCCCAAAGGATTACCCCACGCGGTGTGGAACTCCGGTGCGGTGGACGTCGAAATGCTCGAGATCACCAGCCCAGGGAACTTCGACCAATACCTCGCCGGCATGGCCGAAGTCACCGCCTCCGGAGACGCCCAGGCACGCGCAGCGCTGCTCGAGCGCTTCCAGGTGAGCCCGGTCGAGGGATGGTCCGCCGAACTGTGCGCCAAGCACGGAGTGTCCGAGTAACACTCCACCACCAGCAATCCGACGCCACCACCGCACGGTACGTCGGCATCGACGAGGAGAACTGATGTCACTGCATCGACTTGCATCCGTGATCATTGGCGTGCCCAACGTGAATGAAACACGGAGCTACTACGAGGAATTCGGCCTCACCCCCGACTCGGACGGATGGTTCCGCACCACCGACGGGGGTCGGCAGCTCCAGGTGACCGGCGCACCGACCCGCCGGCTGATCGAGCTCGGAGTCGATGTCGACGACGAGGAGGACCTCGATCGTGTGGCCCACAACCTGCACCGGCTCGACATCGAGTTCGAACGGACTGCCCACGCATTGACCTCGGTCGACCTCACGACAGGGGTGACGGCAACGCTGCAGGTGGCGCCACGCCGAACCCAGCCCACCGTGCCCGCCACCGCATACAACGGTCCCGGCCGGATCGATCGCACCGGCCGGGCCCCAGGCATTTTGCGAACCGACCGAGTCCATCCACGCAAGCTCGGCCACGCCGTCGTCGGCACAACCAATCTGGCCGCCTCGACCCGATTCTTCGTCGACGGACTCGGATTCCGCGCGAGTGACTTCATCAAGGGCAAAGGCGCGTTCCTGCGTTGTTCGAACGATCACCACAATCTGCTGGTCCTCGAATCGCCGGTGACGTATCTGCACCACACTTCCTGGCAGGTCGACGACATCGACGACATCGGTCGCGGCGCCCAGCGCATGCTCGAAGACCACCCCGAACGGCACGTCTGGGGACTCGGCCGCCACCACGCCGGCAGCAACTTCTTCTGGTACCTCAAAGACCCGGCCGGAAACTTCAGCGAGTACTTCTCCGACATGGACTGCATTGTCGACGACCAGCTATGGACACCCGAAATTCTTGAGGGAGCCAAGGGCCTATTCAACTGGGGACCACCGCCGCCACCGTCGTTCATCAACCCGGACGACCTCGCCGGACTGATGGCCGGCACCCACTCGATGACCCAGTGACCAGAAAAGGCAGATAGCAATGGGCGACACCAAAATCGCCGTACTCGGCAGCGGAGCCAACGGCGCCTCCATCGGCGCCGACCTCACCCGAGCCGGACTCGACGTCACCCTGATCGAGCAATGGCCCGAACACGTCGAGGCGATGCGCACCCGAGGCGTCGAAGTGCGGATGCCCCACTGCACCGAACGCACCCCGGTCCGAGCGTTCAACCTCTGCGACGTCGCCACCTTCCGCGACAAATTCGACGTCGTCCTGATCCTGATGAAGGCCTACGACACCCGCTGGGCCAGTGAACTCGTCAAACCCGTCCTCGCCGACGACGGAATAGTCGTCGGCATCCAGAACGGCATGACCATCGACCCGATGGCCGACGTCCTCGGCGCCCACCGCACCCTCGGTAGCGTCATCGAAATAGCCTCCAACATGTTCGAGCCCGGCATCGTCAACCGGGACACCCCCCGCGAACAGTCCTGGTTCGCGGTCGGGGGCATCGAAGAACGCGCCCACGCACGCGCCACCGACATCGCCGCAATCTTGGCCCACGCCGGGCGCGTCGAAGTATCCGACGACATCCGCTCCTCCAAATGGATGAAGCTGGTCGCCAACAGCACCGAACTGGTCACCTCCGCAGTCCTGAACATGACCGTCATGGAAGCTATTCAGGTCCCGGGCATGCACGACCTCATGATCGAAGCCGGAAACGAAGCAGTGCGAACAGCCCTGCAACTCGGGCACACGTTGCGGCCGATCATCGGGATGACCGAAGCCGACCTCACCGAACCCGACCGGTTCGCCGCAGCATTGCTCGATGTGGTGCACGACGTGTACTCGATCCCGGGCCAGAAGACCACCGTCCTCCAGGACTGGCTCAAGGGCCGCCGCAGCGAGGTCCACGAGATCAACGGTCACGTCGTACGTGAACAACTCCGACTCGGTGGCACAGCACCCGTCAACAGCGCCGTGGTCGACATCGCCGAAGCCGTCGAGCACGGCACCCTCACCGCAGGACCGGACGTCGCACCGATGCTCATCGAACGCGCCGGCCTCTCGATCGTGAAATAGAAAGGACCGCAGATGCCGATCTGCCACATCGTCACGCTGAGCTTCACCGCCGACCTCCCCGAAGAGGTGATGCCGCAACTCGAACAACGCCTCACCGAGTTCGTCGATGGCCGCGCCGGGATAGTGTCGTACACCTGCGGCATCGATCTCGGGCTGCACGAGTCGAACGCGGACTTCGCCATATCCGCCACCTTCGACTCGACGACCGCGCTCGAGGCCTATACGAGCCATCCGCAGCATCAAGCGATCATCACCGAGTTCGCGCGCCCGTACCTCGTCACTCGCTCCGCGGCACAGTTCGAACTCTGACCTGACTGACACGACCGACGAAGACAACCGGATGGTGCATTCGGACCTATAGCGCCGAATGTCCAGGCAGCAAGATAAACCAGCCTGGACGCTGTCCGGTCTCAGCGTGTAATTGCGCTGGCAACGAAGCCGACACAGGAAGGTGGTGATGATCGGCTGAGTGCGGCAGTCCCGGGGTGCCGAAATTCGACGGGGGATTGTTTGAGAGTGAGCATGTGATGCCCCCCGCCGTTCGTTGCAAGACTGGAAATTTGCCCTTCGAACTCACGAGTTTCGTGGGACGCCGCCGCGAAATTGCCGATGCCAAACAACAGTTGGCGAAGTCGCGGTTGGTGACCCTGACTGGGATCGGTGGGGTCGGTAAGACACGGACGGCTCTGCGAGTTGCTGCGGCTGCGCGGCGGGCGTTCGACGGACTCTGGTTGATCGAACTGGGCGAGCTGCAGAATTCAGCAATGATCGCAGACGCGGCGGCGGCGGACCTGGGACTGTATGAGCAATCACCGACCGCCGCCCTCCCGCTTCTCATAAAGCATCTCGCGGATCAGCGGTTTCTGCTGGTTCTCGATAACTGTGAACACCTAGTCGATGCGGCCGCAGAGTTCGCGGAGACTCTTCTGCGAAATTGCGCCGAACTTCGAATCCTTGCAACGAGTCGTGAACCACTCGGGATCGGCGGTGAGGTCGTATTGCGGATTCCACCGCTGGCAGTTCCCGGAACCGGCCACGCTCCGTCCCTTCAAGGGCTCCCCGGATACGACGCCATAACGCTGTTCGCGGAGCGAGCAGTCGCCGAAGTGCCCGAATTCGGCTTCACCGAGCAGAACCGGGTTGCAATTACGCAGATCTGTCAGCGGTTGGACGGCCTTCCATTGCCGATCGAACTGGCGGCGGCACGAATGCGTGTGATGTCTGCTGAACAGATCCTCCAGCGACTCTCCGACGGCTACCAGATGCTGACAGCAGGAACCCGTAGGGCTCCCACACGACAGCAGACGCTGCGGTTGTGCATCGACTGGAGTTACGCCCTGTGCTCGGTAGCAGAACGTGACATGTGGGGCCGACTCTCGGTATTCGCCGGTAGTTTCGAACTGGATGCGGCAGAAAGTATTTGCGCCAGCGAAACGGCTCCAGAGACCACGTTGGACGTCGTTGCTTCGCTGATCGACAAGTCGATACTGATTCGGGAGGAACCCGGTCACAGTGTGCGGTATCGGCTGCTCGACACACTTCGGGACTACGGGCGGGAGAAGCTGCAGAAGGCCGCCGACCACGAGCCCCTTCAGCGCAAACATCGAGATTGGTACCGGCAGCTGGTGCTGCGTGCGGAGGCCGAATGGATTGGCCCTCAGCAAGGGGAGTGGATTGCACGGCTGACTCGGGAACTGCCCAACCTACGCGACGCGATCAGCTTCTGTCTCGCTGTCCGGGGTGAGGAAACTGCGGCACTCGAGATCAGTGCCGCCTTGTACCCATTCTGGTTCTGCCGTGGACTCCTCACCGAGGGGCAACGATGGCTGGACCAATCGCTGAACCTGCACGATGGAAAGCCCACGGTAGATCTGGCGAAAGCCCTCTGCGCGGACAGTGTCCTCGCTGACAGGCAAGGGAACCTGCCGAAAGCCGCCTCCCTGCTCGACTCACTCCGCGGTATTGCCGAGGGCACCGGTGATACCGACATCTACGGGTTTGTCGCGTACACCGCCGGGCAGTTGGCTCTTCACCAGAGTGATCACCGTCAAGCAGTCGCGGCCTTCGAGAACGCTCTCGCGGCATTCCACGCGGATCACAATGGTCTCCTCTTCAGAATTGGTGCGTTGCAAGGACTCGGGCTCGCACGTTGCCTGCTCGGAGACTTCACCCGCGCCGTTGCCTGCCACGCAGAAATACTTGCTGTGACCGAACCACGCCAAGAGCAGGTCTACCGGATCTACGCCCTGTGGGCTCTCGGTTTGGCCCGGTGGCGGTCGGGGGAAACGGCTCGAGCGGCGGATCTCCTCAAACAGAGCCTGCGAAGTCTTCGTGTCGTCGATGACCCACTTGCGTCCGCTTGGTGCCTAGAAGGGTTGGCCTGGATCGCCGCCGGCGAACGTCGGACGCAGCGCGCGGCAGTATTGATGGGGGCTGCCCACTCACGATGGAATGCGGTCGGTAGCCCCACCGTCCACCTTCCAGGAATGGTCGTTTTTCACCAGCAGTGCGAACGACAGAGCCGCTCCGCCCTCGGCGACCGAGCCTTCGCAGCATCCTTCCGCCGCGGAGCACGTGCACTATGCGCGGACGCCGTCACCTATGCCATCGACGAACACGTGCATGCGCCCACTGATTCACCTCGCAACCGGATCAGCCTGACGAAACGAGAACGCGAGGTTGCCGGTCTCATCGCTCAGGGTCTCACCAACAAGGCGATCGCTGGCGAGCTTGTGATCGCACAACGCACAGCGCAGGGGCATGTCGAACACGTTCTTGCCAAGCTAGGCTTCACCTCCCGCGCCCAGATTGCTGCTTGGGTAGTCGAGCAGGGGAAGAGTCAGCGCCCCTAACCGTGTTGCACGCAGAGCGTACGGACCCGCATGCCGGGCTTTCTTCTGCCGCTATCCGCCATTGACCCTGTACTGTACTGTCCAGTACAGTACCCGCGAAGCGGGGGACGAGTATGAAGCTCGCATTGCAGTAGGGAGGCTTGGCGTGGCAAAACCGGCAGAAGGCGCGGCTACTTCGGCCGAGACGACGGGCAAGATTCTCGACGCCGCGCAGGCGCTCTTCTTGCGTGACGGATACGCGGGGGTCAACCTTGATCGGATCGCGAAGTCGGCGGGAGTGGCGCGGCAGACGTTATACAACCGATTCGGCAGCAAGGAATCGGTGTTCCGGTCGATGGTGGATCGGCACTGGTCGAAGTTGCAGACCGGGCGCGTCGACGATCTGGTGGATGGCGTACCTCGGTCGGCGGAAGCTGTGTTGAGGCGCTTCGCCCAGGCGATCCTCGCGTTCGTCGGCGAGACCGACCAGGTGGGATTCATCCGCCTGGTGGTGGCCGAGTCGCGGCGGCTGCCGTGGATTGCGGAGGAGTTCTACCGGGCAGGTAAGGAGCCTCTGCTGAAAGCGCTGGTCGGCCAACTCGATCGATTGGCCGCCGACGGCCTCATCGAATGCCGCTCGACCGAGTTGGCCGCCCACCAGTTTTTCGGTTTGCTCCAGGAAGTGACGTTGTGGCCTCAGGTTATGGGCGTCGGCGAATTCGTCACCAACCTCCCGCCCGCCGACGAGATCGTCGAGGAGTCCGTCGCCACGTTCATGGCGCGGTACGCGCCGTTCGCGGGTTGACCACTGCCGTCGGTGCGTCGCCGGGCGAGATCTCCTCGAGGGTCCGCCCGGTGGTGGCAACACCGAACCCGACGGTGACGACCGCCGCAACGGCCAGGGCTGCGGCGACGAGGGTGAATACCGCTCCGGCGCCGCTGTGTTCGAGCATGGGGATCAGGTATAGCGGCGCGGCGGCGGTCGACAGGCGTCCCAGTGAATAGAGTCGGCCTGTGGCGGTGGTCCGGATGGCGGTCGGGTATTGCTCGAGCTGATACACGTGGGTGACATTCGACATCAGGTTCGCGATCACCGTGAACGTGAAACCCCACAGCACGATCCACACCGGCGTGACGGCATTTCCGTAGGCCAGGCCGAGCGCGGCCATCGCGACCAGCGAGCCACCGAGAAGCCACTTCCGTTCGAACCTGTCCATGACGAGCATCGACAACAGTGAGCCGACCGGGTATCCGACGAAGGCAAGCGAGACATACAGCAGGGAATTGGTGACACTGATTCCCTTCCCCGTCAATACGAGCGTCGCAACGCTACTGAATCCGTGGTACCCGACGACGGCCAGAATCCAGACGATCGCCATCGTGATGGTGCGGCGCAACAGCGGCTTCCGCAGCATCGCGGACGCGCTCACCGGTCCGGTGCTCACGGGAGAGATTGCCTCGTCCTCGGCCGGGGCGGCCCAGCCCTCCGTACGTGCGGCATCCTCGAGTTCGCGGGTGACGGCTTCGGCTTCGTCTGTCCGGCCCACGGATTCGAGCCAGCGCGGCGACTCCGGTAGGTGCCGCCGCAGGACGAAGGTGATCACGGCGCCGAGCGCACCCAGGGCGAACATCCATCGCCAGCCGTCGATCCCGAGTGGGCTGGCGTCGACCACGATCATGCCGACGAACCCGACGACGGGGACCGCGGTGTACGAGAGCGTGAAGGCCCACGCCACGAAGTAGCCGCGGCGTTTCGACGGCAGGATGTCGCCGAGGAAGGAGTCGGTGACGGGCAGCTCGCCGCCGAGCCCGACGCCCGCGATGAAGCGACACAGCACCAGCATCCACAGATCGGTGGAGAAGGCGGCCAATAGCGTGAACACCGAGTACAGGCCCAGGGTGATCATGTACGCGCGCCGGCGGCCGAGACGATCGGCGATCCGGCCGATCAGGACGGCGCCGACGAAGGCGCCGACGAACGCCGAGGCCAGCACCAGCGACAGGTCGAAGCCGGTGAGCGCGAACTTGGTCTTCAAGGTGGCCGCCAGTACACCGGCGAGGAACAGTTCGTAGATCTCGAAGAAGTTGCCCAACGCAATGATGGCGATGATTTTCTTGTGCCGCCGGGTGACCGGGAGGCGATTCAGCCGGGCGGCGATGGTCAAGGGAACGCCGGGGCGGGTGGCGTGTGTATCCATGGGGCTCCTCGATGAGGTTCGTGCGAAACGACAGCGAATGGTCGTCGCCGGGCACGGCAGGCTCTGGCAGCCACTACCGATAGCGGTGTACTGTACAGTCCAATCTAATTTTGGTCGAGGCTTGACAGCGTTACGGAGGACGAGGGCGACATGGAGCACTCCTGGGAGAAGATGACCGCGGAGCAACTGCGAGAGCGGGCGGGACGCGACGGGCTGGTACTGCTCCCGGTCGGATCGATCGAACAACACGGCCCGCACCTGCCCACCGGGGTGGACGCGCTGCTCGCCACCGAGGCGGCGAACAGAGTCGCCGCCCAACTGGCGGAGAGCCTTTCCGTCGTCGTCGCACCGACACTGTGGTGGGGACTAGCGGAACACCACATGCGTTTCGGCGGCACTCTGACCCTGAGCCTGCCCACCTACCACGCGGTGCTCCGGGACGTCTGCCGGTCGATCATGCGCGCCGGATTCACCCGGATCGCGATAGTGAACGGGCACGGCGGGAACATCTCGGCGCTCAATGCCATCGTCAACGAACTGACCGCGGAACTGCCCGTCACCATCGCCGTGACGACGTACCTGACCGCGGCGGCGGACGACGTCGCGGACATCCTGGAGGGGCAGAGCGGTGTGATGCACGCGTGTGAGGGGGAGACGTCGATGATGCTCGCCGCGCACCCCGAACTCGTGGTCCTGGGCCGCCTCTCCGACGCACACGGCCCCGAATGCGGCCTGCAATCCGACAACGTCCCCGTCTACCTCTGGCGCTCCTTCGAGGAGATCACCGAATCCGGCGTGGCCGGCGACGCACGACTCGCCACCGCCGACAAGGGCGAGAAACTGTTGGCTGTGTGCGCACACCGGCTGGCGGACCTGCTCGCGGCACCGGACACTTGGCACCGAAACGCCACCATTGACCGGCAGGCCGCCGCCGCGGGCGTGGGGAGCTGATCGTGTCCGGAACATCAGCGCACTGGACGGTAGGGGACGCGACCATCGGTCGCGTCGACGAAGTCGTACTCGAGGGGCAGGGCAGTTGGCTCCTGCCCGATGCGACGGCCGAACTCGTTGCCGGCCAGCCGTGGCTGGACCCGTCGGCCACCGACGACGGCGGCGACATCCGCCTGTCGGTGCACAGTTTCGTCGTGGACATCGGCGGTACCCGCATCGTCATCGATACCGGTGTCGGTAACGGCAAGGTCCGGGACAACCCGGCGTGGAACAACCTCGACGGCGACTACCTGCCGCGACTGGGCGACGCCGGTTTCGATCCGGATTCGGTCGACCTCGTGATCAACACGCACATCCACCGCGATCATGTCGGGTGGAACACCACCTTGCGCGACGGGCAGTGGGAGCCGACCTTCCCGAATGCCCGCTACCTCGTCGCTCGCACCGAATGGGACTACTGGTCGGCGGCAGCGCTGAGCGAAGACCAGCAGCGAATGTTCGCCGATTCGATCACCCCGGTCCGCCGGGCCGGTCAATACGAACTCGTCGACGCCGAGACACCTGTCGAGGTCGCCGACGGAGTCGAACTGATCCCCACTCCCGGACACACTCCGGGGCACGTGTCGGTCCGGATCAGCTCCGCCGGCGAGACCGCACTGGTGACCGGGGACTTCCTCCACCACCCCATCCAGCTCGCCCACCCGCGCCTGTGCTGCGGAGTGGACGTCGACCCGGCTCTGTCGGAACGCACACGAGAGACGATCCTGTCGACTATCGCCGACACCGAAATTCTCTTGCTCGGTAGCCATTTCACTCACCCCACCGGCGGACGCGTGCGCAGCACCGCAACAGGATTCGTGCTCGTTTCGGCCGCCGCGATCCCGTAGGCATTTCACCCACAACCAAGGACTTCCCCGTGACCACACATTCCGAACACCGAAATCGAGAGCACGCCGAAGCCGTGGCGGCCACCGTCATGGGGATCCGCGGTGTCCTGAGCGCTCTCGACGACGTCGAATACGCGGAGACTCCGCCGGCGTTCTCCTTCGTCGCGCTCACCCACCCGCAGAACGGAACACCCGATGCAACCGCATGAGCTGGACCTCACCGCCGCTGCCGACGCCATCTCCAGCCGAGAGTTGTCACCGATCGAACTGATCGACTCCGCGCTCGATCACCTCGACCGCGTCGACCCACACCTGTCCGCCTTCGTCACGGTGACGGCCGACGCGGCGCGGGAGGAGGCGGCGATCGCCGAATCGGACATCGCCGCAGGCCGATATCGCGGACCGCTGCACGGCATTCCGATCGCGATCAAAGATCTCTTCGACACCGCCGGCGTGCTCACCACGTCCAGTTCCGCGGTACGGGCACACCACGTTCCCGACCGCGACGCCACCACCGTGCGCAAGATGCAGACGGCGGGCGCGATCTCACTGGGCAAAACCCACACGCACGAATTCGCTTTCGGAACTATCACCCCGCAGAGCCGGAACCCGTGGGCCGTCGACCGCGTGCCCGGTGGCTCGAGCGGAGGATCGGCCATTGCGGTCAGCGCAGGGATCGCGGGGATCGCCCTCGGCAGCGACACCGGAGGCTCGATCCGAATTCCGTCCGCGCTCTGCGGTGTCGTCGGACTCAAGCCCACCTTCGGGCTGGTCTCCCGCACCGGCGTCGCCCCACTTTCGTGGTCGTTGGATCACGTCGGCCCGATCGCCCGCACCGTGCGTGATGCGGCGGTGGCCCTCGACGCCCTCGCCGGATACGACGACCGCGATCCCGCCAGCCTGCGGCACACCGAGGGTAGCTATGTTCCCGATTCGGGGAGGGACCTGACGGACGTCCGAATAGGTGTCCCCACGAACTACTACTTCGACAACGTCGAACCCGATGTGCAGGCGCACGTCCTGGAAGCGATCGACACACTCGCCGGGCTCGGTGCCACCCTCGTCGAGGTGGAACTGCCGCTCACCCACCTCGTGCAAGCCACACAATGGGGTCTGATGGTTTCCGAAGCGGCGACCTACCATCAGGATTCACTGAACCGCCACCCTGAACTGTATTCGGACGACGTCCGTATCCTCCTCGAAGCCGGGCAACACCTCCTCGCGACCGACTACCTCCGGGCGCAACGATCCCGCGCGTTGATCCGTCAGGCTTGGGCGGATCTGTTCGATGACATCGACGTGCTTGCCGCACCGACCGTGACATCGGTAGCCGCGCGGGCGGGTCAGGAGACCATCGACTGGCCCGACGGGAGCAGTGAAGGTATCAGTGACACCTACGTCCGTCTCTCGTCCCCGGCGAACCTCACCGGCCTGCCGGCGTTGTCCGTGCCGGTCCGCATGTCGTCCGACGGGCTGCCGATCGGAATGCAACTCATCGGCCGGCCGCTGGCCGAGGCCACCTTGCTCCAGGTGGGCGCGTCGTACGAAGTCGCGCGTGGGCCGGTAAGAGTGCCGGGGTGGGTCGGACTGTCCGAAGTGGAAGCCGAACGAGCCATCCATCCATAGTGGGTGGCGGTGGCACTCGCTTACGCGACTCGGCCGTGACCGCCCATTTGTCGATGTTCCCGACGCCTACGACACGGCCGGGAGTTTATCGCCCGACTGGGTGGCATCGGTTCCAACGAGCATCGACGTCACGACATCGCGAGTTGCCTCCTGCATGTTGTCGGCCGTTCCTCCGGTTTTGAGTATTGAGCATCGTCAATATGTGCACGATCCTGTAACCCGACCTCACCGTCACGATCCGAGTCGTTTCGATCGCTGTCGAGCATGATTGGTGCGGAAAGATGGAACCACACGATAAGCGGAGGCACGATGACCGATCTTGCGCAGCGAATGCTGAAGGATGCGGCGCTGAGCCGTCCCGAGCAGGCTGCGCTGGCGATCGGTCAACTCGCGGAACGGGCACCTCAGGGGGCGCGGCTGGGTACGAAGAAGGAACTTCAGGAGCAGTGTGGCGTGGCCAAGAGTACTTTCAACGAGGCCCTCCGCATCCTGCAGTCCCGTGGGGTCATCACCGTCCGGTCAGGTCCCGGCGGGGGGCTGTTCGCAGCCGCACGGACCCCCATTGCTCGTCTTGGCGACTCCATCCTCTCCCGCGGTGCGGCGGAAGGAAATTTCGCCGACGTCGTCCGCGTAAGGGACGCACTCGACCCGCTTTTGATCGAGTACGCACTCGATCACAGTTCCGCCGTCGACATCGCCCGCATGCGCACTGCCCTCGGCGCCATGCGGCAGTCCGCCGACGACGGCGACGCAACCGCCTTCGTCCGAGCGCACGGGGAACTGCACGCCGCGATCGCCCGGGTGAGCCCCAACGCGATCCTGAAGTCGATCTACCTCAGTCTGCTGGAGGTGGTCGAGTCGCCTACCGCTTCCGATCAGCCGGTCGGCCGGAAACCACTGGCGGAGTATCTCGCTGAGCTCCACCAACTCGACGTCGATCTCGTCGACGCCCTCGATACGCGTGATCGCACCGGGGCGATGCGCCTTATTCACAAGCACAACATCCCTCAACCCCCGAAAGCGGCATCCTGAGCGAGACCCGTGGAGGTCAATCCACGGGGGCCGCGTGGGGGAGTTGGTGCAGGAGGTCGTGGTCGGCCAGTGTCTTACGCAGGGCTTCGTTGTCCAAGGTGAGAGCTTGGACGTATTGGGCGAGGATATGTGCCCGTTGGCGAAGTGCGCCGACTTCTCTGCTTTCGCGGCGCGTTCGGGCCGCGAGTTCGTTTTCCAGTGTGCGGATCCGTTGTCGCAGAGCCTCGGGGTTCGTGCCGCTGTGGGTCTCGCTTGTCGTAGTTGCGGCGCGCAAGCGTTCGATGGTACGGCCGGCGCGGTTGGCCGTGGCCCGGGAAACACCCGCCTCGCGGGCGAGGCCCGCGACGGTCAAGGCCCCGTCGGTCCGTAGCGGTTGCCCCGACAGCAGCCGATCGAGAGCGGTCTCCAACGCGTGTTCGGTCGCCGCGCTGACGCCCGTCACGCTGGGCTCTCCCCGTCGATCGGTGCGAGGAGGCTGGTCATCGTGGAGATTCCCTTCTTCAGGGCGTCCCGCTGGGGTGCGGAGAGTCGTTGAACTGCCATCAGTTCGGTGGCGTCGGCGATGACGGTGCGGATGGCGGGGGCATGGGCGGTGGTGACGCAGGAGTTGCGGCACAGCTCCGGGCGGCAGTGATTGGTCACCGGTGTGGCGGCAGTCGAGGGTTGGGATAGGCAGAGTGCGGTCTTGGAGTCGAAGTAGCAATCGTTAAGCACGCCCGGAAAGTAGGTGCGGGCGGTGTTGGCGAGCATCGCGCGCACCCGGGCGTGGTCCACGACCCGACCGGGAAAGTCGTCGAGTTCGGTCCGGATCTGGTCGAACTGCTCGACCAGCCTCGCCGGGGTGCGGACGCCGGCTTTGAAGTCTTCGTATTGCTCGAGGAACGAGTCCATCTGGGCGAGTGCGCGTTCGTCGTCGACCTCGGAGCGGAACCCGGATGCCGACGTGCCGGCGTAGCCCTCGAACATCGCTACGCGCACGTGTTTGTACTGGATCTTGCCTGCCACGACGCCGAACGGTTGACGGGCGATGTGCCAGGCCACGGTGCGGCGGAACTGGCGGGTGGTGAAACGCCACGGCCTATAGTCCACATCGGAGATCGGATCGTGCGAGCGAATCCGGTTCAGGTGATCGCGGAACTCGTTGAGCCGCAGATTGATATCGGATGCCACGAGGTGTTGGTGCTGGCGGTGCGAGACCCTGGTGAACAGTCGGTCGTCGGGAACGAGGCGTTCGAGAATGCGGACGGCATCGGCTACGGGTTCGATCACGATCCAGGTGGCCTCGTCGCCCCCGTTGCCGCGTCCTTTGTGGACTGTGCCACGGATTTTGTGGCGGGCCACGATGCCGTCTTCGCTGATCCCGCGTAGATAGCATCCACGGCGCAGCGATTGGACTTCGGAGTCCCGGGCCCCGGACAGGTATCCGATGACGATGTAGCAGGCGGTCATCAACAGGCGGCGCTCATTGGTGACGGACTTGGGGTCGAATCGGTTCCGCCACGGCTCGCCGGTGTCCGGATCGGCGTTGATCGGGGTGTCCATGCCCCCCGGTTCGAGGCCGAGTTCGGTGACGGCGTGCTCGAGGGCGCGGCGAAAGGTGCGAGTGCGGGCCGATTGTCGGTGGATCCCCAGCAGCGCGGTGAGTAGGTTCACGTTCACACAGAGAGTGCTGCGGTTGTGGGCCCCGTCCGGCCGTGCTGGTAGTCCGCGCCCGGCGGCGGCGCGGTCCCGGCAGAAGGTATCCAGCCGCCGTACCGCTTCCGCGATCGGAACCGTGCTCACCGACTCCGTGAGGCGCTGCAGCTCCCTCTCCGCTTCGAGGATGTCCTGCGCGGCGACCTGCACGTAGAACAGCGCTCCGCGCAGGTACGGCGACAATACCTGCGGTGGGATGCGGGGAGTGCGGTTCTCGACGTCGCCGCGGGTGCCGGCGACCTGCCTGGCGGTCCGGCCCCGGAACGGAAGGTGGGTCAACTGGTCGTGGGTAAGGTGTCCGGCTGCCCGGTGCACGAGCGTGAGCAGCCAGGCGTAGCGGGCGCGCTCGTGCGGTTTCCACCGGGCGCTGATGCGCGCTGTGCGGGCAGTGAGGAAGTTCTCCAAGATCACGTCGCTGTCGATGTCGGACAGCCGCATCTCGGGGTGGTGCGATGTGAGGTGAGCGAAGAAGTAACGCAGGCCGGAAATTTCACGCTTGACGGTCGGCACCGCGGGTAGCCGACCCTCCGCGAGATTCGTGTTGGTCAGTCGGGCGTAGGCGTACTCCTTGGCCGTCAACCGCCAAACTGGATCTTCGATCACGTCGAACCGGAGCCGAAGTTCGCTGATGGATGCGTTCGGTGTGTGGTGGGCTGCGCGCAGGTCCCACACCTCGTCGGCGAACCGGGGTGCAGGTAGGTGGCCGGCGTCGGATCGGAGGCGCCGCCCAGCCAGTACAAGGGTGTCGGGCGCGACGTGCGCCGACCGCAACGGTGACTTGTCGTTTCCCGTGGGGGAGAGGGTCATGCGCGGGCTCCGATCCCACCGACCTGTGGCGGTAGGTGCCGTAGAGGCGCCTCGGCTTCGGCGATGGCCTTGGCGGTTTCGACGACATCGGTGGGGAAGGCGGGGAGGATCTGCGTGAGGATCCGTTTCCAGGTCGGTCCGTGTAGCGCGGCCCAACTGTGTGCAGGCATTTCCTCCCGTTGGGCTGCGAGGTGATTGAGGAAACTCAGGACGGAAGGTAGCTTGCGGCTGGTGACAATCGCGTTGGTGCAGTCGAGGCAGTTCCAGAACGGCACCGGACAGGGTTGGCCCTTTGTGCCGAAGGGTGAGTCAGTGAAGTCCCGGCACGCTGACAGCCACATGTCCATCTCGCCGGACAGCAGGGGCTGCACCTGCTCGGGATTCACCCCGGCCACCTCTGCGGCGCGTTCCGGGTGAGTCGCAATCTGGTGTTCGTCCGTCGCGGTCAGTACGCGCAGTTGCACCACTTCGGTCAACGCCTCGGTCAGCCCGTCGGTGATTGCGGTTTCGTGGAGACCACGCAGCGCCGGAATGTCGGCGTAGCGGTCGGCCGCGACCTCGCTGGAGTGTCCACGGGCCAGCAGTGGCAACTGACCGCCGGTGGCGCGATAGAACTCGGCCTTGTACGTCTTGCGTAGCCGCTGCAGGTTCACGTTCAACGGATCACCGTCGATATCGGTCAGCCCATAGCGCGCGACCAGAGCCGCCGCGCCGGAGGTTGGGTGCGTGCCCAGTCTGCTCGGTGCCAACCGGATGACGTCGTTCTGAACGCACACCCACAGTGATGCGCTGTCACCGAGGTGTCCCCGCGCTCGACGGGTGAGGCGCAGTGCGAGACGGATCAGCCCGCCGGGTGTCGCCGAGTTGCCGTCACGAACCCGGAGCCGGCCGTGTTCCTCACCGTGGCGGCGGCGCTTGAGGTAATCGATCTCGACATGCCCCGCGGACGGGTTGCGCAGGCAGTCCACGCGAAGACCGCGCACTGCTTCCGGTTCGAGGCCGGTGTCGAGAATGAGCAGGATCGCGATTGCGGCGAGGTCGACTTCGGTCGGATAGACCAGCTGGTGCAATTCCTTGAGACGAAACCCCCCGGGCGGGCGCTTGGTCAGGCCAAGCCCGATCAGTACGTCGGGTTCATGCACGGTGCCGCGTCGGTCGATTTCCCAGAGCAGATTCGCCTGGAAGGTCCAGCCGCCGTGCCGGGGATCGACACCGGCGGTGAGAACCTCCTCGCCGTCGACGGTGATCCGCCGCACGGTGCCGCGCAGGTGCTCGCGGCATGCGGCACGCAACTGGGCGGCGGTCTCCGGCGCATACGCATCGACCTTCTGTACGGGATGCGGATAGGGATGACGCCCGAGGAACCGTAGCCGCGCGGGCATGTCCGGATGCAGCAGCTGCGGCGTGGTGTTGCGCAGGTGTCGCAGCATCGCAACGACGACAGCCAGTTGCCCATACGCCGTGCGTGGTACCGCCATGGTTGCGTACAGCTGGGACTCGAACGTGTCGAGTAGTTGTGGCGTGAAGGCATCCAGGGTCATCTGGCCGGCATCGTGGAGGTGAGCGCCGAGGAACGCCGCCAGCTTCCGTATTCCGCCGACGTAGGTGTACGCCGTGGCCCGGGTTGCAACGCGCCCGCCGACCTGCGCCATCTGACGTAGCGCGGCCGCAAGGTGACGTGCCAATCTCGGGCACGATTCGGTACTGAGGTCGACATTGAAGTCGGGGTCACGGGGAAATCGCAAGGTAAACACCAGCGGCGGGATGTGCTCCTCAGAATCGGTTGCCACTTCTGGCATCGCGGGTGGGAACTGCGCTCGCCGGGCCATTACACCATCTCCTCAATTTCGTCCGCCGCCATGTCCTCTGGCCCCGGGAGTGAAACTCGATCCGCCAACCGGGCGACCGCATCGTCGATCAATTCCTGCGCCTCTCCGACCGAATCCAAGTAGATGTAAGTGCTGGAAACCCGCGCGTGCCCCAACAGTTTCTGCAAGTGCCGCAGAGGATCTCCCATCACCCGTTGGTAGGCGCCCAAGCGCAGATCCGCGGCGCCCTCGCGCGTGAGCGTGATCTGCTGCCGTACCAGCTGAGTGAGCAGGTGCACCGCGAAGGTGTGACGCAATGTGTGCGGTGTGGCCAGCACGTCCAAGCCCAGGGTGTCGCAGCGCTGGCTCGCGCGGCTGAAGACCGATTCCCACGACCGTGCCGTCATCGCGGTGCCGCGCTCGCTCGCCCACAGCGCCAGCGGTCCCACCACCTGGCCGGCGGCGTCGACTTCCAGGAGTCGGGCCCGGTCGTCCGGTGGGAGGTCGGCCCACCGCACCGTCACCCAGCGGTCGTCTCCGACCCGGAGCTGGCCACCGCGCACGTCGGGAGACCGGACATACAGATGCCGATACGTGGGTGTCCATCCGCGCGCGGCGGCGCGCTGCAATGCCAGCGCCCGCTCGGTATCCGCATAGTCGTGGACCAGGCGCAGTACGCGGTGCGGGATCCGGATCACGCGGCCGCGGTCGCCCTTGGTCACCGGAGGTGCAAGCTCGAACCGGGAGGACCGGGCTCCGTCGCTGGTGTCGATCGGCGGAAGTTCGTAGGCCAATAGGCTGTTGCATTCCTCCAGCCGAAGACCGGTGGACACGCACAGGTCCGCGAACGCCGCGTTCCGTGCGCCACAGCGATTGGCGAATCCCTGATCCTCTGCGCCACCGGGCGCCAGGCCGCGCAGGCCGACATCGCGGAATGTGGTGTACCGAGAAAGCGATAGGAATCGCACATCACCCCTGTGGCGCACGACCTTCTCCTTCGCGCCGACCACTGCCACTGAACCTGTCGGGTGCTGTTGCTCGAACTGGAACGGCGGGTTTTGTAGAAGCTCGACGGTGAGCGTCCATTGGTAGAACTTCTCCATCGCGGCGATCAGTCGGTTCCATGCTTCGGCCGATATTCGGTATGGAGGGTCGGACAGTCGCCGCGCAGCGTGGAATGCAATCAGATCGGGCCGATCGGCTTCGAGTAGTCCGCGACCGTTTCGGCGTTCGTCGAGGAACCGTGCCCAGGTGACCAGGTCGTAGGCGTAGGCCCGCCAACTGCGCTTGGACCGCACGCCCGATACCGGCAGCGAGCGGAAGAACCTGTTGAGCACGGAGTGATAGGAGCCATCAGGGTTCAGAATGAACGGCATTCCGTCTGGAACAAAGTGCCGTGCAAAGGCTTCAGTCCGAGTCATATCGAGATCCGCACCTTCCTGGATGGGCAACGCGAGTGCCTTGGCATCGGTGAAGAAGATCTCCATGCGGCGGACGATACGGGCCACTGAGACGGTGAGACACAATCACCCTGAGCGGATAAATACAGAGACCTCTGACCTGGGCGGATCAATCCTCGAGGTGGCCGCCATCGACTCCGCGAGCGGCGTCGTCCTGCTGGAGACTCTGGTCGATCCGGGCGATGTGCCGATCCATCCCGATGCCGCCGCAGTGCATGGCCTCAGTGCCGACCAGCTCGCCGGCGCCCCCGCTTGGCCTCTCGTCTTCCCCGTCCTGGCGGCGGTGACGGCGGGACGGGTCGTGTTGGCGTACGGCGCAGATTTCGATCATGGGCGTGTTCTGCACGATTGCCACCGCTTTGGCCTCGACCCGCAGCATCTAGCCGACCGGGGGCGGTGGGACTGCATCATGCGTGCTCGCTCGCAAGCGGAAGGTACCGAGAAGAACATTCGGCTCGGCGGCGTCCACCGGGCCAGGGGAGACGCAGAAGCGGCCCGTGTCGTCCTGCAGGACATCGCGCTCGGTCACCGGGACGCTCCTGCGACCGGGGTGGCGTAGCAGCTTCCGGCTTCGTCCACAGCATTCCGTCGTGCACGACTTGTCACCTTACAAGGTGTAGATGTAAGGTCACTCCTGTCGGACCGGAATTTCTTCGATGGGTCGATCCGATTCAGTCGCTCCCTCGCGGTTGTAACATCGCAATCTGAACATGTAATGTAAGTTTTCGAAAGGTTTGAAACGTGAACGACACCAACATTACTGCGGAGATCGTCACCGCCGCCCTCATGCTCGACTGGGGTTCGATCGTCTCCCGGAACGGGAAGATCACCGCCGTCCCCCTCGACATCGAAGTCCACGACGACGAGATCCTGGCGGACTACTTCGACCTGTGCGAGCTCGCGGAATCGGAGAGCGACCCCGCCGCCATCGCGGTCGCGCTGAACCGAGACCACCTGCTCTGACCTGCAACAACCACCGACCATCCACACACAAGGAGTTCCGATGTCCCATCTCATTGCCGAAGCCGTCACCCCCGACCACCGTGACCGCATCACCATCGTGCACGGATACCGCCACGACGAGGCGGGTTCTCAGTTCGTGGCCGTCGAGTTCGCCGACGGCACCGCCGGGGAGGTCGACGTCCTCGACATCTTCCTGTCCGCGCCGGACGCTGTCGCTGTCGCTGCCTGAGCTGTACCCGAGCCCGTGGTCCCCGCCGAAACCGACTTGTCCTTCGAGGAGGCCACTGATGCCCGAGTTCATCGACGCCGGTGATCCCGGCCGTGAGTACCGCGCCCTGATCGACGGTAGACCCGTCCGGGTCGTCGGCCACCTGCCCGCCGGCCCCCATCACCTGTCCCGCGGCACCATGGTCGATGCGTTCGACCCGCCCGCCGACCCGGACCCGAATCCGGCGCTCTACGTGCTCGTGTCGGTCCAGTGGGCCACCGAGGTCACCACCGTCGACACCGACACCAGCGCATTTGTGGAGGGTGCGTTCGGCACCCCGCGCGGAGTCAGCTGGTATCTGACCCCCGTGGTCTACGACCAGGCCACCGGCGCCTACGCCCTTGCCCCGCAGGCATATGCGGCAGGTCCTGCCATCGGAGCCCTGCACGAGGATGTCATCCACGTTGTCCGAGGTGCTGGGTACGCTGTCCCCACGGCAGTGCGGGTGTACGACTTCCCGCTGCACTGAAGGGGGCAAGTGGCACACGAGGATCCCGCAACGGGTCTGTCGACTCGCTGCATGCGCCCAGCGCGTCGACGATGAATACCGGTGCCCACCCAGACAGGAGTCACGAGATGATCCCGAACGATCGCAATGTCCCGGCCGATACCGGCAGCTACCTCGACGAACCGTGGCGCACCGCGGTCACCGATGCCCTCTTCGCCCGCGTCACACTCCTCTCACGAACGGGGATGAATCCCGCGGACAACCCTCCGCCGCTGGCGTCGCGACTGCATCGCGCTGAGGACCTGCTACCACTGGCCGCCACCGCGCCAGCCGCCGAGAGCGACACCGCGCGACGCAAGAAACTGATGTTCGCGCCCGGGCTCAGCCACGACGCTCTCGCCCGCCGCCGAACGGTCCGGCTCGACCCGACCACCAAGACGCCCGCCGGCGATACCCAGATCGTGCACCTCAGCCCCTCCCACGCCGAACCCGAATAGGGGAGAGCGGAACATCGGTCAACTCATGCAATTGACCTGGGGAAATGACACGTCCCCCATTTCGTGTCACGTCGAGAAGGGGACTTCATGAGCATCGAAAGCTGGTTGGCACTAGGGATCCTGGCGGTCGCGGGCGTAGGGGCCACCCGTCTCGTCTTCTCCCGCAAGTGGCGGCACACCGCGCCCGAACGCAGAGTCCAGTACGTGCCGAGCGGGGACGCCTCCAACGAGTAGGCGCCACACTTTTCGCAACAACGAATTGCCAAAGGGGGGAGAGGCTTGTGAGCCCGGCGGGCCGTGATCGTGGATTTCTGTGTCAGAGGCGAGGAGGAGACTGTGGCTATGACGGGCACCAATGCGGACACACCAATGACTCGGCGGCCTGCACGTCGGATCTCAGTGCTCCAGGCCATCACTGAAGGCATTCCGACGTCGTCACGGTGGGGACGCGTGGATGTCACCCCGCTGCAGATCGCGCAGCAGCAGCGGTCCCTCCGGGCAACGCTCTCGATCTACCCGCCAGGCGTGACGTCGCGCGAGCGAACCTTGATGCATCTGCGCGAGCTCGGAACGACCTGGGTGGGACTCCTCGGATACCTGGCGGTCCTCGTCGTCGCTGGCATTGCCCTCGGGGTTCTCGGAGCTGCGATCGCAATTGCCGTGCTCATCGCGCTCTGGGCCGGCATCTCCCTGGCCACTTCCGGCGTCAACAAGGACACACGATGCCTCCGCATCTACGCGCGGCCAGGAAGTGTAGGAGGGGAGATGGCCCGGCTGGAGGAGATTGCAACCCAACTCGATGCCCTCGACACGGCGAACCTTGATCCTGTGTCCTACGAAGCGGAATGGGGCCGCATCTATCGGCAGCTCGCATGATGACGAGGTGGGTCACCAATGGTTCAGGAGCGCTACCCTTCCGCCACGATTGCCGCGATCGACGTCCGTCTGGTCGCCGACGCGATGAACGGGCGAACGCAGAAATGCTTGTGAACTGCACAGACGGCATGTCCCGCTTCGGCAAATTCATTCACGAGGGAGGCAAAAGGCCATGACTGCGGCCGGGATCGAGCTGGTGCCCGTAACGGCGGGATCGCCGCGGACGACCGGAGACCGCTAGTGATCGGTCGTCCTCCGACGTGGGGCACCTCGTTTCCAGGCGAGGTGCTGCCCACGGTGACACGCGAAATCGAGTCCCTGCGCACGGAACTCGCGGTGCATGACGGTGACACCTCTCCGGTCGTGGGGATGTTCCGCCGGTACCTGGATCTGCTCGAACGCGACGGATTCATGCTTGCCGACCGCGATCGGTTCGAGATCCGGCGCCTGCTCCAGCGTGCGCGGGGCCGGGTGACGTCCACCGCGGTGTTCCTGGCCGGTGTGGTGGCGACGATCCTCGGGGGTCGGTGGCGCCTGCATCGTGATGGACTACACCGTCGTCTCGCTCGGCCCGGCCAGTTTTCTCCTCGGGGCCCTGGTGGGAGCCGTGATCGCCGGTACCGTGATGCGAGTGGGCACACGTGAGCTGGGGTCGTGGACAGCGCACCTCGCCGACACCGCGATGGCATGTCTGGACGAACGCCTGCCCTGACTCCCTTCGCGGTCCCTCGAGACCGGGAGCGTCCGATGAGCGGAGCTGGGAATCGGCTGATCGCGCCGATGCTGGCCACCCCCGGGCCGCCGCCGGAGGACACCGAGCACCGCTGGGCCGCGGAGATGAAGTACGACGGCTGCCGCATCCTGGCCTCGATCGGCGGCGATGACCGGCCGGTGCTGTGGACCCGTAACCTCAACACGGTCACCTCCTCGTACCCGGAGGTGACCGACGCCCTGACGAGCGTGTTCGGCGGTCGCGGCCGCATCGTCCTCGACGGTGAGGTCGTGGTCCTGTCCGGTGGCCGGCCGAGCTTCGCGCGCCTGCAGAAGCGGATGAACACCCTGCGCCCGGCCTCCGCCCTGCAACGGCAGGTACCGGTCACTTTCCTCCCGTTCGATGTGCTCCGGCTCGAGGGGGACGACCTGATGGGTGCCCCGTACCTCGATCGCCGCGCCGCCCTCACCGACCTCGGCCGCCAACTCCAGGGCGCCGGCCTTCCCATCCAGATCCCACCACATTGGGAAGGCATCCAGGGTGCGGTCATGCTCGAAGCGGTTCGCAACTCGGGTATGGAAGGTGCTGTGTTCAAACGTGTTTCATCGCTGTACCTTCCCGGTCAGCGTACCCGGGCGTGGCGGAAGGTGTTGATCCGTACGCGGGTGAGCTGCGTAGTGCTCGGGTGGATTCCTGCCGGCGGGATGCAGCGCAACATCGTTGGCGCCCTCGTGCTCGGCGCCTACGACGACCAGGGAGCACTCCGGTACGTAGGGCACGTCGGGACGGGCTTCACTCAGGCTGGGCGCCGGCAGCTCGGTGAGCAACTGGCCGCCCTCGAACATCCCACCAGCCCGATCGTCGCCGAGTCCGCGGCCGCGGAACAGCACGGTGTAGTGCGGTGGGTCCACCCGATTGTGGTGGTCGACATAGATATCCGCGAATACGGGCCCGGAGGGCTCCGGCACCCCTCGTACAAGGGGCAACGACCCGATCTCGACCCGGAAGGGGTCATGCTGCCCGAATCGTAGAAGACGCCGTCAGCTGAGGAGGAGGAGTAATGATGTCGCTGCAGGGGTTCGTGTGGTGGTTGCTCGGGGACTCGGTGTGGTACGTCCCCATTCCGGGCTTTCGGGAATGGATGGGCTTCGGATAGCGCGTGGTGCGAGCGAAGGGAAGCCGCTGTCGCCTTCCCCGGTGACAGCGGCTTCGTTTCCTTCACCGGGAACGCTACGCAATGTAGGTCTTACCCGGTCAGGAAGACGGTGCCGGTCATATCGCCTCTCGGCAAGTGGTCGCTCGCAGCGACTTTTCTGGTGTGGTACCCGGGGTATGTCCCGCCACCGTCAGCCTCTTCAACGACCGAGTATCGGGTGATATTCCGGCCCGTGCGGGCGCCGGATTCAGAACGGCGGCCACATCCCGGGGTTGGCGGGATTCGCGTAGGGAAACAGGACACCCCAGAACGGCCACAACCAGGGCATATGGAAGGGGGAGAAGCACCCCGGATCGCAGACCATGGCACGTTCCTTCGGCAGGTTGGCCCCGACCCACCCTCGAGGCTAATGCGTCCGTCGCCGCGCTCGCGTCGGTCATGGCGTGTTAGATCGGGGCAGAAGATGTGACCAGGGAGGGTGAACGTGTGCGGCCGCTACGCCAGTACCACCACGGACAAGGAACTGCGCTCGATCTTCCACGTCGACGAGGTCGTCGGTGACGAGCTGCGCCCGTCCTACAACATTGCCCCGACCCAGCAGATCCGGGCGGTCCTCGAACGGGCACCCCGGGACGAGCCGGACGCGGCACCGGTCACACAGCTCAGGACGCTGACCTGGGGATTGGTGCCCTCGTGGTCGAAGGAAGCCAAGCTCGGCCGCCTGATCAACGCACGTTCGGAGTCGGTGACCGAACGCCCCTCGTTTCGGGCCGCGGCCTCGAAACGGCGGTGCTTATTGCCCGCCGATGGGTACTTCGAGTGGGAGAAACGCGACGACAAGAAGATCCCACATTATTTGCACGGCGACGGGGTGCTCGCGATGGCCGGCCTGTACGAGCTGTGGCGCGACCGTGCGCTGCCCGAGGACGACCCGAACGCCTGGCTGTGGACGGCGACGATCTTGACCCGGCCGGCCACCGATGCGCTCGGACGCATCCATGACCGCTGCCCGGTGGTGTTGCCGGCCACGTTCCAGGAGCACTGGCTCGACCCGACTCTTACCGACAAGGACGACGTCCAGGCGCTACTCGCGTCGGTGCCCGATCCGGTCCTGCAGACCTACGAGGTCAGTACCGCGGTGAATTCCCCGCGCAACAACGGCCCCCACCTGCTCGAGCCCGTGGCCTGACTCCGCAGCCGGATCGCATTTCCCCGACCCGACGGGAACTCCATCGACTTGCAACCTAACAATTCGACGTTGTAAAGTGTGGAGCATGACGGAGGACGCGCAGAGCAGCATCGGCAATCAGGCCGAGCCCACAGACACCGTGGTGCCGCAGCACACCGAGAACGGCTTCGGCACCTACGAATGGGACCCCGAGCACGGCGTCGTGTTCCGCATGGACCTCGACCAGTTCGGCACCATCGGCGGCGTCCCGATCAGCCAGTACACCCCGCCGCCCCCGACCCCGTACACACCGCTCAACCTCTCCTGAATCGGTCACACGCCCGCGCCCCAGCACCCACCCCCCCGGTGCTGGGGCGCACTACATTTCACAGCAACCGGCTCGCCAGGGCGCAGTGACCGATTGTGGTGGCGGCGGGTGCCGTGGGGTGCGAATCGAGGTCCCCGGACGGACCGGAACAATGGCCGGTGATGAGCGAGACGAACATGGGCCGGGTACCGGTGGGGGATCCGATCCCGCTTCGGTTCGATCCGACCACCAAGCAACGCCTCGAGGAGTTGGCCGCCGGCATCGGTCCGCGCCGATTCGGGGCACTGGTGCGGGTCGCCGCACGACGGCTGCTGTCCGACCCCGACCGGGTGCCGGAAGCACTGGACCAGGCCCGCCGGGCCTCCGCCGACGCCCGCCGCATCCCCTGGGCGGAGCGACCCCTCGATCTCGACCCCGCCACCAGCACTCGCCTCCACCAGCTCGCTCGCGAGTTCCACACCGACCGGAGCGCGATCGTCCGTGTCGCTGTGCACCGCTTCCTGACCGGGGCAGGCCGGTTTCGGCACCCGGTGCTCCGTGAAGACGCCCGCACCGATCTGACGTGCCGCATCCGCGTGTACCTCAACCGCTCCACACTGGTCCGCCTCGAGAAGCTCACCGCCCGCAACGGCGACGCCCCCACCGCCGCGGCCATTCGGGTCGCGGTCCGCCGACTCCTCGACGACCCGGGAGACCTCACCGCCGACCTGGCCACGATCGGCGCCGCCCGCGACCTGACCCCGGAGACCCTCGGCCCGCGCACGAACGTGCACTTCGACGACGACCTGCGCGACCAACTCGACGCCCACGCCGGTCGGCTCGACTCCGACCGCGCCGAACTCATGCGGTTGGCCGCCCGCCAACTCCTGGCGAACTGGCGTGACCTCGAGAAGGCGGTGACTGAGGAGATCTACCGCGGGGACGCCAACCGGGACCTGCTGATCGCCCGGAACACCCGCCGCCGGCAGACCGCGGACCAGGCCACCGCCGCGCCCCCTGTCCGCAAGGCGCCGAGCCCGCAAGGGAACCCGTTCGGGAAACGGCATGTCTTCCGGTTCGATGAGGACACCAAACGCCGCCTGGAGGAGCTGGCGGACGAGTATGGTCCCCGCCGGCTGTCCGCGCTGCTGCGGGTTGGGATTCGCAGACTCATCGAGAACCCGGCGGCCGATGAGACCCTGGCGCAGGCACGCCGCGTCGCCTCCCCGCCGCGCACAGCCCGGGTCGACGTCGCCCTCGACGACGAACTCCTCGCGCACATCGACGCCCTCGCCGAACGGCTCGGCTCGAACCGCCAGGAGTTGGTGCATCTGGCGGCCACACGCATCCTCCGCTTCCACCACAACATCGAGAACCGGATGCTCGACGAGATGTTCCGCGCCCAGAACAACCGGAAACACCTGCTCGCCAAACATGCCCGCCGTGAGCGGATTCGTCGGAGAGTCCGCGGCAGCGGCACCTGACCTGCGAGAATGGGCGGTGGGTCGGGCCCCGCACCACCGGAGGACCCATGTCTCGGTTTCTGCGCCTCGCTGTCGTCGCGTCCACGGCAGCCGCCGTCCTGTCCCTGACCGCGGCGCACGCACACGCCGCCCCAGCTCCGAGTGGGTGCGACATACAGTTCTTCGCGGTCGGTGCCATGTCGACCTGTGCACCCGGATCGGTGAATACCCACCAATTGGAACTGGTGTGCGTCCCGTTTACCAATTTGAATTATCCCGTCAACACCATCACCGTGTGGGGGCCAGAGGTGCCCACCTTCCTGCCCTCCATCGCACTGTGTCCGCCGCCCATCTACTTCGCGCTCGTCCCCCTGAGGGACACCCGGGTGCACACCCGATAGGACCAGCCCCCGGCTACTCGTGCGCCGTACAACCGGCGAATGACCTGCGGATATGACACGTCCCCGGGGTCGGTTGCCCCGATCGGCCGCCGCCGCCAGTAGGGTTCTGCCTGCTGTATCGAGAAGACGTGAGAGATCGGGGAACTGTGGCGCGCAAGGTAGTTGTCGAACTGGTCGACGACATCGACGGAACCGTCTTCGGTGAGGACGGGGAGAGCATCACCTTTTCCGTCAACGGGGTGGACTACGAAATTGATCTGAAAGACAAGCACGCCAGCAAGTTTCACAAGCAGATCGGATTCTTCGTCGAGCACGCCACCCGGGTCGGTGGCCGCAAACGCCGCTCGGATCGCCCCGTCGTCGCAGACGCCCCGGTGCGGCGGCGCGGGAACTCCAAGGAGATCCGCGCCTGGGCGGCCCAACAGGGCTACGAAATCTCCTCGCGCGGGCGCATTCCCACCGAGATCGGGCAGGCGTTCCAGGACGCCCACTGAACGCGAAGGAGCGTTGATGCGATCGCTGCGTAATCCCTGGTACCGGGCCTCGGTGCGCCGAGCGGCGAGCGAGCATTGGCTGACCACCGGCAGCCGGGGGTTACGTGGCATGACCGGTGAGCCGGTGGAACTCAGCGACACCGAGGCAGCTACCGTCCTCGCTGCCCTGGTCGAAACCACCGGCGGCCGGTGGCCGGCCCACCCCGCACGCATCGCCCGCATGCTCCGCCGGCTCGGCATCGACGGCAACACCGAGCAGATGGCCGCCGCTATCACCGCTCTGGTCAGCGACCCGAACTGGTCCCACCGCGCCGACGAGATCACGTCCAGCGCATCGGACTGGTAAGCCGGATTACCTCATTCACCTGGGGAGATGACATGTCCCCATCGACCGCAGTCCGGGCCCGGCTATTGGCACAGGGAAGCTCTCTAGTCAGGCGTTCTCGCTCTGCTTGTTCGCCACTTCGCCGACTGCACTCTTGAGCCACCACCGGAGATTCCGCCTTCCGGCCAATCGCGCGCCATCCCCGAACCGGCTTCGCTCCTGCGAAATGAACGGAACCGGATTGCCCTCGACCACAGGCTCTTGTGTCCAACGGTGCGGCGACCCGTAGATCGCATTGAGGGCATCGCGGTCATTTCCCAGCTCTACCAGCTCATCTTCGGAGATTTCATGGTGATGGAGCGGATCGGGAGCACCATCAGTTCCTACTCGACGATTGAGCTCCTCGTAGAGCCTGACCAGCTCGCCAGCAGCCTCTCCCACCTCGGAATGTCCGCGCAGACGTTCGATAAGGAAGGGCAGTACAGGGATGAGGGCCCTTCCTTCTGCGCGGTCGATCCAGTCATCTTCCCAACCGAGGGTTCCGTCGGGGCTTGTCTTTGGCTCCCCGAAGAGCTGACGTGCTCCATCGACCGTATATCCCTGGTCGTACAGATCTTGGGCAGCGATCCACGACTGCTCGGGCATTTCACTCCTGTTCACTCTTGTTACGAGCTTCTCAGTCGGACAGTTGCGCGGTGCTTGGCGCGAAGACAGTGAATCCGCTAGGTGACGGTTTCTCCAAGGACCCCCGCACGCGCTCGGGCGTGTCGCTCAGCCGGACAGTAGTCGCGCCAGCTGGAAATCCGGTCCTCAATGGTCCGATCCGCCGCTGGGTTAGCGGATCCAGGTCAGAGGTTCCAGAGCCGGAGTAGCGCGGCACGCAGGCTGGCAGAGACGATCCGGTGATCTGTGGTCAGCCGGGGATTGGGGTGCCCGAGATTAGCGAGCTGCTGTTCGGCGTCCGCAACCGAGACCGGCTGCAGATCCGCTCGGACGAGCAGGAGATGGCCGAACGCTCTATGGGTGTGCGGGATCGCGATGGCGTCTGAGTCCACGACCGCCGGAGGGTAAATCCATTCGTTGTCGTCGGTGACGAAAATGAGGACATCGCCACGTTCGAGGCGGGCGCGACGGTCGTCGAGGCGGAACCATTCCAGCTGATATGTCGCTGCCGGCCCGCCGGTGGAGGCTGAGGATCGGCCCGCCTGGGTGGCCCAGGTCTGTTGCTCGGTGGCGCTGGGTTCGTACTCGACGATGTGCCGCAGGAACATCCGGGTCACCCGCGCAGGAAGGAAATCCAGTTCGGCGCGCACCCGGCCACCGACCCCGGGGATCGGCACCGACCGACCGATCTGCCATACGATTGGAAGTGGCATAGGTTCGTTCTCTCGGAAATTGCCTGCGAGCTGGTCATTCAGCCCGGTTTGGGGAGTCCACTGTTGTCGAGGTGGGATTCCATTTGTGTCGGTACCACCTTGACGAGCAAGGTGGCCTTAACCTGTGTGGTATGAGTCACACATTTCGTGTGGTGCAGGGCAGGACGGTCGAGGTCGCCCACGCGTCGACCGATCCGCTGACCTTTCAACTCGAATGCGTCGAGGCGTTCGTGACCTCGCGGGTGGTCCGAGGCTTCAGTGCGGTAACCATCGAGAACGAGACAGGTGAGCTCGAGCGGATGCTGGCGGCGTTGGGCAAACCGGTGTGGGAGGCCACCGCCGACGATGTCGATCGAGTGGTCGGAGCGATGGCCGCGGACGGCTTGCTGGCGTCGACTCGACGCAGATATGTGCAGGCGCTGAGCAGTTTTCACCGGTTCCTGATCACCCGCCGCGCCGGGGAGATCGAGGCGTCGTTCGCAGGCTTTCCCGATGGCGTCGAGTCGACCTTGTGCGATCGAGGTGGGTCGGCGCCGCGGCGTGTGGTTTCTACGGTGGGGTCAGGCTGTGGTGGTAATGGTGATCTCGGCTCTGCCGTCGAGGCCGGGTAGTAGGTAGTGCGGGCAGGTGACCAGCTGCCGCGGCACGGGTATCGCTTGCCGGTCGGTGTCGAGGTAGAGGCGGTACGCGAGCTGCCCGCGCCGGTGGGTGCCGGTGTTCGGGTCGACGGCGCCGAGGAAGTAGCCGTGCGCGGCGCCGGCGGTGGAGAAGATCGCCCGCGCCCACTCGGCAGGCTCGGCGGGCGGCAGATACCGTGGCCCGCCGGTCGCCGCGTCGAGAGTGTGCACGATGACCGTGACAATGAAGCCGGCCACGGTGGGGAACCACTGTTCGGTGGCGACGTCGAACCGGGTGATGGAGGTGTGGATCCGCAGTTCGATGTCCGTTCCGGTGCGGGCCGCCGCCGCGAGGATGTGGGGAGCCGCTGAGGCATCGTCGGTGGCCAGGGACGGCAGCGCGGCGTCGGTGCTGAGGTTGCTGCCGGGGCGGGCGGACATGGGCACACAGTACGGGCCGCAGACCTCCTGCCGGCAGGACGACCGGTGGTTCGTCCGGTCGAGGACTGGTTCGCAGCGATGGGGCATCGGACCTGCGGTGACAGCATGTCCCCCCAGAAGTAAATTTGGCCCGACAAATGCCGTGCTGTCGGCGTTCTTCTCGGCACCATCCGGGGCGGCACGATTTTGATCGCTCCCGGCTCGGGGCAGGATGGGTCCGTGAGCGACCGAACCGCAGCCGACCTCGAGCGTGACCTCACCGTGCTCGCCTACGTACGCGACCGCCTCCGGGCATCGGAAGGCGCCGATTTCCGGATCCCCACCACCGCTGTCGATCAGGTGCTCGATGAGCTCAACGGTCTCGAACGATGGACGTGGGTTCCGACCTGATTCCTTCCGTGCGGATTGGCGAGGGGCCGCCGCCCACGAGTCGCAGGTGCCCCGCGGCGGTCGTCGCGCACTTTACGGCCTGGGCCTGCGGGTATAAGATTGCTTATAGAGGAGGTGTGGGTTATGACGATCATGATGGACCGGGACCGGTTGTTCTCGAGCATGGCCGAGAACCGGGCGCGTGAGGTGGTCGCGCATATCGGTTTCCTCCGTAACCTGCGGCAACTGTACGAGGGCGGAGCCACCCAGAAAAGGTTGGCGGAGGTCAACGGTGTCAGCCAGCCGGCGATCAGCCAGATGCTCCAGCGCGCCCGCGTCGAGGCACCGGATGTCCGTCCGGGCACCCACGGCGGCACCGCGTATGAGGTCGCCGCGCGGTGCGCGGCCGGCGAGATCGATCCGGCAACGATGCGCGCCGAGCTGATCGGATGGGAGTACGACAAGCCGATGGCGCCGACCGCCTACCCCGACGTCGACGACGTCCGCCCCCAGACGGAGGGTGGCTTCAACCACCAGGTCGGCCGCGCGCTCACCCACGGGTTCCTCACCGATGAGGACTACGACCTGATCCTCGACGCACTGGCCGACTGACCTGTGCCGTCCCACGAAGTAGAGGATCGCCGTGCCAGCCTCGCTGTCCACTCCGGGCGGCCCGCTGACGATCGATGCCCCGCACGCCACGATCAACGACCGCCGGTACTTCCGCCGAATCGACGGTGAACCTGTCCCCACCCGGCCGCGGTTGCGGCTGCATGAGCGGATCCTCGCGGACTGGCGAGCATCACGCACCCAAGTCCGCCGGGATCGGGTATCCATTCTGATGGCGGGCCCGCCCGGCGCCGGCAAATCCACCGCCCAAGCCCATCTGGTGGGAGGACGCGCGCAGGGGTGGCGGCATCTGGATGCGGACGAGTTCAAACTCCGCCTCCTCGCGACGGCAGACGCCGATGGCTCGCTGCAGCAGTTGCTGCCCGAGGAGCTTCGCGCAAGGCCGGGGCAGCCGAGCCGGTTCTACCCGAACGAGCTGTCCGCGCTGGTGCACATCGAATCGAACCTTCTGCTCGAAACAGCCGTCGCACAGTCATTGTCGTTAGGGGAGAACGTGATCATCGACGGCACCATGGCCTGGAAACCGTGGGCGACCGAGCTGGTGACTTACCTCGAGCGGGAGCACTACACGATTCACATCGCCGACGTCGAAGCCTCCCGAGGGATTGCCACCGCCCGGATCGTGCATTCCCCTTTACATGCCCGCCCATGAGCTGGTCCCAGTCGAGTCCTGACCTTGGCAGGAAGCTCCCTCCGAACAGGGAAGGTCACACATCCCCTTAGAGCGAAGAACGCCATGGACGGCCCGTATACCGCGATATCCTTGAGGGCACGCCATCGAGAGGTGGATTAAGGTTGAATCTGCACTGGTCGTGCCGTCGGGACCAGTTTCGGGACGATGAGTCGACGGAGTGAGTAGACCGTCCGATGGGTGAAGGTGATCCGCTCGGCACTCAGCGGTACCCGCCCTCCCCGGCCGCGGAGCTGGCAGGCACGGGCTTCGACGATGTCCATGAGATCGGCCGCGGCGGCTTCGGCGTGGTCTACCGTTGCACCCAGGAGGACCTGGATCGCACGGTGGCGGTGAAGGTGCTCACCGTCGAACTCGACGAGGAGAACCGGGCGCGATTCTTCCGGGAGCAGAGGGCGATGGGGCGGCTGACCGGGCACCCGAACATCGTCAACATTCTGCAGGTCGGTGCCACCGACGGCGGACTTCCCTACATCGTGATGCCCTACCACTCGCAGGATTCCCTCGACGCTCTCGTCCGCCACCGCGGCCCCCTGCCGTTGGGTGAGGCACTCCGGCTGGGGGTCAAGATCGCCGGCGCGGTGGAGACCGCGCACCGGCTCGGCATCCTGCATCGCGACGTCAAACCCGCGAACATCCTGCTCACCGAGTACGGCGAACCAGCGTTGACCGACTTCGGCATCGCGCACATCGCCGGCGGCTTTGAGACCGCCACTGGCGCCGTCACCGGCTCGCCGGCGTATACCGCGCCGGAGGTGTTGGGCGGTGATCCGGCGAGTCCGGCGGCGGACGTCTACGGTCTCGGTGCCACCCTGTTCAGTGCTCTGACCGGACATGCCGCGTTCGAGCGTCGCAGCGGTGAGCAGGTCGTTGCGCAGTTTCTTCGGATCACCACACAACCGGTCCCAGATCTGCGTGAGCACGGGATCCCCGAGGATGTGTCCGACACAATCGCCCGCGCGATGTCCCGGACTCCCGAAGCGCGTCCGGTCACGGCTGCCGACTTCGGGGAGGAACTGCGGCAGCTGCAACGCGATCACGGCTTTCCTGTCGATGAGATGGCCCTGCACAGCGCCCCAGGTGCGGCAAGCGACCACGGACAGTCAGTGTCCGGTCGGCCTCGGTCTACGGGTCCTTCGCCTGGGAGCGCGACGGGAAGTCTTTCCCTGGAACTGACGAGTTTCGTTGGCCGTCGACACGAGCTCACCGAGGCGAGGAACCTGCTGGCCGGGTCGCGGCTGGTGACGTTGACGGGGATCGGTGGTGTGGGCAAGACGCGGCTGGCGATGCGGGTCGCGTCGGCGGTGCAGCGTGAGTACGACGACGGTGTGCGCCTCGTCGAGTTGGGTGAACTGCGCGACGGGTCGTCGTTGATCGATGCGGTGGCCGCAGCGGTGGGGGTGCGGGACCATTCGGCGAGGCCGTTGCGTGAGGTATTGATCGAGTTCCTCGCGCCGCGAGAGGTGCTGTTGGTCCTCGACAACTGTGAGCACATGGTGGACGCCGCAGCGGAACTGGCTGAGACCCTGTTACGGGTGTGCCCGGGCTTGCGGATTCTGGCCACCAGCCGCGAACCCCTGGTCATCGGTGGGGAAGCGGTGTTGCGGGTCCCCCCGCTGGCGGTCCCGGATTCGGACCGGCGGCCCTCGTTGCGGGCGCTGTCCCGATACGATGCGGTGTCGTTGTTCGTCGACCGCGGTGCTGCCGCGGTTCCGGGCTTCGCGCTCACCGAGGAGAACGCGGCGGCGGTGGCGGGGATCTGCCACCGGCTCGAGGGGTTGCCGTTGCCGATCGAATTGGCGGCCGCCCGGTTGCGGGCGCTCTCGCCCGAGCAGATCCTGGGGCGCCTGACCGACCGCTTCACCCTGCTGACCCGCGGCAACCGGGGTGCGCCGACGCGGCAACAGACGCTGCGGTTGTCTGTCGACTGGAGCTTCGAGTTGTGCACCGCCGGTGAACAACTGGTGTGGGGTCGGGTGGCGGTGTTCGCGGGGTGCTTCGAACTCGACGCGGCGGAGCGGGTGTGCGGCGAGGGCCTCGACCCGGACGAGTTGTTGGACACGCTGACGTCTCTGGTGGAGAAGTCGATCCTGATCCGGGAGGAGTACGGGTCGGTGGTGCTTTTCCGTATGCTCGAGACTCTCCGCGAGTACGGCTTCGAGAAGCTCACGCAGACCGGTGAGGCTGTGGTTTTGCGTCGACGGCACCGGGACTGGTACGAGGCGTTGGCGCTCGATGCGGAGGCCGAGTGGATCAGCGCCCGCCAACTCGACTGGATCGCCCGGCTGAAGCGAGAACAGCCGAATCTGCGGGAGGCCCTCGAATTCAGCATCGACGACGACCCCGCCGCCGGCCTGCGCACCGCCGCCGCCCTCCGCTGGTTTTGGACATCCCAAGGCCTCAACACCGAGGGACGGCGCTGGCTCGACCAACTGCTGGCCCGTTACCCCGTAGAACCGACCGTCGACCGGATCAGGGCGCTCTACTGCGCCAGCGCGATAGCTGACGTGCAGGGCGACCTCGATGCCGGGGCCGCGCTCGTCGAGGAGGCGCGGACTCTCACCGCGCACACGAGCGACCCCGTGATGCGTGCTTACGTCGGCTGTTCCGACGGCATGCTAGCCCTCTACCGGGGTGATCTCGAGCGAGCATGCTCGCAACTGGAGGCTGCCCTCGCCGAGTTCAGCGAACTCCGCGAACGCACACTCGAGACCAGCGTCCTCTACCTGTTGGGGTTGGCCTATGGACTGTCCGGCCTGATAGAGCAGGCAATCGAATGCCATGAGCGTGTCCTCGCGATCACGCAAACGTCCGGTGAGAAGATGTATCGATCGCATTCACTGTGGGCCTTGGGAATTGCCGTGTGGCGACAGGGTGATGCGGATCGCGCGATCCAGCTTCTCGAACAGTCGCTGGAGCTGTCCCGGCAAGTGCACAGCCCCCGCTTCGCCGGAGCCTGCCTCGAGGCGCTGGCCTGGATTGCGTGCGAGCGGCGCGACGCCGCGCGGGCCGCAGCGCTGATGGGAGCCGCAGAAGGACTGGCGCGGTCCGTGGGTAGCGCTGTGGTCATACATTCCAATTTGTTTGTTTACCATCAGAACTGCGACCAGGCGGTTCGGCGCGAACTCGGGGACAAGACATTCGGAGCGGCGCACCGCAAGGGTGAACAACTCGAGTTCGAAGCGGCAATCGCCTACGCCCTCCACGAGCGACAGCCCGGCACCACTAGACTTGCCACCGACCCTTCGACGCGACTGACCAAGAGAGAACGCCAAGTCGCCGATCTGATCGCCGAAGGCCTGACCAACCAGGCCATCGCCGACCGCCTGGTGATCTCACCCCGCACCGCACAAGGGCACGTCGAGCACATCCTGGCCAAACTGGGCTTCACCTCCCGGACGCAGATCGCGGCCTGGGTCGTGGAGCGGAACGACGGTTAAGAGCGTGTCTCATGTGGATGAAGTGACCTGTGGGACATTATGTGACGCGTGGTAGATGAGTTGTCACTGAGGTTGGTTCCGGATGCGTTGTGGGAGATAGTCGAACCGTTGATTCCTCCTTTTGTCGCCCGGCCGCAGGGAGGTGGCAGTACCCCCGCCGATGACCGGGCGGTGTTCACCGCGATCGTGTACGTGCTCACCAGCGGATGTGCGTGGCGGCACCTGCCACCGTCCTTCGGGGTGACCGTGCCAACCGCGCATCGACGGTTCAGTGCCTGGGTGCGCGATGGGGTGTTCGAAAAACTCCATCGCGAGGTGCTCGACCAACTCGGTAGTGCGGGCGAACTCGACTGGACGGCAGCAATCCTGGACGCGGCAAGCGTGCGGGCAAAAAGACATCCCAGGAGCTGGGGTGTCAAGCAGCGGCCCTCTCGACGTGATGCGACCAGGCCGTCGTTTCGTCGTAGCAGGTGTGGGTCTTGAGGCACCCGTGGAGGATGCCGACGAGCCGGTTGGCCAGCTGCCGCAGGGCGGAACCGTGATCGAGACCGCGGTCTCGTTGTTTGTCGTAGTAGGCGCGGGCGCCGGGTGAAGCTTGGAGGGCCGAGAACGCCTGAGAGTTCAGCGCATCGACGAGTCGATCGTTGTGCACAAACCGGGCCGCGACCACCTTCTTCTTGCCGGAGGCGCGGGTGATAGGACTGGTGGCAGCATAGTTCTTGCGGGCCTTCGCGGTGGCATACCGTTCGGGGTCGTCGCCGAACTCACCGAGGACCCGGGGGCCGAGCGACGGTCCCATCCCGGGCTGGGACATGATGATCTCAGCGTCCGGGTGCCGGCCAAAATGCGCATCGACCTGCCCCTGCAGCGCCTTGATCTCCGCGTTCAGCGTGGTCAGTATCGCCACGATAGAGCGGACGGTCGCCGCGTAGGCGGTGGTGATCACCGCCGCCCGGCCCAGCTGCTCACCGCGCAGGGCGGCCTGGATCCGATCGGTCTTGGTCTCGATGTCACGGCGGCGGGCTTGTCGCAGCGCCGCCGTGATCTGTCCCCGTGTCAGTCGTGTCGCCGAGGCCGGGTCGGGTGCCTTCCCGAGCAGCTCGAGGGCATCGACGGCGTCGAGATCGTCGAACGCCTCCAATGCGGCCGGGAAGTACTCGCGCAGTGCGTGTCGCAGTCGCTGGGTGTGGCGGGTGCGTTCCCAGATCAATGTCTTGTGGGCCCGGGCAACGACTTTGATCGCCTCGGCTTCGGGGCTGTCGCCGGCCACCGTCCGCAGCTGGTGCGAATCGGTGCGTACCATGTCCGCCAACACGTGTGCGTCGGCGGCGTCGCTCTTCGCGCCCGAGACACCGCTGCGTTCCCGGAAACGGGCCGCCTGCAACGGATTCACCGCGAACACTGTGTAACCGGCGGTCACCAACGCCGCAACCCACGGGCCTCGGTCGGTCTCGATTCCGATCGCCACCTCGGACTGGTCGACGTCGTCGCCGAGTTGGTCGCCGATCATCGCGTGCAACCGCGCGATCCCGGCCACCCCTTCCGGCAGTCGTGCCTTGCTCAGCCTCCGTCCGGCCGCGTCCATCAGCTCGACATCGTGATGCTCTTCCGACCAGTCATCTCCCACGAATAACTGCACTGATACTCCTCCCATCGTCCTCGAGCTCGACCACGTTCGGTAGCGTGCGGAAGAACCATCAGCGCCCTAATGAAGCAGTGCTCACGCCGGAGCGGGCACGACATCCCATCAGCGATTCCGTTCTCCCGGCGGACGGGTCAGGGGCACGATCTTTTTTCAGGACTCCACGTTGTCCAGGGGGGAGAAGTGCTCACCTGTCCGCCGCTACCGGTGACGAGTCTGCCGTATGACCGGACTCGCTGACTCTCATTAGGGGGGCTCACTGACGGGTCCCAGCCCGGTCGACCGCGGTAAGAAGGGATCAAAGATCCACGTCCTGTCCGAAACAAATGGAATCCCACTGGTCGTGGGTGTGACCGGGGCGAACACCCACGACAGCACGATGCTGCAACCGATGGTGGCCGCGCTTCCGGCGACGAAGTCCAGGCGGGGACCACGCCGACGCAAGCCGGGAAAGATTCGCGCCGACAAGGGCTACGACTACGACATGCACCGACGGTGGCTGCGCGAACGAGGCATCGTCCCGAGGATCGCCCGCCGCGGCATCGAGCGAAACGATCGCCTCGGCCGGTACCGGTGGAAGATCGAACGCACCATCGCCTGGCTCACCGGCTACCGACGTATGACCATCCGCTACGAACGCTACGGCGAACACTTCGCTGGCTTCCTTCACCTCGCCGCCGCACTCACCTGCTTCAAGAAGCTCCCCACATGAGACACGCTCTAAGACTGCAACGACAGTTCGTGGTGTCGGTGATTGTAGTGGCTTGCTCGGGCCCTGGCTTGGCTGGCGCGGCGCCAGTTCGATCAGTGCCAGACGTAGACGAGGGCGTCGCACCGGGCTGGCGACGCGGTGCAACGACTACACATCCGGAATTTGATGTCCACAGATCCGGTCCGCCGGCCCGGACTTCCCCGTGTCCGTTGACCCGGGGCTGGACATACATGAGGTCCACCTCCGCGTGACGTTCTGCGAACCCATCCGTCTCGGCCCTGACGCTCGGCAGGGGTCGTGTGACCTGTGGCCCTCGATGACCGCCAATCGAGACAGATCAGGGGCTGCTCACCCGTGCCCCCTGTACGCCGCGCCACCGCCGAGACGCGTTCCTGGATTGCCACGAGCCTGCGACCCGAAGCAGGACTTGCGCTAGTACACGATGTAAGTATTCTAGTGTCATGGACTTGGGTATTTCGGATCGGGTGGCAGTGATTACTGCGGCCTCGCGAGGGCTTGGCAGGGCGACAGCGATGGCTCTGGCGGCCGAGGGTGTACGCCTCGTCGTCAATGCGCGTTCAGCGGATCAGTTGACGCTATTGCGCGATGAGGCTGGAGTGGAAGTCGAGATTGTCGCAGGCGACATGAATGACGAACACTTGCCAGAGTTGCTCGTCAACCGCGCACTTGAGCGCTTTGGACGGCTCGACATTGTGGTGGCCAACAATGCCGGCCCCGCGCCGGGTGGAGCGTTCGAAGTCACAGATCAGCAGATCCTCGATTCACTGACTGCTAACACTCTGTCGGTGATCCGCCTGGTGCGTGCTGCTCAACCTGTCATGGTCGAACAGCAGTGGGGGCGCGTCTGCCTGATCGCATCCGGCTCGGCTCGTCAGCCCATGGACAACTTGGCGCTGTCCAACGTGTCGCGTCCCGCACTGTGGGGGTGGGCCAAGACCGCGGCGAACGAGCTCACCGCGTCGGGGGTCACGCTCAACCTCGTCTGCCCCGGAGCGCACTCCACGGACCGGTTGATCGAACTCGGCCGTCAGGACCGCTCCTACGTTGGTCATCCGGACGACTTCGGGCGGATTGTTGCATTCCTGTGTTCTGCGTACACCTCGTACCTGACCGGGACTGCTGTCATCGTTGACGGCGGACGGGTCCAGGGGCTGTAGATCATAGGTATGCGCTGGTGCCATTGCGCCGGCAGCTGAACGGGAAGCTGAATCAGTCTGGTGTGCTGCTGTTCCCGGGACCTGAGATCTTCCGGAGAGGTCCGAATCGGGTTTGATCCTCGATGGCCGAATCCGATCACCGCGTGCGTGACGATCGGCCCGTCGACGTCGATGCTGGAGGAGATTTGGCGAACGAGGTCGCCGGGCTGCTGTCGTTGATCGACGAGATCCGCGCCTCACACGATTCGCCGGACCTAGGGGATCCCGAGGGTGTGGCTGGAGCTGCGTCGGGGGTGGGGGTCAGCGCCAACGTCTCGCACAGATCATGCGGGCAAACGATCGTCGCGACGTCCTAAGGAAAGGCCCGGAAGGGTTGGTCGACGAAGCCGAACCAGCGGCATACCGCTGCGCCGGATCTGCTAGACCAGGACTTCACTGCGACCGCGCCGGTACCGCACGTGAGTGGCGGATCTGACGCGGATCACGACCGGTGGATGCTGTGGCTGGCCAGTGTGCGTGATGCGATCTCGAACAAGGTCGTCGGCTGGCGTGCCGGGCCCGCGCGGACACCGATCTGGTGCTGTCGGCGCGTGACTATGCCTTGTCTCTCGCGCCGTCCGCGGTGGGGAGCTGATTTTCCACAGCGATTATGAACCGTCCTGGACGAGGTGGAGGCTTCTGATCTAGCAAGGAGAATGCTGGTATGCCTGCACCGAAGAAGTACGACGCCGAGACCCAGGAGCGTGCCGTCCGGATGTATCGGGACCGGATCGAGGAGCGTGGAGGCTCGAAGGTCGCAGCCCGTCGCCATGTCGGCGAGCTGCTCGACATCGCGCCGGCGACGCTGCGGAACTGGATCGAGCGGGAGGAGAGCCGCCAGGCACCCGGCGCATCGTCTGTAACATCTGACGTGTCGGACGAGGTCGCCCGGCTTCGCCGAGAAGTATCCGAATTACGCAGAGCAACGAGATTCTGAAGACCGCGAGCGCGTTTTTCGCGGCGGCGGAGGTCGACCGCCGACTGCGGTGATCGTCGACTACATCGACGCCTACCGTTCCCGTTTCGGGGTCGACCCGATCTGTGCCGTGCTCACCGAGCACGGCATCAGTATCGCCCCGTCCACCTAATGGGTGGGTCGGCTTGTCCCGACACGGAAGAGGCAACCGGCAGGAGAT
>NZ_JASHKW010000031.1:0-72580 GCF_030056915.1 Rhodococcus sp. IEGM 1307
TCACCCTGGTGATCGGTGCGAACGATGTCACCAACCCCGCCGCCCGCAACGACCCCTCCAGCCCGATCCACGGGATGCCGATCCTGAATGTGGATCAGTCGAAGTCGGTGATCGTGCTGAAGCGGTCGATGAACTCCGGGTTCGCCGGCATCGACAACCCGCTGTTCTTCGCCGACACCACCTCGATGCTGTTCGGGGATGCGAAGAAGTCGGTCTCCGAGGTCACCGAGGAACTCAAAGCCCTTTGAGTCGCGCTTAGCCCGAACCGTCGTCGTCCGTACGGCGACGGACCGCGAAATACTTATACGCGATCCGATCCGGAGTCCACCACTGCACGGGGCGCCATCATCGCCTCAAGAGCAAGGAAATTTTCAATGCGAGCATGGCAATTCAATTCCACGGAAGATGGTCTCGAGTACGTCGATGTCGATCCGCCGATCCCTGGGCCGGGGGAGGTTCTCATTGATGTCGAGGCAGCCGGAATGTGCCACTCCGATGTCCAGATCGTCAACGGCCATGGGGACGCATGGCTGCGCAAGCGTCCCATCATCCTCGGACATGAGGTAGCCGGTACAGTTCGTGGTCTCGGTGGCGGCGTGAACGATATTGCGATCGGTGATCGGGTCGCGGTTGCGCTGTCGGCCCCCCCGATCGAACGGATGGACTTCGTCAACGGCGTCGGGCTCGGTTTCGACGGAGGATTTGCGGAACAGGCGGTTTCGTCCCGCGTGAACATAGTCGCCATTCCCGAGGGCGTCCCGTTTACCCATGCTGCGGTGGCCATCGACTCCCTCGCCACCGCATATCACGCGGTCGTCTCAGAGGCTGGCGCAGGAGCCGCATCCACGCTCGCGATCATCGGGTTGGGTGGCCTGGGACTAAGCGCCGTTCAGATCGCAAAGGCCCGCGGAGCTACCGTATACGGGGTCGACATCGACAGTTCTGTCTTCGACTCTGCACGCGAGCAGGGCGCCATCGACTGCTTCTCCGATATCCGTGAGGTGCCCGGCTCGGTCGACGCTGTGGTGGACTTCGCCGGGATGGCAAGCACGATCGCCGCTGCCGTGACGGCGGTGAAGCTGGGCGGTCGAGTCGTCGTCGGTTCGGGCCACCCTGAGGTGACGATCGACCTTCAGCTTCTCATCACCAATAACGTCGCGCTCCGCGGATCGCTCGGTGCAAGCATCGATGACCTCGAAGCCGTCCTGGATCTCCTCGCCAAGAAGGAGTTGGTACCCGCCATCGAAGAAGTTTCTTTCGCCGAAATTCCGGACGCGTTGGAACGGCTCGAAGTTGGACAGGTGCGCGGACTCCTAGTGGCCCGCCCCAGAACTTGAAAGATCAGCGCCGGAACCGGTGCGTGCACCGCTCACGAAAACTCCTGCCACACCCACGCTCAGGGATGTCGTGCGCATAACGCCACGCCTCGGTGGTTAACGACTTCACACCGTACGGGTCGATGTCACGTGTGGTTCGAACGCGCCTTGCTCACCTCGCCCCAAAATGCCAGCCTCCCGTGGCGGGCCGCCAGAGCCACCTAGTCATGGCGTCGCTCACTGCACAACCCGGTATCGGCGCCGATTCGCAGCCGCACCCCGCGCCGTGCTATCGACGTTGTCGACGCCAGAGAACGATCACGTCGGCCGCTTCGAAATCGGCCTGTGTGCCGGACTCGTCCGCGATCAACCCGGCGCGGGTTGACATCGGACGAGTGGCTTCGAGCGGTCAAATCCGATTGGCTCGGCAATCCGAGGTTTTCACGCGGCCTCGGCGTTACCCTCGGAGTAGTCAGCGAGGTGTGCTCGGTGTTCTGCTCGAGAATGTCAGTATCGGTATAGGCGATGAATGACGTCGATCCCTTCGCTACCCGACCGGATGTAGCAGGGTCGGTCACCGTGGACTTGGCGGCGGCCGGGTTCCCCGACGCCGCGGAGATCGGGCGTGGGGGGTTCGGTGTCGTGTACCGCTGTCGGCAGACTGCGCTCGATCGCACCGTGGCGGTGAAGGTGCTGACCGGGGACCTCGACGAGGACAGCCGTGCGCGATTTCTGCGTGAGCAGCGGGCCGCGGGCCGTTTGACCGGCCATCCCAACGTCGTCAACGTCCTGCAGGTCGGAGTCACCGAGCACGATCGGCCCTATATCGTCATGCCCTTCTACACCCATGACTCTCTCGATGCCCGCATCCGAAGACGGGGTCCGCTGACACTGGAGGAGGTGCTGCGCGTGGGCGTCAAGATCGCCGGTGCCCTCGAAGCCGCACACGACCTCGGTATCCTCCATCGCGACGTCAAGCCGGCCAATATCTTGCTCACCGATTACGGAGAGCCCGCGTTGACGGACTTCGGTATCGCGCACATTTCGGGCGGATTCGAAACCACCACCGGAGTTGTGACCGGATCGCCGGCCTTCACGGCACCCGAAATCATTGCCGGTGGCGCACCGAGTCCGGCCGCCGATGTGTACGGTCTGGGCGCGACCGTGTTCGCCGCCGTTACCGGGCACGCCGCGTTCGAGCGCCGGAGTGGTGAGCAACTGGTCGCCCAGTTCGTCCGGATCACCACCGCGCCGACGCCGGACCCGCGAGAGCACGGCATCGCCGAAGATGTCAGCACCGTGATCGAGGCCGCGATGGCAAACGATCCTGCCGGTCGCCCATCCGTCGGGGAACTGGGCCGACGGCTGCGGCACCTGCAACACAAGCACGGCTTTCCGGTCGACGACATGGCCGGGCGCACCTTTCACGACGAAACCGACAACAGCGCCTCCAGTCACATACCACCAACGCACCCATCCCACGATGACGAGCCACGAGCCGCGCATCCGGGCCGGACAGGGGCGCTGCCGCTGGAGTTAACCAGCTTCATCGACCGTCGCGAGGAGACGGCGAAGGTCACAAACTTACTCTCGACGGCCCGCATGGTGACCTTGACCGGGATGGGAGGAGTGGGCAAGACCCGACTGGCGCTGCGAGTCGCCGGTCGAACGCAATCGCGCTTCGCTGATGGTGTGTTCCTGATCGAGCTGGGCGAGCTGCGCGACGACTCGCTTCTCGTCAACGTGGTGGCGGATGCGCTGGGGCTACGAGACCGAGCCGCGAGACCACTTCTCGAGGTCCTCACGGAATTCCTCGCCCCGCGCGAGGTACTGCTCGTTCTGGACAACTGCGAGCAGGTGCTCGACGTGGTCGCGAAACTCACCGAAGCGCTGCTCCGCACCAGCCCGGGCCTGCGGATCCTCCTGACCAGCCGAGAGCCGATCGGCATCAGCGGCGAGGTAGCGCTACCGATCGCCCCGCTTGCGGTACCCGACGCCGACCATCTGCCGAGACGGCTGCCCGGAAACGACGCGGTGACATTGTTCGCCGAGCGAGGCGCCGCGGTCCTGCCCGGCTTCGAGGTCACCGACGACAACAAGGTGACCATCGCCCGGATATGCCAGCGCCTCGACGGCCTGCCGTTGGCGATCGAGCTCGCCGCGGCGCGACTTCGGGCGATCTCCCCAGAGGAGATTCTGCAGCGACTCACCGACCGCTACCGGTTCCTGACACGCGGACGCAGAGACGCTCCGTCACGACAACAGACCCTGCGGATGTGCATCGACTGGAGCTACGACCTGTGCACACCCCTGGAACAACTGATGTGGGCTCGCCTGTCCATGTTCGCCGGAAGCTTCGAACTCAGTACGGCCGAGCAGATCTTCGGGCACGACCCAACCGTTGACGATCTCCTCGACACCATCACCTTTCTCGTCGACAAGTCGATACTCATTCGAGAACAGTCGGCTCCGGTCGCTCGGTTCCGGATGCTCGAGACGGTGCGCGACTACGGTCGGGAAAAGGCCCGCGCCGGCACCGACTACTCCGAGCTGCGCACCGGATACAGAAACTGGTACGTGCAGCTGTCCTCGGACGCCGAGGCTGACTGGGTCGGACCGCGGCAACTCGAGTGGCTGACCCGATTGGTCACCGAACTGCCGAATTTACGACAGGCACACGAGTTTTGCCTCTCCGAAGACCCCGAGTCCGGACTTGGCATGGCCGCAGCGCTGTTCCCTCTCTGGTTCTCGCGCGGTTTGTTGACCGAAGGACGGCGCTGGATCGATCGATTATTGGCTCTGTCGCCCCGCACCGCAGGCGTTGACCGCGCCAAAGCAATACTCTGGGCCAGCGTGATGGCAGGAGTGCAGGGCGACCTGCAGGCATCGACGATCCTCATCCACGCGGGACGGGCGCTCGCCGATCGATCGGCCGATCCTCTGCTGCGGGCGCACATCGACCTTGCCGAAGGTTACCGGTCCCTGTACGGCGGCGACGTCGAGTATGCACAAGTCCATTTCGAAGCCGCTCGGCCTGTCTACGCTGCGGAGGCGAGTGCACTTGCCCTCCACATCCTCTTGTTGGAGGGTCTCGGAATCACGTACGAGTTGCTCAATCACACCGAGCGCGCCATCGAATGCTACGAGAGTGCACTCGCGGTCACCGAAGAGCACGGTGAAGCAGTGCATCGGTCATATTTGCTGTGGGCCCTGGCCGTCGTGGTGTGGCGACACGCCAATACCGAACGGGCGAACGAGCTACTCCAACAGGCGCTCCGCGCTGCTCGGAAGGTCAATGAGCGGCTCGTCATCAGCATGTGCCTACAAGCACTCGCGTGGATCGCTGCCGAGGAAGGTGACTTCGAACGAGCCGTGGTGTTGACCTCAGCTGCAGAAAACCTCAGCAATGCCATAGGGAGTTCCCCGATGTTCGTATCCGGGTTGGTCCAGTACCGTGAGAAGTGCGAGCGTGATGCGCGGAAAGCGCTGAGTAAGAGTGCATTTGATCTGGCACGGGGAAAGGGGGGCAAGCTGGGAGTGGCCTCCGCGGTCGCCTACGCACTCGGTGAGCAAAGTCCGGCGTCATCCTCACCGAGCCCGGGACCGGCCGAGCCGACGAAGCGGGAGCGTGAGGTCGCCGAGTTGGTCGCCGAGGGATTGACCAATAGAGAGATAGCGTCCCGCTTGACGATTTCTGTGCGCACCGCGCAGGGGCACATCGAACACCTCCTTGCCAAGTTGGGCTTCACCTCTCGTGCCCAGATCGCTGCATGGGTGGTGGAATCACGGCGAACCATGCCCTGACGCACGGTGTTACGGGGCTCAGTCTCTACAGGCGCGCGATCATCGTGACGTTTGGCCAATCTGACGCCTTCGCACATGGTTTGCAGCCCCGAAACGACTGCCGGTGCGTTCTAGCTCGTGCAGGAGTGTGACCCTCGGCCGGGCCGCCGGAGCGCCGAGCGGATGTCCCAGGGCGACGGCACCCCCGGTTGACGTTGAGCCGTGCCGGGTCGGCCAAGGTGTGTTTCAACCATTGGTGCATCGGATGGACCTGCCCATCCGAGCTCGACCGGTGGGTCGACCACGGGGATGGAGGGTCACACGGGTGTGCGGTTCAGGCCGGGGTCCGGGCTGCCGTAGGCCTCGCGTAGGACGTTTTTGCGGATCTTGTTGCTGGCGTTTCGGGGCAGCTGATCGACCACGATCAGGTCCTTGGGGTGCTTGAACCGGGCCAGGGATGGTCGAAGGAAGGTGACGAGTTCGTCGATACCGAGTCGCATCCCGTCTTGGAGCGCGGCCACGGCCACCGCGACCTCACCCCACCGCTCATCGGCGCGTCCGATGATGGCGATCTCTGCCACGGCTGGATGGTCCATGATCGCGTTCTCGACCTCGGCGCAGTAGATGTTCTCGCCACCGGAGATGATCATGTCCTTTTTGCGGTCGACGATGTAGAAGAAGCCGTCCTCGTCTTGTCGGCCGAGGTCGCCGGAGTGGAGCCATCCTCCGGCGAACACTTCCTCGGAGGCGTCGGGGCGTTGCCAGTAACCGGTCATCACGGTCGGACCTCTGAAGACGATCTCTCCGATCTCGCCGGTGCCGACCTCGTGCATCTGGTCGTCGACGATTTTCACCTCGACCGAGGAGGTCGGGACGCCTACTGATCCGAGTTTGCTCAGGCTGTGGTCACCGTCGAGGTAGCAGGCGAATCCGGTGCTCTCGGTCTGCCCGAACACGGCCACTGTCTCGGCGTGGGGGAATGCCGTCATCATCGACCGCAGCAGGGCGTCGGAGGCGGGAGCTGCTCCCCAGCTCAGAATGCGCAGAGCCAGGTCGCGTGGTCGGTCGAGCTGGACGGCGGTCACGGCCTGCCACTGCGCCGGGACGAGGAAGACCCAGGTTGTTCCTTCATCCTGGAACGTCTGAAGGGTGCGGTCGGGATCGAACTCCCCGAGGGGGTGGATCACCGATGTGCCGCCGAAGTAGAGCTGGGGGAGGACCGAGGCGATGCCGCCGATGTGGAACAAAGGTACGGCGACCGAGACGATGTCGCCGCGCCGGTAGGAGAGCGAATCCATGAAGGCCATGGAGATGGCGTTCAGATTCGCGTGGGTGATCATCGCGCCTTTCGGCCGCCCGGTGGTGCCCGACGTGTACAGGATCAGAGCGACCGACTCATCGGGTACGTCGATGTCCGGCATGTCGCCGGCGGTGTCGGCGAGCACACTTTCGTAGTCGAGCTGCCCCGGCCGGGCTTCGTCGGTGGCGATGACGAACTCGATGCCGTCGGTTTCGGCGGCGACGGTGGTTGCGAGTTCGCACAGGGCCTGATTGGTGATGATCGCCTTCGCGCCTACATCGGTGGCGATGAACACGGCTTCGGCTGGGCTCATCCGGATGTTGACCGGGACGGCGATGGCTCCGGTCGCGGTGATCGCGAGCAGTGCCTCGAGGTACTCGGGGCGGTTGAGCATGGTGATCAGTACGCGATCGCCGTGTCCGATCCCTCGCAGGTGAAGGACCTTTGCGAGGGCGGCGGCCCGTTGGTGCAGGTCCTTCCAGGTGAGGGTTTGTCCGAGGTATCGCAGGGCGGGGCGGTCCGGTGTCATGGAGGCGTGGCGCCGGACCTGGTTGTTCCAGTGGCGTCGGCGGGACAGTGCTTGTTCGGAGGCGGGTACGTGTACTGGTTGAGTGGTCGATGTGCTCATGGCTTCTCCGCAGGGTCGACGGTGGTCGGCGTGAGGTGTTGACGTAGGAAGGACACCTGGTCATCGATGTTCGGTGTTCGCCATGGTTCGACGTAGGCATCGAAGTGTGCGACGGGGTACCGGCTAACTTCTACTTGGCCGCCGCCAGCCCATGGCCATCACGGCACATCGTGAGTTCGAGCGCGAACCGGCCGGGGATCAGCTGTGCGCAGCTAGCAGTTTCAGGTTCCCTGCTTCGCTCCAGTTTCGTCGGTAATTGCTCACCACCTCGACACGCTGCGTCGCAAAGCGATCCACCCACTTGCGCACGAAGTAGCGGAAGGCGTTGGGCCCGGGGCTCGAAGAGAACGCACTGCACGGTGACTCCTCAAGTCTCGGGTCGCTGCGTGAAGGCTGGGATACCGGGCTTGAGGGCGCCTATCGTCATACCGTAGTCTGTATGACAGTGTACCGTATGTTTACAAGGGAAGCGAGCGGCCATGCCCACCGACACGACTGTGGATGACTCAGTACTCATCGAGGAGCGGATCGGCCACGTGTCGGTGCTCACGCTCAATCGACCGACCTCGATGAATGCCATCGATCCGGAGCTGGGCGCGGCGCTGAGCGACGCGTGGGACCGGCTTCAGCGGGACGACGAGACCTGGGTGCTCGTGCTGACGGGTGCGGGGGACCGGGCCTTCTCGGCTGGTGCCGACCTGAAGACACCGGTGCCGGAGCAGTCCTTCGCGGGATCGTTCCTGGGTGGTACCGGACCGCGACCAGTCACCGTGCCGCCCAACTACCTCAAGCCCGTGATCTGCGCCGTCAATGGGCTCGCCTACGGCGCTGGCCTCGAGCTTCTGCTCTCGACCGACATACAGATCGCCACGCCCGAAGCGAGATTCTGCCTCCCCGAGGCCAAGGTGGGATCAATCCCGGGGGCGGGCGGTACGCAGCGCATCGCCCATGCGCTACCGCGGGGTATCGCTCGCCGGATGGCGCTGACCGGCGAGCCCATCGACGCCGACACAGCGCTACGTCTGGGTCTCGTCTCAGAGCTGGTCGCTCGTGAGTCCCTGCGTGAGCGTGCACTCGAGATCGCTGAACGCATCTGCGCGAATGCGCCGCTGGCCGTGCGCGCCATCAAGAAGGCCGTCGAAGCGGCGGATCAGCTCACCCTTGACGACGGGCTGGCCATGGAGCAGCTGCTGTGGGGATCGCTGCGTGACAGCGAGGACCGGCTGGAGGGTCGTACCGCCTTCGCGGAGAAGCGAACTCCGGTCTACCGGGCACGGTGAGGTCGCGCCGGCATATCCCCATTGACGGAGCTTGTATGACGAGATACCGTCATACGAAGTCGCGAGCAAACCCATGCTGAGCGCGATACGAATAGGTGATCGACGCAGCTGAGCGGCGTCGGAAAGGGCGACGATGAGTAGCGCGAGCGACCCCGAGACGGCACGGCGGCTGTATTTCCCCGAGCCCGAAAATGGTCAGGGTCAGACTCTTCACCTTCCCGCGGGAGCCGCCGAGATCAAGCTGAACGCGGATGCGCGGCGGGTGGTGCCGCAGCTCCTCGAGGACTACGGATACGAGCGGGCTTTTATCTTCAGCTCCCGCACGCTCAACCAGAAGACCGATGTCATCGATCGCCTCGCCGCCGCCTTGGGGCCCCGGTTCGTCGCGCGGAGTGACCGTGTCGGCGAGCACGCTCCGGTCAAGAACGTGCTCGCGGCGATCCAGGAGGTCGAAGGGTCCGACGCGGATGTGCTGGTCACGGTCGGCGGCGGTTCGGTGATGGACTTCGGCAAGTTCGTCCAGCTCGGGGTCACGGAAGGTGTGCGGACGCACGACGACCTGCGTGCCCTGCGTATCGACCAGGAGCCGAAGCTGAACCAGCGCCCGACGCTGCGTCAGATCGCCATCCCGACGACCTTCTCGCTGTCGGAGTGGACGGCGGCCGGAACACCGGTGGACGACGAGACCGGCAAGAAGATCATCCTCCGCATCCCTGACGGGGTCGGCCGGGCCATCGTGTACGACCCGTCGATCGTCGCCCACACGCCCCGCCACCTCGCGCTGGTCACCGCGGTACGGGGTCTCGATCACGCCGTCAACAGTGTCCTGTCCACGAGGCCGAACGATCTGTGCATCGACCTATGCCTGCAGGCGATCCGTCAGTTCGCTGCCGGGATTCCGCTGCTCGCCCGTGGTGACGTGGAGACAGCGATCCCTCTGCTGCAACGTGCTTCGTTTTTGGCCGGGATGTGCCAGCTGTCGGTGCCGCACGGCTTCAGTCACTTCATGGTTCACGTCTTCGCGCCGTGGGCACATGTGGGGCACAGCGAGACCGCGTGCGTGATGATGCTGGCCCAGGCACGCTGGCTGCGCGGCCACGACGATCCGAGGATCGAGCAGGTCACCGCGGCGATGGGTCGACCGGGTGATCCCCTGGATGTGATCGTCCGTGACTTACTCGAGGTGTGCGATCTGCCGACGACGGTGCGGGAGCTCGGTGTCGATCCGCAGCGTCTCGACGATGTCGTGCCGCTCGCGTTGGCCCACCCTTACGTGACCTACCACAACCTGCGGCCGATCCGGACCGCTGAGGACATCTCGACGATCCTGGCGAGCGTCGCCGGCTGACCGACGTCGAGCCACCGGGGCAACACCGGGCCGACCGCCATCCTGCTGAGGAGTAACCATGTGGAGCTTTGATACCGATCCCGATTTTCAGGTCGAGATCGACTGGATCGACGAGTTTGTGCGTAACCAGGTCCAGCCACTGGACTACGTACTGGGAAGTCAGTGGGACATCCACGATCCCGAGTTCGTCCGGCTGGTCCGGCCGCTGCAGGCCGAGGTGAAGTCGCGCGGACTGTGGGCGTGCCACCTCGGCCCGGAACTCGGCGGCAAGGGGTACGGCCAGCTCAAGCTCGCACTCATGAACGAGAAGTTCGGCATGTCGCGCTTCGGTCCGATCGTGTTCGGCGCCCAGGCACCGGACACCGGGAACTCCGAGATCCTTGCTCACTACGGCACGCCCGAGCAGAAGAAGCAGTGGCTCGAGCCCCTCCTGGCGAACGACATCGTGTCGTGTTTCGCGATGACCGAGCCGCAGGGCGGGGCGGACCCGCTGGCGATCCGCACCACTGCGGTCCGCGAGGGCGACGAGTGGGTGATCAACGGAGAGAAGTGGTTCGCCAGCGAGGCAGAGCATGCTGCGTTCCACATCTTGATGGTCCGGACCAACCCGGAGGCCGAGGACCCCTATCGCCAGATGTCGATGTTCATCGTGCCGGCAGACACGCCGGGCATCGAGATCCTGCGCAACTACGGGCATTACGGGGAGGCGGCGGACACGCACGCCCATCTGCGCCTGACTGACGTCCGGGTACCTCACGAGAACATGCTGGGTGAGCCCGGCGATGCCTTTGTCGTCGCGCAGGTGCGACTGGGTGGCGGTCGCATGCACCACGCAATGCGCACCTTGGCGCAGGCCACGAGGGCCTTCGAGATGATGTGTGAACGCGTCGTGTCGCGGTCGACCAAGGGCGATCTGCTATCGCGCCAGCAGCTGGTCCAGGAGAAGATCGCGGACAGCTGGATCCAGCTGCGCCAGTTCCGGCTCCTCATCCTCGAGACCGCGTGGCTGGCCGACCAGGGCCACGACTGGCGCGCACTTCGGAAGAATGTCTCGGCGGTCAAGGCGATCATGCCGCAGGTCCTCAACGACATCGCCTCCCGTGCGCTGCACCTGCACGGCTCCCTGGGCATCACGCACGAGATGCCCTTCGCGGAGTGGGTGATCCAGTCGTTCCACGTCGGACTGGCCGATGGTCCCACCGAGGTACACAAGGTCGTCGTGGCACGCGAGGTCCTCAAGGACGTCAAGCCGGAGTCGGAGATGTTCCCCGACTACATGCGCCACGTCCTCACCGATCGGGCCCGGGCGCAGCTGGGGTCCCCGCTCGATGAGGGCGGGCGGGTCGACAGGTCCGCGGCCGCCCGTTCGTAGTTTGTCATACAACAGACCACAGGAGTCGTCGCCGGCCCAAGGCGGCACTTCTCCAGATATCCCTTCACCGAAAGGTCGACGACCCGTGACTGCTGAAAGTCAGCTCGAACTGCAATCGACGGGCGTCCCCGGCGCACGTTGCAACGACTGCGGACACCTCTCCCACCCGAGGCCGCGCCATTGCGCGCAGTGCCTCGGGGACGCCTTCACCGACGAGACCGTCCCGGGTGATGGCGTGGTGTACTCCGTCACTGTGGTGCGCTCGGGACGCAACGATCGGCCGCTTCCGTACGGGTTGGCTCACGTCGACCTGGCCGTCGGCCTCCGGGTGATGGCGGGTTTCGATGCTGTCAGCGGCGACGTCCTGGAGCCCGGCACCCCTGTCGTCGTCGGCCAGGTCGGTCTGACGGAGGCCGGCCTTCCCCTGCTGCAGATCGCGGCGCCGGGACCTCGTCCGCTTGCGGGCGCCTCGGGCGCACCCGCGTAGATCCGCACGTCCACCACAAGGCACAAGGAGTCTTCTGATGCCGGTTCCTGTCATTGCAGGCGCACACACCATTCCCTTCGTCAAGGAGTCGACGCATGTCGTCGACCTCGGCGCCGACGCCGTTCGCGGCCTGCTCCGTTCCACCGGGATCGACCGTGAGGCCGTCGACACGGTCATCTCGGCCGGCGTTGCCGGGGGAGCGCTGCTCGGCCAGCGCATCCTGTCCCGCCTGTCGATGACCGGACTGCCTGTGTTCAACATCGAGAACGCCTGCGCGTCTGGCGCCTCGGCGGCCCACCTCGCCATCGGCATGGTGGCATCGGGACAGGCGCGCATCGTCGTCGTCGTCGCGACCGAACGGCTGTCGGCACTCGGCGGTGGGGCACTCAAGCTCGACCCCACCGACATCGAGGCAGCGCAGGGCGCAATCATGCCGGCCCACTATGCGTTGCGTGCGAACCGCTACCTGTGGGAGAACGGGCTGAAGCCGGAGGACCTGGCGGGCGTGTCCGTCAAGAACCGACGCAACGGGGCGCTCAACCCGATCGCTCGCTTCCAGGCCGCCGTCACGCTGGAGGAGGTACTGAACTCCAAGCCGATCGCCGACCCGCTGACCCTGCTCCAATGCTCGCCCAACAGCGATGGATCGAGTGCCGTCCTCATCTGCTCGGAGGAGGCAGCGTCGGAACTCGGTCTCGACGCGGTCGGCATCAAGGCCTCGGTGATCACCTCGGGCAAGTACAGCGACGCTCCCCGCGACCTCACGATGCCCGACGTGACGCTCCGGGCGATCCAGCAGGCCTATGCCCAGGCCGGAATCGGTCCGAAGGACCTGGACCTCGCCGAGGTGCACGACGCCTTCAGCATCGCCGAGGTTCTCTACTACGAGGCACTGGGCCTCTGCGAGCGCGGCCAAGGCGCCCGCTACCTCGCGGAGGGTCGCGCTGACATCGACGGCGACTGCGCGGTGAATCCGAGTGGGGGGCTCATCTCGCGAGGACATCCGGTCGGAGCCACCGGTGTTGCGCAACTCGGTGAGGCGTACGAGCAGCTCACCGGCCGCGCCGGGGCCCGTCAGGTCCCCGGGGCGTCGGTGGCCCTCACGCATGTCACGGGCGGCGGCATCGCCGGCGTCGACAACGGTGCGTGCGGCGTCCACGTCCTGGCTGTATGAGTGACGAGAGGAGAACGAAAGCGATGAACTCCATCGGTATCTCGTTCGTGGTGGGCGACCACGAGGCCCTGGCTGCGATCAGCGCAGAGCTACAGGGTCGGGGCGACGACGTCGTGCGGCTCGAGGGCCGCCGCTCGTCCGAGCACAGCGAGGCTCTCGAGGCCGAGCTCGCTCGGGGCCGGGCGATCCGGGCCGTCGTCATCGGCTACGACGGCACCCCTCCCGAGGGCTCCGCCGCACAGGCGCTGGCCTTCCTCCGCGCCGCGACCCCCGGGTTCCCCCGCGGTGAGGGCCGCGTGGCACTGGTCGCCGGCCGTGACTTCCTGGGCTGGCCGGGTCGCACCGAGCGTGCCATCGACCTGGCGGGCCTGGTCGGTCTGGGGCGGAGTCTTGCGCTCGACCTCGGGCCGCTGGGCGTGAACGTCAACGTCATCTGCCCGCCCTCGGAGCTGGGACCGGTCGTCGCGACCGAGGATCCGTGGGAGGCACCGCCGCCGCCGCTCACCGGACCGGTGGGTGTCGAGGACGTGGCCTATGCGGTCGCGTTCCTGACGGATCAGGCATCGGGCCACTTCACCGGGCAGGTGCTGCACGTGTCCGGCGGCCTGAGCGTGCTGAGCTCGCTCACCGCCTGACGAGCAGGTCCCAGACCAGACGAGTGAGGAGTCGGAAAATGACGGTTCAGGACGAGGTTGGTTCGATGGTGAGCAAGGACGGCCTGAAGGGGCGCGTCGCGATCGTGACGGGCTCCGGGCGCGGCATCGGCGAGGTCATCGCACGGCGGCTGGCTGCTGACGGTGCGCATGTGGTTGTGTGCGACCTGAATACCGAGCTGGCCGAGAGCGTGGCTGACGAGATCAGCCGCGGCGGTCCGGGTGATGCGTGGGCAACCCGCGCCGACGTCAGCAACCCCGCGTCGGTCCGGGAGCTGGTGCAAGCAACCGTGGACCGCTGGGGGCGTCTCGATTGCTACGTGAACAACGCCGCGATGGCTCAGGACACGGCTCTGCGCAACATCACCCAGGAGTCGTGGGAGCGGGTCACGCAGGTCAACCTCGACGGGGTCTTCTACGGTTGCCAGGCCGCGGCGGCGCAGATGCGCGAGTCCGGCGGCGGACGCATCATCAACATCGCGTCGCGCGCGTGGCTCGGGTGGTGGGGGCAAACGAACTACTCCGCCACCAAGGGCGGGGTGGTCAGCATGACCCGCTCGCTCGCGCTCGAGCTCGCTCGCACGGGAATCACGGTCAACGCTATCGCGCCGGGACTCATCAAGACGCCCGGCGTCGACGAGCTTCCCGAGGAGGTGCTGCGCAACCTGATCGTCGCCCAGCCCAATCGCGAGCTCGGGAGCGCCGAGAACGTCGCTCACCTCGCGCGCTTCCTCGTCGACGACCGGGCGCGTGCGATCACCGGTCAGGTGCTCTACACGTGTGGTGGCAAGAGCCTTTTCGCGATGCCTGCCAAGCGGTGATGGGCAGCGACGCCTGTGACCGTTGACACATGATGTCGGACGGGATACCGTCATACAAACTCCGACTCCGATCCGTGCGGGGCGTCGTCGGCGCCCGGGATCAACGGCTAGCGACTCTTAACCGAAGGACTGATGTGGCGTGACGGCAGCAATGGAATCCACGGCGACCCGCTTCCCGGCTGAATGGGATCGCGACTACGCGATGTACATCGGCGGAGAGTGGATCGAGATCGGCGAGCGTGACACGTTCACGTGTGTCGATCCGTTCGACACCCAGCCCTGGGGGCGGGTGCCCGTGGCGACCGTGGAGGATGTCGACCGTGCCGTGGCCGCTGCCCGGCACGCCTTCGACGAGGGTGGCTGGCCCCAGACGCCGGCTGCGACGCGCGCGGCGATGCTGCGCAAGCTGGCCGATCTGATCGAGGCCCATGCCGAGGAGCTGGCCCATCTCCAGATCCACGAGAACGGCAAGCTCGTCGGCGAGATGGTGGGCGGCTCGTACGCGATGGCCGGCCACGCCCGGTTCGTCGCGGGTCTCGCCGAGACGATGGGTGGCACCACAGTCCAGGGCGTGCCGGGGCACACCGTCTACAACGTCCGCGAGCCGGTCGGGGTCGTGGCCGCCATCACGCCCTGGAACTCTCCGCTCATGCTGCTGTCCTGGAAGCTCTTCCCGGCCCTCGCCGCGGGATGCACCATCGTCATCAAGCCATCCGAGGTGACGCCCACCTCCACCCTTCGCCTTGCGGAGCTGTGCGAGCAGGCGGGCTACCCGGCCGGTGTCGTCAATGTCGTCACCGGGTTCGGTCAGCCCACCGGCGCAGCGCTCGCGTCCCATCCGGACGTCGACAAAATCGGCTTCACCGGCTCGACCGCCGCGGGGAAGGCCATGCTGACCGCGGCCGGGCCGCGCATCGGGCGCGTCACCCTCGAGCTCGGAGGGAAGTCACCCAACATCATCTTCCGCGACGCAGACCTGGAGAACGCGGTCCACGGCGTGATGGCCGGAGTCTTCGCGGCAACGGGGCAGACGTGCATGGCAGGATCCCGCGTCCTGGTCGAGGACGAGGTCTACGACGACTTCGTCGCCCGCCTCACCGAGGCGGCGTCGGCCCTGAAGCTCGGGGACCCGCTCGATCCGACCGTCGAGGTGGGCCCCGTCGCCTGTCGCAACCAGCTCGATCGCGTGCTGGAGTACATCCAGATCGGGCAGGACGAAGGTGCCGTCGTGACCGCCGGAGGAGTGCGCGAGACCACCCCGGAGACGGCGCGAGGTTTGTTCGTCCGTCCCACCGTCTTCTCCGGGGTCGACAACCAGTCGCGCCTCGCCCAGGAGGAGATCTTCGGCCCCGTGGCGAGCCTCGTGCGCTTCAGTGGCGAGGACGAGGCCGCGAGACTGGCCAACGACGTCGACTTCGGCCTCGCGGCCGCTGTGTGGACCTCCGACGTCGCTCGCGCCCACCGCATGGTCAAGCGCCTGAGGGCAGGGACCGTGTGGGTCAACACCTATCGCGTCGTCCACTACGCAACGCCCTTCGGAGGCTTCAAGCAGAGCGGGCTCGGGCGCGAGCTCGGCGTGGACGCACTCGACGCCTACACCGAGGTCAAGTCCGTCTTCATCGACGAGGGCAATCGGCAGGCCTTCGGGCGCCGGTGATGCGGCGGACGAGTGCGCGGGTGCAGCTCCCGGCTGTCCGCCGGGAGGCAGCCCTCCCTGGCTGAGGACCGAGCGGGCTCGTCTTCCGGACGGTCGGCGTGCGAGGAGCAGCGCACCCTCGTACTGATGGAGGATGCGTGGCGCATGCCATCGTGACGCTCAACCGACCGGACAAGCGCAACGCCATGAACGCCGCTGACCAGCGGCGACTGCTGGAGGTCCTCGCGGCAACGACCGCAAAGGCGATCGTCCTGACCGGCTCGGGCTCCGCCCTCTGTGCTGGGATCGATCTGCCCGAGGCGAGGAACGCGCCTGGCCCGGCCAGCAGGCCGAGCCAGGCGCCCCTGACGTGTGGACCCAGTGCCAGGCGCCCATTCGGGCCCCACCCGGCGATGTTCATCGTCGCCGTCAACGGCTTCGTACTGGGCGGCAGGTCGACGCTCGAGCAACAAGTGCGAGCCGGCAGTGGCCGGCGGAGTCGGCAACGATCGGCGTTCCGGAGATGGCGCTCGGTGCCTGGCGCATCCAGGCGGGCCCGGCCATGCCGAAGCAGGTGCTGCCTAAGCATGCCGCCGAAATGGTCTTCCTGGCCCAGCGGATCGATGCTCCGACCGCTCACCGATTCGGGCTCGTGAATGAGGTCGTCCCTGACGGCTTGCTGCTCGACCGGGCGTGTGCACTGGCAACGCGCATCGCGGGTTCGACGCCGTGGCACCCGCCAGGGGAAAGAAGGCCTACCAGCGGATTCAGGCCCTCGACTGGGATGACGCGCAGGACTACCCGGTCTATACCAGTGCCGTCATCGCCGCCGAGCAGGGGGCGTCGGCTGGTCACGGCCCGGACCTTCTTCACCGCCGGCCATCGAGCCTACGGACAGGACGACTGAGCGGCTGCGAACTGGCTCTGGGATGGGCGCTCTCCGACGTCGACCATCGCGCAGAGCAGTCCTCACGCCGGCTCGCGGCGGATCCAGTTTCCCGGAGAAGCAGTTGACGACAGATGGTCTACGGGATACCGTCATACAAAGTGACGGCCATCACGGCCCAATGAAACAGGAAGGCAAGCGACGATGAGTGATCTGACCGATGCGGTAGTCGTAGTGACCGGCGGTGCCACCGGTGTCGGTCTCGCGCTGGCGCGCGAGGCGGTCAACCGTGGCGCGAAGGTCATGCTCGCTGACATCGACGACGCCAAGGCCGCGGTCGACGAGCTCCGCGAGGCCGGCGGTGATGTCGATTCCACGGTGGCCGACGTCTCGAACGTCGAGGACGTGCGACGGCTGGCGAAGGAGACCGTCGACCGGTTCGGTGAGGTCAATGTGGTGTGCAACAACGCGGCCTTCGCTGTGCTGGGCTCGCTGCAGGAGATTGACCCCGAGGCCGCCAGCCGCTCGGTGCGAGTCAACGTCGAGGGTGGGGTCAACATCGTCCACGTCTTCGCGCCGCTCCTGCACGACGCGGCGGCGGCCGGCCGGCCGGCGTACCTGCTCAACACCGGCTCCGAGCACTCGCTCGGCGTTCCCCCGCATGTCGCCCCGTTCAGTGTCTACACCATCACCAAGTTCGCGACCCTCGGTCTGACCCTCACAGCACACCGCGATCTGGAGCCCTGGGGCATCGGCGTTTCGATGCTGGCGCCGGGATGGACGTTGACCGAGAATGTGCGCGCCTTCGTGGAGGCTGACCCCGAGGCAGCGCAGGCGATCGTCCCCTTCGCTCAGGAGTCGTCGGTCGTCGCATCGAAGGCGTTCGACGGCCTACTCGCCGGCACTCGTGTCATCGCGACGAACCCCTTCAGTCGGGCGTTCGCAATGGAGCACGCCCGTGCGCTCATGGTCGACGTGCAGGAGCTGCCTGTCGTCGAAGCCCCTGGCGAGCACGCCCACGACGGCACCGGCGACGCCGAGTCATGCCCCTTCCTGGGCGGCCGCTGACAGGCGCCCGACGGCGCCGACACCCCCGCAAGTTTCGCAGCAAAGGAATGTGACGTTATGGGTCGTGTGGTTTTCATCCGCGCGGACGGAGTCAAGACGGACACCACCGCCGAGAATGGCCAGTCGCTGATGCAGGTGGCGCGCGCCAACCTGGTGCCGGGGATTGTGGCGGAGTGCGGTGGCGAGCTCTCGTGTGCAACCTGCCACGTGTTCGTGGACGAACAGTGGGTCTCGCTCCTGCCGCCGAAGTCGGAGGAGGAGGAGGACATGCTCGAGGTTGCCGCGGCAGAACCGACCGAGTGCAGCCGGCTCTCGTGCCAGGTGAAGTTCTCGCCCGACCTCGACGGCATCGTGGTGACCGTCCCGGCCGTGCAGTAGAGGAGATCGAGCATGGAACTGCCGAACATCGAATCCGCGGGCGCCGACGATCGGGTGGTGATCGTTGGTGGCGGCCAAGCGGGTGCCGAGTGCGCCGCTACCTTGCGAATGCTCGGCTTCGCCGGCCCGATCACGATCCTTTCCGAGGAGCCGACCCACCCCTACAGCAGACCGCCGCTATCCAAGGGCTACTTGCTGGGTGACGTGACGTCGACCGATCTCTACATCCGCCCACCGGCGACCTACGAGGACCAGCGGGTGGAGGTCAGGCTCGCGACGCGGGCAACTGGGATCGACCGCGACACGCAAACCGTCCGCACCGACGGGCCCGATGGTGACGACGACGTGTCGTATGACTGGCTCGTCCTGGCGACGGGCGGTCGAGCGCGGCTGCTCCCGGACGCGCGGGCGCACGCCGCGCCCAATGTCCACACGCTTCGCCGGCTCGCCGATATCGACGAGATGCGTGCGCAGTTCACCCCTGGAGCGCGGCTCGCCGTCCTCGGCGGGGGGTACGTCGGGCTCGAGGTGGCCGCGGTCGCCCGAAAGTCTGGTCTTGACGTGACCGTCGTCGAGGCGGGCCCGCGGGTCCTCGCACGAGTGACCCTGCCCGTCGTGAGCGACTTCTACGAACGGATTCACAAGGAGCAAGGCGTCGACATCCGGACCTGTCGCTTCGTGGACTCGGTGGAGGTCGGCGCGGACGGCCGGGCGGTGGCCGTGAAGCTGTCCGACGGGGTGACGCTGCCGATCGATTTGGTCGTCGTCGGGATCGGCATGGAAGCGAACGACGAGCTGGCTCACGACGCGGGGCTCGCAGTCGACGGAGGCGTGGTGGTCGACGAGTTCTGTCGCACGGAGGACCCCCGCATCCTCGCTGTCGGCGACTGTACGAGGCACCCCTGTGCCCAAAACGGCGGATTGCGGCGGGTCGAGTCCGTCCCCAACGCGCTGGAGCAGGCAAAGGTCGTCGCCGCCGCCCTCACCGGCAATGCGCGGCCCTACGACGCCATCCCGTGGTTCTGGTCCGACCAGTACGACGTGAAGCTGCAGGTGGTGGGGCTTTGTCCGAGCCATGACGAGATCATTGTCCGCGGAAGCGCGGACGAAGGCCGGAGCTTCAGCCTCTTCTACCTCAAAGACGGCGCCATCCGCGCCGCCGACGTCGTCAACAACCCTCGGGACTTCATGGTCGCGAAGAAGCTGGTGGCGATGCAAGCCGAGGTGGACACGTCGCGACTGGCCGATCCGGCCACGCCCCTGAAGGAACTGCTCGTAGCCGCGACCGCAGAGGCACCCGGCAACGGGAGTCGTGATGGGTGAGGTCCCCAAACTCGTGGTCGTCGAGATCACGCGATCGGTCGCGGGCGCGGCATGCGGTCGGCTGTTCGCGGCGCTAGGCCACGACGTGACGATGTGTGAGACGCGCGAAGGCCACGCGCTGCGACGCCGCGCGCTGACCTTTGCAGCGCTGGCCGCAGGCAAGCAGAGCGCCGTCGTCGAACCCCACCAGTGGTGCGACCGGCTCGCCTCCGCCGACGTCCTCCTGGTCGATCTGCCACCGAGCGAGGCTCGGTCCCTCGGGCTCGACGCAGAGACGCTCACACGCCGATATCCGGCTCTGGTCACCGTCTCGATAACCACCTTCAACCCCCACGGACACCTCGCCGAGCTGGAGGGTGACAGTCTGCTCGCCGAGGCCGAGGGCGGCCTCGCCCACATGATCGGAGAGCCGGCGCGGCCTCCGCTGACCCTCGGCGGTGAGCAAGCGGCGTACGCTGCTGCCTTCGTCGGTCTCTTCGGCGCCTCGCTCGCGCTGCGCCGCCGCGCAACGAGTGGCGACGGGGACCTGATCGAAGTGACGATGAGCGACGTCGCGGCGTACATGGACTGGAAGAGCGACGTCACCTTCGACCTGACCGGGGTCGTGCCTCATCGCACGGGCGCCTCCCGGGGTGCGTGGCGCGTGGTCGAGGCCAAAGACGGCTGGGTCGGCGTGATCTTCCTGCCGGAGCAGTGGCCGGCAGTGGTGAAACTGCTAGGCGACGAGCGCTTGAGGGATCCCGAGCTGATCAACCCCGCCATCCGGCTGGAGCGGTCGGAGGAGCTGTGGCTGATCATCGCGGACGCCATCCGTCAGCGCGAGGCCCACGAGGTCTTTGTCTCCGCACAGAATCTCGGCCTGCCCTTCGGCTACGCGGCGGCTGCCGCGGACCTGATCGACTCCGAACAGTTCCATGAGAGAGGCTTCATCCTGCCCTGCGACCAGCGGCGTCCCGACGCTCCGGTTGTTTCCTTCCCGCTTCCTGGGCAACGGACTGAGGGAGTCGAACCCGCGCCGCAGTTGGATGAGCACGGGGCCCTGGCGCCGCGTACCCCCTCGAGTGACGAGAACAGATCGGGCACGGTCTCGGGTGCCCCGCTCGATGGTGTGGTCGTGCTCGATTTCGGGACGATCACCGCGGGCGCGGCGACGACCCGCCTCCTGGCCGAATACGGCGCGACGGTCATCAAGATCGAGTCCGAGGAACGCCCAGACCGTTTCCGCCGGTGGGTCATGCCTGGATCGGACACCTCCGAGAGGCCCGAATCCTCGCCGATGTTCCGCTCGAACAACGCCGGGAAGACGGGGATCTGCATAGACCTCAAGAGCACGGCAGGACGAGCGGCGGTGCACGAGCTCATTCGACGCGCCGATATTCTCGTCGAGAACTTCCGGGCGGGCGTGACGGAACGCTTGGGGATCGATCCGGCAACGGCGCGTGAATTAAATCCTGACCTCGTCTACGTCTCACTGTCGAGTCAAGGCAGCGCGGGTCCGGAGTCGGGCTATGCCTCGTACGGTTCGACTCTCGATCTCCTGTCCGGTCTGGCCAGCGCGACGGGCTACGCCGACTCGAGCCCGCTGTGGTCATCGGGTGATGTCAACTACCCGGATCAGGTCGTCGCCCTCGCCGGGGCGGCGTTCGCTGCCCACGCAGTGGCGACCCGCCGCCCGGGAGCATGGCTGGACATCTCCCAGCGGGAGCTCGTCGCGTGGACCCTCGCCGACCAGCTCGCCGCCTTCGTCTGGGACGACGTGCCGATGGAGCGAACCGGCAACCGCCGATCGCACGCGACGCCGCACGACGTCTATCCGGCAGCGAACGGCGAGTGGCTCGCGATCGCCTGCTCGACCAGCGAGCACCGCCGCGCGCTGGCCCAGGTCGTGCCGGGCCTCGTCGGCGAGGCCGACGACACCTGGTGGCGGGCCCAGCAAGACGTCGTCGACCAATTGATCACGGACTGGTCGTCGTCACGGAACCGCCAGGAGGCGGCGGCCGAACTGCGGGCCGCGGGGGTCCCAGCGGTGGCGGTCAACACGGCAGCCGACCGCGCCCAGCAACCCCATCGCGAGCAGCGCGGCCTGGTATTGCGAAGTACCGAGGGCGAATGGCTCAAGGGTTTCCCGATGGTGATGCGCCGGTTCACCCCCGCGGCACCGGGTCCTGCCCCGCAGCTGGACACGGACATCTCGGGCACATCCGACCCGCGATTCCGGCAGGTCATTCGGCTGATCGACACCTATTCATCCAAAACGAGTCTCCGCGAAGGACGCGCATGACACTGCCCAACACCATGAAGCAGTGGGTTTATGCGCAACCCATGATCAACAGCAAGGTGTCACCGGAACAGTTTGCGCTGGTGGAGACGCCGATGCCGCAACCAGCCGAAGGCGAAGCTCTGGTGCAGGTGAAGGTCATGGGAATCCACCCACGGGTCCGGATCAGCATGGCCCCCGGCGGGACCCTCCAACTCGGCCAGTCCGAGACCGACTTTGCCTGTGCAGTGGTGGTGCAATCCCGCAATCCGCTCCTGCAGGAGGGTGACGTTATCGCATGTCAAACCGGATGGCAGGACTACGCGCTGGTGAGTAGCGCGTCAGGCCCGGTGGGCTATGCGCCCCCTTCAGCATCGGTCAAGGAGTTGAACGGCACGAACTCACAATGGACCTACGTGTACCGGCCATGGCTCGTCACCCAATTTCCAGCGGAGGACCTCATCGGTCTGATGGGTACTACCGGACTGACCGCCTACTTCGGTATGCGGGAGGTCGGACCACTGATGCCAGGGGACGCCGTGGCAGCCGCCGCAGTGACCGGCGCAACCGGTTCGATCAGCGCACAGCTCGCCAAGGCCGCAGGATGCTACGTGGTGGGATTCGCCGGAGGCTCGGACAAGTGCAGATGGGCGGTCGAGGAGCTAGGCCTCGACCACTGCATCGACTACCGATCGCCCGACCTCGGTGAACAGGTTCGGCAGGCCTTCCCCGACGGCGTCGACGTCTTCTCCGACGGCGTCGGGGGGCCCGTCACCGATGAAGTCTTCACGGTGATGAATCGATACGGACGGGTACTTTCGTATGGATTCTCACACGACATCTACGCTGACGAGGTCACCGCCAGACCGAAACGGTCCCCGAATGCCAGTCCCGAGATCTACCGGGCTCGGCTACGACGCACCTTCGGCATCACGGATGACCTCGAACGTATAGTGCAGGAAAAGCAACTGAAGGTCGAGGCGTGGATCGTCAGCGACTACTACTACGATCGCCTGCAGGCAGAGAACGACCTCGCTCGCCTGGTCGACACCGGCCGCCTCACGCCGGTAAACACCGTGTTCGAGGGATTCGACAACCTTCCCCAGGCGATCACATCGATGTTCACCGGGTCCCGCTACGGAAAGTTGTCGGTGCGCTTCTCCTGATGCCAGCGCTGTACTTTCAAGCACTTGCGACCAAGCGGCTGCGTGATCACGCGCTGAAATGTCCGCACGAGCGTGCGGCAACCTAGCCACGCCTGGTAAGAGTCCAATTGCCGATCCCGAGAGTACGCAAGGGTTTCGCTCTCATCCATCGATCCTCGAGCACCACCGACGGATCGATCAGGTGCTGTACGCGGTGATGATGGAGGCGTGCGTACACGGAGTTTCCACCCGCAGCGTGGACGACCTGGTAGCAGCTCTGGGAATCGGTTCGGGACTTCCAAGTCCGAGGTTTCGCGGATCGTTCGACACGAGCTCCTGCATGTGCGCGACACCTCCTCGCAGGTGATCTCGATTGCGGTCGTGGTCGCCGTGGGGATCACCGCCGAGGGTGCACTGAGGGTCTGCCCCCGCACGCGGGTGGACTCCTTGTCGGTGACGATCCGATTGATGTGGCCGATGCCGTGGACAGCAAAGAACACCCGGGCTCCGATGCATGAATTCGATTGCCGCGGGAGCTTTTTCATCGGTCACAGCCCTCGGTGAAGGCCTGGTGGGAAACCCGTCGACGGCCGAGCTGCACGCTCCTGCGATGCACGCCGGACCCGCTGGACAGAAGCTGCCGAACGCGCGGCAGTGCTGGCCAGGCCCGACTGGCGCATACCGAACGGTGCGGGACCGTAGGCATCCCGAAGATCCTGGATTTTGCCCATCGACGCGTAGATCAACAAACCGGCCGAGATGGAGCAGGCAGAGCCGAAGGCCGAGCACGCCGCGGCATAACCCCGTTGGACTCTCAAATACCTCGACAGAGTCGGCTTCGAGGATGACGGTTAATGCGGTTTACCCCCGTCGGGGACCGTATGAGGCATACCGGATCTCGTCGATCGTGGACGCCGTTCGCCACCCCTCAGGGCACTACCACTGTCAGCATATCGACAACGCATGCCGGCTTGTCGCCACCGTCTCGATCGATCGTCACGCGGGTCGCGACTTGGTAGCCCATTGCGTTCGGCTTGACCATCGTCAGCTCGACGCCCGCGCGGATCCGGGATCCTACTGGCACTGGCGACGGGAAGCGCAGCCTGTCTGCGCCGTAATTGATTCCCATCTGGACGCCGCTGATCTCGTACACCTGCCCAACAAGCATCGGCACCAGGCTCATGGTGAGGTATCCATGGGCGATGGTTGAGCCGAACGGCCCGTGGACTGCCTTCTCTGGGTCGACGTGAATCCATTGATGGTCCCCGGTGGCCTGGGCGAAGGCGTTGATCTGGTCCTGATTGATCGTGTGCCAGTCCGAGTAGCCGAGGTGGGTATTCACGGCCCTCTCGAGTTCAGCGACGCCATGGAAGACCCTCATGCCTGCGGTCCTCCAGCGACGTAAAGTACCTGACCGGAGATGAAGCCGGCTCCCTGGCTGGCGAAGAACGAGACGGCGTGCGCGATGTCAGCGGCTAGACCGCCGCGGCCGACCGGAATGTCTTTGACGATCGCGGCCTTGAAGTCCGCGAAGGAGTAGCCCAGACGGTCGGCGGTGGCCATAGTCATATCGGTTTCGATGAATCCAGGAGCAATCGCGTTGGCGGTGACGCCGAATTTTCCCATTTCGAGCGCGAGAGTCTTGGTAAAGCCCTGCACACCAGCCTTGGCGGCGGAGTAGTTCGCCTGCCCGCGGTTGCCTAGGGCGGAGGTGCTCGACAGGTTGACGATTCGACCCCATCCGGCCGCGGTCATGTAACCCTGGACCGCGCGCGTCATCAGGAACGCTCCGCGCAAGTGCACGTTCAATACCGCGTCCCACTCCTCGGCGGTCATCTTGAACAGTAGATTATCTCGGATAATGCCGGCGTTGTTGACCAGCACGGTCGGTCCGCCGAGTTCGTCGGCGATTCGCTCGACGGCAGAATGGACGGCGGCCTCGTCTGTGACGTCGACGCCGACCGCGGTCCCGCGCCCACCCGTCGTCTCGATCTCACCGACAACTTGCCTGCAGGCGACCTCGTCGACGTCGAGGACCGCGACCGCGAAGCCGTCCGAGGCGAGGCGCTTGGCCACACCGGCGCCGATTCCGCGCCCGGCCCCCGTCACGACAGCGGTCCGGGTCGGGGTGTGAGAAGTCATGTGTTGGCTCCTGTCGAGTGATGGTGAGATCTGAAACTGTTGGAGGCGAGTCGGGCTGGAGTAATAGTGATCTGTCCAGTCCCATCGTCTGGAAAACCGATCACGAGGGAGGCAAGCGTCTTCGGTGAAGAGCGCGCTGGCCGTCCGGCCTCGAGCCCTCGAGATATCCAATTTACTGTATGACGGTATTCAGCATACGGTATGCTGATAGTCACGATCTCGAGAGGTTCACCATGAGCGTTACCGGTGCAGGCCGCGGCTTCGGCAAGGAGTTCGCGCGCGCAGCCCTGGGTCGCGGCGACAACGTTGCGGCGACCGCCCGCAACACATCCGCCCTCGACGACCTGGTGCAGAGGTTCGGCGAAGCCGTGCTTCCCTTGCAGCTGGACGTCACCGACCGCGACGCCGCATTCGCCGCGGTGAAAGCTGCGCACGAGAAGTTCGGTCACCTCGACGTCGTCGTGAACAACGCCGGCTACGGCCTGTTCGGCATGGTCGACGAGATCACCGAGCAGCAGCTGCGCAACCAGCTCGAGGTCAACCTGTCGGCGTGCTCCACATCACGCAGGCCGTCCTGCCGATCATGCGCGCGCAGGGTTCCGGACACATCATCCAGATCTCCACGATCGGTGGCCTCGGAGCCTTCCCCAACCTCGGCGGCTACCACGCATCGAAGTGGGCCCTGGAGGGCATGAGTGAATCGCTCGCGCAGGAAGTTGCAAGCTTCGGCATCAATTTGACTCTCATCGAACCGGGCGGCTACAGCACGGACTGGGCAGGCAGCAGCGCCACCCACGCGGACGAGATCGCCGACTACCAACCGTTCCGCGACATCGTGAACGAACAGATGGCGCAGAACATGTCTCCGGAGATGATCGGCGACCCCGTGGCCGCGGGGCACGCGATCTTGAGGATCGTTGACGCCGAGCAGCCTCCGCTGCGCGTGCTGTACGGCACCCTCGCGACGCAGATGGTGCCCGGGATTTACCAGCAGCGCCTCGACGAGTGGGAGCAGTGGAAGCCAGTCTCCCTCGAGGCCAACGGCCACTGACCTGCTGCTCGACGACGGGGCCGCGGTGAACTTGCGCGGCTCCGTCGCTCTGCGCCACACCATTTCGCGGTGACAGCAGCAGAGATATTCGAACAAGACCACCCTCGCGCTCACCGGAGCGGCCTCGGGTGGCGTCGTCGGTCGACACTTCGGCAAGGAGGCTTGCATCGCCCTTCTATCCCGGCGCAACCGCACAATGCTCAACGATCCTGCCGTGGCCGCGCGTCGAGGTGGCTGCGCCCGAGGCCGCAAGCGCGTCTCGGTGTGATCGAAAACTGCACTGCCGCCCGATCCCATAGCAGAAGTCCCTGTGCCCTCTGCTCGGGCTGATCGACGGTGCGAAGGCAGCATTCGTTCCTGAAACACGGTCCGTGACCGGTGCCACACCGCGTGGTCGCCGATGTTGCTGTCGCCCATGAGCCGGCTGATGCAGGTCCCTCGCAGTGCTCGAGGCGTCGCCACCCGGTCCGGACTTCGTTGACCTCTGGCGGAGCACCCCGTGCGGTGACCCTCGAACCAGATATGAGCAGCGCGAGTCGTGCTGGGCGCCGGTCACCGGCGACACTCTCCCACCAGTCGGGTCAACGAAGTCAGGCCTACCTGCCCACTGTGGGGCGAGCGCCTCACGCTGGGACACGACAGGAAGCCGTACCTGTCCGCTGTGCTTTCAGCGGTCGTCGCGGGCGGGTCCCGCCCACTGAGGGAGCGAAGAGCCCGGGAGTTCCGCGGGACGGTCCCAGAACAGCGGTACGTCGTCGATGTCGACCGGGGGAGCGAGCCGCCGAGTCGGCCGGACTCCCATCCCGTGCACGGTATCTGTCAGTCGTGCCTCCGGGTCGGGGAGATGGAACGACGTGTCGGCGGGCTCACCAGCATGGTCGACAAGGAGCTTGGCTGTTCTCGCGAGCGACATCCGTGTGATGGAGCCCATGCCGGTCTCGCGACGTCGCTGGAGCCCCACGATGGCAGCGGCAGCCAGCTGGTAGCCGGTGGCGAAGTCGAGGGACTCCACAGGCAGGTGGCGGGGTCGACTCGCATCGACCAGTCGGCCGATCGCGTTGATCGGCGTGCGATTGTCTGGATCCTCGCTCGCCCAGCGAGCAATCTCATGCGCAATTCCCGTAGAGAATTGGACCAGGGTGTCGAAGCCCCGGCGGTGACGCCACGGCCCGGTCCATCCGTAAGCGTTGAGGGTGACGTCGACCAGGCCCGGTCGGAGCTGCGCCCTGATGTCCGCATCCAGCCCGAGGCCATCGAGAGCACGGGGATGGTAGCCGTGGAGCAACACGTCTGCGCCTGCCAGCAGCTCGCGCAGCTGGGCCCGACCGTCGTGGGTTCGAGCGTCCAGCATGGCCCATCGCTTGCCCAGGCCGAGATCGTGGACGCCGAGCAGGGTGGCCTCCGCGCTGTCGGGTGCGTCGACGCGCAGTACCTCTGCCCCGAGCATAGCGAGGAATCGCGTTGCCATCGGCGCGGCGACGACCTTCGTCATATCGAGGACCCGGATACCGAGAAGCGGCCGCCCGAGGGTCGGCGCCCACCCGCTAGGACCGGCAAGAGTGTCGGTGATCGCCACGAGTGGCTCGCCCGCTAACGCGATGCCCTGGGGATGCTGCTTCCACTCCTCCAACGACCTGGCGATCGCGGCGGCAGCCCCGGCGGAGACGAGTTGTTCTTCAGCGTCCTCTGCCGTCAGCCGGCCGATCACCGACTGCACATCGGCGGGGCTCGCTGGCTCCGACAGACCAAGGGCGCGCACCATGCGAGCGCGGAGGTTGGGATAGCTGGAATTCACGCGTAACCAGCCGCCGTCGGCCGTCTCGAATTCCGTCATCCACGCCTTGTGGTCGTCACCCCGAATGCTGTTCAGGTGACCGTTGATCCCGTGCTGCTGTGGGACGTCGAGGAATCTTGTTGGTGCAAGCGGAAAATCGAACCATGTGGCCGCTTGACGACGATCCACGCTCACCGTGTGCTCGCGGTCTCCCATGACGTCCAGGAGGGAGGACACGGCCGCTCCTGCCGTGGCGAACGCCGCTGCCGCCATATCCATCACGGGGAACGGGCAGGACATGTCGCCGGTGCCCGTGAATGTCACCCTGGACAGGACCTCGGGCTGTCCCCGCAGGGCGGCCCACATCGCGGCGGTCAGGGCCGCAGCTGCGGTCGTTGCTCCGCGCTCGCCCTTCATCGTGGTCCGGTCAGTGGTAGCGGTCTGCATGAGCGTCCTCTCTGGCCGGCATAGTTCCAGGGGTCCTTGGGGCCGGTTCGTCGTCGGCATCAGGCCGGTCGTGCGAGCGCTCGACCATTGCGAGCATGGGGTGGCGCGCCGGGTCGAGAAGGTCGGGGCGCGCCACGCCCTCCGTGTTGAGGCCGCCCTCGTCAGGGCCGTCGGACGGGCAGTGAACGCAGCTGGTTGATGAAGTTGGAGTAGCCGCGCTTCGGCTCACCGGCGAGCTCGTAGCGGATGTTGCGTTTCGCCAGTTCGTCCCAGAGTATTTGGAGCTCGAGCTTGGCGAGGTGCGATCCGATGCAGCGATGCGCGCCGGCACCGAAGACGAGATTTTCCTTCTCGGGCCGCCAGGGGTTGAACCGGTCGGGCTCGGAGAACTTCGTCGTGTCGCGGTTCGCTGCCACGTAGTAGAGCACCATGACCTGACCCTCGAGGATCTTCTGGCCGTGGAAGTCGAGGTCGCGGGTGGCGGTGCGCGCCATCTGCATCGGGGGGCTGATCAGTCGCAGGTACTCCTCGACCGCCAGCATCGTTTCGCCCTGCGCGATCGCCTTGTCGGTGGCCTCGCGGATCTCGGGGTCCTCGAGGTACATGCGCATCGACTGCCCGATGGTGGTCTGCGTGGTCTCGTAGCCGGCGGCCAGCATGACGAACATCCACTGGAGGTACTCGTCCTGGTTGATCTCGCCGCGCTCGACGCAGCGAGCCAGCTCGGTGAACATGTCGTCGGCCGGGTTGGCCAGTTTGACCTTTTGGATCTTGGCGGCGTAGTCGGTGATCTGCATCATCAGCGGGATGATCCGCTCGCCGACGCCCTCGCCCTCCTCGAGGCTTTCCGTCATTTGTCCGGCGTCGATGTAGTCCTGGATGAGCTGCACGAGGTAGGCGCGGTCTTCCTTGGGCGCGCCGAGTACCCGGGCGATGACAAATGCCGGGATAGTGCGGCCGTACTCCTCGATGAAGTCGAATTCGGTCTTGCCCTCGAGGCCCTCGATGATCTCGATGACCACGTCGCGGACCCAGGGCTCGAAGTTGGCGACGATGCGGGGTGCGAAGCCCTTGGCGGTGGCACGCCGGAGATAGTTGTGACGTGGCGGATCGACGCACATCACGTTGTCCTTGGCCGGGTGGTCCTTCGGCAGGTTCGTGTAGGGGAACGGACTGCCGTTGGTGGCAGTGAACGAGGCGGGATCGCGCTCGATTTCCACGATCTCGTCGTAGCGGGTGACGGCCCAGTAGCCGCCGTGGGAGTTGGCGACGGGCGTCGCCACCCAGTGCAGGCCAGGACGGTTCCGGATCTCGGCGAAGGCCGCATTCGGAACGGCATCAGTGAAGGTCGCCGGATCGCTGAGGTCGGGGATGACTAAATCGCTCGAACGGTCGTTGGTCAGGGTCACAGCTGCTCCTCTTTCACTGTGAGCGTGCTCACATGGGGTTTTGTAGTATTGGACTACGTAATACAAAAGATGTCAACCGCCTGTCGACAGTGGCCCGGCTGAGGGCGGCAAATCGGCCGGGCGGCTGGCAGGTAGGGGAGTAAGCTTCGTCGCTAGCTCGAAAAGGCCACCGCGGCTACGACTTCCTCCGGAGCGACCGACGGCCGGAAGTCCCATCGGCGATCCCCGGCAGCGGCGCATCGTGCGTGTCCGGACCAGTCTGCATTTGGTATGACGAGACTACGGTAGGGTGATGTGCCTCACGGCTCGCCGACGGCGCCCTTTATTAGCCCCGCAGCGGCTGGTTCCCCGTATGATGTGCATGGTCATACGAAGACCAAGGAGATGGTGATGAGTGAGTACTCGCTACTGGTGGAGCGACCGGAGCGACTCCTGCGCGACCGCGTCACGGATGTGGTTCGCGAAGCCATCACCCGCGGTGATCTGGAGCCCGGACGTCGGCTGACGGAGCGGGAGCTCGTCGAGTTGACCGGCGTGAGCCGGACGTCGTTGCGTGAGGCCCTGAGGATTTTGCAGACGGAGGGCCTGGTCGAACGATCGGGCGCCCGCGGACTGCAGGTGGCAGTCCTCACCGCAGACGTGGTGAACGAGCTGTACGACGTTCGAGCACCTTTGGAGGCGGCGGCGGTCGAGCTGTTCGTCCGCAACGCGACCGATGAGCAGGTCGCCAAGCTCCTCGCCATCATGAGGCCGCCGCAGGAGTTCGACGACGTCGCCGACCAGCTCGCAGGAACCCGGCGCTTCTACGACGTGCTGCTCGAGGGGGCCGGGAACTCGATCCTGCAGCAGATGTTCGGCTCGATCGAAGCCCGCATCCACGCGCTTCGGCGCCTGTCGTTGCGCATCGGCGGCCGGGCCGAAGCCAGCCGTCGGGAGCTCGTCGGGATCGTGGATCTCATCGAACAGCGAGACGGCCACGGAGCCGCGGCGTTGGCTCGCGCCCATGTCGAGGCGGCCAAGGCTGCGGCGCTCGCCGCCCTGGATGGCCAGGCGCCCGCCCGACGCTGAAACGGGAAGTCAGACACCGTCGGGTCGGATGCACCCGACCGGACAAGACGAACGGCGACTCACCCCGTTCGGTGGGGTGAGTCGCCGTCGGCCGTCGAGCGTTTCAGGCGTGTCCCTCGCCGCCGAACAGCCGTCCCAGCTCGGCGAACATTGGCGCGGTGTGCTCGCCGATCTTTCCGGTTGACGCCACCTGCATCGAGTCAGCGGACAGATGAATGGTGCGTGATTCGATCAACCAGCGGCCGTCGACCTTGACGTAGACGTCCTCGTACCAGCCGTGCGTGTTGGAGTAGATCTCCTCGGGCCGCAGCAGGAACACGTTCAGCTCGACCTTGCCGGTCGCGCGGTCGCCATCGAGGTCGACCACGTGGTTGCTCTGCATGTGATGCGCGCCGGGCGCGTTGTCGCGCACCGCCGTCACCAACTGGACGAGCTGGTCACGGCCTCGCACGACGACATCCGTGCCCGCGATCACCCATGTGCCGTCGGGGGTGAACAAATCCGCGAAGGACTCGTTCGGTCCGTAGTCGCCGAAGAAGGCATAGCGGGCGATGAGGTCCTGGATGAGCGCGCGATCGGCCACCTCCTGGAGCAGCCGGGCGTCAACCTCGATCAATTGCTCGGTCATGTGTGCAACGTCCTCTCTGACAGCGTCTGATGCCTTCCTCTTTGTGAGGCTCACCACATCATACCGTATGTCGTCATACAAACTACAAGTGTGGACTCGGCTTGTGGGATCACGGTGGAAGTGGGGGGTCACCTACTCGCGCGAGGGTCAGCCGTCGAGGCGCTCGATGATCGTCGCATTTGCCATGCCGCCGCCCTCGCACATGGTCTGCAGGCCGTACCGGCCCCCGGTCTGCTCGAGGTGGTTGACCAAGGTGGCCAGCAGCTTGGTCCCCGAGCCGCCGAGAGGATGCCCGAGGGCGATGGCGCCGCCTCGGGGATTGACCCGAGCCAGATCGGCCCCCACTTCGCGCGCCCAGGCCAGCGGCACCGAAGCGAAGGCCTCATTCACCTCGAAGGCATCGATGTCGGAGATCGTCATTCCGGTGCGCTCAAGGATCCGCTGCGTTGCCGGGATGGGGCCGGTGAGCATCAGGAGCGGGTCGCTGCCGACGACGGAGAAGGCGTGGAAGCGTGCCCGTGGCCGGAGTCCGAGGGCATCGGCCTTCTCGCGGCTCATGATCAGGGCGGCGGAGGCGCCGTCGGTCAAGGGAGAAGAGTTCCCCGGTGTGATGGACCAGGTCACCTCGGGGAACCGTGTGGTGAACTCGTCGGTCTGGAACGACGGCCGCAACCCGGAAAGGCCGCTCGCGGTGGTACCGGCCCGGACGGTCTCGTCCACGAGGTGCCGGCCCGGCTTGCCGTCAGGCTCGATGACGTCGACTGGGACGATTTCGGAGTCGAAGGCGCCATCCGCGGCGGCCTTGGCGGCCCGCTCATGCGACAGCGCGGCGTACTCGTCGAGCTCGCTGCGTGAGAGTCCCCACCGGGCTGCAATCAGCTCGGCGCCCACGCCCTGATTGGCCTGGCCCGCCGGGTACCTGGCCGACAACGGACCGAACGGGTCCCCGTCGGCCTGGCTCGATCCGAGGGGAATGCGGCTCATCGACTCGACGCCACAGGCGACGACGACGTCGTTGACCCCGGCCATGATCGACTGGGCCGCGAAGTGAGCGGCCTGCTGGCTGGAGCCGCACTGACGGTCGATGCTCGTCGCCGGCACCGACTCCGGGAACCCGGCAACCAGCGTGGCCGTGCGGGCGATGTTGTAGCCCTGGTCGCCGATCTGGGACACGCACCCGGCGAGGACGTCATCGACGAGTGCGGGGTCGATCTGCGTGCGCTCGACGAGTGCACGCAGCGTCGTCGCCAGGAGATCAGCGGGGTGGACGCCGGACAGCGCACCTCCGGGCTTGCCGCGGCCGGTGGCGGTTCGGATGACGTCGATGACGACGGCTTCGGTCATGAGAGTTCTCCTGCTGCCGATGGGGAAGGGGCTGGTCGGACGGCTCGATGAATGAGCTGAATCGCCTGGTGGAAGAGGCGGACGGTGCGGGCATGCATCCAGTCGCCGAGGGCTCTCGGTGCCCTTCCATCGAGCGAGCGCGCGTAGGTGCCCTCGAGGAGGATGCCGAGCTTGAAGCACGCCAGGACCCGATACCAGTCGAGGTTCGTCAGGTCCCGAGTCGACAGGCGGGCGTAGTGCTCGATGAGCTCGTCCGTCGTCGCGAGCTCGCCGGCCGCTGCGAGCTTGCTGCCACTGAGATCCGTACCGTCGGGCTGCTGCCACGTCGCGAGGAGCCAGCCCAGGTCGAGCAGCGGATCCCCGACCGTGCACATCTCCCAGTCGACGATCGCAGCGATTCCCGGACCGTCGGGTGCGATCATCACGTTCCCGAGATGGAAGTCACCGTGCATGAGTCCCGGCTCGTTGGTCAGGGGCTGGTGAGCACGTAGCCAACTCGCGACCTCCTCGAGATCGGGGATGTCACGCACGTAGCCCTCGACGGACTCGTAACGGTCCACCTCGCGCAGCCACTGGTCGACTTGCCGCTCCAGGAAGCCGTCCGGGCGTCCCAGGTGGCCGAGTCCGACCGCTTCTGGGTCCACCTCGCCGAGAGACACCAAGGCCTCGACCAGTTCGAAGCCGATCTGGCGACGCACGACTGGGTCGTCGCGATGAAGATCACTGATCTCGATGAAGGCGTTCACGCCCTCGATGGGTTCCATGAGGTAGAACACCGAATCGCCGAGGATGCTCACGTCGGTGCAGCTGGCGACGAGATGCGGGTGCGGCACCTCGGTGCGCGCCAACGCTTCGAGGATCTCGATCTCTCGTGTCAGGGCCGCGTTCGTGGTCTCCCGGAGGTGGCGAGGACCGCGCCTCATCACGTAGGACCGGTCATCACTGGTGAACCGGATCATCACGTTCTGCGTCCCGCCACCAACGGGTGCGGCGGCACGCAGATCGCCGAGGGCGAGTCCTTCTCGCGCCATCCAGCCGAGGACCCGCATGAGGTCTTGCCGGCTCTCAGGGGACAGGTCGGTTCCACCGTCGAGCAGCGAGGGTTCGTCAGTCACAGCGCACCACCGTCGACGCGAAGAACGGCGCCCGTGGTGAATGAGGATGCGTCAGAGGCGAAATGGAGGACGGCGCCGACGATCTCCTCGGGCTGGCCGCACCGCTCGAGCGCGAGGTCTGACTCGAAGTCTGCTCGCATTTCCTCTGTCCAGGCTTCGGAGATGTCGGTGAGGAAGGGGCCGCACTGGATCGTGTTGACCCTCACTGACGGTCCGTAGGCCTTCGCAAATCCTTCGGTCAGGACGTGCAGTCCAGCCTTGGCTGCCGCGTAGGGGAGAGCCTGGGCTGACGGTTTGACCGCCTCGATCGACCCGATGTTGATGATGGACCCTCCCGCGTGAGTGGCCATGTGCTCACCGGCGAGCGCCGTTAGCCGGAACGGGCCCTTGAGATTGACGCCGATCACCTTGTCGAAGAGAGACTCGCTGACCTCGGTGAGGCTGGAGTAGAGCGGAGAGAGACCGGCGTTGTTGACAAGAATGTCGATCGTGCCGAACTCGGCGAGCGTGCGTTCGAGCAACTCGTCGGAGTCCGTCCAACTGCTGGCGTTGAAGCGCACGGCTAAGGCCTTTGTGCCGTAACGCTGCTCGATCTCGGTCTTGAGTGTCTCGCAGTTCTCCACCTTGCGACTCGCGATGACCACGTGGGCGCCCTGGCTGGCGAGAGCGTCGACCATGGCCTTCCCCATGCCGCGACTTCCGCCCGTGACGACGGCGACCTTGTTCTGGAGTGTCATGGAGCTGTGGGTCCTTTCGGTGTCAGAGGGGCCGTTCCCCTGCTGGAGCCCGGCGCGACCGGTCCGGACGGACGGGTGGCGCGGGGCGTCACAAATTTCGATGAGAATGAATTCATTGTCATGTAGTGTGCTCCCATGGTCAACTTTCACCCCTCGTCCGCTTCGGCGGAGATCACCGCCAAGGCACAGAGGTTCATAGCCAGTCGCGTCGCGCCGGCCGAGGCCGTGTATGCCGAGCAACGACGAGCCGCCATCGCCGCCGCAGACCCGCACGCGGTGCCACCTGTCATCGAATTGCTGAAGGAGGAGGCGCGCCGACACGGCCTGTGGAACCTCTTCCTGCCCGCAGAATCCGGTCTGACGACGGTCGACTACGCGCCTATCGCGGAGGCCACCGGCTGGTACCCCGAGATCGCGCCGGAGGTCTTCAACTGCTCGGCCCCGGACACGGGCAACATGGAGCTGCTACACATGTTCGGGAGCGAGGAGCAACGACGGCTGTATCTCGAGCCGCTGCTCGCCGGCAATGCCCGAAGCGCGTTCGCCATGACCGAACCCGACGTCGCCAGCAGTGACGCCTCCAACATCCAGACTTCGATCGACATCGATCCCGACGGGATCACGGTCAATGGCCGGAAGTGGTGGATCACCGGTGCCCTGGACCCCAGGTGCAGCTTCTTCCTCGTGATGGGCCTCAGTGACCCGGAGGCGGACGGCTTCCGCCGCCAGTCCTTCGTCATCGTGCCGCGGGACGCTCCGGGCGTGACCGTCGAACGCGACCTCGACTTCTACGGCTACCACGACGCGGGCGGCCACGGAGAGATCATCTTCAAGGACGTCCGGGTTCCGCGGTCCCATCTCCTCGGCGAGCCCGGCGGCGGCTTCGAGATGGCCCAGGCGCGACTCGGTCCCGGCCGAATCCATCACTGCATGCGCGCCATCGGAATGGCGGAGCGCGCAATCACGCTGATGAAGGAGCGCGCCCGGCAGCGCGTTGCCTTCGGCGAGCCCCTGGCGAAGAACGCGGTCGTCCGGGAATGGGTCGCCGAGGCACGGATCAGCATCGAGCAGCTGCGCCTCCTGGTAATGAAGTGCGCGTGGATCATCGACGACGCCGGCGCCTCCGCAGCACGAGACGAGATCGCGGCGATCAAGGTCGCCGTGCCCCGGGGCGTCGCAGCCATCATCGATGACGCCATCCAGCTACACGGCGCAATGGGAGTGAGCACCGACACGCCGCTGGCGCGCCTGTGGGCTATCGCACGCACGATGCGGTTCGGGGACGGTCCCGACCAGGTCCATCTGCGCACACTCGGGCGCAACGAGCTGCGGATGCCGGGGGTGAAGCCGTGAACCGCGAGAGCCCTCAAGGCCACAACTTGCCGGGCCTAGACACCGACCGCGTCGTCTCCTGGTTCGCCCGGCACGTCGGCGACGATTGCGGGCTGACATTCTCCCTGGTCGCCAATGGCCGCTCCAACCTCACCTACACGGCGACAGCGGAATCGGGTCGGCGGTGGATCCTTCGCCGTCCACCAGTCGGCGCGGTGCACACCAGTGCCCATGACGTCGGCCGCGAGCACCGCATCATGGCAGCCCTGTACAACACCGGCGTGCCGGTGCCGAGGATGGTCGGCTACTGCGCCGGCGACGACGTGACAGGAGCCCCGTTCTACGTGATGGAGTTCGTCGACGGGGTCGTGATGGATGAGGACGCCGCCATCGAGGCCCTCGCCGGGCCGGCACGGGAGAGATTCCTCCAGGAACTCGGTTCGACGCTGGCGCGGATCCACTCGGTCGACCTCGCCGAAGTCGGTCTGGGCGACCTGGTGAAGCCCTACCCCCTCGTGCGGCGCCAGTTGCGGCGCTGGAACTCACAGCTCCAGGACCGCACCGACCCGACGGGAATGCTTCTCCGTGAGCTCCACGACCGCCTCAAGACCGACGCACCGGACCAGGACGAGCCGGTCTTGGTGCACGGCGACTACCGTCCCGGCAACGTCATCGTCGCCCCGGACGGATCGATCGCTGCCGTGCTCGACTGGGAACTGACCGCTGCCGGTGACGGCCTGGCCGACCTCGGCTGGCTCGCGGCCTGGTGGTCGGGGGGACTGGAGTGGACCCCCGCCCCCCACCTGGCTTCCCCGAGCCTGCCGCGTCTCCTGGACGCCTATGCCGCTGCCGGCGGCCTCGACATCGAGCGACTCCCCTACTACCAGGCGTTCGCGTACTGGCGCCTGGCCTGCATCGGTCTCGGTGTGTACGAGCGCTACGCATCGGGAGCGATGGGGGAGCAGACGCAGGAGCTCGACGAACTCCTCAACAAGCCAGAGCGCTTCGCGCAGATGGCCCTGTCGCTGCTTCAGTAGGATCTGCTTAGGTACGATCTGACGACATGCGCGCGCCGTTACCAACACCCTCGAGGAGCTTGTTTGACTACTGAGGCCGGTACCCCACAAGCACCAGCGGCGACGGCTCCGGCCGGTGGGGTCCCTGCGCGCAAGCAGCGCACGCGGAAGAGGCTGATCGATGCCGCGCGAGAGTTGTTCAACGAGCAAGGGTTTTACGACTCCAAGCTCTCCGACATCGCCCCTCGCGCAGGCTTGGCAACCGGGACGTTCTACATCCACTTCTCCTCCAAGGAGGAGGTGTTCCACGCCGTCATGATCGAGGTGCTCGCTGAGCTGCAGAACAGTCGTCCCGGGGTCTCCACCTCGGGCGAGCGGCGTCCGATCGACTCCATCCGTGAGGCGAACGCCAGCTACCTCCGTGGTTACCAGCGCAACGCCCGTCTGATGACCGACTGCTCGGCCCTGGCCAGGACGCTCCCGGACATGCGACTGATCAAGACGGAGATTGACACGGTCTTCGAGAACCGCCTAGTCGGGGCCATCCGACACTGGCAGGAGACTGGCGTGGCCTTCGACGACGTCGACCCCGTCTACGCAGCGAACGCGCTGGCCTACATGGTGGACCGTTTCGCCGACGAGTTCTACGTCTTCGGCAAGCCCTACGACGAGGACAAAGCCATCGAGACACTAACCCTGCTCTGGGCGCGATCGCTCGGCATCGCCACCGATCGGTGAACTGGCGCCACCCAGCTTCCGAGTGCCCGCATCGGCGAAACAGCCCGCTCGAGTCCACTGCGATGTGGCGTTTGCGCCCGTTCGGTTTCCCCGCATCGTATCCACGCCTCGACCCGGGCACGGCGTCGGAACCCTGCACCGATTGGGAGCGACGATCGCCGCCGACGGCTGCGCATCGCGGCCGCCTCGCACACGGTCGCGATCACGTAATGAGTCGTGGATCCGCCGCCATACTCCCGCGCGGACCCAGCGGATGAAGATCGCGTACCCATGGTGGCGGGCGGGAACTCCGCCGGTATCGGCCGCCACGCGATACCCCACACGACGTAGAAGATGGCATCGAGCACCAAAGTGCGACAATGTTTTATGGGTCGACCACCACGGCCTCCGGTGTTACCGGAGGGGTTCGAGGAGGGCCCGTTGTGCATCGTGCACCGACGAAGAGGGATACACCGCGCAGCGGTGCCCGCTCGACTTTGATCGGGGTCGGGCGTGACGGGGCGCAGTTCGATGAGCGTTGATGGCAAGTGATCCTGGTAGCTCGAGGATGTAAGCACTCACTGACTTACCAGGAGTTCACTTGTTTCCCATCCGTTACGCGACGCGATGACTCAGGCATCTGAGGGTGTTCTAGGAGCCGCCGGTTCTCCCGCGCCCCATCTGGCGGGATTTCGCCGAACTCATCGAGAAGCAGTCGCCGCGCGACGCCTTGCGGAGCGAAATCCTGGTCGAGAACGATTCGTGGTCTACGACGATGCTCGTCTCGCGGTGTTGGCCTCTCAAGACGAAGAAGGGGCCAACCAGTTTGTCATCGACACCCTTGGTGGCCTTATCGGCGCGGATGCCGACTTAAGCGAAACGCTGCGGGTCTATTTGCGGGAGGACGCTAATGCCACTCGTGCTGCTGCGCAACTGTTCACGCATCGCAACACCGTATTGAATCGTCTGGATCGAGCTGAGCAGCTTCTACCACAACCATTGTCCGGCAACCATCTCAGGGTGGGGTTGGCGTTAGAAATTCTCCACTGGTCAGGAGGGATGTTGTCAATACCTGTGGATGAGTGAGTCTCCGGCGGCCTCCGCCCCAAGCCAATCATCGCGTCCGACATCGCCGACTGGGGTCGCGCCCGATGCCGACGGCGAGATTGTCAAGCGCGAACTGCGTCGCGCAAGAACCGGCGCCGCAGAATCCGTAACCCGGCGACTGGTTGGGGTCAGCCAGCGTTCGTGTCGCTTGACGACCGCCGCACGGGATCCGGGACCCTGGTGACCTTCGTCCGGGGCCGCACCGTCGCGAAAGTAGATTGCCATAGCCTACAAGCTTATCGACGCCGCCCAAGCGTGCTGGTGTGTGGTCAACGCACCATATCTGGTCTCGCCCGTCCGTGCCGACGTGGTGTTCCACAAAGGCGAGCTGCTCGAACGACCCACCGACATCAGCCCCAACATCGAGGCGGTCGAGCCCGCAAGCACGGGGCAGAGGTCGCCTGAAACTCACTCCTTCACGGTTGTTGACAACATCTCCCGCGACGGATCCAGAAGAACCAACTGTTAAAATTCGAATGCACAGACACCATCACTAGTGTTGTACCCCGAGAAATATCGAACTGGTATGACACATAAGGTGTGGTGGCCCGACTTCGCCTATGGGACTCCACCATCAAGTCGTAGGATGGAGCCAGTGCAAAACGACGACTCATCTCCGGTGAGATATATTGCTGCACCGATGATCTCGTTTGGGTGGCCGCAACGGCGCAGCGCCAGTGTGCTGGCAAACCCGTCACGTAGGTCGGGATCCCACGCTGCCGCTATGTCGGTGAGGAACGGACCGCATTGTATTGCGTTCACGCGCACGTGTGGTCCGAACGCTTTCGCCATACCCTCGGTCAGCGTGTTGAGACCAGCTTTTGCTGCTGCATAGGGCAGTGAATCCGGTGAGGGTCGGATGGCCTCCATCGAGCTGATATTGAGGATCACACCACCGCCGTCCTCGGTCATCCGAGTGCCGGTGACAGCGGAAAGCCGGAACGGTCCCTTGAGGTTCACTCCGATGATTTTGTCGAACAGGTCTTCACCGACTTGGTCCAGACTCGCGTACAGCGGGGAGAGCCCGGCGTTGTTGACCAGAACGTCGATGCGTCCGAACTCCGCGTACACGGCATTAATGAGTTCATCGCAGCTGTACCAGTTACTGACGTTGCACTCCACGGCAAGCGTACGCACGCCATAGTTCGACCGTATGGCGTCGGCGACCATTACACAGTTGTCCAGTTTCCGACTCGCTATGACCACGTCGGCGCCTCGCTGAGCGTATGCCTCAGCCATCTTTTTGCCCATTCCGCGACTGCCTCCGGTGAGAACGACCACCTTCCCGTCGAAGTTCATTGGTGCCTCCGTAGCTCAGCGCGAGCAAGTGAGTTCTCGTGTACCTCATCGGGACCGTCGGCGATACGCAGGACGCGAGCTTGCGCGTACAGCTCCGCGAGCGGAAGATCCTGGCTCAGGCCGCCGGCTCCGTGGATCTGGATCGCCCGGTCGATGATCTGTCCGACAGCGGACGGGACGGCAATCTTGATTGCCTGGATCTCGCTGTGTGCTTCGCGGTTTCCGGCGGTGTCCATGAGCCACGCGGTCTTGAGTACGAGCAGGCGCAGCTGCTCGACGGTCACCCGCGCCTGGGCGATCCAATTTCGGATTACGCCCTGTGTGGCCAGTGGCTGTCCGAATGCGATGCGAGAGTTTGCGCGTCGGCACATCAATTCGATCGCGCGCTCGGCCATACCGATGAGGCGCATACAGTGGTGGATACGGCCGGGCCCAAGACGAGCTTGCGCGATGGCGAAGCCGGAGCCCTCAGCGCTGATCAGGTTCTCCACGGGCACCCGGGCATCCTCGAATGAGAGTTCGGCGTGTCCACCGTGCCAGCCATCCGAGTAACCGAAGATGTGCAACCCCCTGGTCACGGTTAACCCCGGTGTATCACGTGGAACGAGAATCATGCTTTGCTGCCGATGAGGATCTGCGTCCGGGTCCGTGCGACCCATCACAATGAAGACCTCGCAGTGCGGGTTCATGCCTCCCGAGCAGAACCACTTGCGCCCGTTGATGACATACGACTCACCCTCGGATCTGATGCTCGTCGAGATATTGCGTGCGTCGCAGGACGCTACGTCCGGCTCGGTCATCGCGAAGCCGGACCGGATCTCGCCGTCGAGCAGCGGACGCAACCATCGCTGTCGCTGCATGTCGTCACCGAACATGGATAGAACCTCGATGTTGCCGGTGTCGGGTGCCGAGCAGTTCATCGCTGCCGGCGCGATGCTGGGGCTTCTGCCGGTGATCTCAGCCAAGGGCGCGTATTGAAGGTTGGTCAGTCCCGCACCGTGTTCACCGGGCAGAAACAGGTTCCACAACCCGCGGTCGCGCGCCTCGCGTTTCAGTTCGTCGATGATCGGTGGTATGAGCCACGGATCGTCACTGTCACCGACCTGGTCGGCGAATATCTGTTCGGCTGGATAGATGTGAGAGTCCATGAAGTCGAGGAGCTCGGACGTGAGTCGCTTGGTTTCGACATCGAAGGAAAAATCCATGGTCACTCCTTCAGTGCATCGGTGCCCAGTTGGGCGAGAGGTGTTACGGCCGAACCGATATCGGCGAAGCCGCCGCCGACTGTGTGTCCGCGCGTGAATCGGTTGTGGATCCCCTCGGCAATGACGGCGAGTTTGAAATAGGAGAGCCCCAAGTACCACGGAATAGCGGAGACGTCTCGTCTGGTCGCCCTGGCGTACCGGTCGCCGATCTCGCGGGCGGATGGGTAGCCGGTGGCGGTGCCGATAGCTCCGACCCCAATTCGGGCAGCTTCGCCGTAGGCGATCATCAACGCCACATCGGTTAGTGGATCTCCGACCGTGGCCATTTCCCAATCGAGCACGGCCACGATCTGACCTTTGTCGACCAGTGTGTTGTCTAGGCGATAGTCTCCGTGGACGATCGATGGCGCTCCGGATGCAGGAATGCAGCGGCTCAGCTGCTCGGCGAGTGCGTCCAGGACAGGCAGATCGCGGTTGCGAGAGCGATCGAGTTGGGTTGTCCATCGTACAAGCTGTCGTTGTAAGAATCCCTCAGGGCGGCCACCGACGGCGGTGAGGACGTCGGTAGGGTTCACGTGGTGTAGCTCGACGAGGGTATCGATGAGAGCATCGGTGATCGTGCGGGTGCGCTGGGGCCCGATCGCGGTGAGCTGTGCGTCGGATCGGTAGACCGTGCCTTCCACATACTCCATCACGTAAAATGGTGCGTCTGCCTCGGTTTCGGCGGTACAGAGTGCGAGCGGTCGGGGCACCGGGACGGTCGTGTCCACGAGCGTGTCCAGGATCAAGTACTCGCGGACCACGTCGTGCGCTGTTGGAAGGATATCTCCAAGGGGCGGCCTCCGTACCACCCAGTTCGTGGTGCCGTCGCCGACCAGATAGGTGAGGTTTGATCGCCCGCCCTCGAGGACCGTGCCGGTCAGGCTTCCGGATACCAATCCGGGATGGCGCGTGTCCATGAAGTGCCGCAGGTTTTTCAGATCGAGGCCGACGGGATCGTGGGGAGACCTGGTGGTGGTTGCCATCACTGTGTCCTGACCCGGGAGGATGCTGAGCGGTAGAGCTCGGTGAGGGCGGCGCGATGCCGATCCTCGATAACTGCTCGGCGCATTTTGTGTGTCGGCGTCAGCGTGCCGTCCTCGGGGCTCCATGGTCGTGGTAACAGCTGCCAGCGTTTGACCTGCTCGGAGCGGGCTAGTTCCGCATTGGCCTCGTCGACTGCTCGCGCGACCTCCGCCTGCACCGTGGGCTCCTCGACGAGCGAGTCGGCGGACAACTCATCGGTAGCGACACCGTGCTCTCGTTCCATCCATGCCTTCGCACCTTCCAGGTCAACAGTCATCAAGGCAACGATGTAAGGGTGATCATTGCCGAACGTTGCCGCCTGCGCTATGAGGGGCGAACGTACGAGCAATGATTCGACTGCCACGGGGCTGACGTTCTTTCCGCCGCTGGTGACGATGATTTCCTTCTTCCGGGCGGTGATGTGGACGTAGCCATCCGCGTCGAGGCCGCCGATGTCGCCTGTGGGAAGCCAGCCTTCCGCATCCGTGATGGACTTAGTGGTTCCGTCCGGCCGTAGGTAACCGGGCGTGATCTGCGGTCCGCGCAAGATGAGTTCGCCGTCGGCAGCGAGCCGTATCTCGGAACCCGGTAGGGGCCGGCCGACAGTGTGGGGGCGAGCGTCGGAGGCGCTCGAGGCCGTGATCGCTCCGGCAGCTTCGGTAAGTCCCCACATATCCACCAGTGGCAGGCCGTGGCGTCGCAACCGCTCGGCGAGAACCGTCGGCATCGGAGCGCCGGCCGTGGTCGCGAGTGCGACATCATCGAGGCCGGCGAGACGCAAAGCATCAAGGGATCGGTCCTGCGGAACGCTTTCGATGAGCGTAAGCAATCTTTCCCAGATGCGCGGTACGCCAGCGAAGGATGTCGGTCGAGAACGTGCCACCACGCGATGAAGTGCATCTGCATTCGGACTGAATGCGATCTCACCACCGAGAAGCAGGACAACGTAGATATTGCACAGCCGGTCAAGGATGTGCGCAGTGGGCAAGTAGCTGACAGATCGGTATGGCACGGGTGGTTTGCCGGCTGCCTGCAACCCGGACGCGGCTGCCAGCACATTGCGATGGGTCAACGGAACTGCCTTCGGGTCTGCCGTTGTGCCCGACGTGAAGATAATTGTCGCGAGGTCCTCAGGACGGATCCCTTGAACCCGTTCCTCGATGACGGAAGGTTCCCGGGACAATCGTGCCTTCCCTCGTTCGAGGGCCTCCGCATACGTCTGCCACTCGACGGTCGCGGAGGTAGGTGTCACGTTCTCGCTGAGGACGATGACGCAGCGGAGGTCGGGGTGCTCGAGTGCATGAGACCACTGCTCAACCTGTGCGGAGCCTTCGAGTACTACTGCACTGACCCCCACGTGGGCGGCCTGCGATCGCACTTGCGCGCGCGAAAGCGTGGGGTAGAACGTAGTCGGGACAGCGCCCGCGTGGAGCACAGCCAGATCCGAGAGCCAGTGCTCTGGCCGGTTCGGCATCATCAACGCCACTCGATCCCCGCGGGACACCCCGGCCTGGACCAGGGCGGCGGCGAGTGTTCGGACATGGTCGCGAACATTCGAGCCGCTGAGCGAACACCAGCCTGATGGATCGGTGGATGATGCGCTCCAGCCAGGCCGCGGAAGGAGGTCATCAGAGAACCAGGACAAGGTAGTGGCGTGAACGTTGCTCTCGAAAATATCGAGCAACGTTTGAGCGTTTTTTGACGGTATCGTCATGACCGTTCCTCCCGTGGCCGACTGGAGTGCACAATCACCGCTGCGGCGATCGGTCCTGCCAGAAGGTCTTCGAGAGGTGCCGCCGCCGCTCGCGCGCACCACGATCGGTGAAATCGGCGATGCCGGCGGTCTTGGCTCGGCCGATCCATTCCGATTCGAGGGCAAGGCCCGTGGCGATGTTGTCGGCGCCGTAGTTGAGGCACTTCTTCGTGCGCTCTACCACTCGTGGCTCCTTTGCGAGCATCACCGCGATCAGCGACTGGACCTCTGCGTCGAGTCCCTCGGGCGTCGTGACACGGTTGATCAGATCAAAGCGCTCAGCGGTATTCGCATCGAAGAGGGCACCGATGAGGTTCCATTCCTTAGCCTTTCGGCGACCGGCGAACGCGGCAAGGCGATTGGTGCCACCCCATCCCGGTGTGATGTCCCAGTCGATCTCCGGCATACCCCACTGCGAGCGATCGGTTGCCACGACGAAGTCGCACACCAGCGTCAGTTCGAGGCCTCCACCGACGGCGATGCCGTCAACCTTGGCGATAGTGACCTGTGTGAGATCCTCGATGATCTTGGAGGTTTCCTGGTACATCCTGATCTGCCTGCCGATGGTCGCTTCGTCCCACTCGTTGAACTCGGCCACGTCGTCACCGGCGCAAAAGGTGTTTCCTGCGCCTTGGAACACGACCACGCGTGACTCTCGATCGTCTCGGATTTCTCGGACCGCCCGATTCAGCTGTTCTGAGAGATCCCGATCGAGCGCATTGTTCACCGCAGGCCGGTTCAGGGTCACCGTCGTCACGGCTCCGGACCGTTCGACGATCAACTTCTGTTCGGTGCTCATGTTGGCATTCCTTCCATAGTTACTTGCAAAGCAAGACTGACTTTCAAAACGAGACTTTAGTGCGATGTGGCGCACCGCACAAGTGATAGTTTTGGGTCGATGGACGGATGCCGGTCGAGGAGAGACATGTATGACTGAACCCGGAACCAGGCTGGACGGGATCACCCTCACGTCACAAGCCGTCGGCAATGCGTGGTCATGGCTGGTGATGCGCGAGGCATTACTGCATGACGTACGCCGCTTCGCCGACTTTCAAGCACGTCTGGGAATCGCTCGCTCGACACTCAGTGCCCGACTGTCTCAGCTCGTCGATAACGGGTTGCTCACGCGCGGCCACGAGGGCTCGAGCGCCGCAGAGGAGTACCTTGTCGCGCCCGCAGGCGAAGACTTCTTCGCATGCCTCATGACGGCCTTGGCGTGGGGGGACAAGTGTCCCGATGGCGAGGTCGGGAACCGCCGACTCAGTGTCGCGCACCGTATGTGTGGTGGTGCAGCCTCCCCGGAGTTGCGCTGTGGTTCCTGCCGGAAGCTAATCGTGGCTCGAGACGTGCACGCAGAGCACGCCGAACAACGATTGGGAGGGTCTCGATTATCTGGGCAGTACCATCGAGCGCCTGACTACGATCTGCTGGAACGCAACCGGCCGTGCTCCATCGCGCGCACCCAAATCGTTCTCGGCGATTGGTGGAGTTGTCTGATGGTGCGTGAGGCGTTCTTCGGTGTGCACCGATTCGATGAGTTCCGCACGAATCTGCAGGTCTCGACCAACATCCTCACCACTCGCTTGACCCGTCTCGTCGAGCGCGGTGTGTTGATTCGTACCCAGTACCAGCAGCGGCCGATCCGCCACGAGTACCACCTGACAGAGAGGGGACTCGAGCTCTACCCGGTTGCACTAGCGATTATCACCTGGGGTGAGCGGTGGAAGAGTTCGCAGGGACCCCTGGTGCCTCTGACACACGTTCCCTGTCGCAGTCCACTCGAGCCGGAATTGTGTTGTGGCACCTGCATGAAGCCGCTTGCACTGGCAGATACGGAGATCTCCGAAATCGACGTCACACCGAAGGGCGCCGTTCGCGTCGCACGATAGGGTGTCGTGCCCTATAGCTCCCGGCACCCGGGTGGGTTCTGCATTTGATCCGCCCTAAGTAATCGCGACGTCAGCGCCGGAGGTGGCGCTCGCGCTGTTGGTCGAACGCAACTATCACGGAACATCATTGAAGGAGCTTGCGACGCACCTGGGAATACGGGCCCTATCCCCACGTAACTGGCATCCTGCCGACGCCTAGAAACGACTAGGCGTCGGCAGGTCATCGTTTTCTGGTATTCACTGGCTGTCGGTTCACCCTTGTTGTACGGCGGCTAACGATTCGCCGACTCGTGTGTGGATCGGTGACAAGCCCTCACGGAGTGGGTTACCCGGCCTGTGTTCGCGGGCAGCGATGATCTCGGCCGCGATGGAGATTGCGGTTTCCGCGGGTGTTCGCCCCCCGATGTCGAGCCCGATCGGGGCGTGCAAACGGCCGAGTTTGGTGTCACCCAGCCCGAGCAGTCGTAGTGCCCGTTCGCGGTTCAGGCAGGTCCGGCGCGACCCCATCGCTCCCACGTACCCCACCTCGAGCCGCAGCGCCCGCTCGAGGAGCGGCACGTCGAACTTTTCGTCGTGCGTGAGCACCGGTATTCTGGTCGGTCTCGCAGTGAGTCAATCGATGACCATCTCGATGTCGGACGGCACACTCTCGCGAACGGGATACGCGGGAGATGTATGTACACCACTAACACCCGAAACGCCCGAAGTGTGCTTTATAAATGAGGTCAGCTGAGCCTTGCGCTCCGCAGGCAGGCCTCGAGCGGGTGCGCTCGTCGGTCAGCCGCCTTCATCGATCGCGGCGAATACGCGTCGGAACACATCCTCGATACCTGAGTCACTGGTTGACTGCGCCCAGGTGAGAAGGCTGACATCGAGGCAGGCGAGGCCCGCATGCACGAGCGCTTGGGCGCGGACATGTCGGTCGTCGCCTGTGAGGCGCTCCTCGATGATCGGAGTGAGCATATTTTCCCACTTCAGGTGCTTCTCCAGGTTGCGCGCACGAAGCGCGGCGGTGTCGGCCATGAGCCGGATCATCCGCTTGCCTCGTGCGCTATCGCCGGATGCCTGGGAGAGCATGTACACGAACGCCAGGCGCAGTGAGGTCCACACAGGCTCCTGTGGTGGCCGCTGCAGCAGCGCGTCGCGCACGAGCTTGCCCATCTGGGCTGTGTCCCCGACTATGACGTCTTCTTTGGCGGAAAAGTATCGGTGGAACGTGCGCCGGGAGATGCCGGCAGCCTCGGACAGCTGGTCGATCGTCACATTCTCGAAGCCGAGCTCGTCGAACAGATGAACGGCAACCGCGGTGACGTGCGCGCGCACTGCGTCGCGGGCGATGTCCCTCACTAGGCCGGGCTTCGTCTCACTGTCATCCACACCGCCAGCCTACGCGACAGGGCGCACTCCGCCTTCTGTGTCACAGTGAGACATGTAAGGCGTAGAGTGCCTCCAGGAGTAGCTTCGAGAAAGGAACGCATATGAAACAGCGAACACTGGGCAAGCAGGGGCTAACGGCCTCCGCGATCGGCTACGGAGGCATGGGGATTACCTTCGCCTATGGCCCAGGAGACGAGGAAGGTGGCGCGAACGCGATCCGTCGCGCGTACGAGCTCGGGGTGACGTTCTTCGACACCGCAGAGTTGTACGGCTTCGGAGCCAACGAGAAGCTCTTTGGCAAGGTTGTGAAGGGCTTCAGGGATGAGATCGTCGTCGCGACGAAGTTCGGCTACATGCCAGACTTTTCCCTGAACAGTCGGCCCGAGCACATCCGCGAGGTCACGGAGAATAGCCTCCGGTACCTGCAGACGGACGTCATCGACGTGCTCTACCAGCACCGTGTGGATCCGGAGGTCCCTATCGAAGACGTTGCCGGCACGGTCGGCGAGCTCATCCAGGAAGGAAAGGTGCGCTACCTCGGTCTGTCGGAGGCGGGAGTGACGACTATCCGGCGTGCGCACGCGGTGCAGCCAGTCTCGGTCCTGCAGACCGAGTACTCGCTGTTCGAGCGCGATGTCGAGCAGTTGTTCCCGGTCCTCGACGAACTCGGGATCGGGTTCGTGCCTTACTCGCCGCTCGGTCGTGGGTTCCTCACTGGAACCGCGCAGCCGGCGAGCACGTACGACGCGTCCGATATGCGCAGCTACGACCCGCGGTGGCAGCCGAGCAACTTCGAGAAGAACGTCGCCGCCGTCGACGAGCTGAAGGTGCTCGCCGAGACCAAGGGAGCGACAGTCGCGCAACTCGCGCTGGCGTGGCTGCTCGCGCAGGGCGAGCACATCGTCCCGATCCCTGGGACCCGCAGTGTCGCACGCGTTGAAGAGAACACTGCGACCGTGGATCTGGACCTCACGCCCGCCGACCTCAACCGGATCGCCGAGATCCTCCCCGCTGGAGGATACGGCGCCCGCTACATCGACGCACATCTCCCGACCTGGGACTGAGCCGCCCGACCGGGCAGGCGCACGCAATTGCGATTATCCCACTGTCCGAGGGGTCCGCGCGACAGCGCCTGCGCAGACGCGGCAGCGCGACAGACCCGATACCTGGTCGACGCGCCTGAACTCCTCGGGCCTCACGCCGTCAGTCGAGGCCCGAGCAGGAACCCCGGACACGGCGAAGAGCTTCGCCGATACGGGCCCGCAGGGCCGCTCCGTGACGTTCCCCCGCCTCTCCGAAGAAGCGGGGGAACCTCACCTGGAGGTGGAACACTCAAAGATCGACGGGCGGTGCTGCTCTTCTGCCAAGGCCACTACATTGTTGAGGAACATTGCCCGCGTCATTGGGCCCACGCCGCCCGGGTTTGGAGAGACCCAACCGGCCACATCCCAGACGTCTTTTGCTACGTCGCCCGCAAGTTTCCCATCGAGCCGCGACACGCCCACGTCAAGGACTGCGGCGCCGGGTTTCACCATCTCAGCCGTGATGATGTTTGGGACACTGGCGGCCGCCACGACGATGTCTGCTTCACGGACGCACTGGGCTAGGTCGCGGGTCCCCGTGTGGCACAACGTGACAGTGGCGTTCTCCGAGCGTCGCGTGAATAGGAGGCCCAACGGGCGACCGACAGTTACTCCTCGGCCGACCACCGCGACCCGTTTGCCATCGACCGGAACCCCGTAGCGTCGCAACAGCTCGATGATTCCGTTCGGGGTGCGCGGTAAGGGTGCTTCTCCGCCGAGAACGAGCCAGCCCAGGTTCGTCGGGTGAAGGCCATCAGCGTCCTTGGCAGGATCGACAAGGGCAAGAACACGATTCTCGTCTCGACCGTGCGGCAGCGGAAGCTGAACGATGAAACCGGTACAGCGCTTATCGTCGTTGAGCGATCGGACCGCGCACTCGATCTCTTCCTGCGAGGCGCTCGCAGGAAGATCGATTCGGATCGACTCGATGCCCACCTCTGCACAGTCTTTGTGCTTGCCGTTGACGTACCAGCGGGAACCTGGATCGTCGCCGACCAGCAGTGTTCCAAGAGCGGGGTACTACCTTGGTCGCGAAGAATCGAGGCTCTGTCCTTAAGCTCGCTCTTGATCGTTGCAGCAGTGGTGGTCCCGTCAAGTACTTGTGCAGTCGTGTCTTCAGCGTTCGTTACTCTCGGACTTCCGGGGAGTTCGCGGCCGCGCGGGCCGCCGGTCTCACTGGAAGTTTCAGGGCAGTGCGGCTCTTGGCCGTATTAAGCCTTGATATCAGGCGAATTCGACAGGGTATGCCCGGCGCTGTCGGCGTTCCGCTTACCGGACGGCCGGGGTGGTCGCGGCGGCCACGACAGCTGCGTGAATGCTATCGATCTGTTCGTCGGTCATGGCGGTGGACAATGACAGTAGTCCGTTCGACCCTGCTAGTACGCCGAGATCGTACAGCGCCCACCACAGGGCGGGGGTGTCGTTGCTGAGGATGCGGATCAACGATCCGTGCCCGTTCGTGTCCACTCCAGCGTCGCGCAGATCGGCGCGGAGACGGTTACCGCGGGCGTTGAGGGTGGTGACGGCGGTCTGATCGTACAGCTGCAGGGCTACGTGGCCTGCAGCCATGGTCACCGGGTTGGCGGTGAATGTGCCGCCCCACATGACGGGTCGTGTTCGGGTGGGATCGAAGGATTCGAGCACCTCACGCCGGCCCCCTACCGCCCCGACTGGGAAGCCTCCACCGATGAGTTTTCCCGTGGAGATGAGGTCAGGTTGAACTGGGTATTCGGTGTGCAGCCCGCCCAAACAGAGTCTGAAACTGATGACCTCGTCGACGGCCACGAGTGCGCCGTATCGGCGGGCGATTGACTGTAGTCGTTCAATGTAGGCGGGCTCTGCAGGGGTGAGTCCTGCCCGGTTGGGGAGGAGGTCTATCAGGACCACAGCAATGTCGTCACCGTGTACTGCGAAGGCGTTCTCGAGCGCGGGCAGGTCCCCTTGTGGCAGTTCAAGAACCGACTTTTCGATCCATGACGGAACGCCGGGGGTGTTGGCACTGGCGAGTTCGTCTCCGGTGCCGTGGTAGCTGCCGGCGAACCGTACGATTTTCTGTCGTCCGGTGTGAGCGCGAGCTGCTCGCACGAGCATGAGGACTGCCTCTGTGCCGGAGTTGCAGAATCGCCACTTCTCGAAGCCTGTTCGTTGGGAGAGGAGTTCGGCGAACTCTATTTCGCTGCGGGTGGGGAGGCCGAATGCTGATCCGGTTCGGATGGCGCTCATAGCTGCGGTTTCTATTGCGGGGTGGCTATGTCCGTGGATCAAGGATGTGTAGTTGTTGTTGCAGTCTATGAGCTGGTTTCCGAGGTGGTCTGTGAGTACGGCTCCGGATCCGGAGACTGCGTAGGGAGGGTGCGGCGGTACGTACACCGTGGAGCGGGTGATCCCGCCCGGCATTACGTGTTGTGCGCGGCGGGCCAGGGGCGAATCAGATCGACGTGGGCGATCGGGGAGTGGGTGTGTCATGACGCAGTCCGTGAGTTGTCGGTGAGAACGACAGCGACGGCGTCTATTTCGACAACGGCGCCGTCTGCGGCCAGGCGGCTTACTTCGACCAGGGTGCTGGCGGGTTTGATGTCGGGCCATCGACTCCGCCGAATGGTGCTCACGGCGGCTCGGTCTTCGATATTTGTGACGTAGATAGTGAGTTTCACCAGCCCGTCGATGTCGGCGCCTGCGGCAGCGAGGATGGTCTCGAGAGAGTCGAGAATGCGCGATGTCTGTATTTCGGCGTCACCGGGACCCTCGATTCGCCCGTCTGCGTCGAGTGCGAGCAGACCCGATACGTGAACCAGGGGCGCCGGTCCGTCGATCCGAACTGCGTGGGGGAAGTGTCCACGCGGCGGGGGTAGGTGCGGTGCATTGATCTCGTGGCGTGCATTCGAGGTGATCATCGTGCGGTGAGCTCGCTTTCCGCAGCGGCGTGGGCGATGTTCTTGAGCGTCGCGGAGAACACGCCCAGCGCGTAGTCCACGTCGGTGTCGGTCCAGGCCATCGTGGGCCCGAAAGTGCGGCTGGTCAGTCCTAACCCGTTGTTGGCGATTCCGACGCACAGCAGCCGCCACAATTCGTTGTTTGCGCGTTCGGCGGACGTGAAGTCGACTACCTCATCGGAGGTGAAATGAATTCCAGCGCAGGGGCCGTCGCCGGTGATTTGTACGGGAATCGGCAAGTCCGCGGCAGTGGCGCGTAGGCCTGATCGCAACCGTTCGCCCATGAGTGCCACCCGACGGTGTTCGTCGGCAGTGGACAGTTCGAGAGCGGCAACGGCAGCTGCCAGGGTGACAGGATTTTGAGCGTGCGTATTCGAGGCACTGATGGGTTGTTCGAGTATCGCGGCTCGCCCGACGACGGCAGCGGTGGGTAGGCCACCCCCGAGCATCTTTCCCATGACGACAAGGTCTGCGGGCTCGAAATCGTAGTAATCGCTTGCTCCGCCCACTGCGAAACGACACCCAGTGATCACTTCGTCAAGAATGAAGAGAACACCGTATTCTCGGGTGATGGCCCGCAGGTCGTGCAAAAAATGGTCTCGTTGGTGTACAGCGCCGGGAATGGTCATCATGGGCTCGGAAATCAACGCTGCCGTTGTGCCTTGGTGGGCATCGAGTGCCGCGCGCGCAGCTGGTAGATCGTTGAACGGCACTGTAATGACGTTGTTCTGAGCGCCTGTTGCTGTTCCGGCTTTCGACGATTGCTCACCTAGCAGGGCGTCGTGTTGACCGTGATAGCCCCCGGCCATTCTGATTACTGTTTGTTTGCCAGTGAAGGAACGTGCGAGTCGAAGGGCATAGGTGTTCGCCTCGGAGCCTGAGGGGGCGAAGACGACGCGTTCGGCTCCGCGAACGCGGTCGCAGAGCAGTCGCGCGAACTCGTCACGTTTGGCGGACGGATGCATCGAGCCGCCGGGCGCGCCGAGTAATGACATCGCCTGACCGACGGCAGCAGTAATTGCAGGGTGACCGCGTCCGAGAAATGCGGCGTTCCATCCTGCGTTGCAGTCGAGAAAGTGGTTCTTGTCGATATCGACGAAGTGGGCGCCTTCGCCATGATCGATGTAGATCGGATGAGGCATCGCCGAGTTGAACCGGCTACGTTGGCTTTGTGCTATCGACCGTGCGGCGGCCTCGTTGGCCATGCGCGACCGAGTGGTTCTCTGGTTGTAGAGCGCCAACCATTCGGCTCTCAGGTCGTTCAACGTACTTGATTGAGTCATGGAAGTCCTTGCTGGATTCGTGTGCCGCCTGGATTGAGGGGTGGCATGTGGGCATTCGGAGTGTCGAGAATGGTCACGCGTCGTTCACGGCGCGTGTGACTCGTTCAGCTGGTCGGGGGCCGGTTCGACCGATGGGTTCAAGTCGATGCCTCGTGTTTCGCGTGTGCACAGTGCGGTAATGGCGACGACGGCCAACGCGAGGCAGACATAAATGGTGACTGGAACGGTGGAGTCGAAGAGCTGGAGCAGTCCGATTGCGATCGTCGGTGCGAGGCTGCCGCCGACGATTCCGGCGAGTTGATAGCCCAATGATGCTCCGCTGTAGCGGTGTTGGGCGTCGAAGAGCTCGCAGATCCAGGCTGCTTGGACTCCGTACATTGCGGAGTGCCATACGAGTCCGCCGAGGACAGCCACGATGATGACGAGCGTCGATCCAGTATCGACCAGCGGAAAGAGGAAGGGCATCCACGCGATGGCGCCCAGTGCTCCGATTATGGTCAGGCGCCGACGGCCGAATCGGTCACTGAGTGCGGCGAACGCGGGGTACGTGAACAGCTGCATGGTCGCGCCGATCATCGCAGCCAGCAGTCCGACCGTGCGAGGCAGGCCCAGTTCATCGGCGATATAGGTCAACAGGAATGTGATCAGGACGTAGTACATTATGTCCGCGCCGGCGCGAATCCCGATGACACGCAGCAGGTCCAGGGATTGTTGGCGGAGGACGTCGCGGACGGGGTTGGTGCTGGCCTGGCCCTGCTCTTGCAGTGAGTGGAAGGCAGGGGTTTCGCTCATCTTGAGCCGGACGTACAGGCCGATGAGCACGACGACTGCGGAGAACAGAAACGGGATTCGCCACCCCCAGGTGAGGAACGATTCCTGCGTCAATAGTGCCGACAGCAGTAACAGCGCGCCGGTACTGAGGAGATTGCCGATGGACGCACCGACCTGCACGAAGCTAGTGAGGAATCCGCGGCGTTCGGCAGGGGCGCGTTCGGCGATCATCAAAGCGCCGCCGCCCCATTCGCCTCCCAATGCGAGTCCCTGGACGATGCGTATGGCGACGAGCATGAGGGGCGCAGCGACGCCGACCGTCGCATAAGTCGGCAGTAGACCGATCAGGACTGTGGAGACTCCCATTGCCACGATGGTGACGAGCATGACTTTCTTGCGCCCGATTCGATCACCGTAATGACCGGCCACCGCTGCTCCGATGGGGCGGACGATGAAGCCGACCGAGAAGGTGAGGAAGGCGAGGAGGGTTCCGGTCAGGGGGTCGAAGGAGGGGAAGAAGACCTTGTTGAAGACGAGTGCGGATGCGGCGCCGTAGAGGAAATAGTCGTACCACTCCAGCGAACTGCCGATCAGACTTCCCGTAACTGCACGCCGCATCTGCACTGTGCGTGCTGGGTCGCTGTGTTGTGTGGACATCGTCTGTCTCTTTTCGAGAGTATGGGCTTCGTACTAGTGCGGTGCGGAGTCGGTGAGGTATCCGTTGTCGGCGTCGGCGGCGATGTGGTCGGCGTGACGTTGCTGCAGGTCGCCGTAGCCGCCGCCTCCGGGGGTTTGCATGCAGATCACGTCGCCCTGGTGGATGGAGATGTTTTCACCCTTGCTGATCATGGGGAGGGTCGTGGTTCGTCCGTCGAGGCGGAACCATGGTGCCGAGGTCGCACCGTTGTCGCCGCCGGCGCGACCGACGGGTGCTGTTTTGGCTTGGTCGCCCAGAAGGCTCATCCGTCCGGCGTCGCCGGTGTACTCGAATTCGAAGTGCACACCGAGTCCTCCGCGGAATTGTCCGGCACCGGAAGACCCGTCTCGCAGCGAATACTGGTTGAACCGGACGGGGTAACGCTGTTCCAGTATTTCGATGGACTGTACCAAGCCGATGCTCATCAGCGAGCAGCCGTTGGATAGTCCGTCTCCTGCCGGGTGTGCTCCGTACCCGCCGCCGAGGAAGACGTACATCACAAAGGGTTCACCGTCTTGGTCAGTTCCGCCGATCGAGAGGTTGTTCGAGGTTGCGGACGAGCCGGCTTGACTGCGGTGCGGAACCGCCTCGGCGAGTGCACCCATCACGGCCGTGATGATGCGTTGGCTTGTTTCGGCGGCGCATCCTGCGACTGGTCTCGGTGGTTTCGCGTTGAGGAACACCGATTCTGGGATGACGAAGTCGAGGGGCTCGAAGATTCCAGAGTTGATGGGAATGTCGGGAAAGATGTGTTTGATGGCGACGAGGGCGCTGGACACTGTCGCGGCATGAACCGAGTTCATCGGTCCCTCGCACGGCGGTGAGGATCTAGTGAAGTCGATAGTCATCCGCTCACTCATGACAGTGATGTCGACCGCGACGTTGAGCACTTCATCGGTGATGCCGTCGTTGTCCATCGTCTCGGTGAATTGATATGTGCCATCCGGTATGTCAAGGATCTGTGTGCGCATTTGGTCGGCGGATCGCTGCCGGAGTGTCGCGATGACCGCAGAGACCACCTCGGGTCCGTGCTCGTCGAGCAGTTCGGTCAGGCGGGTTTCGCCGGCTCGCAGGGCGCTGGCCTGCGCATCCACGTCGCCCATGACGTCGTCGGGGAGCCTGGAGTTGGTTTGCAGAATCGCGAGGATGTCGGTGTTGAGTTCATCGTCCACGAACAACCGTACGGGCGGTATACGGAGTCCCTCTTGGTAGCAGTCGCTGGCTTGTGATCCGAAGCCGCCGGGTACGCGGCCGCCCAGATCGGTCCAGTGTCCGGTGTTGGCCAGCATGGCGAACAACTCACCACGGTAGAAGAACGGTCGGACCATTTTGGTGTCCATGATGTGCGTCCCTCCGGCGAAGGGATCGTTGACCAGAAACGTATCACCCGGTGTGATATCGGAGACCGTGGAAAGTACGCTGGCAACGGTGAATTGCATTGTGCCGACGAAGATCGGCAACCCGCGGTCGCCTTGGACAATTACCGAACCATCGGTGGCGGAGTAGATTCCGTCGGCTCGGTCCCACGCGTCGGATATGACCGGGGAGAACGCCATACGCTCGAACACAGTATCCATCTCATCGGCGATCTGTTCGAGGCGGCCTCGGATTACGGCCAGCGTCAACGGATCTACGGATACGCTCATCGGTTCACCTCGACAACGAGGGAGAGGTCGCCGGTAACTACTGCCGAAGATTTCGGTGGTAACACGATGGTGGTGTCGGTTTGTTCGATTACGAGAGGTCCTTCCAACGTCTGGCCGGGTTCGAGAGTGTCGCGGGACAATACTTCGACGGAGGTAGTGAGGTTGTCGAAGACGATCTCTCGGAACGCCGGGATGGACGGCGCCCTACGGGGTGAGCGGTTGGCGCGTGGCAGGGGGCGTGCCCCGGTCACTGTCGTGCGCAGATTGATGAGCTTGATGTTTCGGGCAGGCGCGCGTCCGGTGTACGAAGTGGAATAGTGGTTGTAGAATGCCTCGGTCAGGGTTTCGGTGTCCCAGCAGCTTTCGTCGTTTCCCAGCGGAACTCGTATGGAGTACCTCTGCTTCATGAAGCTCATCTCCGCTACGTGTTCGACCGAGATCGCATCCGAGCCGAAGCCGTCGGCGTCGAGCAAGGTTTTGCCGGAAGCACGGTGGGTACTCAACGCGGCTTCGATCGTGCTCCGCACATCCGCTTCGTCGACTGGGATGTTCACTGCTGTCACGTAGTCGTACTTTGCGTCTGCGATCAGGCAGCCGTAGGCGCTGAGTGCACCGGGAAACGGCGGTATAAGCACGGTGCGGGCACCGACGGTGGCGGCGAGCTCGACGATGTGCATGGGTCCGGCTCCTCCGAACCCGACCAGGGTGAATCCTCTGGGGTCGTGTCCTCGATCGATGCTGACACTGCGGATGGCGGCGGCCATGGTTTCGTTCGCTATGCGGATGATGGCCAGTGCTGCTGCGGTCACGCTGAGGCCCAGAGGCTGGGCGATTTCCTTGCGAATGGCAGTTTTGGCCGCATCGATATCGAGCACGAATCCGGACTCGGTTCCCAATTGTTGTCTCGCCGCTATCCGTCCCAAGACTATGTTCGCGTCGGTCACCGTGGGCTGGGTGCCGCCGCGGCCGTAACAGGCTGGGCCTGGATCTGAACCGGCGCTTTCAGGGCCGACTTGCAGGATCCCTGTTCGGTCCAGGGAGGCGATGGATCCTCCTCCCGCTGCGACGGTGGTGATGTCGATCATTGGGACTTTGATCGGAACGCCGTAGTCAATGTTCTTCTCGTCGGTCAGTGCCGGTTTGCCTCCGGGGATAAGTGCGACATCGAAGCTGGTGCCGCCCATATCGCACGAAATGACATTGGGCAGGCCTGCTGCCGTGCCGAATGCCGCGGCACCGACGGTGCCAGCAGCTGGGCCCGAGAGCAGAGTGCGGACCGCCATTTCGCCGGCACGTCGAGCCGGAATCAGACCGCCGTTGGACTGCATGACCTGCACTTCGTGTCGGAAGCCGTCGGATTCCAGTAGGTTCTGCACGCTGCTGAGATAGTTGCTCATGGTTGCGCGGACGAATGCATTGGTGGCGGTGGTGCTCGCGCGTTCGAATTCGCCTACTTCAGGGCAGATCTCGTGTGATGTGCTGATCGGTACGCCGCCCATCAGCTCGCCGAGAGCGTCCGCCAGCCGGCGTTCGTGGACGGGATTACAGTAGCTGTTGAGCAGACATACTGCCACGCTGTCGATCTGCGCGGACTTCAATAGCTTTGCAAGAGAACGGACATCGTCGTCGGCGAGCGGGGTGATCACACGACCGTGGGCGTCGATGCGTTCGTCGATCTCGAACGACCGACTGCGTGGCACTATCGGGGTGTAACCGGCGGTCAAGCCGTAGGTAGTGGGCCTGTCGCGACGCCGTAGCTCGAGTACGTCGCGGAAACCTCGCGTGGTCACCAGAGCGCATCGATCACCCTTGCGCTCGAGGACCGCGTTGGTGGCCACCGTAGTGCCGTGAACGACCGCCGTGAGCTCGTCGAACCGGGTATCGAGCTGCCGCAGGCCTGCCAATAGACCCTCTGCCTGTCGGCGGGGAGTGGAGAAGACCTTTGCGATGCGCAAGTCTCCAGTCGAACGGTTACACAGAAGCACATCGGTAAACGTGCCACCGACGTCGATTCCAGCAATGAAGTCCATGTTGATCCCACCTCGTGGTCTTGTTCGTCGGTTTTCGATGGTCAATGCCGAGCCGCCATCAACGCGGTCATCTCGTCTGCACCCGTCAGAAGGGGTGGAACCCACTTCTCGATATCGAACCGCGTGCTCGGTCCCGCCACGCTCAGCGCTACTGCCAGTCGTCCCTGCCTGTCGTATACTCCCGCTGCCACGCCCGTAACACCGTCCGCGTATTCACCCACGGTCATCGCGTAGCGTTGGGCACGCACTTCGGCGAGTTCCGTCTTGAGATGGGATTTACTGCGGGTTCGGCCATTCGGGGCTGCACCTAGGTCTTCGTCTGGGAGAAGGTCGTCGAGTTCCGCTTCGGACAACGCCGCCAGGAACACCTTCCCCGAGGCGCAGTCCGTGACCGGCATGCGAGTTCCCACTCCGATGTCCGCCCTCAACACGTGACGAGTCTCGAACCGTTGCACCATTACCGCTTCGCGGTTGCGCAGAACTGCAAGGGACACTGCCTCACCAGACACGTCGGCCAAGTTCCGAGCGGGGCCTAACAATTCGCCACCGAACCTCGCTGCGTCCGGTACAGCAGAACCCACTTCGAACGCGGTGAGCCCGAGGAAATACATGCTGGCATCGTCACGAAACGCGAACTCCTGCTGCACCAGCGTCGAGAGCAACATGTGCGTTCCGCTCTTGGCGAGGCCGAGTTCGTTCGCGATTTCGCTCACGCCCATGCCTTGTGGATGGGCGGCCAACAAACGAAGCAACCGAAGGGCATTCGACACGGTGCTCGATGTTCTGGGAGTGTTTGACATATGCGAACGCCTTTCGTATGATTCAAACACTAAACTAGTGGCGTGGGTCACCTCCGTCAAGACATGTGATTGTTTTCCTGGGTTCGACCGATTCCTGTGTTGGCAGCTTCGGGCGGCGCGATCAGTGCCCGAATACCCTTGCCTCGGTCCATTCCTGCGTGGCTGCAACATATTTGGCATATGCTCGCGGGCGTAATTCGACTTAGCCCGAATCCGTGAGACCGTAATGGGTGTGACGGCGTATGAATGACGAAAGTGCCTTCCGTAGTGAGAGAATCGAGATTCTCAGGTCACGATTGTCCACATACGAAAAGGCACTTCAGTGCAAACATCGCACACGTTCGCGGCTGGGTCCGCGGTGTTCGACGAACACAATCGCGTGTTGGCGGCAGGGTTAGCGCTGGTCCTCGCACTCGCCTAACACGCCGGGCTGTCGGAGCTGATCGGCACCCATGTCGATCTCGCCTCCACGCGGGTCCCTCGGGAGCGGTGAACCCGGCAGGAAACTCACCTCGATCGTCGGCGGGATGCTCACCGGAGCGGACGGCATCGGCAATGTGCACACCATCCGCGCCGACGGCAGCCCGATCGTGTTCGACGAGACGTATGTGCCGTCGAGCTTGGGGATCTTCCTACGCGAGTTCACCTACGGACACAGCCTGCAGCTCGGGGCGGTGCTGCGCCGACACCCATCGGCCTCGCCGCTCGCGCACCCTGCTGCCCGGCAGTGGGTGTGAACGTCAGGTTCGGTGGATCCGGAATCGGCGTTGACTGTGGTGACGCTCCTCAGCGCGGGTGCCTGCTTCACACCGGGGTGTCGGCGACCAGGTGCCTGCTCTTGACTGTCATGGCGAATCCGCAGGCCATGCGGCAATGAGGTAGTCGATGAACATTTCCACGGCGGGCGGAATGCTGCGGTTGGCGGATCGGGCGAGCGAAATCTGCCGTGTGAGCGGTGGATCAGTCGGAACAATGACCAGGGTGAACCCGTCCTTGGGAATGGCTGACTCGGGGATGAACCCGTAGCCACCAAGGGCGGCTGCGAGCTCGGCAACTAGCTGGGTGGTATCGACTTCGGCGACCGGGGTCGGGTAGACCTCGCCAGCCGAGAAGAAACGTTGTGCTTCCAGCAGTGCGCCCAAACGTCGATGCAGCCCGATATAGGGCACATCCGTAAGATCCGCGGGGCGGAGCGGTGCCTTTTTGATCAGTGGATGATCATGCGGCAGAACGAGGTGCAACGACTCACGCATCAAGGGAATGTTGACGATGCCGTCGTCGGCGTAGCCTTCACAGATGGCCAGATCGAACTGGTCGTCGCGCAGACCTGCGATCATCGCCCCTCGCAGCGACGTGAACAATGACCACCGAGTGCCTGGATGCACTCGGGTGTAGTCGGCCATCAGTCGGCACAGGCGCGGGCCCAGCGACGGCAGGCATGTGAGGCGGATGACCGGATTTTCACCGGTGCGGATGCATTCCATTTCGAACGCCGCGTCGGCGATGTCGCTCATTATGCGCCGAGCAATCGGCAGCAGAGCGCTACCTGCAGCCGTCAGCTTGACCCGCTGGCCTGTCCGGTCGAGGAGCTGGACGCCGAGGCCGTTCTCCAGCAACTTCAGGTCCTGAGACACCGCGCCCTGGGTCTTGTAGAGCCGTCGGGCAGCGCCGGTCAGCGTGCCCGCATCGACGATGCTGATGAAGGTCTCCAGCTGCCGGAACTGCACCGATCGGCTCCTACCAGTGAAAATTGTGTCAGTGTCGAATGTGCAAAGTCTACCGGGTGTTCAACTCAGCTAATGACTCCGTTAGTGATTGGTGGTTTCCGGGGGCAGGCAGCCGCACTAAGACTGAGAAGCATGAAACTGCTCCTACTCGATGACCGCGACAACATTGCGGTCGCCGTCACCGACCTGCACAGCGGGGAGGTGACGAGCACGAACGATATTCGCCTGACCATCCGCAGCGACGTGCCGCGTGGACACAAGGTGGCGCTGCACCCGATAGCCCGGGGCACCGACATCATCCGGTACGGCGAGCCGGTCGGCGAGGCCACTTCCGACATTGCCTCCGGTGAGCACGTGCATGTGCAGAACGTCATCAGCAAGCGGTTGCCCGGAGGCCCTCGATGACCCAAATCACCGCCTATCCCCGCACCCAGGGGCAACCTGGTGCCCGAAACCACGTTTTCGTGCTCCCGTCCGTGGTGTGCTCGGCCCTCGTCGCAGCTGAGATCGCCGAGGCCGCCGGCGCGACCGCGGTGGCGCATCAGCACGGCTGCGGGCATATCGGGCCGGACATCGTGCAGACCCGGGCACTGTTCGCGGGACTGGCGAGCTCACCGAATGTGGCCCAATCACTGGTCGTCAGCCTCGGATGCGAGACCGTTCAGGGACGGGGCGTCGTCAAGGAGATCGTCCGGCAGGGCCGGGATCCGCACTTTGTCGGCATCCAAGACAGCGGCGGCAGCACAGCGGCGCGGGAGGAAGGCATTCGTATCGCGCAGGAGCTGAAGACGTTGGCCGGCGCCCTCGAACGCGCCGCCGCCGATGCGAGTGCCCTGACGCTCGGCATCGTCGCCGATCGCAAGGACGGCCGGGTTGCAGACCTCATGGCACACGCCGTCGCGCAAGGAGCCCGGGTCGTTCTTGCCGGTTCCCGGGACGCCGACCTGTCCGGCCTCGTGGAGGTGCCCGTCCCCCTGGCAGTGGGTAGTGAGCCAGGATCATCCTCGGTGAGCATGCTCGCGGAGGATCCCGGCGCCCAGAGTGCGCGCGTACTCGCGGTGGCGTCCTGCCGCCCGCAGGTGATCGTCGAATTCCCGGCGGAGAACCAACCGCCGTCGTCGATCGCCCTCGTTCCGGTCGTCGGTGTCGCCGCAGCCGGAGGCTTGCACGCGGCCATTCCCGGCGAGTTCGACATCGCCGCTGACGAGGGTCCTGTCGACATCTGGTCCGCCGTACTCGACGTTTTCTCAGGCGTTCCCGCGAAATCCGAACTGCGGAACTCCACCACCTTCGCCATTCCACGATTGCTGAGGACGATGTGACGACCGAACTGATGGGTTTCCTGAGGCCGGACGGTCGCTGGGGGTACCGCGACCACACCCTTGTCGTACCCGTGCACTCGGCCCTGTGCGAGATCGCCGCAGACGTCGCCGACTCCGCGACCGACGACGTCGTCGCGCTCCGGCACGAATGGGACAGCCCGCGCGGCCACGCGGACCAGGCCCGCGTACTGGCCGCCTTGCTGGGGTTCGCCACGCATCCCAACGTCGGCGCGACCCTGATCCTCGGAATCGGTGACGAAGTCGAGCTGTTTGGGCAGGCGTTGGCGGACGCGGAAAAGCCGCACCGTATCGTCCGGCTGGACCGGACCGGTACCTTCGACGGTTTGGAGATCGCCGCGAAGGGTGCCCTCGCCGAGTTGCTAGTGGAGAAGGTTCCCGCCGTCCGCCAGCCGGCGCCGCTCTCGGCGCTGTGTCTGGGGCTCGAATGCGGCAGCTCGGACGCCTTCTCAGGCATTACCGCGAATCCGGCGCTGGGGGTGGCGAGTGATCGTCTCGTCGAATCCGGCGGAACATCCATCCTCGCGGAGATCACCGAGCTCCTGGGGGCCGAGCATCTGCTGGCCAAGCGTGCGGTCACCGACGAGGTAGCAGCGCAGATCATCGAGGTGGTCGCCAGGTTCGAGAAGGACGTAGCCAGAATCGGCGTGGATCTGCTCGGCAGCCAGCCGGCTCCCGGCAACATCGCCGGCGGTCTCACGACCATCGAAGAGAAGTCGATGGGCGCCGCCCGCAAGGGCGGAACCGGCCCGATCAGCGGTGTGGTCGAGTACGCCGAGCGTCCCCCGGGACCAGGGCTGTACATCATGGATACACCCGGACAGGACATCGAGCAGATGGTGGCGATGGTGGCCGGGGGAGCACAGATTGTGGCGTTCACGACAGGGCTCGGCACCCCGACCGGGTCCCCGATCGCGCCGTGCTTGAAGATAAGCTCGAATTCTGATGTAGCGCAACGCCTCCCGGAATTAATCGATATCGATGCGGGTACGATCCTCGCCGGTACACCGATCGAGGAAGTCGGCCAGCGCATCCTCGACGAGCTCATCGAGGTCGCCTCGGGCCGGCTCACCAAGGCCGAGTCGCGAGGCAATCACGAGTTCGCGCTCAGCTTCATCAGACCCACCGGGGCGTGATACGAGGATAGGAACCGGGTTCGCGGGACACATATGACGTGCACGCCAGTGTCGGGGGTCGAGTCGAATGTGGCCTGTGCGCCGGATAAGGATCGATACGGGTCTTTCAAAGACCCGGCAGAAGTCGGAGGATTGACAAGATGACGGAGCTGATCCTTCCCGACGGGCCCATCCGCACGAGACGTACCGAACTGGTTCGGGCGCGCCCCAACGCGGTGTCGCTGGCACGCCAGCGTGCGCTGCGCGAGCAGTTCCTGTCCGACCCCGGCACCGTCGATTTGACGGGGGTCCGCGAGGTGATCGAGCGATCGTGGCGGCGCAGTGCAGCCTGTCTGGTCGATCCGGAATCGCTGCAGACACAGATGCGGGAATCCCGGCTCGACGCACCGTTCCTGCAAATCGCGACGCCCATCATGCAGCGGCTCGACGACATGGCGCAAGACACCGGGGCGTGCGTTCTGCTCTCGGATGCCTCAGGAGTGCACGCGCTGCGCATGGGGGATTCGGCGGCCCTCCGTTGGGCCGATTCCCACGCGGCGGTGATCGGTATGGGTGCGGCGGAGGAATTCGCGGGCACCAACTCCGACGGCACCGCGCTCGAAGAGGGTGGGACGGTGCAGGTGTGGGGTCCGGAGCACTACGCGGAAGAACTCCAAGGGACCTACTGCACGTCCGCGCCGATCCTCGACGGCCTGCGCAACCGGGTTCTGGCGGTGCTCACGCTGATGGTGCCGGAGCGAATCGCTCTCGCTTCGGCACCCGGAGCGCTCGCCCTACCGGTGGAGTGGGCGGCCGGCGAGATCGGCCGGCAGGTGTCCGATCGATTGACCTTCCGCGAGCAGGCCCTTCTCCGGGCGTATACCCGTGAGTCCCGATTGCGTGGCGGCGCCGCCGTCGTTGCGGTTGACGGCCGTACGACGATCGCGAGCAACCGGGCCAAGGAGATGCTGTCGAACAGTGACTTCGCGGTCCTGTCGGGAATCGCACGCCAGGTCGACGCCTTCGGCGAGGTGCGGGAGGAAATTGTCGCACTTTCCGACAACCGTACGTTGACGGTCCACGTGAAACCGGTGACGATCGACGGCCAAGTGGTCGGTGCGGTGATGCGGCTGTCTGAGATCACGGCCCAGTCCGCGATCGGCGGCTCGGCGGCGTCGCCGGCCGCGGTCTCGCTGGCCCCGCTCGACGATCTCATCGGAGCCAGCGCCGTGATGCGTCGGCTGAAGTCGGCGGCCATAGCCGCGATGACGCAGAGCGTTGCGGTGTGCCTGACTGGTGAGCGAGGCACCGGGCGCACTCACCTGGCCCGGCTGATGGCTGCGGCCCCGGATGTGGCGGTGATCGAGTGTGGTCCTGTCGATTCGCTGGGTCCTCAGGGGCGCGCAGCGGCGATAGACGCCGCACTCGCCGCCGGTCAGACCGTCGTAGCCAGAAACTTCGATCAGATGTCGCCCGAGGTTCTCGAACACACGCGGGACGCGCTTCGGGTGGCCGCGGATCGGGGAAAGCTCATTGCGACCGCCTACGAGATGGATGCCGGATTTTTCACCGACGCCATCGGTACCGTGCCGATCGAGTTACGACTCCCGCCCCTGCGGTCGCGGCGCGATGACATACCGCTGTTGGTCACATACTTCCTGACATCGTCGGACGCCGTTGCGACGCCGGTGTGCAGTGGCAGGCTCCTGGCTGCACTGGCGAATGCCGAATGGCCAGGGAACGTGGCGCAGCTGCGTGAGGTCGTGACGACAGCCGCCCTGCGCAACACCACGGGAACGGTGTGCGTTTCCGACGTGAACGAAGCGCACCAGGCCTCGCTCGCACGGGGGCGGCTCAGCCGTCTCGAGGCCGCGGAGCTCGAGCAGATCCGCCATGCACTGGCCGAGGTGGGAGGGAACCGGGCGAAGGCCGCCGATCTACTCGAAATCGGGAGGTCGACCCTGTATCGAAAGATGGAAAATTACAGTAGGAGAGGTTACGAACTCAGCTGAGACGGGGCGCTGGGGGGCCGTTGCGCGTAGTGCGCATGCGGCCCTTTTTGCTGCGCAAAGACCTAGCTCAGAGGCGTCCCATATTGACACAGTTGGGCAGCTAGGGCGGCTGCTTAGACTTCCCCCAGTCCGAAATACGAGACGTAGATCACTCCAGTGCGACGGAACTGCAATGTGATGTGGCGGCTCTTCTCAATCAGAACCCGGCGATACGGCGGATCACTATCCGCCGAAACGGACTGTCGGCCGATTCACTCCCGATGGGATCAGGTGGATATGAAAATGCAGGAACCCCAGGCAGCCTCGACGTTGCCTTCGAGCGGAGCTGAGGGCACTACCGCGCCCACGCAGCCGACTCGACTAACCGGAAATCTCGGAACGACGCCGTTGGTCCTCGGTGTCATGGCGTTTTCTGCTCCGATCGTCACGATTGCCGGCTATATGGCATTCGCCATCGACTTCGCCGGAGAACTAGCACCGCTGGTCTACCTCATCACTACCGCGCTGGTTCTCATCTTCGCGGTCGGGTTCACCACGATGACCCGGCGAGTGCCGCGCCCGGGAGCGTTCTACGCCTATATCACCGTGGGCATAGGCAGGGCCTTCGGACTCGGCAGCGCCTTTGTAGCAGCACTGTCGTACACAATGATCCTCGTCGGTCTCTATTGCTTCACCGGCGTAACCATCGCGGAGATGATCACGCTCTTCCACGGTCCGGAAACCGAATGGTGGGTATGGACGCTCGTCGCGTGGTCGATTGTCAGTGCGCTGGGACACTTCCACGTCGAGGTGTCGGCAAAGGTCCTCAGTGTCGTCATGGCGTTCGAGATCCTGCTGGTGATCGTCTTCAATGTCGCATCGCTGGGTCAGGGCGGGGTCGACGGTCTCTCGGTGCAGCCGTTCAACCCGTCAGGTCTGGGTGGCGTCGGAACCGGAATCTTCGTCGCACTTCTGTTCACCTTCGGCAACTTTGTCGGATTCGAATCGACCGCGCTGTACCGCGACGAGGTTCGGGAACCGGTCAAGACCATTCCGCGGGCGACGTATCTCGCGGTGATCTTCATCGGCATCTTCTACAGCGTCTCCTGCTATGCACTGATCTCCGCCTACGGGCCGAGCTCCCAACAGGTCGCGGAAGACAACCCGGCCGGCATGTTCAATGACGCTCTCGACACGTTCGTCGCCTCGAACGTCTCGATGATCGCGGCCGTACTGGTCGCCACGTCGTCGATCGCGGCACTGATCTCGACCCACAACGTGGCCTCGCGCTACATCTTCAACCTGGCCGCTGACCATGCGGTGCCGCGGTACCTGGCCGGCGTCCACCCCAAGCACCATTCGCCCTACCGGGCCTCGCTCACGATCGCGGTGATCGCGGTGATTGCCCTGGTCACAATCGCGGGACTGCCTGTCAATACACCCGTGGTGTACGGCGCGATGAGTGGACTCGGCTCGATGGGTGTGATGACTTTGATGGTGCTGGTCAGCATCGCCGTCATCGCCTGGTTCGCCCGCCCGCTCAACCGCGGCACCGACAGCGTTTGGAAGACCGTCATCGCTCCCATCATCTCCATCATCGCCATCGGAACGATCGTCGTGTTCGCGATGTCCCGGTTCGATCTCGTGGTGGGCGGTGAGCCCGGACAGTTGACGTGGCTGCTGGCGGTTCCAGGGACGGCCCTGGTGATCGGTATCGGCATCGCGCTGTACTTCCGCAGTGCGAAACCGGAGTACTACGACAATCTCGGACGCGCCGAACGCGGCGACGAGGACGCGGCCGGCGGAACGAAGCTGCAGGTCTGAGCGTGGCAAGTGCCCGTTCGGTGACCGAGGATCACTCTGTGATCCGACCCGCCGAACGGGCATTTCGCGATGTGCCAGATTGGCACAATTCACAGCATCCCAGTACAGGGAATCATCTAGAACACCGGTCGCCTGTGACGGGCGGCACCGGACGAGAGGAACGAAGCAATGGGTCGTGTCGAAGGCAAAGTCGCATTCATCTCGGGCGCCGCACGCGGTCAGGGCCGCAGCCACGCAGTGGCACTGGCGGAGGAGGGCGCGGACATCATCGCTTTCGACGTGTGTGCTCCCGTCGAGACGGCGCCATACCCGATGGCATCCGAGGAAGACCTGCAGGAGACGGTGCGTCTCGTAGAGAAAGCGGGCGGGCGGATTCTCGCCCGAAAGGCCGACGTGCGCGACCTCGACCGCCTCACCGAGATCGTCGATGAGGGAGTGGATCAGTTCGGGCGGCTGGACATCATCCTCGCCAACGCGGGCATCGTCAGCCAAGGGCTCATGTCGCAGATGACCGCCACCCAGTGGCAGGAGATGATCGACATCAACCTGACCGGTGTTTTCAACACTGTCCGGGCCGGCATGAACCAGATGATCGACGCCGGCAACGGCGGATCGATCCTGCTGACCAGCTCGGCAGCCGGCCTGCGAAGCATGGACAACATCGGACACTACGTTGCGGCCAAGCACGGGGTGACGGGGCTGGCCAAGGCACTGGCGAACGAGCTCGGCAAGCACAACATCCGGGTCAACTCCCTGCACCCGAGCAACGTCCGGACGGACATGCTCGTCAACGAGGGAAACTTCCGGATGTTCCGGCCCGACTTGGAGAACCCGCAACTCGAGGACGCCATCGAGGCCTACGGCACGATCCATCTGCTCGACGTCCCCTGGATCGAGCCGGAAGACGTGAGCGCGGCCGTGCTCTACCTGGTCTCGCACGAGGGACGCTTCATCACCGGCGCCCAGTTCACCATCGACGCCGGATTCCAGGCCAAATGACATGAAGCCGCAGCAGGAACGCGCTCAATGACGACCGCGAGCCGGGTGGGACAAACCCGGGAACTCGCCGAATTCGTCAGCGCGCTCACCCTCTCCGAGATACCGGACCTGGCCGCTGACCGGGCGCGAACGGCCATCGCCGACGTGATCGGGGTGGCACTCGCGGGCCGCCGGCACCACATTGGCGCGACCATGCTCGACTATGTGGAAGATCAAGGGGCACGCGAGGTCTCCGGCATACTCGGTGGCGGTCGCACGACCCCCGAACTCGCCGGCCTGGTCAACGGCACCTTCGCTCACGCCATGGATTTCGATGACTCGAACCATCCGCTGTACGGGCATCCCAGCTGCCATCTGGTACCGGCGATGCTGGCGGTCGGTGAAGAGTTCGGTGCCTCGTTCGGCGACGCGCTCACGGCCTACATCGCGGGATTCGAGGTCGACGCCGCCCTCGCCGGCGCGATGAACATGGCGCACTACGAGACCGGATTCCACTCCACCGGCACGATCGGCACCATCGGCGCCGCCGCGGCGGCGGCCCGGACAATGGGCCTCGACGCCGAGACGACACAACGAGCGCTGGGAATCGCTGCCTCCCGCGCGGCCGGAATCCGCGCCAACACCGGAACGATGACCAAACCACTGCACGCCGGAGCGGCGGCCATGAGCGGAATCCAAGCTGCTCGACTCGCCGTGCGCGGCTGGGACGCCGATCCCGCCGCTCTGGAAGCCGACCTCGGGTTCTGCTCGGTCTTCATGGGACGCGCCGCGGGCACCCCGGTAGAGTTCGCCGCGCAACTCGGTCAAACCTGGTCCCTCCTCGACCCGGTCGGGTTGGCGATCAAACCCTATCCCTCATGTGGCGCTTCGCATCCAGCCGTGCAAGCCGCGCTGACGATCCACACCGAACTCGGTGACGACGAGATCCGCCAGGTCCGTGTGGGGGTCAGCGCCCTCGCACCGAAGCTGTTGGTACACAGCACACCGGAAACCGGCAACGAGGCGCGGTTCAGCGCGCAGTACACGGTGGCGGCGGCATTGGTCCGAGGCCACCTCGAGCTGTCGGACTTCACATCGGACGCCGTCACCGATCCCGCCGTACGCGCACTGATGCGGCGAATGACCGTCTTGGTAGACGAACGACATCGCGACGGCACCGAGTTCCCGGCATCGGTGGAGGTGCATACCGCGTCCGGGCGGCGTATCGAGCGGACGGTCGAAATCGCTCGTGGCAAGAACGCGGACCCGATGAGCGACGCCGAACTGGAGGCGAAATTCATCGCCTGCGCCGGCCCCGCGAAGACCGCACTGTGGGCGGACATCCGAAAAGCCGCGCTCGATGTTCCGGTCGCGGAGATCGTCGCGTCCACGCTGTGATCGCGTGCCACTTTGGCACAGTTCGCGCCCGGCGGTGACTGTGACACTTCAAGTAGGTCAACAGTTCTTCGAGAACTACTCAGAACAAAGGGAGGAAAGTCGTGGATATCGGTCTTTTCATGGTTCCGTTTCGGCTTCCGGAAACGAATCTCCAAGACGGCTTCGACTGGGACATGCAGGTCATCCGGTGGGCCGAGGAGTACGGACTGTCGGAGGTGTGGGTCGGTGAGCACACCACCCAACGCTGGGAACCGGTAGCCAGCCCGGAGTTGTATCTGGCCGCGGCGATCACCCAGACCAGCCGCATCAAGCTCGCGACCGGCGCCAACGTTCCGGCGAACCACAACCCGATCGCGCTGGCCCACCGGTTGATGCAGTTCGACCACATGTCCCGCGGCCGCCTGATGGTGGGTCTGGGCGCCGGCGCGACGCGCGAGGATCTGCAGATCCACGGCACCAGCGAACCCAAGCCGATGATGGCCGAGGCCGTCGAGATCATGCGCAAGGTGTGGTCCGGTGAAGGTCCTCAGCGTCACGAGGGCAAGTACTGGACGCTCGACATCCCCGCCTACAGCGAGGAACTGAGCGGGCCGTTCTTGAAGCCCTACCAACAGCCCCATCCGCCGCTGGCCATGGCCGGACTGAGCCCCAACTCGGGCACCCTCAAAGAAGCCGGCGCAGCTGGCTGCCTGCCGATGAGCTTCGCGATCAACCGCGATTACCTTGCAGGCCACTGGCACAAGTACGTCGAGGGCGCCGAATCCGCCGGCCACAAGCCGAACCGCAACGATTGGCGCGTCGCCCACACCGTCTTCGTCGCCGACACCGATGAAGAAGCCATGGAACTCGCGATCAAGGGCGGACTCGGCCGCAGCTACCGCGAATGGACCTGGCCGTCATACGCGCGATCCGGCATGCTCCCCCTCATGGCGCCCGAGCTCGACGAGCACGATCCGGCAACGATGTCGCTCGAGTACTTCGCTGAAAATCATTGGCTCATCGGCTCTCCGGACACCGTGGTCGAGAAATTGCAGCGTGATATCGAGGTCTCCGGCGGCTTCGGCACCCTCATCGCCTTTACCTTCGACTACCTCGACCAGCCAGAGGCCTACCGGCGCAACCTCGAACTCCTGGGAACCGAGGTGCTGCCGCGTATCAAGAACCTCGAGCACGAGACCGAGTCGCTGGCCGAACTGCAGCAGCAGGTCGCGGTCGCACGCTGATCCGCACCACACCCCTCGTGTCCACCGAGCCCGGCCGGAATCCCCGGTGCGGGCTCATACACCGATGAACAATGACGAAAGGAAGTACACGCACTCATGACTTCCCCCACCGCCGCAGCTGCAAAGAACGCCGAGACGATCCGCGCGTTCGCCGAAGGTCAGAACAACATCGACCGCCCAGCGATCGAGGCACTGCTGACCGAGGACGCGACGTTCTACCCCGGGGCCCGCGACGCATCGTTCGAGGGCCGGGAGGCATTCCTCGATGCCCTGCTCGGCTGGCTGAACAACCACGAGAACGGTCGGTTCAAAATCCTCACCGAGATCTACACCGACGACGAAGCGGTCAACGAGTGGCGATTCGTGGCGAAGACCAAGGACGGCGCCGACGTCGATACGCACGGCATCGACTACTTCAAGCTCCGTGACGGGAAGATTCTCGCCAAGAGCTCGTTCCGCAAGGTCTGACGCAATTTCCGCGTCCGCGATCCGCCCCTGTCACCGACTCCCGGAGCATGCCATGACGAATTCCGCCCCCGACCTCATCACCGCACCCGACCTCATCACCAGACCCGATCTCTACATCGACGGGCGCTGGGTCCAGGCGACCGGAACCGGCACCATCGACGTGCTCGACCCGGCCACCGAGTCACTGATCGGGTCGGTGCCGAACGGAACAACTGACGACGTCGATCAGGCGGCTCGGGCGGCTCGGGCAGCGTTCGACTCCTGGTCGCGATTGTCGCCGCACGAGCGGGGCGGGTGGATCAGGCGGATCGCGGACGCGATCGACTCGCGGGCAGAGGAGTTCGCCGAGCTCATCTCCCGTGAGGTCGGCGTACCCCTGGCCCAATCACGGGCCATCCAAGTCACACTCGCGATCGGCGACCTGGCAGTGATTCCCGAGGCGATCGACGAAGTTGCCTGGGAGGAACGAATCGGCAACTCGCTGGTGCTGCGTGAGCCGATCGGTGTGGTCGGAGCCATCACGCCGTGGAACTACCCCCTGCACCAGGTCACCGCCAAGATCGCCGGCGCGCTCGCTGCCGGCTGCACAGTCGTGGTCAAGCCCTCCGAGATCGCCCCACTGAGTATCTTCCTGCTCGCCGACGTGATCGACGAGATCGGACTGCCGGACGGAGTCTTCAACCTCGTCTCCGGGGACGGCATCACCACCGGAGAGGCCCTGGTATCGCACCCGGACGTCGACATGGTGTCCTTCACCGGATCGACCCGAGCAGGTCGGCGGATCTCCGAGATCGCCGCAGCCGCCGCGAAGCCGGTGGCGATGGAACTCGGCGGCAAATCCGCCTCGGTGATCCTCGACGACGCCGATCTCGACGAAGCCGTCACCGTCAGTCTGTCGAAGTGCTACCAGAACGCCGGGCAGACCTGCAACGCACTGACCCGCTTACTCGTGCCCCGCGCCAAACTCGACGCTGCCGAAGCTGCGGCGGCCGCCGCAGCCGCCACTTACCGGGTAGGACAGCCGTTCGACTCCGACTCGACGATGGGCCCCGTCGCCAGCGCCGACCAGAAACGCCGCGTGCTCGACTACATCGAACGCGGAATCGCCGATGGCGCACGAATCGTCGCAGGCGGAACCGGAACAATCGACAGCCTCACTCCCGGCTACTTCGTCGCCCCGACCGTCTTCTCCGACGTCACCGCGGACATGGCAATTGCAAAAGAAGAGATCTTCGGACCCGTCGCGGTCCTCATTCCCTTCGACGACGAAGACGAAGCCGTCGAGCTCGCGAACGACACCGAGTACGGCCTCGGCGGGGCAGTCTGGTCCGGCGACCCAGACCGGGCGCTGGACGTCGCCCGCCGCATCCGCACCGGCCAGATCTCGATCAACGGCGGCGCATACAACTCACGGGCCCCGTTCGGCGGCTTCAAATCCTCGGGCCATGGCCGTGAGGGCGGCCGATTCGGCATCGAAGAATTCCTCACCTACAAATCGCTGCAGTTGTGACGCCGAGGGCCACACCAGCTGGCGGCCTCAGACCACGAGAACAGGATCTGCCCGAACATGGCATACGCAACCTATGAAATCGACGGCCGCCGTCGCGTCGGTGTCCTCGAGCGTTCGGATCACGCCGCTGATCGCTTGATACCTCTCGACGGCCTCGTCGAACTGGGCCCCAGCACCACTCCGGACGTCCTTGCCGGCGCCCGCCGGATCGACAACGAGGCCGTCGGGGTGGACGAGGTGCGTCTGTGTCCGGTCGTGCCCAACCCGGGAAAGATCATCTGCATCGGGCTCAACTATCACGAGCACGTCGGCGAGACCGGCCGCGATCTACCCACCTACCCGGTGATGTTCACGAAGTTCCCGTCGGCCCTCGTCGGCCCGTACGACGACATCGTGGCACCGCCGGAGACCACCGAGATCGACTACGAGGCCGA
>NZ_JASHKW010000032.1:0-72468 GCF_030056915.1 Rhodococcus sp. IEGM 1307
CGCCTTCAGACCGGTCGCCAGTTGACGCTGACTCGCGTGGGATGTCTACTACAAGGTCAAGCAGCGCGGACGCGTCTCGGACACCGAGCTGGCCGACGCCTACGCCGCGAACGCCGTCCACAGGGCGTTCGTCGCCAACAAGCGTGTCTACGGCGTCCGCAAACTCTGGCGGACGATGAAACGCGCTGGTCACGACATGGGACGCGATCAGGTGGCCCGCCTGATGCGGATCACCGGCATCGTCGGGGTCGTCCGTGGCCGCCGCCTTACGAGCACCACCGAGCGTGATGATCGGGCGCCGCGGCACCCCGATCTGATCGAGCGGAAATGGGACGCGGCGCAGCGTCCGGACCAGTGGTGGGTCGCCGACTTCACCTATGTGTGGACGTTGGCCGGGTTCGTCTACACCGCGTTCTGCGTCGACGTCTTCTCCCGCAGAATCCTGGGCTGGCGGGTGATGACCACCAAGACCACCCCGCTGGTCGGCGCGACGCTCGAACAGGCGTTGTTCACCCGCAAGAGAGCCGATTTACTTTTCACCGCAACGGGTTTGGTGCACCACTCGGATGCGGGGTCGCAATACACCTCACGGATCTTCGTCGATGCGCTGACCGAATCGGGCATCGCGGGCTCGATCGGCAGCGTCGGGGACGCCCTCGATAACGCGATGATGGAATCGACCATAGGGCTCTACAAGACCGAGTTGATCGACCGGGACCGATTGTGGTCCGGGCGGGACGAGGTGGAGCGGGAGACTGCCGAGTGGATTCGCTGGTTCAATGCGGACCGGCTGCATTCCTCGATCGACTACCTGTCGCCGATCGAGTACGAGACGCGCTACCGTGAACAGCGTCCCACCGCCGCCTCGGTCCTCGAGGTGGCCTGAACGAAGTCTCCACTCGATCCAGGGCAGTTCAGTACGCGCGGATCGCGGTCAGGGACGTGAACCGGTGCGGGTCGCCGATCCGTCCAGCGATGACCGCGCTAATCACCGCCCCCACGCGGGAAGCAGAGGCAACGATCCTGGCCGGGTCGGCGTCGGCGTAGAGGTTCGCGACCCGCTCGTCGATCTGCTTGATCTGACGGGTCAGGAACAGTGCCTGTTCGGCTTCGTGGGCGATGTCCTCAGCGAGCCCGGCGAAGTCCATCCCGTCAGACCCGTCGCCGATGCCCCACAGGGCGAGGGTCTAAACCGCGACCCAGCGCTTGACCATCGTGGAGCGCTGCTTGACCAGTCGTCGCAGCGAGTCGCCGGCCCCAACCCGGAGTACTCCCGCAGGCCTTCGGGGTGCAGCAAGGGCAGCCGGGCGAGCAATTCGGAGTCGATCCGGTCGTTCTTGGTGTGCTTGGAGTAGTACTTACGCAGGTCGGCCGACTGGGTGGTCGGGACCATCACCACGCGTGCACCGTGGCGACGGAACCACTCCGCCAACACGATCCACGCGTTCCGGGTCGGCTCGACCACCACGGTCAGCTCAGCCGGATCGGGCAGGTCCAAGTCCGCCCACAACCGTTCCAGATCGGCCAGCCGTGTCCAGAACTTCCGGCCACGCCATACCGTGGCACCATCACGGGCCAGCGTCGCCTGATGCTCCGCCCGGACGGCCACGTCGATCCCCAACGTCCATGCCATCGTCATTGCTCCTGTCGGTCCACATCCCTGTTCACCAGGTGACTGACCATCGCGGCCACGGCCCAGACATTCTCTAAGCAGGAGTCCACGCCCACCGGCCGGCTCCAAGTTCCCGAACAAGGACACCGCTCGACCAGACACCGAGCCCGCACATGACCACTCAAAAGTCAGGGATCACCAGGTGTCCCGGTCGGACGTCCGGCCCGCCTGCGGACTCCCCACAGAGGCTAAATGTCGGAGGTCTCGGCTTAACGGCGGCCAGGGATGTCAATACATGGCGCTGCAGATTACGCAAAGGCTGGTGGACGCCGGCATCGCACCCGGCAGCGTCGGGACAGCTTCGACAATGCGCTCGCCGAGAATCTGGTCGACCCTTTAGGTCTAGTTGATTTATTGGCCTGCAGCTACTTTCGCAACCCGGACAGAGGCAGCGTGGGCGTTGCGAGAGCCACTAGAACGTCGAGGACCCACATCCGTAGTCGTGGAGGTGCCCCGCCAGTTGCCGTTCTTCTTAGATGGTGCATCCGCTGCGACCCTGTCTGGAACTTCACGCGATCGCGTCGATCACCTCGGTGACCACGTCCTATCCCCGAGGCAGGTGGCAGTGAGCACAGTTCGAATCGTTACACGAAAATTCTGGCATCGAAATTCAAGGCTCCGCTGGTTGAAGACCTGGATTGACGATGTCACCGGTCGAGTGGCTTGATTATCGGACCGGCGCTGACATGGGCCCGGATCGCTTCTCGGAACGTGTCGTGCGAAGCCTTGACGTGCTCATACATCAATCGGGCGGCCTCGTCGGGGTTACCTTGCGTGATCGCGAAGAGGATCTGGTGGTGCTCGGCGACTCTTTGCGCCGTCGCCGCGTGCGGAATCGAGACGCCAGCAGTGACTGCCGCCATGACACTGCGCAGACCTTCGAGGATCTTCCGGGTGCGAGGCAGCCCAGCATGTTCCGCAGCCAGCAAGTGGAACTCCTCGTCGAGCGCGAACATCGACTTGCCGTCGCTATCCGCGTCTTGGCGTCGAATCACATCAGTCAGTGCGGCGAGGTCGTGTGAGTTGTGATTGCTTGCGAGGGTTCGTGCCACCAGTACTTCGAGTTGTTCGCGCAGGGCGCCGATCTCGTCGACCTCGGCCTCGGTGAACTCGCGCAACCGGTATCCACGTCGGTGGGCTGCGATCATTACCCCTTCGCGTTCGAGTGCCTTGAGTGCCTCTCGCACCGGAGTCCTGGACACTCCGAGCATCTCAGCGAATTCGGTCTCTGAGTAGAAGCGCCCTGGGCTGATACCGCCGTCCCGCACCGCATGCCGTAGTGCCTGGTAGACCTTGTGCCCGAGGTAGTCCTCGTTTTCTACCAGGTCTTCGTTGCCTGTGCGAGCCATCGAACCCCCATTTTTTGAAGCAAACATATAGCTAAGACACTACGTCAGTATACAAGGATTTCGGGCGGCCTGAAGCCCGAGTGCCGTCCCTGTGGAGATTCACCCCTGCCGACCCGCCCTCAGATTTCGTCCATTGCTGAACAGCAGCCTAGTATGCTAGCGTGACGTACAGACAAACTATCGATCAGTTGACAGAACGCGGCACGGGTTTCCGTCAACGTCTCAGGAGGTCGCGATGGTGGTAGATACGACCGTGCTGCCAAGTCCTGCGCTGTACACCCTTCCGGGTGGGGCTCGGGTCGGCGCGCGAACCAAGGGGCGCGGCCGCGCGGTCCTGCTGCTCCACGGTGTCGGGTCTGCGAGTGCGTCGTTTTGGGCCCAGTTCGAAACTTTCAATCATGAGTTCGAACTGATTGCCTGGGACGCTTTCGGGTACGGAGATTCCAGTGACCCGGCGGCCGAGCCGTGCCTCGATGACTACGCGGCTGCGGCTGCGGCTCTGCTCGACGCGCGCGGTCACGAGGATGCCCATGTGGTTGGCGTCTCGTGGGGGGGTGTTGTCGCTACTCGGCTGGCAATGCGTCATCCAAAGCGCGTACGCACGCTCGCATTGGTGTCATCGACCTATGGCCGGAAGAACAATGCGGCGGTCCGTGAGGGGTTTGGCTCGCGCATTGCGGCGCTTGAACGTGATGGCGTTCGCCTGTGGGCACAAGCCCGCGTTGACCGGCAGGTGTCGCGGCACGCATCGCTGGAGTTGCGGCGACGCATCGTCGAAAATGCGGTCGCATCAGTCCGGTTGCCCGGCTTCACTGCAGCGACACGCACACTGGCCGATACCGATCACCGTCCTGCGCTCGATGCCGTCCAGGCTTCGACGATCGTGTTGTGCGGCGACCAGGACGAAATCACCGGGCCGGCGGAGAGCAGGGTGTTAGCCGATGGCATCTCTGGGGCGGAGTTCTTGCTGGTGCCGGGCGGCGGCCACCTTCTGAACCAGGACCAATCTGGTGTCGTGAACGCTGCACTGAACCGACACTGGCATCTTTTCGACAGTCATGGAGTGGAGTTGATATGACAAGTACACAAGAGGGACGACGCGATGTCACGCCTGGATCGTTTGTCCGCAGCGATGGCAGCGAGGTCGGGATTGCCGCGTTCCATGACGAGGACGTGTACCGGGCGGAGCTGGAGAAAATCTTCGCCAAGTGCTGGTTGTTCCTTGGCCATGAGACCCAGCTGCGCAATCCAGGCGACTACGTCTCCACAAGGATGGGCGAGGACGAGGTAGTCGTTACGCGCAATTCGGCGGGCAAAGTCCGCGCTTTCCTCAACAGCTGTCGTCATCGCGGCCCCAAGCTGTGCCGCGCGGACCAAGGAAACTCGCAGGCTCTTCGTTGTCCCTACCACGGCTGGACCTACGATCTCGACGGCAACCTCATCGGTGTACCCAGGCTGCGGACGGCATACCACGGTGAGCTGGACCGCACTTCGATAAAGCTGATTGAAGTGGCCAAGCTCGACACAGTGCACGGGCTGATCTTCGCGACCTGGGATCCGCATGCGCCGTCGCTACAAGAATACTTGGGCGACTTCATGCCCTACCTGGATCTCATGCTGGGGCGGTCCGAAACAGGCTTTGAGGCTATCGGCGGGGTACATAAGTGGACCATCGAGACAAACTGGAAGATTCCGGCGGAGAACTTCTCTGGCGACCAGTACCACCTGTCGTCCACCCACGCATCGAGTGTCGAGGTGGGCCTGCGTAACCGGGTGACCGAGTACGGGCACACCATTCATGTCGAGGGTGGGCACGGATTTACCCGCGAGAAGGGGGGTGCGCAGCAAGGCACCGAGGCTGTCACTGCGTATACCGAGTACCTCGGCAAGGTGCAAGAACGGATCGGCAAGGTAAAGCCGGAACTTGTGGAGTTCGTGCCCGTGGGTGTCGGTTCGATCTTTCCGAACCTCTCGTTCATGGACAGTATGCGGTTCCTCACCCTTCGGCAATGGCAGCCTGCGGGCCCTCACCGTATCGACGTCAACTCCTGGTGCCTGGTGGACAGCTCGTTGCCGGAGGACCTCAAGCAAGCGGCCATGCGGCAGTACATCTTGTCCTTCGGGCCCAGTGGGATGTTCGAGCAGGACGACGGAGAGATCTGGACCTCGATCAGCGAGGCGACCCGGGGGGTTGTCGCCCAGCGTCAGTCGTTCAACTACACGATGGGGCTGGGGCACGAGGTTCAGGTGAAGGAACGGACCGGGGCCGAGCTGCCGGGAGTGATGGGCGAGGCGTTCATCACCGAGGCCAATCAACGGTCCTTCTACCGCCGCTGGCGCCAGCTGATGGAGCAGTGACATGAGCAACGCAACCCCTCCTGACCACCAGCTGTGGCCGGCGATCGAAAGCATCTACCGACACGAGATTCGGATACTGCAGCGCGCTGACTACCAGGACTGGCTGTCGTTCTTCGCGCCGGAGTTCCGCTACCGGATGCCGGTGGTCAGAAGCACCGATGCGCGAGCGGAGATGGTGGCTGCCCCCGGTGAGCTCGGCTACTACGACGAGAACCGGGACACGATGGAGCTGCGGGTGAAGAAGCTGGCCAGTAGCAATGCATGGAGCGAGGTACCGCCCTCTCGGCTGCGCTACTTCGTGCAACTGCTTGACCTGACTGTCGACAACTCCGAGATCGTGGCCGTCAGTAACGTCCTTGTCTTCCGGGCGCGGAACGAATCGCAAGAAAACCGCTACTACGGCGAACGCACCGACCGCTTCGTCGAGGTAGACGGACAGTTGAAGATTGCCGAACGCACGGTCGTGCTCGACCAGGTTCGGCTGGCTGCTGAGAACCTCAATGTCTTCCTTTGAAGATGCGGCGTGGCCGGGAGGCGCGGTGGAGCTCCGCGATGCAGCTGGCCGCGTACTCGTACGCCTGGAGCAGGACTCCGCCGCCAATGGCCAGCGGCTGAAGATCACGTCGGTGCTGACCGGCGAGGTTCAGTACGTCGACGCGCTGATGCTCGAGGCGCTGACGTGGCTCCCCGACGAGCTGTTGTCAGCACGCGACGGAGAAGAGGAGTAGACCATGAAAGCGCATATTGACCTGGAAAAATGCGACGGGTACGCGAACTGCGTCCTCGAAGCCGACCGGGTCTTCGATATCGACGAAGGTACAGGGCAGGCGGTCCTCCTGATTCCGGTCATCGGGCCTGAACTCGTTGACGAGGTTCGCCGGGCACAGGCCAGATGTCCGGTCCAGGCGATCGCGCTGGAGGACTGAGCTGATGCGCATCGTCGTTGCCGGTGGCGGACTCGCCGGCGTCAGTGTCTGCCAGGAACTCCGCGCGCAGAAATATCGAGGGGACATCGTGCTCCTCGATCAGGAGGCAACACAGCCCTACGATCGCCCTCCGCTCAGTAAGCAGTTGCTGCAAGGACTGGTAGAGCCCGAAGATATCCGGTTGCCAAACGGTACCCGGCTCGCGGAACTAGGAGTGGACCATCGCAAGGGCGTGGTCGTCAGCAAACTCGTTGCGGATTCCGTCGCACTCGGCGGCGGCGACGAGTTGCGCTTCGACGGCTTAGTGATCGCGACCGGGTCGGCGCCACGACGGCTGCCGGGGCAGCCTGATGTGGGAGGGGTGCATACGCTACGCACACTCGAAGATGCCATGGCCCTACGCCGGGATCTGCAATCAGCGAAGCATGTGGTTGTGGTCGGAGGCGGCTTCATAGGCCTGGAGGTTGCGGCTTCGGCAGTTGCCAAGGGCATTGAAGTGACAGTCGTCGAGCGGGGTGAAATGCCCCTGTCCGGCGCTATCGGGCCAGTGGCGGGAGGCTGGCTGACCAATCTGCATCGGTCGCACGGCGTGCGTTTCATTTGTGGGACGGGTGTCGCAAAGTTCTTTGGTGAAAACAAGCGCGTGCAAGAGATCGAGCTCGATGGCGGCGAGCGGCTACGCACCGATGTGGTGGTGATCGGTGTCGGCGCCGAGCCGGTGACCGGCTGGCTCGCCGGGAGTTCGGTGCGCGTCGCCGACGGCGTCGTCTGCGACGCGGGGCTGCGAGCGGGGCCACGAATCTATGCGGCAGGCGATGTGGCCCGATGGGAGCATCCGCTGCTGGGCCCGATCCGGGCGGAGCACTGGTCGACCGCGGTTGACCACGCGCAGACGGTCGCTGCGAACTTATCGTCAGAGCTGGTCGGCGGTCCATCCGTGGTCCGGAGCGCGAATGAGATCCCGTACTTCTGGACCGATCAGTATGACGTGAAGCTGCAAGTCGTCGGCTGTGTGGCAGGCCATGATCGCGTTCACGTCGTGGACGATGGGCGCCGACGGGCGATTCTCTACGGACGTGGGGAATCCCTTGTCGCAGCGCTCGCACTGAACCAGCCAGCTTTCGTTGCGCGTCATCGCAAAGCAATTGCGGCGGAGCTCAGTTGGGGCGACGCAGTTCGGAATATCTAAGTATACCAAGAAAGAATACACAGAGAGTTTGGGAAACCGATGGAGCACAACGGTAACGAACCCCCGCCGTCAGGAGTGCTGATCGGCAATGAGTTCGCGAGGGTCTGGCTGGAGGTGGCGCCCGGACAGGCCGGGGATCAGCTGCGGATCACCTCGGTCCGCACAGGATGGAACCGGACATTGCCACCGGAGTTCGTCGAGAAACTGAGCCGGATGCCGGTCAGTTGTTATCTGGGGGCGCTCGAGACCCCCTTCGGTCCTGAGCCCGATCTGGCGTTCAAGGCTGGGTTTTCCACTGTTACCAAGAGCACTGTTATCAAGAGAGAAGAGTGAGCATGGCGCTTCAGAAACTGGTCTGGGCGGAGCTGGCGGTGACCGACATCGACCAGGCGCTCGAGTTCAATGTCAACGTCCTGGGACTGCGTGAAGTGGGTAGAGAGGGCCGGAAGGTCTATCTCAGCTGTGACATCGAAGATCCACATGCGCAGCTGGTACTGACCGAGGGCGGGACCGGGGTGAGGTCGTTCGCTCTCGGTGTCGATTCCGAGTGCGAGTTGGAACAGTTCGAGTCACGGCTTGCTGCGATCGACGTGAAGACCGAGCGGCGTAGCGACGCCGCCCCGGAGCAGCCTACGATTGTGACGTTCCAGCTACCTACCGGGCACGAAGTGGTGCTGTTGCCTCGGCCGGACAGGCCGCTCTATCGCCATCAGGGCTTCGACAAGAGCTCGCAGCGTCTCGGCGTGGGACCGGCCGATATCGACCACATCACCATCGCTTTCAGCAAGGATTCTGAGGCACGTGAGGTCGCGTACGTCCTGTCGAAGGGGCTCGGCTTCAAGATCTCCGACATCTTCCTCAACGCCGACGACGAATGGCAGGCGGCTTGGACCCGTGCCGGGGAAGTGCACCATGACGTCGGGCTGATCCGCTGTCAGCCAGGCGCCTCGCTCCATCACCTGGCTTGGACGGTGGACAACATGGAGCACCAGAAACGCGCCGCCGACACGTTGGCCAGCGCGGGGCACCTCCTCGAGACCGGTCCCGGCCGGCACGGCGTTGGTGGAAACCTCTACTCGTACCTGTGGACTCCGGGCGGCAATCGCTACGAGCTGTCCGCTGAGATGCCCCGGATCCTCGGTGAAAACCCCGATCCCATTGTGCGCAAGGCGGGCGACTTCGACGCTTTCAGTGCCTGGGGTGCCACCCGGCCGGAATCGTTCACGCACGGTTCCTGAGCGGTGCCCGGAGTTCAGAGCCTTCATTCCAAATTCTCACTACACGTCAAGGAGCGTACCTGACAATGATTGTCGTTGATCACGAGAAGACCGAATGGGAAGAGTGGCGTCCTGGCGTCCGCTCACGTGCCTGGGCGACCGCCGCCAGCGGCGCGCGACAGGTCAGGATCGCGGAACAGATCCTCGATCCTGGCAACGAGGCTCCGCCGCATTGGCACTACTTCGAAGAGAACATCACCATTGTCGCCGGTCTCGGACGGTTCACTGTCGACGGGGAAACCCGCGAATTCGGGCCCAGACATACGGTGATTGTGCCGAGCATGGCGGTGCACGGATTTGCGAGCATCGGCGAAGAGCCTCTGCACATCATCGCGTCCATGGGGTGGCCCATCAACGAGATGAACTACGTTGCCCAGCCCGAAGCAGTCTTCCGGGTGGGAGAGACGGTCGATTCCGGACGCCGGCGTCGTCTGACCGAGACAGGCTGATGTCTGCTATGCCTGCCGGCCCTTCCACGCCGAGCAACGCCGCAGTGCCGGGTCGGCTCGACGGCATGGTCGCCTTGGTAACCGGCGCAGGCACCGGAATCGGTGCAGGCGTGGTTCGCAGGTTCGTTCGCGAAGGTGCCCGAGTCGTCGCGATGGGGCGCGATGCCGGCAGGCTCCAGCGAAGTGTTGAGCTCCTGGGAGACAGTGCGATTGCTGTCCCGGGTGATGTCACTGATCCGGACGACTGCCGGCGGGCTGTGGAGGTGAGTGTGGATTGCTTCGGCAAGCTCGACGTCCTCGTGCCAAATGCCGGCGTGCACGATCGGGGCATCGAGATTGGCGACCTGAGTGCTCAACAGCTCGATCAAGCGTATGAACAGGTCTTCGGAGTCAATCTCAAGGGCGCTCTGATGATTGTGCACGCTGCCTTAGGCGAGCTCGTCCGGGCGCACGGCTCGGTCATCTTCACCGGTTCGATCTCCAGCCTGGCGCCGGGTTTCGGGGGACCGCTCTATGTGTCTTCGAAACATGCGGTGCTCGGGCTTGCCAAACAACTCGCATACGACCTCGCCGGCCAGGTCCGCGTCAACACAGTGGCACTGGGTTACGTACAGACCGAACTCGTTACTCCTCCAGCGCTGGGCGGAGGTGGGGCTCTCCCAGACTCCAGCGACGTCACCCATCGCTTGCCGACGGGCATCGCCCCTGTGCCTGACAACGTCGCTGGCGTCTATGCCCTGCTGGCTTCGGACGCCGACGGTTCGGCGATCACCGGATCCGTGTTCTCAGTGGACTCGGGCCAGCTCCTTTGGGGCCGGGCCGGCGCCTAATCACCCGATATCACTCACACAGGAGACAAAATGTCATCTGCAGATTTCGATCACCCCTACTCCGATACCGCCACCATCGGCGATGCTGTGTTCGTCTCGGGCTGCCTGCCCATTGACGAGGCGCAGAACCTCATCGACGGCAGGAAAGAGGCATTGGACGCGGCGCTGGCCACCGTTGGGCGCCGACTGGCAACGGTCGGCCTGGGGTTGTCAGATGTCGTGAAACTCACCTACTACGTCACCGATATCTCCGACCGAGCCCTGGCGAACGACCAATTCGTCAAGCACTTCACCGAACCACGTCCCGCGCGCACGGTCGTCGAGGTGACGGCTCTCCCTCGCGGCGCATCCGTTGAGATCGACGCAATTGCTCACCGCAGCTGACCAATCCGTGCTGAGCACGGCCAGCGACTGAAGGAACCCAAACAACCGGCCTCGTTGTCGGATTCGAGAGACGGTCAGTACTCGATCGGTCCAAGTGCAGTGAACTGTTTCACACCACACGAATTCATCGCGATCGATTCGGCACTCGGCACCCGAACAAAAGAAGAAAGGAATCACCGGCCGAGAACATCGTCCTCTCGCGTCCACTGCGTCGTCTGAGCATCGTCCCTGCGGTCCAGAGGTGGCGGAATTACTCGCAACGCATTCCGATATTGCCAAGGTCGCTTGCACCGGATACACCGCTGTAGGGTGCAAAATCGCCGCCGCCTGCCGACCGCGGCTTCGCCCCATCACGCTGAAACCAGGTAGAAAATCTGCCGCGATAATTCTGGACGACACAGATCTTGATCTCGTAACGATGGGTGAACGACTTTTCGGAGCGACACTGCTCAGCAATGCTCAGCAATGCTCAGACCTGCTTCATCAGCACCAGGATCCTGGCACCGCCGATCTCGCTCGGCGTATGTCGATAGCGCACGGCATCAAGAGCGGAACCGCTGGCATCAACGGTTACCTTTGGATCCGGACGCTCCGTTTGGCGGCACGAAATTCAGCGGAATCGGCCGCGAACTTGGCCCAGAGGCCATCAAGTCCTACCAGGTTACCCATCGGTTTACCACTATCAGGAGGCTTGCTCATGAATCTCGATACGACCGCCGACCCCGAACGTCAACCGGCGAATCCGTTTGGGGTGCAGGCGGAACCAATAGATGTGGCATCCTTTGTCGACTCACAACCGGTCGGCCGATTCCACCTTCTACTGCTCGCCCTCGGCGGAAGTGTCATGTGCCTTGATGGTTTCGACACCCAGGCCATCAGTTTCGCGGCGCCGTCGATCGCGAGAGAATGGGGACTGCCGGTCTCCGCGCTCGGACCCATCCTCTCTGCTGCAATCGCCGGGCTCATGGCCGGATACCTGGTGTTATCCCCACTGGCCAACCGGTTCGGTCACCGCCGATTGGTCCTCGTGTGCACAGCTGTTTTCGCTGTTCTCACCTTGTTGTGTGCGGCAGCCACGTCACCGGAGCAGCTCATCGTCTTGCGATTTCTCACCGGCACCGGTCTTGGCGGCGCAATTCCCAGCATTGTCGCGTTGGTCAGCGAGTTCGCGCCGAGACGTCGACGCTCCTCATTCGTTATGTTCATCTACTGTTGGCTGGCATTGGGATTTGTTGCAGCAGGGATTATTTCGGGGTTCGTGATCCCGACGTGGGGATGGAGATCGATGTTCGTTGTCGGCGGCGTCTTACCGCTCGTTCTGCTGGCATTTCTACTTCGGTACTTCCCCGAATCACCGAACTTCCTGATCAAAACCGGCGCACACGATCGTGCACTCGCTACGCTGCGGCGCCTGGCACCATCGTTCAGCGGAGATATCATTCTGCGTGAGACTAATAGTGCCTCAATGGAATCCGGCACTTTAGATCTGATTCGCGGTCGATGGGCTATTGCCACGGGACTCCTGTGGATCGCGTTCATTGGGAACCTTGGAGTGTTCTATGGACTGCAAAGTTGGCTTCCGACAATCGTGACATCCAGTGGACACTCCCGGACGATCGTTATCGCCGCGACCGTCCTGACTACTATCGGCGGCATCGTCGCGGCTGGCGTAATCGGACCGATCATGGATCGCACCAACCCTTTCCGAACCCTCAGTGTGGTGTATCTCGGTGGGGCGTTACTTACCGGGCTCATGGGGTTCGTGCTCGACGGTGCATCCACGGCAGTTCTATTAGGTTCCACATTTCTCGCGGGAACGTGCGTCGTGGGCGGTCAAATGAGTGTAACTGCGCTCGCCACGGTCGTGTACCCGCCGGTCATGCGGCCGGCCGGTGTCGGCTGGGCGCTTGGTGTGGGCCGGATCGGTGGAGTTATGGGCCCGCTGCTCGTCGGCTGGGCATTGGGCGCCGATCTTCCGACTCACTCGGTGTTCGCAATGATGGGCCTGATTTTGGTCGGCGCGGGCCTCAGTGTATTCATGCTGGAGCGGACCATGCGCAACATTGGCTAGTGTCGTGGTCCTGAAATCTTCGCCAAATATATGGCGAAGATTTCAGGACCGACACACCAATGCGCAGTGCGGAAGTAGATTGACGGTCAAATACCTGAACGGTTGTCATTCCGCTTTCAGGCCTAGCCGAGGCGGATGCCTCCGAGTTTCACAAGCCATCATAAACCCGAGTAGATCGTTCAACCCCCCATGAATTCTTACGAGTATCGCAGGTGGCGAGAGCGGCGACGCGCCGCATGGGTCGAGGTCAATCGCACACGCAAGCATCGCGACACCGAAGCGGAGCGCCTCATCGAGTTCGCCATTAAGTGGGCACCATACGGCGGTGCGAACGAGGAAGAGATCCTCGTTCACTTCGGAATGTCACGACTCCGCTTTATCGAGCGGTTATGGCAGGTTTTACCTCAATCCAACTGTGCTCAGGATGAGATATGCAGCTTAGCGGGCACGTATCCAGCGTTAGACGGTAACAAACGCTGCTCATCACGTTTCGTGAGTCGCGAGTCAGATCACGTGGGCGAAGTAGATGACCAGCGGTCCGATGTATCCGAATGCAATTGCGGAATTTGACCAGCGCGGATCGGGCACAGCGGGGTGGTGCTCTCGCGGTGGCCTGACGTGTTCGGCCCGGCGTTCCCGCGCGCCGTACCAGCTGCCCAGGCGCCGAGGGAGGCGGGCGGCGAAGACCGCGACGGCGCCGACAATGCTGATCTCGACCTCCCCGAACGCGGCGGCCAGGGCCGTATGCAGACCGTCGAGGTCGTCGCCGCGGTTGTGGAACAGCGTGATCGGCCCGTTGTAGAGGCTGTTCAGGGCGCGGCTGCGAGGGGTGTGGTGCGCACCGGTGTCGAGGATGGTCGAGCCGAAGAACACCCAGTGTCGGCAATGATCTGGGCGATGTGCCCGAACGCGGGGCCCTTCTCCACCCAGGTACCGGGCACGCAGTGCAGGACGAAGCTCGCGGACACGGAGTCGAACACCCCGATGTCCGCGGGTAGTGGGGCGAGGATGCTGCCGGTGTGCGCGGCCGCGGTGATGCCACGGACGGCGAGACGTGCGGTGGTCATCTGCAGGGTGTTCGGGTTGAGGTCGAGCAGCACCACCATCGGGTTCGGGGTCGGGTAGGTGGCGCGGCGGAGGTACCAGCCGGTTCCGGGGCCGATGTCGAGGTGCCGGCCACCGAGGTGGGAGTTGTAGTGCGCGAGCAGGCGTTCGCTGGGGCAGCGCCAGACGAGGGTGTTGCTCCACCGCAGCACGACGGTGTCGTACACCGCCAGCAGCGCCCGACTGTATGGGGCGGCGCCGGCCTTCTCCGCCTGTGTGACCGCACTTGCAGACATGCGTGTTCCCCCTCGTTGTTCGCGTGATGGCGTTCCCCCGCCACCACCGATGGTAAACGGGAACAGGACTCGGTCGATTCGTCTGCCGCGATGTGCCGCGGCGTGGTCGGGAAGGTCACCCCTGTCTTTGGCGCCTGGGCGCGGGGAAAGAATGGCGTGAACTGCGGAAACAGCACGTCCCTCGCTTCTGTTGGCCCGAAACTTCGACGTCGGCAGGGACTGAATTCGACGGGGGCCCGTCGAATCACCGTGCGGGGCCGGAATACTACGGAGGTGACAAAAGTCGAATGGGCGCTGGCTCTCGCCGCAGGCGGCGCGGTGCTGCTATCTGGATGGTCTCTTTGGCGTACACGATCGGGCGTACCGAAGCGACCCCCGACGACCGGACTGAAAGTGTGGTTCGGGATCTCTGTCGGTAGTGCGTTCGTGGCGGCGCTGGCACTGATAGCGCTGGTCGTTGCCGGAATCTTCATGGAGTGGGTGGCGCAGCGGTTCAGTGGTGTGATGACCCCTCTGGGCGCGGTAGTCGCGGCTTCAATCGCCTCGGCTGGCGCGGCTCGCACGGTAATTGCGCAGAACGTGATAGCCAGGAGGAATCGCCTCGAAGATGCCGAGAAAGAACTGTGGAGCCGGTTCGACAGCGCGGCAAAACAACTCGCGGACAAAACCCATTTCGCAATCCGTGTCGCTGGCGTGTATGCCTTCGTCGGACTCGCGGACGACTGGCTCCACCACCACGAACGACGCGAAGAAGTGGAAAAGACGGTCAGTTCAGTGCTGAACACCCGGGCGGAGTGCGAGACCATCGTGGACACGCTAGTGCGTACCTGCGTCAGAACACCCACCAGGTGACCGACATCGAGACGCGCAAGTCCGAGAAGATCGTGAATGAGGCGATCTCTCGCAGTTCCGTCTTCACCTGGGAACGGAAGATTCGACTCCCCCCGACCCCGCAGTGAAACCGCCACTGAAGGGCGCTTGGTCCGACCGCGGTCTAGAACTCGATCTTCGTGGTGCCGATCTGTTCGGCTCGTTTCTATTCAACGTGGACCTGCGTAGGGCCTATCTCGCCCGGGCGGACCTGTACAACGCGGATCTGTCCGGCGCCCGGCTCGACGGGGCCGATCTGCAGGGCGCAGATCTCTGTGCCGCTGATCTGAGGGGCGCAAACCTCACTGGCACGATTCTCGCCGATGCGAAATATGACGACGAAACTCAGTGGCCGAGCGGCTTCGATCCTCTGACCGCGATTATGGATCACCTTAGGAAGGGGGGCCATCATAGGGCCTCCTTGACCGCCCACGTTGCTCCAGCTCCGGCGCCGTCGTCCCCGTAAGGAACGAATCATCACCTCAGCGTGTTTCGCTATGCTGGTGTGCGTTCGGCGGAAACGCCGACAGCACGCGTGGGAGCGAGTTACTGGTTTGGTCACCGGAATGCTTCTCCCGCGGTAGACCCGCCTTGCGGTCGGGTCCGAGCGTGGCAGGCCGTCAATTGGGACACTAATGCCTGCCACGCTTCGTCATATCTGGGGCGTGTTCGACGCAGCGGGAGGGGATCTGGTGGCGTACAACGTGAGCCCGGACGCGCCTCCGACCCGTCTGGATCCGGAGGCCGGCACCAGCACCACTCCGGCGGCCAAGCCCGCCGGCTATCGGTCGGCCGCCACCTACGACGACCGCGCCCAGGAGCGCGACGGCGCTCGGCAGCTGGACCGGATAGTCGAGGACGCGGAGTTCACCCGGGCCCGCAAGGACCTCGAGCGCGCCTTCCCCCGCGCGACCGTCCCCGAGGTGTCCGAGCGTAAACGCCGGGAGCTGCCGATCCCGGATTCGATTCGCCAGCCTCCGAGTTCGCGCCAGCGCAAGGTGCGGTCGGTGAACAAGCACAAGGCGCAGTCGCAGTTGCCGAAGGTCGGCTACACCGGCGTGCAGGACCTGGTCAGCGACCCGGACCGGTGGAAGACCGTCGGCGAGGCGCTGTCCGCGGCTCGCGGTGACGCGCAGCAACTCGACGAGAAGATGCGCTCCCAGGTCCAGCGGGTGGACCGGGCGATTCAGACCGCCGAACGGTTCAACGACCGCGGCCACATCCTGTACTGCGCGGTGACCCTCCCACACCAGGTGCCGCAGCAGGCGGTCAACCTACCCGCGACCCTGCATCCGGGATCCCGCCTGGATTTCGACCGGCACACGATGGCCACCCACGCCGCTCACGAACTCGATGGAACGCTGGGCGATCGGGATGTGGTGTTCGAGATCGAAACCGGCCGGGGCATGTATCTGGGCCGCTCGGACACGGTCGACGACACCGCGCACCTACTGCCGCGCGGGATGCGGCTCGAGGTGGTCTCGGCCGGGGAGGGGCGATACCGTCGCCCTGACGGCAGCATCGGCCGGCGGATGATCGTGCAATTGCGGGACATCACCGGGGAATGAGGGGAATGCGGATGGGACTGTTCACCGACGACAAGGGCCGCCCCGAGCTGGTGGTCCATCCGGACATCAAGCTGGGGCGCGCGCACTTCCGTCCGGCCGATGACCAACCCGAGGGCGAACCCGTCGAGACGCCGAAGCAGCGTGCCCGCCGCGAGCTGAAACTACGACTGGGCGCCGAGCTCCGCGCGAAAGAAGAAACCGGAGACACCAACCCCGAGAAGGGGTGACGCCTCCGGCTCATCCTGTGCATCTTCAGTGAGCCGATGCGTACCGCTGGACGAAAGACGCCGTCAACGATGCGACCCTCACATTCATGCGGGAACGGAAGGGGCAGCTGAAGCTGCTCGCATCCGCCGACTTCGTCGAGGGTGTCGCCGCTTTCCTCGAGAAGCGGCCGGCCGTGTTCGGAACGGTCAGCAGCTAGTCTCGGGCGCCGTCATCCCCTATGCCGGTCCGAACCCGAGCGGGCAGTGACATGGATCAGTCGTCAGGTGGCACCCGACCTTTGGTGGGCTTCGAAGGCGTCTGATCCCTTCGAAGCCGGTCTCGCCGAGCGCGTCCTCGGTTCTGGATTTGGCGGTCGTCAAACTTCCCGAGATGTCACCGTGCACCGCCGTAGCATCGGGAGACCGACTCTCTCGACGCCGTCCGGATCGCCCGGTCGGTGCTCGCGGTCGACAGCTCCGGCCGTCCATGGTTGTCGTGGGGTCCGCGCCACGGGACATGATCGCCGGCGGTCGGGTAGGACGTCACCATGCGAACTTCGAATCTCAGTCATCACGAGGGATCGGGGGCAAGCTCCGAGTACTTCCACGAAGGCGTCGAGCGCTGATCACCCACGTCGGACCGAGTTTTCGAATGAAAACCTAGGCGAAGTCGTGGCTCGGCAACTTCAGGATCTCGCTACAGGTGTGCTGAAGGTGAGAGCGCATCAACGACTCTGCCCGGTCGCTGTCGCCCGACAGAATCGCAGCTGCGATTTCCTCGTGCTCGGTCATTGAATAGTCGAATTGGGCCTGGGCTGAACGGAACTGGAGACGAAATGTTTGAGTTTCCAACCGATCGGTCAGCTCGATCAACCGTGGGTTTTCGGTGAGTTCGACAATCACTCGGTGAAACCGAAAGTTCTCGTCCAGGTATCGGGGCTGGTCGTATTGCGCTGCGACTTCGCGAGCCTTGGTCACCGCAGCCTCAAGACGTTCTCGGTGTCCTGGTAGGCCGATGTTGCTTGCCGCCAACCGCGCGCTCATCCCCTCCAGCGCTTCTCGGACCTGGTAGAAGTGCGCAACATCTTCTCGTGTGAGGCGGCGGATGGAGGCGCCACGATGCGGCTCAAGCTTGACGAGACCGTCGCTGCCGAGCTGCGCCAACGCTTCCCGAAGGGCGTTGCGCCCGACTCCTAATTCTCGGGTGAGGTCAGGTTCGATCAACCGCTGGCCCGGAACGAACCGGCCGGACCGGATGCCCTCGCGGATGGCATGAACAGCCCGCTGCACGGCGGTTCCGGGCTGGACCGTCTCGATCGCCATTCAGACCTCCCAGTTGTCAGCCATTCACCGCTGCGCCGGTCGGCGCAGCGAAACTCTTGTTGCTGACATCCAACCATCGTCGCAAACGCCATCACGCAATCGGCCCTATTGACAACCTACCAAATCATCCCTAGATTTCGTAGGACGATAGATGAGTCCCAGATCACAGGACGATGGTCTCTGGCTCTGCACCACAGAGCCAGTGCCCCTCCGGCGAAGTTTTCCCGGGGGTCGGACTGCGACTAATCACAGGAGTGTCATGAGCAGGTTTGAAGAGGGCGCGTCTGCGCTGGTCACCGGAGCAGCGGGGGGGATCGGCCGAGCAATTGCGCGCCGGTTGGCCGCCGAGAATGTCGCGATGACCCTGACGGACGTGGATCCGGCGGGCTTGGCCGCGGTCGCCACTGAGGTCGCCGAACTCGGCGGAAAGGCGGTCACCGAGGCCGGCGACGTGACCGATGCAGGGTTTCGGAAACAAATCGTTGCTAGGGCAGTCGGCGAGTTCGGCCGACTCGACACCCTTATCAACAACGCCGGAATCATGGTTGGCGGTACCCCCGAATCCATCACGGAGGACTCGTGGGATCACATCTACGGAATCAACGCACGCGCGCCCTTCTTTCTCGTCCAGGAGGCACTGCCGCACCTGATCGAAACCAAGGGCTCGATCGTCAATCAGTCTTCGGTACTCGGATTGCTGGGTATGCCGTCCGGCGCTAGCTATGTCTCATCCAAGGCCGCTGTTGTCGGGTTGACCTGGGCACTGGCGGCGGACCTCGCACCCCACGGCGTGCGCGTCAATGTCGTCTGCCCGGGCACCATCGACACCTCCATGCCGTGGACCTACGTGAACGCAGCTTTGGGGTCCGGCCGAGAGGAAGAGGCAGAGGCGTTGCTGGTCGCGCGGCAGCTGATCAAGCGACTGGGCACTCCAGACGAAGTGGCAGCGGTGGTCGTGTTCCTGGCCTCCTCCGACGCGTCCTTCATGACAGGCGCAGCAGTGCCAGTCGACGGCGGTTGGAGCGCATCGTGACAAACATCCAAACGAATGGGAAGTCTGCAGTGAGCACGGAAAATCAAACAAAAGCGTCTACCGACGCACCCCTGCTGAACAGCGAGAACGCATTCAAACTCGCAGTCTTCGGCGCCAATGTCAGCGGAGGCTGCGCGGTCACCTCCGCCGAGGGAACCATCGCGGTCGATTGGTCCGAAACAAAACGCATTGCGCAAGCGGCTGACGCGGCCGGCCTCGACGCCATGGTCCCTGTGGCACGGTGGAAGGGGCCAGGCGGAGCCGTCAACTTCAACGACCGCTCGTTCGAAACCTTCACCTGGGCGGCCGCGGTGGCAGCTGTCACCGAACGGCTCCAAGTGCTCGCAACAATCCACGTGCCAACAGCTCATCCGCTCCGTATCGCAAAGGAAATCGCGACGGTTGACCACATCAGCGGAGGACGATTCGGCCTGAACATCGTGGCGGGCTGGAACGAACCCGAATTCGCGATGTTCGGAGTTCCCCAGATTCCGCATGACGAGCGATATGCTGTTGCCGCGGAGTGGGTTTCGGTCATCAAGCGTTTGTGGAATGAGGATACCTTCGACTACGAGGGCAAGTACTTTCGCGGAAAGGGCGTGCACTCCTCCCCACGCCCCGTGCAGTCCCCCGGCCCCCTGATCATGAGTGCGGGTGCCAGTGGCGCAGGTCTAGCCTTCGCCGCCGAGCACGCAAACATCAACTTCATCATGGCCGAAGACATTGCTGCCCATGCCGCAAAGTCCGAAATGGCACGGAGAACCGCTCGCGACGAATACAACCGCGAGATCGCAGTAATGGGAATGGGTTACGTCGTCTGCGCCGACACTGAGAAGGAAGCCAAAGCCCACTTCGACTACTACGTCAACCAGAAAGGTGATTGGGAGGGCGCCGCGAAAATGATGGGTGTCGCCGCCACAAATGTCGAGGCGATGGATATGAGCACGAAATCCGCGCTGACAAGCATGGTCGCTGGATATGCCGCCCAGCCTCTGGTTGGGACCCCCGAGCAGATTGCCGACGGAATCCTGAAAATGTCCCGTGCGGGTCTGAACGGTTGCACCCTGAGTTGGGTCAACTACGAGGAAGGTATCGCTCAGTACCGGGAGCAGATTCTGCCCCTCCTCGTTCAAGCGGGACTCAGGTCAGAAATCGTGACCACTGCCGATGCCGACCTCACCGAAAGAGTTGCACTGTGACGACCGTGAACATCTCTCCCTCCAGGCCCTCGCAGCGACTTCGCGACCTTCTGTCCTGCGATCAGATCATCACTTCAAGCGCATAGAACCCCGGAGTCTCCCGTGAATACCTCGACCGACACGACAGCCACCCAGCTCAAGGATGTTATGGCAGGAGTGTGCACACCCGTCGCTGTCGTAACCGCCATGGATGGTGCACGACCTCATGGCACCACAGTCAGCGCTTTTGCGTCACTGTCGATGACGCCGCCCATGGTCCTTGTCTGTCTCGAGCGTGGGTCCGAGTTACTACGGATCATTCGAGAGACCGAACAGTTCGGAATGAACATCCTCGGTAGCGCACACTCAGATCTGGCAACAACATTCGCACGCAAAGGTCTCGACAAATTCGACAGCGTGGACTGGGATCTTCGGAGCGGTGTACCGAAACTAGTCGGTACAAGTGGGTGGCTGGCGTGTGTGGTCTCGCAGCTGGTCGACGGCGGTGATCACGTGATCGCGTTCGGTCGAGTGAAAGAGGCGACGGCGGCCGACATCCAGCCCCTCACGTATCACAAGCGCAAGTTCGGCACTCACGCACCGCTCGAGTCGGTCCGATGAACGCCTCGCCATCGGCGTTAGTTCAGCACGCCATCGCAGCCCTATCGGCGGGCGGCATGATTATCGTCGTCGATGATGCCGACCGCGAGAATGAAGGCGATCTGGTTATGGCCGCGGAGTTGGTCACGCCCGCGCAGATGGCCTTCATCGTGCGACATACCACCGGGATAGTCTGCGCGGCGATGAACAGCCAGCATGCAGATGCTTTACAACTGCCACTCATGGTGTCCGAGAACACCGACACGCACGGAACCGCCTTCACTGTCACTGTCGATCATGCGTGCGTCGGCACAGGCGTCAGCGCCGATGACCGATCATTGACGGTTCGAGCCCTGGCCGACTCCAACAGTGCCCCGGTCGATTTTCACCGGCCGGGGCACGTCTTTCCACTTCGGTCGCAGCGGGGCGGCGTCCTGACCCGGCCTGGGCATACCGAAGCCGCCGTCGATCTGACGACAATGGCCGGCCTCAGTGGTGTGGGAGTCATCGCGGAGATTGTCGCCGACGACGGCTCGATGCGCCGCGGAGACGACCTACGTGAATTTGCCGACGCTCACGGCCTGCCACTGCTGTCAGTCGCCGATCTGGTCCGATATCGTCGGTCGACTGAACGGACCGTAGCTCAGTTGGCCAGCTCGGCAATTCCGACGCAATTAGGCGACTTCCGAGCTCATGCCTACCGGTCCACATTCGACGGCACCGAGCACCTTGCGTTGGTGATGGGGGACGTCGCGAGTGCCGGACAATCCGAGCAAGGTGTTCTCGTACGGGTGCACAGCGAATGCCTGACCGGCGACGTCATGGGGTCCCTTCGCTGTGACTGTGGAACCCAACTCGCACAATCCCAGGCGGACATTGCCAACGAAGGATGCGGAGTCTTGGTGTACCTACGTGGCCATGAGGGCCGTGGCATCGGACTTGTGAACAAGATCCGAGCCTACGGTCTCCAGGACAAAGGTCTAGACACCGTTGACGCAAACACAGCACAAGGTCTGCCTGCCGACGCCCGCACCTACGACGTCGCGGCACAGATTCTCACCGACTTAGGAGTTCGACGGATTCGCCTGATCTCTAACAATCTCGAAAAGTACCGCAGCCTCAACAACTCTGCCGTCCACGTGGTCGAGCGCGTCGTTCATCCGCCGATCGAAACCCAACACAATCAGCGCTACCTCCGCTCGAAGCGTGATCGGATGGGCCATCTTTTCGACGTAGACCAAGCAGTCGCATCCACTATGCCGAGCTAGCGTCGTGCGCACAGCCAGCGCATGCCCGGACGACCTGAAAGAGATACAGCAAATGCAAAAACGCCTCGGCTGCTCAGTGATTGGATGCGCTCGTCGGATCTTTCGGAGTATTGCGGTTGTACGCGTCAATGCGCGTTGGGCAGCCATGATCGTGAGCGCACAGGACGAATCCTTCGTGCCCAATGACCGCACAGCGCCTCCCTGACCCAGCCCTTGAGCGGGTGGCCCACCGACAGCCATGACTTCTCCAAACAAGCTAGTCCTCGCCGCGTAAGGCGGGACGTCGTCAGCGAGCATGGTCTCGGTGAACCCGTGGCCGCGGAGCCTGCGCGTGATCTCGGGCGTCGTCGGCCAGCCAGATCAGGCGGGTGTTGTCGACCGGCCGGCGCAGTGTTGGTCGAGTCCGGACAAACCCTGTCTCGCCGCCTCGGATACAAGCCACACCACGGACAGAACGCGACTCCCCGTGCTGCCGGATCGACGAAATAGACAAGGACCGTAAACGTATGGCTAGGAACATCATCGACAAGATCTGGGACAGTCACGTGCTGACACAGTCGCCAGACGGCGAGTCCGACCTGTTCTACATCGACTTCCACCTTCTCCACGAGGCGTCGAGCCCGCAGGCTTTCGAAGGGCTCCGCATCGCCGGCAGAACGGTCCGTCGCCCAGACCTGTCATTGGCCACAGAAGACCACGTCGTCTCCACTCGATTGAACCTGCTCGGGTCCGGCGACGACAATCCCGTCGCTCGGGAGATGGTGTCGGCCCTGCGGAAGAACTGTGCCGAATTCGGTATCGCCCTCCACTCGCTGGGATCGGCTGACCAGGGCATCGTGCACGTAGTCGGCCCTCAACTCGGCATCACGCAACCGGGCATGACGATCGTGTGCGGCGACAGCCACACCAGCACGCACGGCGCGTTCGGGGCGTTGGCGTTCGGCATCGGCACCTCGCAGGTTGAGCACGTCCTGGCCTCTCAGACACTGTGGATGACCAGACCGAAGACCATGGCCGTCACGTTCACCGGAAAGCTCCCGCGCGGTACCACCGCGAAGGACCTCGTATTGCACCTGATCGCCGAGATCGGGACAGGCGGCGCCCAAGGATTCGTGATCGAGTATCGCGGCGAACCGGTTCGCGATTTGAGCATGGAGAGTCGAATGACTCTGTGCAACATGTCTATTGAGTCCGGTGCGCGCGCCGGGCTGATTGCGCCAGACCGCACGACCTATGACTATCTGCGCGGTCGTCCCTATGCACCGGTGGGCGACGATTGGACTGAAAGCAAGCACAACTGGGACCAGTTGCTCACGGACGGCGACGCCACTTTCGACCGAGAGATCACTCTCGACGTCGCCGATCTGGAACCGTTTGTGACGTGGGGGATAAACCCAGGGCAGGCGCTGCCGGTCAGCTCGTCGGTTCCCGACCCCGTCGGGGAGTCAGATGCACGCCGGCGTGAACAGATCACCCGCGCACTGGACTACATGGACCTCACTCCCGGCACACCATTGCGCGACGTCGCCGTCGATGCGGTCTTCATCGGCTCGTGCACCAATGGGCGCCTCGATGATCTGAGAGCGGCAGCGGAGATCCTCCAGGGTCGACGGATCCCCGAGCACGTGACGACGGTAGTTGTCCCCGGATCGGCGGAGGTGAAGCGTCGCGCAGAGTCCGAAGGCCTGGACGTCATCTTCGAGGCGGCCGGCGCGCAGTGGCGCTCTCCTGGCTGTTCGCTGTGCGTGGCAATGAACGACGACTTCCTCGAGCCCGGTACGCGATGCGCCTCGACCTCGAATCGGAACTTCGAAGGCCGACAAGGCAGCGGCGTGCGCACCCATCTTGTCTCTCCGACCACCGCCGCCGCCACCGCGGTGCTCGGCCACCTCGCCTCAGCGAACGACCTGTGACGGAGACATGCAAAAAGTAACGAGTCACCGCGGAACCGCAATTGCTCTGCCCCAGAGCAATATCGACACCGATCAAATCATCCCCGCACGCCATTGCCTGACCACCAAACGGAGCGGATTCGCCCCGCACCTGTTCTCGAGATGGCGACGGGACCCTGAGTTCGCCCTCAACGATCCCAACCGCTCGGAAGCCACCGTGCTGGTCGGAGGTGCGAACTTCGGGACCGGATCCTCACGCGAACATGCCGTGTGGGCTCTGCAAGATTGGGGCTTCGTGGTCGTCATCGCACCCAGCTTCGGAGACATCTTCTACACGAACTGTGGTCGCGCCGGTCTTCTCCCGATTCGCCTCGCACCGGACTCGCACGCCCAATTGGTCGACGATGTGCTCAACGATCCCCAGCTGCAGATTCAGGTCGATCTGCTCGAATACAGCGTGGAGTGGTCGGGACGACGCGCACCGCTCCTCGTCGATGCCGATCTGCGCCGCCGATTCATCGAGGGATTGGACGATATCGACCTCACGCTCGCATACGACCAGGTCATCGCCGACTTCGAGAAGAAGCATGCGCGCATCCCCATGACGAGGAAGTAGAAACCCATGGCAAATACCAAGGCAATACAGCTACGCAACCTGCTCGCCGACGACCACCGCATTCTCACCGCCCCCGGCATCTATGACGGACTCAGCGCAGCCCTAGCCCAGCGCAGCGGCTTCGAAGTCGGCTACGTCAGCGGTGGCGCAGCCTCGGTGTCGGTCATCGGCCGCCCTGACCTGGGGATCATGACCGGCTCGGAGATGATCGACCACGTCGGCCGCCTTCAGGGCGCCACCGATGTGCCCCTCATCGTCGACATCGACACCGGATACGGCAACGAAATCAACATCCGCCACACCGTCGAACGGCTGGCGCAGCGCGGCGTCGCGGCCGTGCAAATCGAAGATCAAACCTTCCCCAAGCGGTGCGGCCACCTGCACGGCAAAGACGTCGTCAGTCGCGCCGACGCCGTCAGTCGCGTGCACGCGGCGTCCAAAGCCCGAGGCACCGACGAGATGCTGATCATCGCGCGGACCGATGCCATCGCACCTCAAGGCTTGGACGAAGCCATCACCCGAGCACATCTCTACATCGAAGCCGGCGCCGACATCATCTTCGTCGAGGCGCCCGCGTCGCTCGAGGACGTGCGCACCATCGCAGCAGAGGTGCCCGCGCCGTTGATGATCAACGTCATTGCCAGCGGCCGCACCCCAGTGCTGAGCGCCGGCGAGTACGCCGAGCTGGGCTATAAGATCGCGATCTATCCGGCGCTGACAATCGCAGCAGCGATGGGGGCAATCAACCACGCGCTCACAGAGTTACGCCTGCACGGTAAGCCGCCGGCAGCGGCCAGCCCCAAGGAACTTTTCAGTGCTGTCGGTTTGGACGACTGGCTGAGCAGGGCCGGCGCCGAGGTGTCCGAACTAGAGCAGTCCCGCGTCTCACCGTTGGCGCACTGAGACCTCGCAGAGTCATCACCTCAATCGAAACGGAACTTCCGCCATGACATTTTCGAGCCCTTTTCCCGACGTCGAGATCCCGGACCTCAGTGTCTACGACTTCCTTTTCGGCTCAATCGCCGATGAGGATCTCGATCGGGTCGCACTGGTCGACCCGAAGTCGGCGGCGGAGACGAGCTACCGTCAACTGATCGGTCAGATCGACGCCGCCGCCGGGGCTCTGGCCGCGCGGGGGATCGAGGTCGGCGACGTGGTCGGAATCTTGTCGCCGAACAACCGGGAGTTCGCCACGGTGCTCCACGGCATCCTGAGAGCCGGCGGCACCGCGACGACAATCAACGCCCTGTTCACGGCCACGGAGATCGCCAAGCAACTGACCGACTCGAAGGCGAAGATGCTGGTGACCATCTCCTCGATGGCCGACCAGGCCGCCGCCGCGGCACACCAGGTTGGCATCCCGGACGAGAACCTCATCATCCTCGACGGTGTGGGACAGGGAAAGTCGAATCATCCTAATTTCGTCGATCTGCTGGAGCCCAAGTTGGCCGCGCCGGAGGTGACCATCGATCCCGCCCTACACATCGCGGTACTGCCCTACAGTTCGGGCACCACCGGCGACCCGAAGGGCGTGGCCCTGAGCCACCGGAACCTGGTCGCCAACGTGGCCCAGATCAAGCCGCTGCAGGGCATGACACCGGACGATGTGGTGATCGCAGTGTTGCCGTTCTTCCACATCTACGGCATGACGATGTTGTTGAACGCTGCGCTTCACAGCCGGGCGCGGCTGGTGATCATGCCCAAGTTCGATCTGGTCGAGTTCCTGGAGAACATCCAGAAGTTCCAGGTCACGGCGGCCTACATCGCGCCACCGGTGGCGGTGGCGCTGGCCAAGCACCCGATCGTCGACGACTACGACCTCTCCTCGTTGCACACGATGATGTCGGGAGCCGCGCCGCTCGACGACGAGCTGGGCAAGGCGGTCGCGACACGGTTGGATCTGCACATGGTGCAGGGCTACGGCATGAGCGAGTTGTCGCCGGTCAGCCACCTCATCCCGTTCGACACCCCCGCCATTCTCGGTCGTGAGGATCCGCCATTGTCGTCGACCGGGTGGGCGATCCCCAACTCCGAGAACAAGATCGTCGACCCGGCCACCGGCGAGGAGGTCGCGATACCGGCCGAGGGACTGTCGCAGCCGGGTGAGCTGTGGATCAAGGGACCGAACGTGATGCTCGGGTACCTCAACAACGCGCAGGCCACCGCCGACACCATCGACGCCGACGGCTTTTTGCACACCGGTGACCTCGCACAGGTCGATGCCGGCGGTGTGGTCTACATCGTCGATCGGCTCAAAGAGCTCATCAAGTACAAGGGCTACCAGGTGCCACCGGCCGAGCTCGAGGCGTTGCTGCTGACCAATCCCAAGATCGCCGACGTCGCAGTGATCGGCGTGATCGAGCAGGAGACCGGCGAGGAGATTCCCAAGGCCTTCGTCGTCAAACAACCCGACACCGACCTGACCGAATGCGAGGTCATCGACTTCGTCGCCGACCAGGTCGCCCCGCACAAGAAGGTGCGGGCGGTCGAGTTCATCGACCTGATCCCGAAATCAGCCTCCGGCAAGATTCTTCGCAAAGATCTCCGAAAAACCGGCCCCGCCCTGTGATCGACGACGTGCGGAGGAGGTCAACTCCCAGACACCAGCGACGACGACGTCCACCCGTTCAACCTCGCACGTGCACACCGAGCGAGCGCAAGCCCGTCCGCACGCGAACAAAGAGCGACCTGAACTGGGCAATCCGGCCCGAGAAGATTGAAAACTCGAAGTTCACAAAGCCCGCCGAGGTATCGATTTCGCCCTGGTCCGGCAGACGGCGGCACGGCCACGGAGTTCGGCAACCGGGACTACACACGGCCGCGGAAGACCTGGCCTCGAAGTACCACTCAGAAGAGAAAGAGACACGATCATGACGTCACCCAGTTTCGCCACCAACACCATCACCCTCCGCGCGGCTAACGCGGCGATCGAAGCCGGTCTGCAGAAGGCACAAGAGCTGGGACTGGCCGTGACCATTGCGGTCACCGACCCGAACGGCGTACTCAAGGCCTACCAACGGATGGAGGGTGCATCGGTGCTGTCCACCGACATCGCAGTTCGCAAGGCACGCACCGCGGCCACCTCCGGATTCAACACCGGAGCATTCTTCGATTTCATCAAGACCGACCCGGCGCTGCTCCATGGCATGACGAATGTTCCGGATTACGCCGTCTTCGGCGGCGGCGAGCAGGTCAGCCATCCCGAACTCGGCGTGATCGGCGCGGTCGGCGTCAGCGGGGCCCATTACAGCGAAGATGAGCAGATCGCGCTCGCAGCCGTGGAGTCCGTGCTCACCGCATGAGAGCGACGGGATCGCGGTCCGGTGGGCCGATGCCACAGCCGGCATCGGTCCACCGGGCCACGGCCCAGCGCATCTCGGCGTGGTCGTCGCCGGCGATATGCTTGAGAGCACGCCATTGAGAGGTGAGTCCACGATTGCATCTGCGCTGGCCGCGCCGTCGGGACCAGCGCACGGGAACCACGAGCCGATGGGGTGAGTAGACCGTCCGATGGGTGAAGGTGATCCGCTCGACACTCAGCGGTATTCGCCGACCTCGGCCGCGGAGTTGGCTGGCACGGGCTTCGACGATGTTCAGGAGATCGGCCGTGGCGGGTTCGGGGTGGTGTACCGCTGCACCCAGTCGGATCTGGATCGCACGGTGGCGGTGAAGGTGCTCACCGTCGAACTCGACGAGGAGAACCGGGCCCAATTCTTCCGGGAGCAGCGGGCGATGGGCCAGCTGACCGGGCACCCGAACATCGTCAACATTCTGCAGGTCGGCGCCACCGACAGCGGCCGGCCCTACATCGTGCCCTACCACTCGCAAGATTCCCTCGACGCGCGGATCCGCCGCGACGGTCCACGGCCGTTGGATCAGGCGTTGCGGCTGGGGGTGAAGATGGCCGGTGCGGTGGAGACGGCGCACCGGCTCGGCATCCTGCACCGGGACGTCAAACCGGCGAACATCCTGCTCACCGAGTACGGCGAGCCGGAGTTGGCTGACTTCGGCATCGCGCACATCAGCGGCGGCTTCGAGACCGCCACCGGCGCCGTCACAAGGTGGCGCCCAGGCCGTAGACGTCGGCCGCGGAGCTCGGCGGATCCCCGGCCACGGTCGACCCGGTGGTGTTGGCCGCGATGATCGTGATCCGGTTGCAAACCGTGATCTCCCGTGAGACGGCGCCGGGGGAGGCGGCGGTCCTCACCGTCGGCAGCATCACCGCCGGAACCAAGAGCAACGTCATTCCCGACCACGCGGTCCTGCAGCTCAACCTCCGGACCTACGGCGACGCGACCCGCACCGCGATCCTGGGCGCCATCCGCCGGATCGTCGTCCCCGAATTCCAGGCCTCTCGGTCGCCGAAGGACCCGGAGTTCGAGTTTTTCGACCGATTCCCGCCCACCGTCAACGACCCGGACACCACCACCCGGGTCGCGGCCGCGTTCGCCGAGCATTTCGGTGACCGCAGTGGGGTGATGCCGATGCAGACCGCGAGCGAGGACTTCAGCGACATCCCCACCGCGCTCGGCGTGCCGTACACGTACTGGGGTTTCGGTGGCATCGACCCCGACCTACCGCACCGCGGAGCGGGCCGGGCGGATATCGGAGGATGTCCCGGTCAATCATTCGGCGACCTTCGCCCCGGTGGTCCAACCCACCCTCGACACCGGCACCGAGGCCCTCGTCGTCGCCGCCCTCGCCTGGCTCTAACCACCGCAGGCCTCGTCGCCGTCCCGCAATCAACGGAATCCGCGGAGGTGGCCTGCCGACACACCTCCGGCGCTCTCCAAGGGAGGGCCAGGCAATGACCGGCGACGAGGGCGTGGGACATCGGCAAGTCCTGTGGTTCGGCCGCCAGGACGTTTACGAACTCGGGCTCGTGGACCACGGCGATCAGGGTTGCCTTGGGGTTGGGCGGACCCGGGCCTGACATCATAGAAGCCTGCCTGCCCCTCGGCGGGGGTAGTCCTCGACGAGCCTTCGGTATCCGATCTCGCCATTCCTCCGTCGTCGTAGTGTGCTCCGCCCGGGCCGCCGGTGAGGGTGAGCCACCTCGAGCCTCTAGTCGCTCTAGTCCGGGTAGCCCAGCGTCCGCCGATCAGGGTGGCCTGTATCGCGTCGGCGGAGGGTGCAGCGAGTATGTCAGCGAGGGGCGCGCAGTCGTACCTTGCAAGGTATCGCTGTATTGTTAGCGACGTGGCTCGCAACCGAACGATCTCCCGTGTCGCCGGAGAAGACGAAGAACAGGAAGGACTCTCACGACGATGGCCAACCCACATCGACTGACCACCGATCAGGTCCTCGAGTTGATCAAGGAGGAAACCAGCACCGAACTGTCCGCCTCGACATTCCGCGGATACGTCACCCGTGGGCAAGCTCCGGCGCCGGTGGAAAAGATCGGCCGCACTCCGCTGTGGAAGCGTTCGGAGATCATCGAGTGGGCGAACAACAGGCCCAGCCAGGGCGCGCGCACCGACATCCCCAAATGGCGCCGCCGCCGCGCCGAATGATCACTCTTCATAACCCTGACATCTAGGCGGTCGTGAACTGACGAACCTGTCTGTCCACCAACGGATGCTGGGGAGAGTGTGTGCATGTGTCGGGAGGGGGGAGCCCGTGCAGGAATGTGGTACACCGAGGACGCCATGACCGCTACGATCGTCCACGGCTTGCGGGGGATCGGCTTCGCACATCAACGACACAGGGGAACACACAAATGGCAGCTGGTGAGGTCACACAGGCGGAGAAGGACGGAGCCGAAAATACAGCCGCGCCGTCCTGGCCGCCTACGACACGTTCGTGCTGAAGTGGAGCAACACCTACGCCTGGCGCTGCCCCCGCGAACGGCTCCTGACCCACTACAACACCCACCTCGGCGGCCGGCACCTCGACATCGGCCCCGGCACCGGCTGGTATCTCCGCCACGCCACCTACCCCACCGCAGCGCCCGAGATCACCCTGATGGACCTCAACACCAACACGATGGCAATGACCACCGGCCGCCTCGCCGAACGCGGCATCACCCCGCCGTGCACACCGGCAGCATCCTCGCCCCCATCGACCCCGCCGTGGGCGTATTCAATTCCGTGGCAGCGAACTTCGTGTTCCACTGCGTGCCCGGAACCTGGCCCGAAAAGGGGCACGCGTTCGGGCACATCGCCCAGGTCGTCGCCGACGACGGGGTGTTCTTCGGCTCCACCATCCTCGGGACCGGAGTACAGCACAACCTGTTCGGGCGCGCCCTGTGCGCCCTCTACAACGGGCCGATCAAGGCATTCGACAACACCACCGACGACGAGGGCGGGCTGCGCACCGCCCTGTCGGCAGCATTCGAGACCGTCGACATCACCGTGGTCGGAACGGTGGCGGTGTTCGCTGCACACCAGCCGCGGCGCACCGCAGCGCAGTAGTCGGGGCGAACAGCTGACACAGCGTGCAACTGTGCCGCGCTCGAGGTGTTCGTCACCGCTGCGCAGCAACTCAGGGCAGTCCCCCTAACGACCGCGTCGGCGGTCACAACGTCCCCAGGAATTACAGCTAGCCGCGTGGTTCAGTCGCCAGTGACACTCGCTCGGGCGACTTTGTCGCCGAACCATTCGGCCTGATCGCTCGGGAGTCCGGTGTCGGTGAGGATGATGTCGATCTCGTTGATCGCTGCGACTTTGGCGAGGGCTCGCTGCCCGAATTTGGAACTGTCGGTGACGACGGCGGTGTGTGCGGCAGCGGAGATGATGGCTCGTTTGAGTGGGACTTCGAGGGTGTTGGTGTTGGTGATACCTGCGATGGGGTCGATGGCGTCTGCTCCGAGGAAGGCCCAGTCGGCGGAGTAGTCGGATAGAAAGTCCACGGCGCGTTCACCGACGAGGGTGAAGACGGATCCGAGCAGCTCGCCACCTGTGACAAGCAGTCGGATGCCGGGGATGGTGGCCATATATTTCCCGATCCGGAGGTCGTTGGTGATGATCGTCAAATCCGCTTTGTGGCGAAGCTCGAGAGCGACTTGGTATGTGGTCGACCCGCTGTCGAGAATGATGGTTTGGCCATCGGTCACCTTCTGTGCGGCAAGACACGCGATCGCAACTTTTTCTCTTCGGCGTTCGGTTTCCTTCACCGCGTAGGGGATCTCGGATGACGCGCCGGTGGTGGGACGGGCCCCTCCGTGGGTTCGTTCGGCTTGGCCGGCACGAACCAGGGTGTCGAGGTCGCGCCGGATCGTGGACGTGTCGACTCCGAGTTCGAGCGAGAGAACTTTGGCCTCGACGTAGCCGTCGACCTGGAGGCGCTGGAGTATCTGACCTCGTCTTTCGGATGCTGACACGAAACTCTCCTGGGCGATCGGCATGCGTGGGCACCACGATTCTAGCGTTCTGTGCGCGAATATTGACAGTTCATCCGGCTGAACGGCATGATTGCGTGCACTCAATGCGCGAATTCGTGCAGCAGTGGGTGAGTGTGTCCCGCGCCGGTCGTATGAGCAATATCGAGGAGCTTCCCGATGCAGTTGGGTTTGGTAGGTCTGGGGCGGATGGGCGCGAACATGCGGGAGCGTGTTCGCGCCGCGGGTCATGAGGTCATCGGATTCGATGCCGATCCGTCGATCCGGGATGTTGAGTCACTTGATGAGTTGGTGGCTCGTCTCGCTAGCCCGCGGGTGGTGTGGGTGATGGTTCCGGCGGGCGAGCCGACCCGCTCGGTGCTCGTTGAGCTGGGCGGGCTGTTGGGGGAAGGTGATCTCGTGATCGATGGCGGCAACTCACGTTTTTCCGATGATGAGTTGCACGCAAATGTCCTCCGTGAGCGTGGAATCGGGTATGTGGACTGCGGGGTGTCGGGGGGTGTGTGGGGCCTGGAAGAGGGCTACGGCCTGATGGTGGGCGGTGACGAGGCGGATGTTGCGCGGGCGATGCCGATCTTTGATGCACTCAGACCGGCGGGAAGCCGGGACGAGGGTTTCGTTCATGCGGGGCCGGTCGGTGCCGGCCACTACGCCAAGATGGTGCACAACGGTATCGAGTACGGCTTGATGCAGGCGTACGCCGAGGGCTACGAACTGCTGGCCGCCGAACCCCGAATCACTGCCCCCGACGCTGTGATGGGGGCGTGGCAGAAGGGCACCGTGGTGCGCTCCTGGTTACTCGACCTTCTCGTCGCTGCGCTTCGGCAGGACCCGGGATTGAGCTCGATATCCGGATACACCGAAGATTCGGGTGAGGGCCGGTGGACCGTCGAGGAGGCCATCGCGCACGCCGTGCCGGTGCCGGTGATCTCGGCCGCCCTGTTCGCGCGTTTCTCATCCCGACAGCCGGACTCGCCTGCCATGAAGGCGGTTTCGGCTCTACGACAGCAATTCGGCGGACATCAGGTCCGGACCTTGGAGGCGGTGCAGTCATGATCAAGTTGGGTTACAAGGCGTCTGCGGAGCAGTTCGGTCCGCGGGAGTTGGTGGAGCTGGGTGTTCTGGCGGAGGCACACGGTATGGATTCGGCGACGGTGTCGGATCATTTCCAGCCGTGGCGGCACGAGGGTGGTCATGCGCCGTTCTCGTTGGCGTGGATGACGGCGGTCGGGGAGCGGACGGAGCGGTTGCAGTTGGGGACGTCGGTGATGACGCCGACGTTCCGGTACAACCCGGCGGTGGTGGCGCAGGCGTTCGCGACGATGGGGTGTCTGTACCCGGGGCGGATCATGCTCGGGGTGGGTACCGGTGAGGCGCTGAACGAGATCGCGACGGGTTTCGCGGGGGAGTGGCCGGAGTTCAAGGAGCGGTTCGCGCGGCTGCGGGAGGCGGTCCGGTTGATGCGTGAACTCTGGTTGGGCGATCGGGTCGACTTCGAGGGTGAGTACTTCACCACGAAGGGGGCGTCGATCTACGACGTGCCCGAGGGTGGGATTCCAGTGTACATCGCCGCGGGTGGTCCGGTGGTGGCCCGGTACGCCGGTCGTAGCGGTGACGGGTTCATCTGCACGTCCGGGAAGGGCATGGAGTTGTACACGGAGAAGTTGATGCCTGCGGTCGCGGAGGGGGCGGAGAAGGCCGACCGTGATGTGGCGGAGATCGACAAGATGATCGAGATCAAGATTTCGTACGACACGGATCCGGAGTTGGCGCTGGAGAACACGCGGTTCTGGGCGCCGTTGTCGTTGACGCCGGAGCAGAAGCACAGCATCGATGATCCGATCGAGATGGAGAAGGCGGCGGATGCGTTGCCGATCGAGCAGGTCGCGAAGCGGTGGATCGTGGCGTCGGATCCGGATGAGGCGGTGGCGCAGATCCGCCCGTATCTCGATGCCGGGTTGAACCACCTGGTCTTCCACGCTCCGGGCCACGATCAGAAACGGTTCCTCGAGTTGTTCGAGAAAGACCTTGCCCCGCGGCTGCGAGGACTCGCATGACACACAACATCACCACGACACCGCTGTGGCAGAAACTGTCCGATCACCACTGGGAAGTCGCGGCCACGCACCTTCGACAACTTTTCGACGCCGACCCCCATCGGGGCGAAAATCTGAATGTCACGGCCGGCGATCTCTACATCGATTACAGCAAGCATCGTGTCACGCGCGAGACGGTGGGCCTGCTCCTCGACCTCGCCCGGGTCGCCGGAGTGGAACGCCACCGTGAGGCGATGTTCACCGGCGACCATATCAACACCTCCGAGGACCGGGCTGTTCTGCACACTGCTCTGCGCGCGAACCCCGAGCGCGAGCTGATCGTCGACGGACAGAACGTGATCGAGGACGTGCACGCGGTGCTGGGGCAGATGGGTGAGTTCACCGATCGTGTCCGGTCCGGTGTGTGGCGCGGGGCCACTGGCGAGCGCATTCGTACCGTGGTGAACATCGGAATCGGTGGATCCGACCTCGGTCCGGCCATGGCCTATCGCGCCTTGCGTCACTACGTCGACGGGCCTGAGGTACGGTTCGTCTCCAATATCGACCCCGCGGATCTGCTGTCGAATCTGACCGACCTGGACCCGCGTACCACGCTGTTCGTCGTTGTCTCCAAGACTTTCTCCACGCTGGAGACGATGACGAACGCCTCCGCTGCCCGACGCTGGATCACCGGCGCGCTGGGGGAGGATGCGGTATCGAGCCATTTCGTCGCGGTGTCCACCGACGCTGCACGGGTCACCGCATTCGGCATCGCCGCCGACAACATGTTCGGCTTCTGGGAATGGGTGGGCGGACGGTACTCGGTCGGGTCCGCCGTCGGACTGTCGGTGATGATCGCGATCGGACGGGAACGGTTCACCGAGTTCCTCGGCGGAATGCGGGCGATCGACGAGCATTTCCGCACCGCGCCATTGGAATCGAATGCGCCCGTCATCCTCGGCATGCTCGGTGTGTGGTACTCGAGCTTCTTCGGTGCCGACTCGCGGGCTGTGCTGCCGTACGCGAACGACCTGGCCAGGTTTCCGGCGTACCTGCAACAACTGACCATGGAATCGAATGGTAAATCGGTGCGAGCGGACGGTACTCCGGTCGGAACCTTCACAGGTGAAGTTTTCTGGGGAGAACCAGGCACGAACGGACAGCATGCGTTCCATCAGCTCCTGCACCAGGGTACACACCTGATTCCCGTCGACTTCGTGGGATTTACGGAGCCGGTGGAGGATCTACCCACCCTCGACGGCATCGGATCCATGCACGATGTGTTGACCGCGAACCTCTTCGCACAATCGAAAGTTCTCGCGTTCGGCAGGACCGAAGCGGAGATCGCCGAAGACGGGACACCCGCCGAGCTCGTCCCACACAAGGTGATGCCGGGAAACAGGCCTTCGACAACAATCTTGGGCACGAAGCTCACGCCGTCGACGCTCGGGCAGTTGATCGCCTTGTACGAACACCAAGTATTCGTACAAGGAATCGTATGGGGCATCGACTCGTTCGACCAGTGGGGAGTCGAACTCGGCAAGACATCTGCTCTGGAATTGGGCACTGCCCTCTGGGACACAGACGGCGCAGCTTATGTCGGGGATAGCTCCACCGCAGGGTTGATACGCGCCTACCAACGGGCGAGAGGACAACACGTTTGTCTGCATTAGCGGTACGGCTTCCGTCGCCGAGCGCAGAGTCCTGGGATTGGCAACTGTCCGCCGCGTGCCGGGACGCCGATCCCACGGTGTTCTTCCATCCCGACAACGAACGAGGCGAACCACGCGCGAGTCGGATACGTGCAGCCAAACGTATCTGCCTACGATGCCCCGTGCGCGCGAGGTGCCTCAACTACGCACTCGAAGCCTACGAACGCCACGGTATCTGGGGCGGCTACACCGAGGAAGAGCGCAGGACGCTCCAAAGGATGCGGGACGTGGGGAGAGCACCAGATTCCTCTAGTCCGGGGAGTGACGACTGCGGCCGGACGTTGCGATCATCTGCTGGCGAGCGCACAATCCAATCCAATAGCGACGCGAGTTGCCCTCTGCGCGGTATGCGGGACGTCGGGGTTCTTGTGCTCGCTGGCGATACGCACGCTCTCGATCCAAATGCCAGCGAAGCGGGTCATCCTCCTGGTTCCTCGTTCGGAATGTAAAGCCGTAGACAGGACATGTGTTGACTGAAGAATGCTCAAAGGCCACATACATCGAGGCTTCGTCGGCGATGCGGCGGGTGTTGCGACGTGCCCGTGACGGCGCCACTCTGAACGTGGACGAGGCGACGACCCTGCTGCAGGCCCGTGGCGACGACCTGGCCGACCTGTGTTCGTCGGCGGCGAAGGTCCGGGACGCCGGGTTGCTGGCGGCGGGCAGACCCAGGGCTGTCACGTATTCGCGCAAGGTGTTCATTCCGTTGACCCGGTTGTGCCGGGACAAGTGCCACTACTGCACGTTCGTCACCGTGCCCGGCAAGTTGCGGGCCGAGGGGCGCGGCGCGTATCTGGAACCGGACGAGGTGCTGGAGATCGCCCGGCAGGGTGCCGAATTGGGCTGCAAGGAAGCCCTCTTCACACTGGGCGACCGTCCCGAGGATCGGTGGCCGGAGGCCAAGCAGTGGCTGGACGAGCGGGGCTACGATTCGACGCTGGACTACCTGCGTGCGATGTCGATCCGTGTCCTCGAGGAGACCGGGCTGCTGCCGCACCTGAACCCGGGTGTGATGAGGTGGGAGGAGATCTCCCGCCTCAAGCCGGTGGCCCCGTCGATGGGCATGATGCTCGAGACGACGTCCACCCGGTTGTTCACCGACAAGGGCGAGTGCCACTACGGCAGCCCCGACAAGGATCCGGCGGTGCGGTTGCGCACGCTCACCGACGCCGGTCGGTTGAGTGTGCCGTTCACGACGGGCATTCTGGTGGGTATCGGCGAGACCGTGCGGGAACGGGCGGAATCGATCATGGCGATCCGTAAGTCGCACAAGGCGTTCGGGCACGTTCAGGAAGTGATCGTCCAGAACTTCCTCGCCAAGCCCGACACCGCGATGCGCGATGCCCCGGACGCGGGTCTCGAGGAGTTTCTCGCGACCATCGCCGTGTCCCGGTTGCTGCTGGGCCCGGGGATGCGCATCCAGTCGCCGCCCAACCTGGTGTCGAACACCGAGTGCCTGGCGTTGCTGGGTGCGGGTGTCGACGACTGGGGCGGCGTGTCGCCGCTGACCCCGGACCACGTGAACCCGGAGCGGCCGTGGCCGAACCTGGACACCCTGGCCGAGATCACGGCGGAGGCCGGGTTCGAGCTCACCGAGCGCACGGCGGCGCAGCCGCAGTTCGTGCTGGCCGGCTCGCCGTGGATCGATCCGCGGATCACCGGGCACGTGCAGGCCCTCGCGGACCCGCACACCGGGCTGGCGAAGCTCGACACGACGCCGGTCGGGTTGCCGTGGCAGGAGCCGGACGAGTCCTGGGAGTCGGCGGGCCGGGTGGATCTGAACACCGAGATCGACACCGAGGGCCGCAACACCGAGACGCGCAGCGACCTCGGCAGTGCGTTCGGGGACTGGGAGACCGTCCGCGAGCAGGTGCTGGAGTTGAGCGGCCCGGTGCGGGTGGACACGGACGTCCTCGCGGCGCTGCGCAGCGCCGAGCGCGATCCGGCGGGCTGCACCGACGACGAGTACCTGGCGTTGGCGACGGCGGAGGGTCCGGGGCTCGAGGCGATGGTGGCGCTGGCGGATGCGCTCCGCAAGGACGCCGTCGGCGACGAGGTGACCTATGTGGTGAACCGGAACATCAACTTCACCAACATCTGCTACACCGGGTGCCGCTTTTGCGCGTTCGCGCAGCGCAAGGGTGACGCGGACGCGTTCACGCTGTCCACCGGCGAGGTCGCGGACCGGGCCTGGGAGGCGCACGTCGCGGGCGCGACGGAGGTCTGCATGCAGGGTGGCATCGACCCGGAACTCCCGGTCACCGGGTACGCCGATCTGGTGCGCGCGGTGAAGGCGCGGGTGCCGTCGATGCACGTGCACGCGTTCTCCCCGATGGAGATCGTCAACGGCGCCTCCCGCGGCGGGCAGAGCATCCGGGACTGGTTGACGGAACTGCGCGAGGCCGGTCTCGACACCATTCCCGGCACCGCCGCGGAGATCCTCGACGACGAGGTGCGCTGGGTGCTCACCAAGGGCAAGCTGCCCACCGCCACCTGGATCGAGGTGGTGACCACCGCACACGAGCTGGGTCTGCGGTCGAGTTCGACGATGATGTACGGGCACGTCGACAACCCGAAGCACTGGGTCGGGCATCTGCGGGTGCTGCGCGGAATCCAGGACCGGACAGGCGGATTCACCGAGTTCGTGCCGCTGCCGTTCGTGCATCAGAGTGCGCCGCTGTATCTGGCGGGCGCGTCGCGTCCGGGCCCGACCAACCGGGACAACCGGGCCGTCCACGCCCTGGCCCGGATCATGCTGCACGGGCGGATCCCGAACATCCAGACCAGCTGGGTCAAGCTGGGGGTCACCGGTACCCAGGTGATGTTGCAGGGCGGCGCCAACGACCTCGGCGGCACCCTGATGGAGGAGACCATCTCCCGGATGGCGGGTTCGGAGCACGGATCCGAGAAGACCGTCGCCGAACTGCGGGCCATCGCCGAGGGAATCGGCCGCCCGGCCCGCGAACGCACCACCACCCACACCCGACGGAACATGATCAGCTCCCTCCTATGATCACAACCGCGACCGACCACTACGGAGTCGTCGTGCCCATCCGATCCCTGAAAACGGGTAAGAGCCGTCTCCTCACAGATTCGGATGCACTGCGCCGGGAACTCGCGCTCGCGTTCTTCCTCGATGCGGTCGCCGCGCTCGAAGGCAGCGACGTTGTGGATCGGATCGTTGTGGTGTCGGACGACGCAACTATTCGCAGGTGTGTTCAGGCACGATGCGATATCGTGGCGGACAGTGAGACTGGTCTCGCGGCGGCAGTTGAGCTCGGTATCGCGCAGTTGCGAAACACACGGCATTCGGGGCCTGTGGCGATTGTCCTCCCCGATTTACCCTATGCGACGACAGATGCTTTCGACGCCCTGTTCCTCGCTGCGCGCGAACACAAACGAACCTTCCTGGCTGACTCCGCTGGCAAGGGCACAACGTGCGTGGCAGCAACGTCGGCGGACACGGTGGTCCACCGGTTCGGTCCGAACTCAGCCCGAGCGCACGCCGACGCCGGCCTCATAGCACTCGGTGTTCCAATACCTGAGTTGCGTTCGGACGTAGATGTCCTCAACGATTTATGCCATCGGCAGTTGCTGAAGCTAGGTACAGAGACCGCCAAAGTACTCAATCGCAGAAGGATCCGTATCTAGCGAACGAAGTCCACCTGCGAAAGTGCCGTGGCCATTGGACCAACTTGATCCAACGGCCCGCCACAACGAGCGAATATGGCAGGACTGCAGCGACTCGGGAACATCCCTGAAGCAAGCTCATCCGCTGTCCCACCACCACACCGCGGCGGCCCGGCCCAGGCATCGGTGGTGCCCATGCCCAGCGGGTCGACCGGCATGCCGATGGCATCTGACCGACGGTGTGAGACATTGAGATACTGCTGAAGTGAGGATTCTCAAAGGGCATGGTCAGCAGGTGAGCGATTGCCGAGAATGTCGCCGATCATGTGCCGAGAGAGCAGCCGGCTGACTGCGAAACAATCAGAGCCTGGATACTTGCTTCGAGGGTCTACACGGTCGAAGACCCGATTGGGTTCCATTTGCCTACCTTCGAGCGCACCGAGAGTCGAGCGTAGATCGTAGATGGCTGAGGGCGGGTGGCGCGGGCGCTGCCGTGCTGTCCTTTGGATGACCGCGCTGAGCGGCCGTCGGGGTCAAGTAACGGGCGCTACCGGGCGCCGTGGTGGTGATTGTCGGCGTTTGTCGCGGGCGGAACTGAAATCGTGGAGGCATATGCTCCGGCGGTCTCCCCGCAGGGTCTGTCGGGGCGTGGTCGGGCCAGGACGTCCTGCATTTGTGATCGAAGCTGACCGTAAGAGAGCGCAAACGGGGCTCAGCCGACAGGCGAATCGGCGACGGGTCAACGACCTCTGAAAGTTGGTTCTGGCCAACTTTCGGTGCCGGCTCCATGCCTGCGTGTCGTTTTGGAACACGTGGAGTGTGCGGGAGATGATCTTGCTGCCGTTCTGAGAGCTGCGCCGCGTGGGATGGACAGGGTCGGAGTCCACGACCGGAGGCGGGCAGGGCCATTCGAGTTCGAGTGGACACGAACGTGGCATCCCAACCCGGAAGTCGAGGATCGCCTCTCCAACGGCGCGGTAGCTTTCCAAGCAGTGTTCGATTATAGTTGCCTGGCGCCGGTAGCTTCAGCAAGGGGAGGCAATGCAACGACGAGGTTCCGAGAGAGCTTTTCCAGTAAACGACATGACGGATCCCATATCGACGCAAGCGCAGGATGCGGCCAGTCGCCAACTCGATGTCGTCTGGCTACGGCGGTGCCTCGAAATCTGCAGATTTCTCGAAGCTGCCAACTCATTGGAACCATCCGACAGGGCCCTTGTCGAGTTCGCTATTAGGTGGGCCCCATACGGGGGTTCAAGTGCAGAAGAACTTCTCGTAGCATTCGGCCTGCGTCGCGTCAGGTACCTCTCGCTGATCGGAACTGCCCTCCAGCCACGGGAAGTGGAACCACCGCAAGTACGAAACTTAAAGAGATTGCTGCGCGACAACCTTATGCGAGCGTGGACCGCCAAATCGGCTATGAGAGCGTGGACCGCCAAATCGGCGACATCACCCACGCCTTCGGTGGCAAGTCACTAATCACTGCAGGTACTAGCTGCCAACGGTCAGTCTGCAGATTGACGTGCTCACAGATATGGACCGAACAGCTTTTCGACATGGACCCTCGCTGGTCCTGGACTCTCAGGAGACCCCATGAGTGTGCTCGAGTCCTTCCGCCTGGAAGGCCGAACAGCCATCGTGACCGGCGCTTCGTCCGGGCTGGGCGTCGCGTTCGCCAGGGCACTTGCTGAGGCCGGCGCGGACGTGGTTCTCGCTGCCCGACGTGCTGACAAGCTCGACGACACGGCCAGGATCGTTCGTGCTGCCGGACGCCGTGCGTTCACCGTGGCGACTGACATCGCAGACCCTGGCCAGTGTTCCGATCTAGTCGACGCAGCAATGACAGAGTTCGGCAGGGGCGACATTCTTGTCAACAACGCCGGCATCGCAACTGCGTACCCCGCTACCCGCGAGACTCGACACCAATTCCGTTCCGCGATAGACACTAATCTCAACGGCGCATACTGGACCAGCCAGGCCTGCGGACGAGTGATGCGTCCCGGCAGCTCCATCGTGAACATCTCTAGCATCTTGGGGCTCACCACCGCCGGCCTCCCGCAGGCCGCGTACAGCGCCAGCAAAGCCGGCGTCATTGGGCTGACAAGGGATCGAGCGCAACAATGGGGTACGCGTAAAGGGATTCGCGTCAACGCTATTGCTCCAGGCTTCTTCGCCACCGAAATGACCGACCAGTACCACGATCGCTACCTTGAGACATTGGCTTCGAGGATGGTCCTTGGTCGTACCGGCGAGTCGAGTGAACTGGCGGCGACACTCATATGGTTGGTGTCCGCGGCCGCGGGTTACGTCACCGGACAAACGATCGTAGTCGACGGCGGTGTCACTATCACCTGAGTGTCGAAAGAGTCGCCGACCTCCAGATCGGTGAGGGCTTGACCGTAACTTCACCAAGGCCGCCCGAGTAGTCAATGGGGCCTCTGTCTGTGCTTACAGTGCCAGGCAGCGCGCGTTTCGGAGATTCACAGCAGGTGGCCGAACCATGTCAGAACCAAACTAAGACAACGGGTATCATCGATGATAGGACATGACGAATGAAGCGAACTGCGCTGGTAACTGGTGGGACCGGAGGTCTCGGATCAGCGGTGACGAAGAAGCTGCTCGCCGAAGGTTGGAGGGTCGTGGTTCCATGGATGGTTGAACACGAGCTCGAACGCCTTGGACACCACTCCCACCTCGAACTAATTCAAGCCGATCTATTCGATCCGGGCAGCGTTACCGAGGTCGCTCATCTGGCAGGGGGGCGACCCGACGCCCCATTGACTGCGGTAGCGAACCTGGTCGGCGGGTTCGCGATGGGTGGAAGAATGCACGAGACGCCAATCGACGCCTTTGACAAACTGATGCGGCTTAACCTTCGCCCAACCTATCTAACAACGCAGGCTGCACTTCCATATCTGATCGACGCGGGCGGCGGGTCGATTGTTGCTGTCTCCACGAAGGCTGCGTTCGATCCGTTCTCCGGCGCAGCCGGATACATCACATCAAAGGCGGCCGTGTGGGCACTGGTGAGTGCAATTGCTGTGGAGTATGCCGATGCGGGTGTTCGCGTGAATGCCGTTCTCCCCTCGGTGATCGACACGCCAGGGAATCGGGACAGCCAGCCTGATTCGCCTCGCAAGGACTGGGTAGCGCCGACCGATATTGCGGATGTCATCGAATTCTTGTTCAGCGATGCCGCTTCCGCCATAACTGGAGCTCAGATTCCAGTTCCGGGGGTCACCCAGTGAAAATGTCTCGGAGGAATGGGTGAATGCCAAGGCCGTCAGTCGGGTTCGTGCCAATGAGTTGGCACTCCGCGGCTCTTGGGAGGACCAACCGCCTCCGCGTCGTCGTCGCTGACCCTGCCGTCCAACCTGGCTCGGCGCATCCTGTCCCTCGACTACGTCGCGGCCGCACCGGCTGGAACGGCGTGACCACGTTTGAACCGAACGTCCTCCGCAACTTCGGGATCGAACACCTTTCGGAACGTGACGAGCGTTATCGCCGGTCCGGTGGGTACGTCGTACTCACGAAGAAGCTGGGGGACAGCTGAGAGACGGCGCGGTGATCGGCGACCACGAGTCGGCGCGGTTCGCCAGCCTCGACATGGTGCAATCCGCCGCGCACCGCGGCGAGGCTCTTCGCCGTAGAGGGACCGCTCCCTCACCGGCTATCGCGAGAGGTCGGTACCCCCGGAGCAGGTAACCGACCATATCGAGACGTGGTAGCGGTCTGACGCCGTCGACGGGTTCACCGTCGACACCGCCGTCCTGCCCCCACTATCTCGAGAACTTCGTCGACCACATGGTCCCCCTCCTCCAGAACCGCAACCTGCACCGGACCGGCTTCGAGTCACTCACTCTCCGAGGCTATCCCGAGCCCACCAACTCGTTCGCGACCTCCTGAGCCCACGACAGACAGCAGAGCACCCCATGACATACCGCAACCTCGGCCGTACCGGAGTGAAGGTGAGCCCCCTGACCCTCGGCGCAATGAACTTCGGCGCCTGGGCGAACACCGACCACAACGCCGCGGCCCGCATCATCCACCGCGCCCTGGACGCCGGCATCAACGTCGTCGACACCGCGGACGTCTACTCGCAGGGCGAGAACGAGGAAATCGTCGGTAAAGCCCTGACGGGTCGCCGAGACGATGTGATCCTCGCCAGCAAGTTCCACGGTCCGATCGGGTCCGATCCCAACCACCGCGGCAACTCCCGCCGATGGATCTTCAAGGCCGTCGAAGACAGCCTCCGCCGCCTCCAGACCGACCACCTCGATCTTTACCAGGTCCACCGCCCCGACCCGGACACCGACATCGACGAAACGCTTAGTTCGCTCACCGACCTGGTACGGCAGGGCAAGATCCGCTACTTCGGTACCACCACGTTCGAACCGCATCAACTGGTCGAGGCACAGTGGATAGCCGAGCGCCGGAACCTGCAGCGGCCGGTCACCGAGCAGCCGCCGTACTCAATCCTCGCCCGCACGGCCGAACGCGCGACGCTGCCCGTTGCCGAGAAGTACGGTCTCGGTGTCCTCACCTGGAGCCCCCTTGCCGGTGGATGGCTCTCCGGCCGGTACAGGGCGGGCGAGACGGACAGCGTGGAGTCGAGCCGGCTCACTCGCCAGGCGCACCGGCACGACCCTGCGTTGCTCGCCAACCAGCGCAAGCGCGCGGCCGCCGAGGAACTGCTCAAGCTCGCCGACGACGCGGGCCTGTCGCTGATCCATTTGTCCATCGCCTTCGTACTCGAGCATCCCGCGGTGAGCACGGTGATCATCGGTCCGCGGACCCTGGAGCACCTCGATGGCCAGCTTGGTGCGGTCGACGTGCGCCTCACTGGCGACATCCTCGACCGCATCGATGAGATCGTCGCCCCTGGCGTCACCATCAGCCCCGCCGACGAGGGATACCTGCCGCCGTCGTTGACGGAACCGTCCACCCGGCGTCGCGTCGCCGTGACCCGCAAGGGAGCACACTAATGGGACTGCACGACCTCCGCGTCTTCGGGGCACCGGTCAAGGTCACGCCAGTGATCCTCGGCATGATGAATTTTCGAAGCCCGTGGGGATGCCGCCCACGAGGACAGCATCCGCGTCATCCACCGTGTTCCCGACGCTGGCATCAGCGTCGTACCGCGGACGGCGGATGCGCGACCGGGCTGCCAAATGCTGCTCGGGTCCGTGCTCGCAGGGTCGCCGGCAGGACGCTTGCCGAAGGATCATCGAGGCCGCCAACAATATCGAATCTGCAGTTGCCGAATCTGGCACGCTGACCGAGCTCTGCGGGATCGGGGCACTGAATGCGGGCAAATCCCCGTCCGGGTCGATTCGACTCACCGGCTCCGCTCTGCGGACTCGTTCGCCTCCTGCACCCGCCCCGCCTCGATCGAGTCGACTTCCCGCGATATCGCCCACCACCGGACTCTCCCGCGCCGAAGACCGGAAACTAAATCTGCCTGCACACGCCGACCATCACCCCGATCGGTCCGTACCCTCCGAGACGCGCGTACACCCCGTAGAGCCAGTGCTGCCCTGGGACTGTTCCACTGCAGGCAGTAGGTGGCCCATCCGGTTCCGCTTCGTCTCTAGATACCGCACATTTGCCGGACCTGCCCCCACGTACAACGGCACCCGATTCGACACCACGATCCCGTCCTTTTCCAGTCCCGCGATCTTCGCCGGATTGTTGGTCAGCAGCCGCACCGAACCCACACCGAGATCACGGAGGATCGCCGCCCGCGCCCCCGTACTCCCGACCGTCGGGGGGGCTCGCCGAGCTGAAGGTTCGCCTGCACCGTGTCCAGACCGGCATCCTGCAATTGGTACGCCGAGATCTTCTTTAGCAGCCCGATGCCCCGCCCCTCGTGCCCACGCAGGTAGACCAGCACGCCGCCCTCGAGAGACAGGCGTGCGAGCGCCGCATCGAGTTGTGGACCGCACTCGCAGCGCTGCGACGAGAACGACTCACCCGTCAGGCATTCCGAGTGGACGCGTACCAACGACCCGTCACCGACCTCACCCGCGACCAGCGCCAGATGCTCCGCGCCGGTGGCCCGGTCCCGGTAGCCGATGGCGCGAAACACTCCGAACCGCGTCGGAATCACCGTTTCGTCGGCACGCTCGACCCGATCCTGCGGCACCGTCACCGCCGTAACCCGATGTGCACGCCGGCACGCAGTCAACTCCGCGATAGTCAGTATCGGCAGGCCGTGCCGTGCGCCGAGATCCTCGATGTCCGGCATCCGCATCATCGACCCGTCGTCGGTCACCAGTTCCGCGAGCACACCCACAGGCGCAAGGCCCGCCAATACACACAGGTCCACCGCTGCCTCCGTGGGCCCTCGACGCTTGAGAACCCCACCAGGGTGTGCCCGCAGCGGCAGCACGCGCCCCGGACGGATCAGATCTCCCGCCGTCGACGCAGGATCCGCCAGTACCCGCAGCGTCCGTGCCCGATCGGCCGCACTGGCCCCCGTGGAGACCCCTACCGCGGCCCCTACCCTCACCGTGGACGCCGTTTGCATCGGATTTTGGTTGCATGCCACCATCGCAGGTAACGCCAACACATTCGCCCGCGCACCCGTCATCGGCGCATACAACAAGCCCGACGTGTTCCGCACAGTCCATGCCACCCATTCCGCTGACGCGTGCTGCGCCGCGAGAACGACATCCCCTTCGCTCTCCCGATCTGCATCCGCAGTGACCAAAACCGGTTGACCCGCACGCAACGCGACCAGCGCCGCCTTCACGTGATGCATCACCCCAGAGCCTGGAGTCGAGTGATTCGGCCGCGGTGAAACACGATCGGCATCTCGTCCCGCCACTCCAGCTCGTTTACCCGCATGAGCTCGAGCGACACCCCGACAAAGCTGCTCGCCGTCATCGCGACCGGCCCCCCTTCGGTCTCGGCGCAGATCGCCACCAAACCACTGGGGAATTGCCCGAATGCCTTTCGCAATATCGGTGTATCCAGGTCTGTGTGAGCGAGTGTCATGACGCCTCCGTTCCGGGGATCGCCGCCATGACGATTCCGCTCCACCATTCGGCGTCGTCAGCGATACGGGTGTCCGTCGTGTAGGTCGAATCGATCAGGAATAGCCCAGGAGCCGGTGTCGTCGCGCCCAGCTCCACCAGCACCGGCTTGAGCAGCAGTTCCGGAGCCATCGCGTGCGTCTGCCCCGCACCCAACATCAAGCACCGCCACCACGTCCTTCAATCCCTCACCGCTGGCGAACTGATCGAGGACTAGCTTCAGGATGCCGGTGTTCGTCGACTTGAACGTCGGACTCGCAAGCACCACCAGATCTGAGAACGCCACAGACGTCACTGCTGCATTCACCCCTTCGTCACCCCGCCCCATTAGGCCTGTGCCGAGAGACGCAAGGTCAACGACACGATCCGGATCGGATCCCGTCAAAGTCCCCACAAGCACCCCCGCGGCATCGAGTGTGCGCGAAGCGGGTTTTGGATTTCCCACAACAACGCTGGTCTTCACGAGTGGGCAAGCCTTTCGTCAGCTGTATCGCACGGATTGGGGAGGTGGTGCGTTTTCGCGTAGCGCCGGACCGGGTTGCCAGCTTCGGAGGAATGCTGTCGCAATAGTTGCTGGACGCTGATGACCCCGCCGACCCGGAGGTATTGGCCTGCACCACCACGATAACGACGGCGCCGCTGCCAACCGTGATGATGATGAGTGACGTGAGAATGCAGCACAGTCTGCGACTTCGGATGCAGGTCGCTTGCGGTGGTATAGGTCTCCGGGCGCACACACCGTGTACGACGTCGACGGCTACAAGCGTGGCCACCTGTGCCTACTTCTTGACCGCCTGGCCAAAGTCTGACGGCTTCCAGGCTTTCACTTCCTGTTTGATCATGCCAAGGACGCTGTCCAACATCCTAGTTCCGATGACAAGCGAGCCACCGCGATCTGACTGGCGAAACGCAATATGGCCGCATTTCATACCGACATTGGGACGAAAACAAACGAACTCGGAGAGGGAACGTCAATATGGTCGTGAGATGTGAGCAGCTTGTCCATATCGGCGCCCTTGAAAACTACGACGCGGTTGGAGTGCCAGTTTCCAACAAACAAGAAGTTGCCCGACGGGTCTAATTCGATGGCGCGCGGCGAGCAACCGAAGCTGGGTACGTTGTGCTGCCAGGTTGCGCCGCCTGATCCATCGAGGCCGAATGTCGAGATGCTGTCAGCGCCACGAACGCCGACGAACAGTCGGGTTCCGTCGGGGTGCAGGCTGGTCTCTGCGGCTGAGCTCTTACCGCGGAAACCGGGCTGTGCGACGGGGCGGCGAGAAATGATCCGGTGAGGCACGAAGTTCTCGGCCTCAAGGACGTAGAGGTGACAGTCACCCACGCCAACTGCGTACGCGTACTTACCCGATGGATGTAGTTCAACTTGACGCGGAGAACTGCCCTCCGGGAACGAAACGCGCGTAATCGGGTCCCGGGACAGGTTGCCTGACTGACTGAGCGGGTAGGCGAAAATCTCGTCGCGTCCGAAGTCTGTAGCGATAAGTGCGCCCGCGCCGGGTGCAATTCGCACGTGATGGATCTTGGAGGCCGGTCCGTTGGCGTTGGTGTTGGGTTCGATGATCGGTTCGGAGGCAACGATCTCTCCACCGGAACCGAGCTGGCTTGCTGTGATGACTCCGTCACCGAGATGACCGACATAGGCATGGGTGCCATTCGGGTGAACGGCGGCGGAGATGGCCAGGGCGCCGTTCGTCTCAACTGCCGACTTACGTTCGAGGTGGCCATCACGATGGATCGCGAACGCAAGTAGTCTTCCAGGACGTGCGAACTCGGCAGCATAGAGTACCGGCATTGTTGGGTGTCGGACCAGGTGCTGCGGACTGAAGAGGTCGCCTTCAGTCGTCTCCTGATGGGAAAGGGATCCGTCGGAGTCGTCGAACAGGAAGCGCTCGATTCCCCTGGCGGGAATTGTAGTGTCGGGGTTCGGACGCGGGTGATACTTCCATACGTCCTCGGTTACACCGCCGACATAGACATTCCAGAGTGACACGCACTCAGCCCTTCCGATAGTGACGTCTACGGAGTTTCCGCTGCGCGATGGCCGGCGGAATGTCGCCGACGTCGCCTGGGCTCAGAGTTACTCCTGGTGGGACGATTTCGTCGATAGCATCAAGTGTGTCGTTGTCTAGCACGATCTCGGGCGTGTCTAGGTACGGCAGCAGTTGCTCCACGGTGCGCGGCCCAATAATTGCCGATGTCACACCGGGGTGTTCGAGTACGAATCCAATTGCAAGCTGTAGGAGTGTTAGTCCGGCATCGTCGGCAACTGCCTGAAGCTGGCGTACGACGTCAGCCTTGGTCTTGTTGACCTCGAGTTCTGGGTCGTGACGTAACGGGTTCTTCCACCGCTGCCACCCGGGATCCTTCTCTGCTTGGCGATAGTGGCCGGAAAGCCATCCACCTGCCAACGGGCTCCACACCAACGTGCCTAGCTTGTACTGCATTGCTGTCGGCAGCGTGTCTCGTTCGCTATGCCTGACGAGTATTGAATAGGGCGGTTGCTCGACTGTTGGTCGCACACCTCGCGACCGGCCGAGCCATTGGGCTTCTACGATCTGGCCGGAGGGGAAGGTGCTGGTTCCGTAGTAACGAATCTTTCCCTCGCGCACCAAGTCCACCAGGGCATCGATCGTCTCCTCCAATTCTGTGTCTTCGTCGGGCCGGTGGGCATAGTAGATGTCGATGTAGTCGGTCTTTAGGCGCCGCAAGCTGGCCTCGACAGCGAGCTTGATCCAACGGCGTGAGTTTCCGCGGTGGTTTGGGTCTTTGTCGAGAGCGCGGTTGAACTTGGTCGCGAGGACGATATCATCTCGCTTCCCGCTGTTGGCCAATGCATTTCCGACGATCTCTTCTGCCTCTGTGTAGGAGTAGACGTCCGCTGTGTCGATCATATTGATGCCCGCATCGACCGCGCGGTAGATGAGTTCGGCACCGTCTGCAGCTGACACTCGACCGTAAGACCCGAAATTCATGGTTCCCAGAGTCAGCGGGCTGACCCGCACCCCAGTACGGCCGAGCACCCTGTAGTTACTGGACATTGTTCTGAATTCTCTCCTCTGATGGTTTCGAAGTGGCAACACCTCTAGCCCCGACGCGCGAACCTTGCTCGAGTGCTTTCGGCATCCGTAGCCGCGATTAGGACGCCACGGTCACTGAGTCGGGGGAAGAGTTCATCGAACACAGAATCAACTAGCTCCGAACGCTTGGGAAGGAGAATGATGAAACCGTCTAGTGAGGCCAGTCCCGCGATCCGGCTGATCTCATCGGCCACCTGGTCGGCGGTACCGACAACCGTGCGGTGGCCGTTGTGTCGGGTTTGTGTGCGAACAAGCTCGGCAAGGGAGAGGTCGTTGTTCTCGAGGAACTCGTAGATGGATGCGGCCCGGCCTGGACGCCTGACAATGTCCTCGATAGGTAACAGTCGCTCGCGTGGGAAACGGTCTCCAGGTTCCACGTCGGAGAGGTCGATACCGAGCACTTCCTCGATTCTCCGTAGTTGCTCTTCATACGACAGCGTCCCCCACATCGCCCGTTCGTGTTCCCACGCCTGCTCCGTGGTGTCGCCGATGATCGGTGCAAGTCCGGACAGGACTGTTGGCCGGGTGCCATCGGCACGTACTGTCGAGGCGCTAGCAGTCAGCGCATCGAAATAGCGTTGCTGAAGGTGGTCGAGTTGCGCTGCTGTGAAGACGAACTGCGCGGCCTTCGCGGCAAGTTCTATGCCTGCGGGCGATTGGCCAGATTGGCCGACCAACAGCTCGTCTTTGTGGGGTTTGATGCTGAGTGGTCCCTTGACTTTCAAATAGTCACTGGAGTAGTTGATTGGGGTGGGATCCTGCGTTTCCGGTCCCCAACTCCGCCCCAGCTGCCTGACAACCTCAATGAACTCCTCGGCGCGGGCGTAGCGCTCATCAGGTGTGGGTAGCTCGGTCAGCCCAAAGTTCTGTTCTCCCCCAAACGAGGTCACAAAGTTGACACCAATTCGACCCTGCCCGATGTGAGCGAGGGAGGTCAGTGACCTCGCGATGTGGTACGGATGATTGAAGGTGGTGGAGATCGTGGTGATCACGTTGATGCGCTCGACGCACGAAAGTAGGGCCCCTGCGAGCGATAGCGGTTCGAACCTTGTGTGTGACGAGAACGCTGGCTCGTAGTCGAGTGAGTCCGCGAGGAAGAAGCCATCGAGCCCGGACTCCTCTGCCCGCCGGGCGAGCGCGAGCGTATCTGTGAATGAATCGCGAATTTCGGTGCCACCAGCGAGCGGCGGTGACGGGAGTACCGTGAATATGGGCGGTGTAGCCATGATGCTGCTCCTCGGCAGTCAGGGATATGTCTTTTCGCGGCTCCTCCGCCCTGATTTGGCTGCATCAGGAGGAGGCGTCCTCTCGGGGGTTAGCGTCCGCCTTGTTCAGCGCGGCGCGCTTCCGCATCAACTCGTTTCAATCTAAGTTTTCCGACTCGAACAATTCGATGGCGCTCAAGAACAATGCATGTGGTCCCGCGCCGTCCGGGCGAACTGAGCGAGCGACCTCGGACCAGACCTTCTGTCCCTCCACGCTAAGTGCCCAGTTGAGGAATACCTGCGCAGCGTTCGGGCGCGCGGATTGAGCAAGGAGTTCGGTATGCACAGGAGTTCCCCGGGCAGGGAAGTGGAAACAACGCTATTGCTGCATGCAATGAATATCATGCCGGTCTGTTTCAACAGCGATCCACTAGGAAGCTCGGGTCGCTCGTGTGAGGCGCCCGTGCCTGGGATCGGGATCAAGCGCGGCAATCGCGGACCGCCCATAGATCTGCGCTGGGGGCATGTGACGTCTTCCTCGAGGATGTCGGGGATCTCTGCTGGTGTGCCACATTGCCTTCCTAGCTATTGCTTACTGTGAATTCTTGCGTAGAGATCTGGGATCCTTCGTGCCCGCCGGTCGACTGGGCCGTTCGCGCAACCGAACGCCGAGTGGCATTCGGAGGGCTAGGAACCGTGCATGGACCGGTGGTGTGGATATGCGTCTGCCAACCTGCGTATCTCGCCTTGGTCGCAGCTCGATTCAGGAAGGACCTGCCACAAACGTTCGATGAACTGCCGCATTGTCATTCCGAAGCGTACGAGGATCTCCTCGTCGGTAGCACCCCCGAACGGTGTCCACATGCTAGCGAATTCGAGGAGGAGCTCCGCTTCGGGGTCAGGATGTTTGCGTTTGCGGTTGGCTTCGATCCACGCGGCGCGGCGCCTTTGGCGATATCGGCGATATCCGAGAGAATTCATGGGATCTCACACATCTGTTCGTTCTGAGGAGGCCGTCGGAATTTTGGTTGCCTCGCCGCAACGGGGTATACGCGCTGGAGGGCCAGTTGTTCTCGCGTCACCGTCTAGTTGCTTATTCCACGGCGCACTGGACTGACCTATTAGAGCTGCGCGAGACGATAAATCTTTGGTTCCGCACCGAGAACACTGTGATGAACAGGCTTCGGTGCGGAACCATCAGCGATCGAATCAGCGTTCCTTGGGTTTGACCCCTTAGGTCTGCGCCTTCACAAGGCCGGGGCCCTGGAGGCATGGATCGCTTCTGCTATGTGATCGAACCCCGCACTTATTGCCGGATCAGCGACCGAGCGCGACGTTCAGTTCGTCCTGCCAGGCTGCTACCTTTTTGGGGTCGACTGACTCCGCTTCGAACACCTCGATGCCGGAAGCGGAGTTGTTCGCGGTCGAGATGTTCGGCAGGACCGATGCGTAGCCGGCGCTCCACGCCTCCTGTCCTTCCGGGGTCATAAGCCAGTTGACGAATAGCTGTGACGCGTTTGGGCTTTCGGAGGAAGCCAGCACTTCGCCATACAATGGGCTTGCCAGTGCCGGGAACTGGCTGTCGAATGCAAATCCCGCCTTTTTGACCGGAGCCACCGCTGATCCGGAGATCGCCAGGACTGCGTCGACGGCGCCTGCTCCGAGTGCCTCGGATGCCGGGCCAGAGCTAGCGTATAGCGTCGGGCGCAGCTCGCCGAGACGCTCGAAGAGACCGGGATACCGTTCGTTGAGTCGGCCGAAGAGCACCGCGTTCACGGAGTTGACGTTGGGGTCGTTCATGCCAATGCGGCCCTTGTAGGTGTCATCCGCGAACAGCGACTCGAAGCTCGGTGCTGGGTTCACGGCGTCGGTGTTCCACGCATAGCCCCACGCTGCAAACGAGGTGATCAGCCGCGTGTCATCGTCGTACAGCGTCTGGGTGGCCTTCGGCACGCCGTCCGTCGTCGGTGCGGCGCCGTTACGGAGGAGTTCGTCGGCCGCCAGCGCATCGGGACCGACGATCTTTTGGAAATATCCATCCTTCAAGTGCTTCTCGTGCCACATTCGGTCGGTACTCAGCAACACATCGACTGTGCCGACCCCGGCCTGCTGTTCGGCGTCGACACGGGTGCTGATCTCCGGAGGGCCGTATTGGGCGATGGTCAGATCAATTGACGGGTACGCCTTCTCGAATGCCGCCTCGACCGCCGCATTGTGCGCCGGATTAAGGACAGACCACACCTCGAGCTGCCCTTCGGTGTCGGCGGCCTTGACGACGTCTGCCCACGATGCCTCCGGGCCCCGTGCCATCGCAGGTGCGTTGCCACTGCCACTTCCGTCGTAGTCGCCACATGCGGTGAGGGCCAGCGGTGCCACACACAATAGAGCGACAGCCCGGGCCAATCGGCCTACCAGCCCATTGCAATATCTCGTCGTCATAAGTCCGTCTCCCGGTCAGTGTGAGCGTTTGCTTGTTCGGCAAGAGGAAAGATGCGGGTCTCCGAAACCCGCGTGATCAGGTCGACTCGGTCTCCCGGTACGAAGATTTGGCCGAGTGGCATGACCAGCCGGAGGTTCCGCCCGCGAAATTCGACGGTCAGCTCCTGCTCACCTCCGAGGTAGCCGACACCCGCCACTATGCCTCCGCCGACGCGGTACTCGTGATCGGACGGTGAGCCGTTGTCGATGTCGACTGGGCTGATCGAGATGTGCTCCGGCCGGGTAAACAGTTCGTAGGACTTGCCCTTGTCGAACTCATGCGGGACGGGACCGGCAAACTCGCAGTCGGTCCCGCTCCACCGGTCATCTCGGCCTGTGATCGAGCACAACCGCCGATAGCCCATCATGCGAGCGATCCTGCTCGTCGCAGGGCTGGCGAAGAGCTCGTCGGGACGGCCGAGCTGAACGATCGCGCCATCGGTCATCGCGGCCACCCGATCACCGAGCAGCATCGCTTCGGTGAGGTCGTGAGTGACATAGACGCCCGTGAAGCGGATCTGCTCGTGGAGCCGCCGGATCTCCGAACGCAGCTGTTCCCGAAGCGCGGCGTCAAGATTGCTCAGAGGCTCGTCGAACATGACGATCTTGGGCTCCGCGACCAGTGCTCGGGCGAGTGCCACGCGTTGCTGCTGCCCGCCACTTAGCTGGGCAGGGCGCTTGTCGAGCAGGCGTCCGTCGAGATCAACGACCTCGGCGATCGCCGCAATCTTCTTCTTGCGTTCCTCGCGGGGTATTCGGCGCGATTTGAGTGGGAATGCGATGTTGTCCCAACCTGTCATGTGCGGCCACAGTGCATAGTTCTGGAACACCAGTCCGATGTCTCGTCGATGGATCGGGACGGCGACCCTGCGCTCAGCATCGAAAATTGTCTGATCACCGAATTCGATCACGCCCGCATCCGGGTTCTCCAGACCAGCCAGGCAACGCAGCGTCGTGGACTTCCCGCAGCCACTCGGCCCGACAAGGACGAGCATCTCGGCGTGGGGAACCTCGAGCGAGACGTCGTCTACGGCAACGATGCTCCCGTGGCTGCCGAAGGCCTTTCTGAGGTCCTTAACCTTGAGGTCAGACATGCCTGTCCCTCGCATCGAGAGGATGTCGAACGTACATATGATCAGTTCTCCTTGGGGGTTGAGGGCCGGCCGATTGCCAGGGCGAGCAGCACGCTGATGCCGGTGATCGCGCACATAAGGAAGGCCATGACTGCGACCTGGGAGTTGCTTCCGTTCGCGAACTGGTCGTACAGAACGGTGGACATCACCTGGGTCCGGGTAGAGCGAACGAGGATCGATGCCCCGAACTCCTGCGCTGTCAGGATCAGGCAGAGCGCCGTTACATTGCCGAGAGTCGGGCGCAGCATCGGAAGTTCCAGCGTGAGGATTCGGCGCCAAAGTGGTCCGCCGCAGGCTGCACCAGCGTCGACGAGGTTGCTGCCCAGGTTGACGAGGCTCACCAACACCATGCGCGTTATGAAGGGCAGGGTGACCACGAGGTATACGATCACCAGTCCTGCACCGCGGCCATAGAGGTTGAGGGGGCCATGGGTGTATGCCAGCAAGAAGCCGACGCCGAAGATCACCGCTGGGATGCCCAGTGACATGCTCACGAGAACGTCGATGATATTGGCTATGACCTTCTGCTGTCGGCGGGCGTAGAGGATCTTCGCGCACAGGTAGCCGACTGGGACAGCGACCGCAGTTGCTGTCAGCGAGTAGACGGCGGTGTTGCCGATCGCATCGGTCAACCTGGGGTTGGCAAAGACAGCGCGGAAGTTCTCGAGTGTGAACTCGCTGATCACAATGTCTTTCGACCAGTAAGGCTGGAAGGCGACGACAGCGACACACAGAATTGGAGCCGCGACGGCAAATAGCCCGTAAGCGACCAGCGCGGCGTGGGAGAACCAGCCGCTCTTGTTCAGTGCACGCGCCGCACCTTTCGTGCCTGTGCTGGCGAAGCGGTCCTGGTCGCGGAGAACGATTCGCTGGATGGCGAGGAAGGCGATACCCGTGACGATGATAGGGAGTCCGTACGCCGCGGCGAGCGGAATGTTCGGCGGCGCCGACGACATGCTGATGTACATCGCTGTGGACAGCACGTTCAGGTTCTGTTGGCGTCCGAGGAACAGTGGGACCGCGAACTGCCCGAGGGCTAGCAGCATGACCGTCAGCGACGAGTACACAATTGCAGGCCGGAGGAGGGGCAGTATCACCAGAAAGAACGCGCGGGTGGGTGAGGCACCGGATGCCGCGGCTGCGTCGTAGACGCCCTGATCGAGCTGTGAGAGGGTGCTGCGTACGAAGAGGTACACGAAACTCGTCAGCAGGGTTGCCGTCACGATCAGAATGAACGGGACCGTGTTGATGTCGAACGGGCCGGTTTGTGAGTCCGACCAGAACATGACTTTCCGTAGCAGTATGTTGCCGAAGCCGATGGTGGGATTGAGGAGGTAGCCGAAACCCGTGACTGCAGCGAGGGCGGGCATCACGAGAGGGATCAGGGGGATGTATCCCAGCCAACGATTGCGGCGGTTGAGGCCTTGGGCTCCCCAAGCGAGCACGATCCCTAGTACTGTGCTGATTACGACCGAGCCGAGGGCCAGCGTGATCGTGTTTTGCACCGTTCGACCGAGGGCGCGATCCTCAAGCATCTGGCCGAAGCCGGCACCACCTTCCGAGAGTGCAGCGTCGATCACGTAGTACACCGGGGGAAGGCACAACAGCCCGACTATGCAGACCAGTGCGAGTGCGGAGATCCGTCGTGCGGTGGTTTGGACGGAGCGGCGGTCGACCAGTCCGATGCGTTGTTGCGTGGAGACAGCCTGGTGATCGGTATCGGTATCGGTATCGGTCGCGTGCTGCTCGTCGCTGGCGAGACTGCCAGTGATGTGCATCTGGTCCCCTTGGTTGTAGTGCCCGCCGCATAACGGCGGCTATGTGACGTGGAGCATAATCCAACGGCGATTGGATTGTATAGGGTTGACTTCCTCCGTTCCGTCCGCTGCAGTTGCGCAGCGCATTTGCGGGCGTGTCGTATCGCCCTGCGGCACAGGCCTCGCAACGTAGCGCTGCGGGGGCAACTGAGTAGATGACCTCTCGGCCTACTGGCGGAGCGGCCCTCGATGCGCCGCGAACGCGGCCTATCGAGGGGAGGGTCCAGCGAAGGGCTCTGTCCCGCAGGGAATTCGGACACCAACGTCAGGATGTCGAGCTGGGGCGAGTCTACGATCCGGGTGCGACGGTAAAGGCAGGGGTTAGGTCCTCACGGGGCGGTAATCCCATGAGGCCGTTGCGGAAGGCAGGGTGGGTACGGCCTCCACGGGCCGTGCGATGGTGACGATGGGCCATGCGTACGGTCGCTGGGCGTAGAGCTCCCCTCACGGTTCATCGAGGTCGCCAGAATCAACTTGATTGGCACCCAACATCATCGGGCTGGTCCCGACGAACTCTAGGCTCGTCGAGGACGCAGGGCGACGATCTCTACTGAGTCGCCGCCGACGAACAGCTTCTCGACGGCGGCGAGTCGAAGTCCACTGCGACTAGCCCGATCTGCCCTGTCGTCAACGAGGGGCTCCTTCGGGCGACAGATCAGAGCAACTCGAGGATGGTGGCGTTTGCCTGGCCGCCACCCTCACACATGGTCTGTAGTCCGTAGCGAATACCGTTGTCGCGCATGTGATGCACGAGCGTGGTCATCAGTCGGGCGCCCGAGCCGCCGAGCGGGTGGCCCAGGGCGATCGCGCCGCCGTTCGGGTTTAGCGCCTTGGGGTCGGCACCGAGATCCGCCAACCAGGCTAGCGGGACAGGAGCGAACGCCTCATTGACCTCAAAAGCCCCGATCTCGTCGAGCTTCAATCCGGATCTTGCCAGCGCCTTTTGGGTGGCGGGAATGGGTGCGGTCAGCATAATAACCGGGTCGGCGCCGGCGAGGACGGCGGTGTGCACGCGCGCGATCGGGGTCAAGCCCAGATCGGCCGCCTTCTCCGAAGTGGTCATCAGAAGCGCAGCCGAACCATCGGAGATCTGCGAGGAGTTGCCGGCGTGGATCACGCCGTCCTTCTTGAACACGGTCTTCAACGAGGCCAGGCTCTCGACCGTGCCGCCAGGGCGGATGCCCTCGTCCTGCGCCACAGCAGTGCCGTCAGATGTAGTGATAGGAGCAATTTGTGCGTCGAACCGGCCCGCGGTTCGTGCCGCGGCGGCATTCTCGTGGCTGGCCAGGGCGAACTCGTCGAGCTGAGTACGGGAGAATCCCCACCTTTCCGCGATCATCTCCGCCCCGAGGCCCTGATTCGGGAAAGTTGGCCCGTACCGGGCTCGGAAGTGGTCTCCGAGCGGATCCATCTCACCCATCGCCGAACCCATCGGCACCCGTGACATGGATTCCACGCCACCAGCGACGACCACGTCGTACTGTCCGGCGATCAGCCCGGCGGCGGCGAAGTGCACGGACTGCTGTGACGAACCGCATTGCCGGTCGACCGTAACCCCGGTGACCGTCTCCGGCCAGCCCGCCGCCAGCGGTGCCGTGCGGCCAATGTCGAACGTCTGTTCACCGACCTGGCTCACGCATCCCCAGATCACGTCGTCGACCACCATTGGGTCAATCCCGCTGCGATCGGCCAGCGCGCGCAGCACGTGCGCAGATAGGTCGACCGGGTGTACATCCGACAGGACTCCCATTCGCCTGCCAAGCGGGGTCCGGACCGCTTCCACGATGACTGCGTCGCGCATCTGCTGATCTCCTTCGTGAGTGTTTGAGGTTGGTCGTTAGGATTCGGTAAGCGCTTCGCCGACAGCGCGGTTGGTCAGTGTCGGCGGCGTTCCGCAGGTCGTCTGCGGGCTTCAGATGCCTGTCAAGGTTGCTGCCCAGGCGCGGTCGATCGTCTTGTCGACGAAGTCCGCCGACGGCAGTGCCGCGCCTCTGTCCGGCGAAGGAGCTTCTCTCGCCCGCCGCCGGACGCCCTCGATGATGATCGCGATCTTCCAGAGCCCGAGAACGTACCAAAAGGTGACGTCAGCGAGGTCCCGGCCGGATGACTCTGCGTACAGCTCGGCCATCTTCCGGCGGTCCGGCAGGCCGGTGGCGGATGCGCTGTGAGGTGTCGTGACACCCGCGCCGTCCGCATCTGGCTCGGGCCAGTAACCGAGCATCGTCCCGACATCCGCAAGCGGGTCGCCCAGGGTGGACAATTCCCAGTCGAGGACCGCCCGCAGGTGGCCTGTTTGCCGGTCTACCAGGAGATTGCCGAGGTGGTAATCACCGTGCAAGAGCGTTGTCTCGCTCTGAGAGGGGATGTGCTCCTCTAGCCACCGGCTCAGTCGGTCTAGCGCGGGCATGTCACGCAACTTGCTTTCTTCCCACTGTCGCGACCATCGCCGAAGCTGGCGGGGAGCATACGGGGCATGGCTCGACAGGTCGGCCAATCCGATCGTTGCGACGTCGACTCGGTGGATCCCAGCCAAGGCCCCAACAATGGACCGCCCGAGCTCCTCGCCGATCGCTGGCCCAAGCTGTGAGTGGTCAGCTAGCTCATGGGCCGGCGAGCCCTCGATCATCGACATAACGAGCACCGGCGCGGACGCGACCCCCGCGTCGTCGCACAGGCCGAGAACCGTCGGGACGGGAACCTCGGTTGACGCCAGGGCCGTGAGCACGCGACCCTCCCGGCCGACGTCGTGGGCGGACGCGAGGAGCTTGCCCAGCGGTGGACGGCGGATAACCCACTGGCGTCCCGCGTCGTCGACGACCGCGAAAGTAAGGTTCGACCGACCGTCGCCCAGGCGACGGAGACGGAGGGCCCCGCTCACGGCGATGCCGCGGTCCGACATCCAGTCGCGCAACGTGGACGGGTCGACGCCTGCCAACTCCGGCGCACTCACCTCAGTAACCCCTGGGTCCGGATCGATGAGTCCAACATCTTGTTTCCTTAAGTTCGTAGGTGCGGTTAGTTCGTTCGATTACTTCGATTACGTTGTGCTGTGACCCGGTCGGGCCGGGTGAGGCTGCAGCAGCAGTCCTGCATATAGGTTCTGATTCGGCATAGGTCCCGGGGAGTGGTACGCCGTTCGAGGGGGCTGAAGGCGAACCCCGGGCTCTGGACGGGAATGGTGGACGCTGGGTGATCTCGGCGAACCCGAGCCGAGGTCCACGAGGTTGCGCGGCGCACCGCAGTAACTAAACCTCAGGGTCAGTGATGCCGTTCCCGTCCCAAGCTAGGTGAAACTGAACCCAAACTCAACCATCTCGGCCCCTTGGTTGCGTAAGGCGGAGTGGACGAGTCGGCCTCCCGGCGTCGAGGCGAATGTCGATGCCGGCTGCTGTTGACCGACCACCCCCAGTGCGTCAAGGGTTGCACCCTTGAACATGCACACGTGACGCCCAGGCGGCCCTTCCGGGCTGCCTGGTGGCCAGGTTTCGCCGTTACATGACCAGTGTCGGCGTGTATTTCATTCATCCTCAGCTCACGGGGCGACTATCACCTTTTGGATGGCGAGGTAGCTTTCCAAGCAGTGTTGGATTAAAGTCTGGCTGGACGCTGCCCCGACCACGACGCGAGGCCCCCGACGAGCCGGGCCCTCAGCGCGGGGAAGCGATGACGCAACTCCAGCAAGGGGAGACAATGCAACTTCAAGGGTCTGAGCGGGATTTTCCCGCCGGCTGGTTCCAGATCGGGTGGTCGCATGAGCTCGCTCGCGGCGATGTGCGACCGCTCCGCTTCTTCGGCGAGGACTTGGTGTTGTGCCGATACGAGTCCGGTGATGTAGGGCTCTTCGATGCGTACTGCCCGCACATGAATGCGAACATCGGTTTCGGCGGCCGAACAGTGGGGGAGAGGCTCGCCTGTCCCTACCACGGATGGCAATTCGACCGCTCAGGATGCAACACGCACATCCCGTACAGCTCTCGGGTGAGCGTGTCGAAGGGCCTACGCTCATGGCACGTCGTCGAACTGGGCGGCTCGGTCATCCTGGCGTGGTACGGCCCAGATGGAACCGCACCAAGTTTCGATCCGCCCGGTACTGACGAGCTGCCCGGAATGGGTGAGTCGACGTTCTGCCCAGTGGGCCCGGACACGTCGCGCCGCTATGCTGAGCTTCCGATGCACATTGACTTCGTCACCGAGAACACGGTGGACATGAGCCATTTCAAATTTGTGCACGAGACGCCGGAGATCGGCTCCATCCTCCAGCTGGATCCGGTTGACCATCGATTCCACGTGCGATTCTCCATGCCGATGAAGCTCTACGGCCCTGACGGTGGCGGTGAGGTCGTGGATGCGGTCACGGAGGTCACGAACTGGGGTCTCGGACTCATCCTTGCCCGGTTCACCGACGGTGCCTCGCTGATTCAGGCGCAGACCCCTGTCGACGGCAATCGGTGCGACGTGATGATGACCATGGTCCTACCGCGGAATGCCTCGGGTTCGGAGGTCCCTACCGGCGAACAGCTCGCCCGGTTCAAGATGGCTTGCCGCCAAGTTGAGAACGACATGGTCATCTGGACACACCGCCGAGCAGGTTCGCAGGCGCACCTCGTTGCGGAGGAGATCGCGCCATTCAAGACGTTTATGAAATGGAAGAGACAGTTCTACTCTGCGCAGCCGGCCGCCGGATCGCAGACACAGCGAGCATTGCGCTCGGAAAGCGAGGTTGGATCGTGAATCGAGGTGAGCTCGAAGAGCGCCGCGTAGCGCTGCACGACTTTGTCGAGCGGCGGCTCATTCCTCTTGAGAGTGAGCTTCCCGTCGAGGGTCTCCCCGATGAGCCGCTCCTCAAGGAGCTGCAAGAAGAGGCCAGATCTGCAGGGTTCTGGGGGCTTTCGGCGCCGCAAGAGTTCGGCGGGCAGGGGCTCGGCGTGCTTGAAAACGCCGTCCTCCTCGAAGAGATTATGCGTACCACCGTCAGCGGGGTCAGCGGCGGCTACTACGGCGCTGGCATCTTCGGTGGCAACCCGCCGTCGATCATTCTGTCGCACGGCACGGAACGCCAGCGCGAGCTCTACGCGCGGCCAGTCGCAGACGAGGGATGCGGCTACTTCATTGGTATGAGTGAGCCCAACGCCGGATCCGACCCAGGCGGGATGATGGCGACCACGGCGACACGGGTCGACGGCGGCTGGCTCCTCGATGGAGTCAAGGGAATGATGAGCGAGTTCTTCCTGGCACGGTTCGGGATCGTCTTCGCCGTCACAGACCCGGAGAAGCGATCTCGGGGCGGAATCACCGCGTTCATCGTGAGCGTCGACAATCCCGGGGTCAGCATCGAGGGCGAGACCTCCACGATGTCCGGAAAGGTCGCAACCTGGATCCGGCTGCACGACTGCTTCGTCCCCGACGACGACGTGCTTGGTGCCGTCGGTGAGGGATTTGTCCTGGGACAGAAATGGTTCGGCCGGATCCGGACGCTCTACTACGGTGCTGGGATGCTCGGTCCGGCGGCGCGGGCACTGGAAATTGCCGCTGCGTACGCGAACGAGCGGCACACCTTCGGTGAGCCGCTCGCGTCTCGGCAGGCCATACAATTCATGCTGGCCGACTCAGCAATGCAGGTGAGCGCGGTCCGGGCGCTGACGCACGACACTGCCCGCAAGCTGGATGCCGGCGAGAGGTGCCGCATGGAGTCGGCGATGGTGAAAATCATGGGTACCGAGATGGCATGGGACGTCCTGGACAGGGCCCTGCAGATTCTGGGCGGGATCGGCTACACGAACAGGTACCCAATCGAGCGGATGATGCGCACGGTCCGTCTCTTTCGCATCACCGAGGGGGCAAATGAGGTCCACCGGGCTTTCCTGGCTCGAGAGCTCCTCAAGGAAGACGCTGTCAACGTGCCGCGACCGTTCGTCGCATGAGCGCAGGACGGATATCCGGACAGCGGCGGATAATCTTTGTTGGTAAGCCCGCTGAGGTGCGGGCCGGTGTGAGTATGGGCTGGGCATATGGCGAGTCGTGAGAGTCTGGGAGACTTCGTCCGTTTCTGGGGGCGTGCGATTCCGGAGAACGAAGCGATCATCGAAGGCGATGAGGTCACGACGTGGGCCGAGCTGGACGAACGCACGTCCCGGTTGGCTAACGGACTGCAAGAGCGCGGGATCGTCAAAGGCGACCGTATCGGGCTGATCGCACCGAACTGCCGCGAATACCTCGAAATCGTGATCGCAGGCTTCAAGCTAGGCGCGATCACGGTCCCACTCAACCACCGGCTGACAGCGAAGGAGTTGGGCTACATCGTCCAGCACTCGGGATGCAGCATGGTGATCGCGCACCCGGCAAACGCTGAGGTCGCGGCGCAGGCACTCGACGACCTGGCCGACGAGGCCAATGAGCCGAAGCTGGGCGACATCGTCCGAGTCGGCTTTGATTCGGGCTTCGGAGAAATACTCAATGCGCTGTACTCCGAGGACTCCACCGACGTCGATGTGCCGATCGAATCGGACGACGTGGCATTCATCTGCTACACCAGCGGTACGACGGGCAGGCCGAAGGGGGCAATGCTGAGCCACGGCAACGTGCTCGCCACCGCCCATTACCGCAATCTCGCAGACGACCTCGGGCAGCGTGCGCGGCTCTACCTACCGGCTCCACTCGCGTTTACCGGAACCCTCGTGATGCTGTGGGGGGTCACCTACGTCGGTGGTGGCCTCACTGTCCTCGACACAGTGAGCGACGCCAGGAGATCTCTTGAAGTAATTCAGCAGCACAGGATTTCGCATTTCACCGCCGTCCCGGTGATTTGGGAAGGGATGGTACGTGATCCGGAATTCGCGAGCTTCGACTTGTCGTCGCTACGCACTTGCGTGACTGGAGGTGCGGCCGTCAGCGAGACGTTTTTGCGTACCATGTGGGCAGCTGGCATCCCGGTCCGAAACGCATACGGCCTCACGGAAGGCGCCAGCTCTACGACCTGGCAGAGTTTCGAGGACTCACGACGCCACCCCGAGTCGGTGGGACGCGCCGGGATACACAACCGGATCCGCATCATCAGACCCGCCCGTGACCAGCTGGTCGACTTGCTGGTCGGCGATGTGGGTGAGGTTGCAGTGAAGGGCCCAGAAGTCATGCTCGGCTACTGGGGGGACCCAGCCGCCACAGCGACAACCATCGTTGATGGATGGCTCATGACGGGAGATCTTGGCTATCTGGACGAGGAAGGGTACCTATTCATCGTCGGCCGAAGTAAGGACATGATCATCTCGGGCGGCCTGAACGTCTACCCTGCCGAGATCGAAGGCGTGCTCGCACAAATCCCAGGCGTCGCCGAATGCGCCGTGATCGGTGTAGGCGACGAAAAATGGGGTGAGACTGCGGCAGCGATCATCCATCCGTCGGCGGACGCCGATCTGGAACCCGCCGCGATCCGTAGCTACTGCAAGTCCCACCTCGCGGACTACAAGCTACCGCGGTACGTCGTGCTGCGACAGTCCCCGCTGCCGCGGAACATGTCCGGGAAGGTACTGAAGTGGCACCTCGCGAAGGAGTACTCAGAATCGGCATCGCTGGGTCCGCCTCTTCGCTGATCCGGGGCGCCCGCATCCCGCGGGCGCCGCCGAGCACTCACTCGAACCTGAATCAACGCCACACGCAAGGCATGGATATGTCAACTTCTGAGCCACTCGAAACCCCGATCTTGGACGACAAGACGGAACACATACCGACCGCCACGTCTGCCACAGGACGTCGAGCTGCCCTCACCGGCGGCCTCGGGACCGTGATCGAGTACTACGAGTTCAGCCTCTACGGACTTCTCGCAGTCTTCCTGGCACCACTGTTCTTTCCCTCCGACGATCCCGCGGTCTCGACGGTCGCCGCGCTGGGGGCACTCGGCGTTTCCAACCTCGCACGACCACTCGGCGGAATCCTGATCGGTCGGTACGCCGACCGCCACGGAAGACGCACCATGCTGCTCCTCACGATCCTGGTAATGGGCCTGGCGTCCGCGGCGATCGGCATGCTTCCGGGGTACGCGACCGTTGGCATTGCGGCCCCCGTTCTTCTCGTGCTCATCCGATTCGTCCAGGGACTATCTGCGGCAGGCGAGGCGATGGGGGCAACCGCGTATGCGGTCGAGTCATCGCCATCGGCGAGGCGCACCTTCTTCAGCTCCTTCATCGGCAGTGGCGGCAGCTGGGGATACGTTCTTTCGGCCGTCGTCACCGGGGCGCTCAGTCTCGTAGTGAGTCCCGACAACATGGCGTCGTGGGGCTGGCGGATCCCGTTCCTGCTCTGTCTTCCACTCGCGCTGTTGTGCCTGTGGTTGCGACGTTCAATGGACGACTCGCCTGAGTTCGTCCGCGAGAAGGTGAACGCACAGCTCAGCCCCCGCCCGTTCCGCGATGTCGTGCTGCGCTATCCGAAGTCCGTGATCCGCGTGATAGGCATCCAGATCGGTCTGTCCGCCCCTGGCTATATAGGGCTTATCTATCTGACCGTGTTCCTGATCAGCGAGCGGGGGTTCCCGAAGAACCAGGTTTACTGGGTCACCGCCATCGCCATCGCTCTGGAGGCCCTCACGATTCCGCTGTACGGCATCCTGGCTGACCGCATCGGCGGGCGCAGACTGCTACTAGTGTCGACAGTCGCCTACATTGTCCTGGCCTACCCACTGATCCTCGGCCTTGCCCGCACGGACAGCATTATGGTCGTGGCAATCCTGTATACCGTGTTCATGCAGATCGCCGGGGCTCAAACTGCCCCAGCCTGGGCGATCTTCGCCGACCTCTTTCCGACAAACGTGAGGACCAGCGGCATGGCGCTCGGATATAACGTTGGCGTGACCGTCGCGGGTGGCTTCGGCCCGTTCATTGCAGCCCAACTCGTCCTTTTGACAGGTTCCCAGCTGGCCCCCGCCTACTGGGTTATCGCAGGCTCTGTCATCGGGCTTGCCGCTATCCTCTCCCTGCCCCGCCCGCACTCCGCAGATCAGCCAAGCAGGGCGTGAACCAGCGCATCGCGGTGGTCACCAACGTCTTGGACTACGCAGGGCCACCGGTGGTCGCCGCTCTCACCGCCCAAGGGGTCGTGACCATCTGTCACAGCGACGACTTTCGCCATGCCGGCGCGCGAACTGCCTACATGGATTCCTACCCCGACTGTATCGCCTCACCAGCACACACTCCGGAAGGCCTCGTGGCCGAGGCCGTCGCGCGGTTCGGGCGCGTGGATGTGGCTATCAGCAACGACATCGGTGACCTCAGGGAAGGCGAGTTTACCGAGCGGACCGCTGATGACTTCCGTGACCTGCTTGAGGCATTCGCAATCCACCCTGCCCGACTCGCGATGGCCGCAGCGCCTCCTATGAGGGAACAGGGTGGCGGGGTCATCCTGTTCGTTACCTCTGGTGCGCCGCTGGCCACAAGCTCCGGCATGTCGATCTACGGTGCGTCGCGGGCAGCTGCTAACGCGCTCGTCAGGTCACTGGCACGCGAGCTGGGACCGGACGGGATATCGGTGAACGCCGTCGCTCCCTTCTTCCTCGACAGCAACTACTTGCCCAATGGCATGGATGATCCTATGGTCGCAGAGCGAGTCCGCTCAAGCGTCCCGTTGCAGCGACTCGGCAGGCCCGAGGAGATCGGTGCGCTCATCTCCTTGTTGGTGTCCGGACAGGTCAACTTCGTAAGCGGACAGGTCATCGCCTTTTCTGGCGGAGGGGTCTGAAGGCCGTATCTTTGACATATACGTCACCTTGGCTAAGCACTCGGAAACCCGGCACGGATGCGACGGAATGGCCGGAATCATAGGCTGGCTCATCGGCGCCCGACTGACAGCGTGTAGTCGTCCGGGCGCCGACGAGCTTGGTCCCTACAGCTTGTTGAGGGGCGTCGTCGGATCGGCGAGTAGCGTGGCATCGACGGTCGAGCCTTCCGCGACGAGCCGTTTGCCTTGTACGAAATCCTTGACAGAGTTCACGCAGTCCAGCGCGATGACCCGTCCGTGTCGGAGGTAGATGACGGAGAAGCGGCGGGTGGCCGGGTCGCCACGGACCACCGTCTCGTCGTGGCCGCTCGACAGACCCACGGTCTGCAGGCGGAGGTCATACTGCTTGGACCAGAACCACGGCACGGCGTCGTACTCCGCATCTTCGCCGCTCAGCACCTTCGCGACAATCGTCGCCTGGTCGTGGGCATTTTGGACCGACTCCAGTCGGATCATTTCCCCATCGGCGTAGCGGTTACGGTGCACGGCGCAATCACCGATGGCGAACACGTCCGGAAGGGTGGTTCGACACTGTTCGTCGATCTCGACGCCGCCGGCTCCCGCGGCGCCTGCTGACAGCAACGGCTCGACCGCAGGAGTGATGCCAATTCCGACAATGACCAAGTCGCAGGGGAGGAGTTCACCGTCGGACAGACTGACCCCGCTGACGCGCGAGTCTCGACCCTCAATGCGCTCGACTGTCACGCCGAGCCGGATGTCCACACCGCGGGTCTGATGCTCGTCCTGGTAGAAGCTCGCCAGCGGCGCGCCTGCGACGCGGGCGAGCACCCGGTCCTGCGCCTCGAGGACGGTGATGTGCTTTCCTGCTTGGCCGAGGACTGCGGCTGTCTCAAGTCCGATGTATCCGCCACCGATTACGACAACCCGGGAGGTCGAGCTGAGCTCCGCGCGAATGCGATCGACGTCCGCCGTTGTTCGGACCGTGTGTACTCCGCCGAGGTCGTGTCCAGGGCAGGTCAAAGTCCGGGGGACGCCGCCGCCAGCCCAAACCAGATGACGGTAGCTGATCACTGCCTCATCGGCGCACCGCACTTGGTGCGCATCAGCGTCGACGGCAACTACACGACGGCCAGTGAGAACATCGATCCCACGGTCGTGCCAGAACGACGCCGGATGTATGAGCAGCCGTTCGATCGCGGTGTCTCCAGACAAGTAATCCTTCGACAGAGGTGGGCGTTCGTAGGGCAGATCGGGTTCGTCGCCGACCAGGGCGACCGAGCCGGTGAACCCGTGCTGTCGGAGAGAGGCGGCCGCGTGCGCACCACCGTGGCCGGTCCCGACGACTACAACGTCATACTGTGCCGATGGTTCGACTCCATCCGTCGTCATGTCAGTCCTCCGGCGCGATCGTGACTCGGAGGTCGTTCAGGTCATCGCCGAACGGGAGTTGGCACGACAATCGTGAGGTGGTCTCACGGTGGTCGGCGCTGTCGAGCAACTCGTCCTCGTCGTCGCTGATGGGAGGGAGCTGGTCAACGAACGCAGGGTCGACGTAGACATGGCAAGTGGCGCAGCATAGCTCGCCGCCGCATAGCGCCATCAGCTCATCGATTCCGGCTTCACGGATCACCTCCATCGTGGACATGCCCGATTGACCGTGCACGATCTCGGTCTCGCCCTCACGGGTTATGACATGCAGTTTTGGCATCGTTCGAGCTCCTTACGCTCTGTGGCTGTAGCAATCCTATCAGTGTTGGATTATTGTGATGGTGACAGCAAGATCCGTAAAGCGCGAGGGGAAGCAATGCAAGCTCACAAGCCGGACACCAGTGGCGATTTGCTCGTCCGAGGCGGCACCCTTATCGATGGCACCGGTGGTCCACAGCGTCGTGCAGATGTACGCGTCAGGGACGGCATCGTGGCTGAGATCGGGCCTGACCTGGCTCGCGACGGCGAGCAGGAGGTAGACGCAAGCGGGGCAATCGTGACCCCCGGGTTCATTGACGGTCATACTCACTATGACCCTTCTCTGTTCTGGGATCCGAGCTGCGACCCGATGCCTCAGCATGGTGTGACGACCGTTCTCTTCGGAAACTGTTCGCTGTCTCTCGCGCCGGTCCGTCAAAGCGATCGGGCATCGCTCAGCGAGACCTTCGCGGTAATCGAGGAGATTCCCGAACTCGGCTTCTCAGACCACATCCCGTGGGATTGGGAGTCCTACCCTGAGTACATCGCCTCCATGGGGTCGCGCGGGTTCGGAGTCAATGTGGCCGGTCTCGTCGGACTATCGGCGTTGCGGCTCTTCGTGATCGGTAAGGAGGCATGGGAGCGGCCATCAACCCCGGAGGAGAGGCAGCAAATGGCTGCCCTGCTTGATGACGCACTTCGTGCGGGGGCGTCGGGCTTCTCCACCTCGTACTTCGACCGCGGGGCAGACGGGCGGCTCGTGCCTAGTGCGATGGCCGACGATACCGAGCTCGAGGCGCTGCTGGCGGTGACCGGCGCTCACCGTGGGCATTTCGAGGTCCTCTCCCAGATGATGGACCATCCCGTTTCTATGGATCAGTTGGAGCGATGCGCGCGTTTGTGCGGAGCCGCGGATGTGGCAATGACCTGGAACGGTTTCATCGACTGGGACAAGGACCCGTCGATCATCGACGGCTATCTCGGCCTCGCACGGCGACTCCAGGCGGAAGGCCTTCGCGCCTACCCCACCATCTCGCCGCACCCGCAGGAGTTCATGGCGAATTGGCAGGGCGGGATGGGTTTCATCAGCGTACCGGCGTGGAATGAACTGCTGCAGGCAGCTGACGAAGCCACGCAGGGCCGGATGCTTGCGGACCCGGCGTGGCGGGAGCGCGCGGCCGCGGACTGGGACCGTATCCCGAAGACCACGTTCCCGCACCATGATCTGGACCGGGTCCGAATCGAGACGGTTGAGCGTCCCGACTTGGAACAGTTCGTCGGCGAGTCGTTCGGCTCATGGGCGAAGAATCATGGCGGCCACCCGTCGGATGCGCTCGCGGACTGGCTTCAGCTCAATGACCTGCACCCGGGCCTGGCATACACCACAGGGAACGCCAACCACGAGAGAATCGGGGCGTTCCTCAACGACCCTGCTACGGTCGTGTCTGCGAGCGATGCTGGTGCGCACATTATTTCACACTGCAATACCGGAGATACGACTCTACTGCTTACGCGGTACGTCCGGGACAGGGGTGATCTCCCGTTGGAGAAGGCGATTGCGGAGATGACCTCCCGTCCGGCCGATCTCTACGGGTTCGCAGATATCGGGCGTCTGGAAGTCGGCAAACGCGGCGATCTCACTGTGTTCGAACTTGATGCGCTGACTTTCGGTAGGCCCGAGGCGGTCTTCGACTTCCCTGGTGACGCCAAGCGCTACCGCAGGCCGGCAGGCGGCTACCGCGTCACCGCGGTCAACGGGGTTCCTACGCAGATTGACGGCAAGGCGACCGATAACCTGCCGGGCGAATGGCTCCCGGGCAAGAAGCCATGCCGGATCTGAACATCGTACCCGTGCAGGGTATGGCAGCCCGAGATGTCCGCGATCGGTCTACGTCCTGGTCTCACACCACCTCCGCGTCCACGGGTGGCCGGGGCCGAGGGCAGGGACGGTCATGACGAGCTTCGGAGTCCACACTGCCCTTGAGGGTTGCACGGTTCGCGACCTGCAGGAAACCTGGCGGCACGCTGAGGATTTAGGCTTCGACTGGGTGAGCATCTGGGATCATCTCCATCCCGCTGTCCACCCAGTCGAGGCTGGCTCTCTGGACTCGATCGCGTGTCATACCGCGCTGGCGCTCACGACGGACAGGGTGCGGGTGGGTTCGTTGGTCTACTCGGTAGGCTTCCGCCACCCAGGCCTCCTGGCAAGGGCAGCTGCAACAATCGACCACCTGTCCGGGGGCCGGGTGGAGCTCGGACTTGGCGCCGGGTGGCACCGGGAGGAGTACGACGCCTTCGGGTTTCCGTTCGAGTCGCCTGCCATCAGGCTCCGGCGGCTGCGGGAAGCCGTCGAGGTCGTCCGGCTGCTGTGGCGCGAAGAGGCCGTCGAGTACGAAGGCGAGTTCTACCGGTTGCGGGGTGCCCACTGCGGAATCCGACCGGTACAGGAGAAGCCACGAATCTGGGTGGGGGCATCCGGGGAGAAACTCGGTCTGTCCATCGTGGCTGCGGTGAACGACGGCTGGAACTGCTCCTCGGTGACCCCGGAAGAGCTCCGCCGCAAGCACGCGATCGTGATGGAAGCCGCCGCAGACCCAGATGCGATCGTCACCGCAGTCAACGTGGGACTCGACCTCGGCGGCGATGGCACAGGAGCCGTTCTGGCCGGGTCCGTCGAACAGGTCACCGATACTGTCGGACGTTACGTGGAGGCTGGGGCGGACAGAGTGATTCTCCGCCTGATTGCACCGTTCCAGCTTGACGAGCTCGATCTGTTTGCAGGTTCAGTGATGCCACGTTTCACGGAGCCATCGACTCCGCCTGTCCATCATCAAGGGTGAGGTGGGCTTGATGACGAAATGGCACCTCTACGTCGGGTGCTTCACGAAGGATCTCTGGACGTACTTTCCGCGCCCGGAAACCGATACGACGATTCCGTCTCCGGGCATCGAACGCCTGCTGTTCGATGACGTCACAGGGTCTCTGCGGTATGTCGGCGTGGCTGGTGGCGACTTGTCCAGTCCCCAGTATCTGGAGCTTCACCCCCATCTGCGAGTGCTCTATGCGGCTGAGTTCGCATGGCCGGGACGGCTCGTGGCCTTCGACATCTGCTCCGACGGGCAGCTCATGCAGCGGGCGACAGTCGACTCTCTCGGCGCCATGGCGGTCGCCACGAGCGTGCATCCCAGCGGCAACGTGGCGTACGTCGGTCACCTTGGCGACGGCGTGCTCACTTCTTGTGCGCTCGACCCCGGGGGCGGGATACAAGGGGCGATTGTTGTTCACCCAGGTACGATCCGGGAAGACCCGAACCACGGTGCCGGTGAGCGTTTCGCCTACCGCGGTTCGGGGCCCAAGCACCATCAAGTCCGTGTCACGCCGGACGGCGGCGGTCTCGTCGTCACCGACGTCGGCTCAGACGCTGTCGTCACATACGCGGTTGAGAGCCTGGACGGGTCGATCGCACAGCCAATCTCTCAAGTTAGTTTCCCGGCGGGGAGCGCGCCTCGCCACGTGGATTTTCATCCGTCCGGGAAGGTCGCGTACGTCGTAGGCGAAGGGGACGCGACGCTCTACGTGCTCGAGGCTCGTCAACATGTTCCGTTGAGGATTCTGAGCAGCCATCCGCTCGCCCCTCCTGGTGAAGTGGGGGAGTGTCTTCCATCCGAACTGCACCTCCATCCCGACGGCCGTACCCTGTTCGTCGGCCTCCGGCGAGCGGACTGCATTGCGGTGTTCGACGTCGACGACTCGGGTGGAGTGAGAATTCTCTACCACGAGTCGAGCGGGGGGCGGAACCCGCGCGCGGTCAGGGTGAGCCCTTCCGGTAGTCATCTGCTCGTCGGGAACTGGGACTCCAACGGTGTTGCGGTCTTCTCCGTCGACGACGCGCGCCGCCTCCGCCTGCTCGGTGAGCCGGTGGAGGTTCCCTCGCCAAGCTCTTTCGCATTCGTGGCAGTATCGAGATGACAAATCTGACATGACTGAGCCGCTTGTCTTCACGAGTCCTCTACTGGATACAGGCGAGGGTCCGCGAATCCTTCAACTATGTCTTGGCGACCGCGTTATGCGCAAAGACGCAGTGCCATGCGCGTTTCAAGAAGTACTGCAGGACTTCGATCCGTGTCGCTGCGGCTGAATGTATGAGGTCTCCGATATTCGGGTTAGTTTGCCATCGTGAGGTTGTAGGCACAGGTTTGCGAAGGCGCCGACGAAGGGACCGGATTTCGGCGGCGGGATGGTGCGAGTACCCCATCCTGAATCGCCCTGGATCGAGTGGAGACTCCGGTTCAGGCCACCTCGGGGGTTGAGGCAGCCGGGGGACGCTGTTCACGATAGCGGGTCTCGTACCAGATCGGCGAGAGATAATCGATCGACGAGTGCAACCGGTCCGCATTGAACCACCGCACCCACTCGGCGGTTTCCCGCTCCACCTCGGCCCGACCGCTCCACGACGCGGCACGGTCGATCAGCTCGGTTTTGTAGAGACCGATCGTCGATTCCATCAATCCGTTGTCGAGGGCGTCCCCGACGCTGCCGATCGACCCGGCGATGCCCGAAGCGATCAACGCCTCGGTGAACGCCAGCGACGTATACTGGCTCCCCGCATCGCTGTGATGCACCAAACCCGTTGAGGTGAAACGGATGTCGGATCTCCTGCGGGTGAACAACGCCTGCTCGAGCACTCCGGTGACCAACACGGTGGTCTTGGATGTCATCACCTGCCACCCGAGGATCCGGCGCGAGAACACGTCGACACAGAACGCCGTGTACACGAATCCGGTGAGTGTCCACACGTACGTAAAGTCCGCGACCCACCACTGATCGGGACGGTGAGGGGTGTCCCATTTCCTGTTGATCAGATCCGGGTGTCGTGGTGCCCGCTCGTCGCTCTCGGTGGTGATCGTGCGGCGTTTGCCGCGGACCACCCCGCGGATCCCGCAGATCTTCATCAGGCGGGCCACCTGATCGCGCCCGATGACGTGGCCGGCGTGTTTCATCGCCCACCAGATCTTGCGGGCACCGTAGAGGCGCTTGTTGGCCACGTACACCCTGTGCACGGCGTTCGCGGCGTACGCCTCGTCCAGGTCGGTGTCCGAGATGGGTCCGCGCTGCTTGGTCTTGTAGTAGACATCCCACGCGAGTCAGCGTCAACTGGCGACCGGTCTGAAGGCG
>NZ_JASHKW010000033.1:0-68561 GCF_030056915.1 Rhodococcus sp. IEGM 1307
AAACTGTCCTCAAAGTCCTGAGACATATCTGTCCTCCAAGTCCTGAGACATGACATAACCGCGGGCGATTGATAAGTACTCACAGGTGGTAGGCAGTAGTCATGACCGAGAACTTCGTCGAGACCACTGCCGAGCCGGACACCGGCGTCGCGTTCCTCACCCTGAACCGCCCCGAACAGCGCAATCCGCTGTCGTCCGAGGCCATGCGGGACGTCACCGCGGCGCTCCGGAAGCTGGGCGACGACGACACCACCCGCGTCGTCGTCATCAGGGCTGCAGGACCGGTGTTCTCCGCAGGCCACGACCTGAAGGAGATGATCGGCCGCACACTCGAGGAGGAGCAGGCCATCTTCGACACCTGCGTCGAGATGATGCAGACCGTGCAGGACATTCCCCAACCGGTCATCGCGTCCGTCCAGGGCGCGGCCGTCGCGGCGGGCTGTCAGCTCGCCGCGTCGTGCGACCTGGTCGTCGCGTCGTCGAACGCCGTGTTCGGGACGCCGGGGGTGAAGATCGGCCTGTTCTGCTCCACCCCGATGGTGGCCCTCAGTCGTGCGATCGGACGTAAGCGTGCCCTGCAGATGCTGCTCACCGGGGAGACGATCGGGGCGGAGACCGCCGCGGACTGGGGGCTGGTGAACCTGGTCGTGGCACCCGAGGAACTCGACGCGCAGACCCGGACTCTCGCCGCGAAGATCACGAAGGCCAGCCCGCTCACGGTGAAGATCGGCAAGCAGGCGTTCTACCGGCAGATCGAGCTCCCTCAGGGCGAGGCCTACGCGGCGATGGCGGAGACGATGGCCACCAACGCGATCACATGCGACGCCCAGGAGGGCATGCAGGCGTTCGTCGAGAAGCGCACACCGCAGTGGCAGGGAAAATAGCGCGCGCTGTCTGCATTGCGCGGTCCAGCGAACCGGCGAAGGATCAAGTGTGCAGTGGCTGCGGCCGCGGGCCGTCGGTGCCCGCTGACGGTGGACCGCGACGGGTCGGTCACCGAGATCGTTCTCACTGCGGGGCGACCGTCCCGCGGGAGGTGACTATCGATGTTCATCCAGGTTATTCAAGGAAAGGTGTCCGACGAGGCCGGCCTACGCCGGTGCATGGACCGCTGGACGGAGGACGTGCGACCGGGAGCGACGGGCTTCCTGGGCTGCACCCAGGGATTGTGCGACGACGGAACGTTCATCGCACTCGCGCGGTTCGAATCGGCCGAAGCGGCCCGGCGTAACAGCGAGCGTCCGGAGCAGGGCGCGTGGTGGGCAGAGACCGAGAGGTGCTTCGAGGGTGCCGTGTCGTTCATGGACTGCCCGGACGTGATGGAGTGGATGGGTGGCGGCTCGGACGACGCGACATTCGTTCAGGTCATGGAGGGGCACACCACCGACGCGAGCCGGATGCGGGAGCTGCTGGAACAGGCCGAACCCCAGGTTCATCAGCTGCGCCCGGAGATCCTCGGCGGAACGTTGTGCACGTACGGCGACGGCGGGTATGTCGAGGCGGTGTACTTCACCTCGGAATCGGAGGCCCGCGAGCACGAGAAGGTCGAGATCCCGGACGACCTGAGGTCGTTGTTCGAGGAAGAGGGGCGGTTGATGGGCGACGTGTCGTACTACGACATGCACGAGCCGATGCTGGTGCCTGCAGGGCGGTAGCCGAAACCTCCGGCAAGGTACTTGGACGTCCTATAACCTTCGTGCATGAGTCTGGATGCGCGTACCGATACCGTCGACGGAGTGCTGCGGCGCTCGGCCGCCAAGTTCCCCGACCGCCGGGCACTGACGTTCGAGGACCGCACGTGGACGTACCGTGAACTCGACGACGCGGTCAGCCGGGCGGCCGCCTACCTGCAGTCGCTCGGACTGTCGGCCGGTGAGCGGGTGGCCGCGTACGGCACGAACTCGGACGCGTACACGATCGGGTTCCTGGCCTGCGCGCGTGCGGGTCTCGTGCACGTCCCCGTCAACTATGCGCTCGAGGGTGACGAGCTGACCTATCTGGTGTCGCAGTCCGGGAGCGCCGCCGTGCTGGTCGATCCGGCGCTGAGGGGCACGCTCGACTCGGTCCGCGGCGCCCTCGATCTGCGCCACGTGATTCCCCTGCGCGACGCCGAAGACTCGCTGCTCGCCCACAGCGGCTCCGGCGAGGTCCCCGTGCTCGCGGTGCCGGTCGCGGCCACCGATCTGGCGCAGTTGCTGTACACGTCCGGGACGACGTCGAAGCCGAAGGGCGCCATGATGACTCACGGCGGGCTCGTGCACGAGTATGTGTCTTCCGTGATCGCCCTCGCGCTGAGCGACGGCGACAATCCGCTGATCTGCATGCCGCTGTACCACTCGGCGGGCATGCACGTCTTTCTGATGCCGTACCTGTCGGTGGGCGCCTCGGTGAATCTGATGCAGACCCCGGACATTCCGGAGATCCTGCGGCGCATCGAGGCGGATCGCATCGGCTCGCTGTTCCTGGCGCCGACGGTGTGGGTGCCGCTCGCCGGACATCCGGATCTCGGGACCCGCGACCTGTCGTCGCTGAAGAAGGCGCAGTACGGCGCGTCGATCATGCCGGTGACGGTGCTGAACAAGCTGCGTGAACGCTACCCCGACCTCGGCTTCTACAACTGCTTCGGACAGTCCGAGATCGGTCCGCTCGCCACGGTGCTGCAGCCGGGGGAACACGAGGACCGGCCGTCGTCGTGCGGAAAGGCCGTGTTCTTCGTCGAGACGCGGGTGGTGGACCCGGACGGCAACGACGTTCCGGACGGCACGCCCGGTGAGGTGCTCTACCGTTCACCCCAGCTGTGTCTGGGGTACTGGGACAACCCCGACGCCACCGCGGAGGCGTTCCGCGACGGCTGGTTCCACTCGGGGGATCTCGTGACGCGGGACCCGGAGGGGTACATCACCGTCGTCGACCGCATCAAGGACGTCATCAACACCGGCGGCATCCTGGTGGCGTCGCGGGAGGTCGAGGATGCGGTCTACACGCATCCGGACGTGGCCGAGGTCGCGGTCATCGGGACGCCGGACGACAAGTGGATCGAGGCGATCACCGCGGTCGTGGTGTTGCGGGAGGATGCCGCCGGCGTGACACCGGACGGGTTGATCGCGTACGTCAAGGAACGCATCGCACCGTTCAAGGTGCCCAAGCAGGTGGTGTTCGTGGACGAACTGCCCCGCAACCAGAGCGGGAAGCTGCTCAAGCGGGAACTGCGGGCGACGCTCTGACTACTTCCTGGTCGATGCCCGCTCGATCAGCTCGACCGGGAGTTTCACCGATTCCACGTCGTTGCCCGCGATGATCGACAGGAGATGCCGCACACCCGTTGCGCCGATCAGGCGCGCGGGTGACCGGACGGTCGTCAGCGGCACCGGCAGCTGGGCGACCACCGGAATGTCGTTGTACCCGACGAGCGCGAGGTCGTCGGGGATCCGCAGCCCGAGGTCGCGGGCGACGCCGAGGACGCCGATCGCGATGGTGTCGCTGACGGTGAAGATCGCCTCGGGACGCGAATCCGACTCGAGGAGAACGGTGGCCGCGGCGACACCGCCGGACACGTCGAAGTCGGAGCGGACGACGCGATCCGGGCGGAGTTCGATGCCGTTCTCGGCCAGTGCGGCGCGGAATCCGGCGAGGCGGTCGCGGGAGGTGCTCGCATGGTCGGGGCCTGTGATGACGGCGACCTCGGTGAAGCCGCGGTCGAGGAGATGGCGTCCGGCGAGGTAGCCGCCCCGGTGGTCGTCGCCGGACACGAACGGCAGACCGACGTCGGCGTGCCGGTTGAGCTGCAGCATCGGCAAAGCCCCCACCGACAGCGAGTCGACGAATTCGCGGCCGGGACTGTGCAGGCTGCTGAGCAGCAGGCCGTCCACCTGCCTGCTGACGAGGAACTCGATGGCGCGGCGCTGGGCGTCGAGGTCGTCCGGCGGGCTCGACAGCAGCACCGAGTAGCCGGCCTGCGTGGCCGTCTCCTCGATGCCCTGGAACATCGTCGCGACCACGCCGTCTGTGAGTCGCGGCATCACGACGCCGAGGGTGGTGGTCTTGCGTGTCCGCAGGCTCGCCGCCCACAGGTTGGGCTGGTAGCCGAGTTCCACCGCCACCTCTCGTACCCGCAGCGCGGCTTCGGACCAGCCGTCGGCGGGTTCGGGCTGGCGGAGCACCCGGGATGCCGTCGACACGTGGACGCCGGCGCGTTCGGCGATCTCGCGGAGGGTAGGCGGACGCCCGGAGGTGCGTGTCGGGCGGTCCGGCTGGTTCACGGGCAATCCTCGCGCTCGGGGACGGGGGCCGGTGGTGTCGTGGTTGACGGCCGCCGGAATGCGCCTTAGTCTACGTGACGAAATCGTTCGTGCAATCGTTCTCGCGAACGTTTGCACACCAGCCCCACCGGCCCCGTGGAGGAACAATGTCCGACTCGCAGTCCCTGTCCCAGCTGTTCGCCCTCGACTCGCTGCTCGACACCGAGGAGATCGCGATCCGCGACACCGTGCGCCGATTCTCGGACGAGAAGATCCGGCCCCACATCGGCGAATGGTTCGAAGCAGCGGCACTGCCGGTGCGTGAGCTGGCGGAAGGGCTGGGCGAACTCGGCGTGCTCGGCATGCACCTCGAGGGATACGGCTGCGCCGGCATGAGCGCCACCGCCTACGGCCTGGCTTGCCTCGAACTCGAGGCCGTCGACTCCGGAATCCGCAGCCTCGTGTCCGTCCAGGGCTCGCTGGCCATGTACGCGATCCACCACTACGGCAGCGAAGACCAGAAGCAGGAATGGCTGCCCCGGATGGCCGCCGGCAAGGCGATCGGCTGCTTCGGACTGACCGAGCCCGACTTCGGCTCCAACCCCGCAGGCATGCGCACGGGCGCCAAGCGGGACGGTGACGACTGGATCCTCAACGGCACCAAGATGTGGATCACCAACGGATCCGTCGCCGACGTTGCCGTCGTGTGGGCGCGCACCGACGACGGCATCCGCGGATTCGTCGTGCCCACCGACACCCCCGGCTTCTCGGCGCCCGAGATCAAGCACAAGATGTCGCTGCGGGCGTCCGTCACCTCGGAGCTCGTGCTCGAGGACGTCCGGCTGCCCGAATCCGCGATGCTGCCGGAGGCCAAGGGACTGTCCGGTCCGCTCGGCTGCCTCAACGAGGCCCGGTTCGGCATCATCTTCGGTGCGATGGGCGCCGCCCGCGACTGCCTCGAATCGGCCATCTCCTACGCGCAGGACCGTCAGGTCTTCGACAAGTCGCTCGCCGCCTACCAGATCACGCAGGTCAAGATCGCCGACATGGCCCTCGAGGTCGGCAAGGGCCACCTGCTGGCGTACCACCTCGGACGTCTCAAGGATCGCGGCGTGGCACGTCCCGAGCAGGTCAGCACGGGCAAGCTGAACAACGTCCGCGAGGCCATCGCCATCGCCCGCGAGTGCCGCACCATCCTCGGCGCCAACGGAATCACGCTGGAATACCCCGCGATCCGCCACGCCAACAACCTCGAGTCCGTGCTCACCTACGAAGGAACGTCCGAGGTCCACCAGCTCGTGATCGGCAAGGCGCTGACGGGCGAGGCAGCGTTCCGGTGAGAAGTGCATCCCTGGATGGCCTGCTGATCGCCGACTTCGGGCGGGTGCTCGCCGGGCCGTACGCCACGATGCTGCTCGCCGACCTCGGTGCCGACGTCGTCAAGATCGAGCGCGCAGGCGTCGGGGACGACACCCGGCAGTGGGGGCCGCCGTGGGTGGGCGACGAATCCACCTACTTCCAGTCCGTCAACCGCAACAAGCGGTCCTTCGCCTGGGATCTGCGCGACCCCGCCGACCTGCAGCAGGCGCGGGAACTGGCCGCCCGGGCCGACGTGGTGGTGGAGAACTTCCTTCCCGGCACGATGGACCGGCTCGGGCTCGGCTACGACGCCGTGCGGGAGATCAATCCCGACGTGGTCTACTGCTCCGTCACCGGGTTCGGCGGCGAGAACAACCTGCCCGGGTACGACCTGCTCATCCAGGCCGTCGGCGGGTTGATGAGCATCACCGGTCCCGAACCTGGCGTTCCGACGAAGGTCGGGGTGGCCGTCGTCGACATCATCACCGGACTGCACGCCGCGGTCGGGATCCTGGCGGCGCTGCGCCACCGCGATCGCACCGGGGAGGGGCAGCGGGTCGAGGTGAACCTGCTGTCGTCGCTGCTGTCCGCCCTCGCGAACCAGACGTCGGGGTATGTGGGCGCCGGTGTCGTCCCGCAGGCGATGGGCAACCGGCACCCCAGCATCGCGCCGTACGAGGTCTTCCGGACCGGCGACCGTCCGCTGGTGCTGGCGGTGGGGAACAACCGTCAGTTCGCCTCTCTCGTCGAGGTTCTCGGTGTGCCCGAACTCGCCGACGACGAACGGTACGCGACCAACACGCAACGGGTGGCGCACCGCGAGCAACTGGTCCGGGACATCACCGCGGCGCTGTCCGCGGGCTCGGCGGACGAGTGGTTCGAGAAGCTGACGGCGCAGGGTGTCCCGTGCGGCCCGCTCAACGACATCGCCGACGCAGTGGCGCTCGCCGAGCGGCTCGGGCTGAATCCGGTGGTCGAGATCGACGACCCCCGCAGGGACCGGCCCGTACGTCAGGTGGCGAACCCGATCCGGCTCAGCGCCACCCCGGCGAGCTACCGCAGCGCGCCGCCGCGGCTCGGCGAGGACACCCCAGCCGTGAGTACTTGTTAACCGCCCGCGGTTAACAAGTACTCACGGGGGCTCTTCCCTAAGGGAGTGTTAGGAAGGCTCCGCGGCCCTTCCGTATCGATGTGACGTGACCCACTGTGGTGTGAACGCAGAGATCCAGAGCATCGAGAGGAGTCCCGCGTGAGCACCACATCGACGGGTGAGCGCCGAGTCATCGGCAATGTTTTGAAAGGTTCGGTCGGCAACCTGATCGAATGGTACGACTGGTACGTCTACGCGGCGTTCAGTGTGTACTTCGCGAAGGAGTTCTTCCCGGAAGGCGACACCACCGCGCAGCTGCTTTCCACGGCAGCCGTTTTCGCGGTCGGATTCCTGATGCGGCCGATCGGCGGCTGGATCATGGGACGGTACGCCGACCGGCACGGACGCCGCTCGGCGCTCACCCTGTCGGTGACCGTGATGGCGGCGGGTTCGCTCGTCATCGCCGTCACGCCGTCCTACGCGAGCATCGGGCTCGTGGCACCGGTCCTTCTGGTGATCGCCCGGATGCTGCAGGGACTGTCGGTCGGTGGCGAGTACGCCACCAGCGCCACGTACCTGGCCGAGGTCGCGTCGCCCGGCAGGCGCGGGTTCTACTCGAGCTTCCAGTACGTCACGCTCGTCGCCGGGCAGCTGATCGCACTGGGTGTGCAGATCATCCTGCAGCTGACGCTGCCTGCGGAGGCCATGCAGTCGTGGGGCTGGCGAATCCCGTTCCTGATCGGCGCCGCCGGTGCCGTCGCGGTGATGTGGCTCCGTCGCACGATGGACGAGTCGGAGGCGTTCACCGACGAGGTGGAGGCGAAGCGTGACGCAGACTCCTCGGACGGTGGGCCGAAGGAAGGTTCGCTTCGGATGCTGCTGCAGTACCCCCGCGAGTGCCTGCTGGTGTGCGCCCTGACACTCGGTGGTTGCGTGGCGTTCTACACGTACACCACGTACATGCAGAAGTACATGATCAACACGTCCGGCATCTCCAAGGACACGGTGGCGTGGATCAACTTCGCGGCCCTGCTGGTGTTCATCGTGTTGCAGCCGATCGGCGGCGCACTGTCCGACCGCATCGGTCGCCGGAAGTTGCTCATCTTCTTCGGGATCGGCGGAACCGTGCTCACCGTGCCCCTGATGACGGTGCTCGGGACCACGACGAACCCCCTGGTCGCGTTCGGCCTGATGATGCTGGGACTGATCGTCGTCACCGGATACACGTCGGTGAACGCGATCGTGAAGACCGAGCTGTTCCCGACGAAGGTTCGCGCGCTCGGGGTCGGGCTGCCGTACGCGCTCACGCTGGCGATCTTCGGCGGAACGGTCGAGACCGTCGCCCTCGCCCTGAAGCGGGCCGGCCACGAATCGCTATTCTTCTACTACGTGACCGGGTGCATCGCGATCTCGCTCGTCGTCTACTTCTTCATGCGTGAGACTTCGGACGGTTCGCCGCTCGACCGGACGACCAGCCGGGAGGACACCCCGGACGACGACGTCGAGCTGGTCGACTCGCGGAGCTGATCGAAGGGAAGAGAAGTGCAGATCGCGGTGGTCGAGGACGACGACGGAGTCGGCGACGCACTCGTGGAAGCACTGGCCACCCACGGCCACGAGGCGGTGCGCATGCGGCGCGGCTCCGATCTCCTTCTCGGCCATCGCGGTATGGACGCGGTGATACTCGATCTCGGTCTCCCCGACGCGGACGGCCTGCAGGTGCTCCGGCAGCTGCGGGCCGTCAGCGACGTTCCGGTGGTGATCCTCACCGCCCGCGACGACGAACGGTCGGTGGTGCGGGGACTGCGGGGCGGGGCGGACGACTACCTCGTCAAGCCGGCGCGGCTCGCGGAATTGCTCGCGCGGCTCGACGTCGTGACCCAGCGTCGCCGCGCGACCGCGGCCTCGGCCGCGCAGACGGTCACCGAGGGTGATGTGGTGGTCGATCTGGCGGCACGCGAGGTCGAGGTCGGCGGCGCTCCGGTCGCGTTGACGGCCAAGGAGTTCGAGCTTCTCGAGGTGCTGGTCACCCGTCCCGGCGCCGCCGTGAGTCGTCAGCAACTGATGGATGCGGTGTGGGGCGACGCGTACGTGGCCATCTCACGCACCCTCGACGTGCACATGACCGGGTTGCGCGCGAAACTGGGCCGGCCGGGGCTCATCTCGACCATCCGCGGGTACGGCTACCGCTGGGGCACCTGACGTGCGCCGCCGTGTGCTCGCCGTCCTGCTGGTGTTCGCGGCCGTCGCGGTGGTGGCATTCGCCGTCCCGCTGGCGCTGGCCACCAGCGCCGGGAGAACCCAGGCCCTGCGGCTGAGTAGGGAGGCGGACGCGACGCATTTCGCCAGCCTCGCCGGACAGACCCAGGCCCCCGGAAGTACCACGCTGCTGCGGGAGGAGGTGGCCCGCTACCACGAGTTGTACGGCGAGGGCGTCCTCATCGTCGACGCGCGAGGCAACCTCCGCGCGGGCGCCGGACTGTCGCCGGACGACGCCGACGTCGCCGCGGCGGTCACGGCGGGACTGCGCAACCAGAAGCAGGGGATCAGCGGTTCGCTGACACCGTGGTCGGCGGACCGTGTCCTGTCGGCCGTGCCCGTCGGAACGGGCGCGCAGGTGGACGGTGCCGTCGTCCTGGACGTGTCCACCCGCGCCGCACGGGAGTCCATCCGGACGTCGTGGGTGGTGATCGTCGCAGGGGCGCTCGTCGCGCTGGCGGCGGTCACCGCGGTCGCGATCGCGCTGTCCCGGTGGACCGTTCGTCCGCTCGGGGCGCTCACCGCCAGGGTCGGCGCCCTCACCGACGCCGTCCCGTCGCCGCGTCCGCGGGCGCGGCGCAGCACGGGGCAGCCGTCCGGCAGCTACACCGGGCCACCCGAGGTTCAGGAACTCGCGAAGGCGTTCGACACCATGTCGGGCGCCGTCCAGGCGTCCGGTCAGGCGCAGCGGCAGCTGATCGCCGACACCGCCCATCAGCTCCGAAACCCCCTCGCGGCCCTGCACATCCGGTTGGATTCCCTCGGCCCGCACGTCGCCGAGGCCGGGGCCGAGACGTACCGTCGCACGGGGATGGAGGTCGATCGGCTCGGCGGGATCCTCGACGGACTGCTGGCGCTGGCCGTCGCCGAATCGCCCACGGACTCCGCCGACGACGAGACCGCGCACGGCGGATGCGACGTCGGTGCCGTCCTCGCGGACCGTGCCGACGCCTGGACGGAGGCCCTCGCGGAGTCGGGGATGGACCTCGTGCTCCGGGAACCGGCCGAACCGCTGGTCGCCGACTTCCGGTCGAGTCACCTGGCGCAGGTCCTGGACGTCCTGCTCAGCAACGCGCACGCGTACGCCGGTCGAGGTTCGACGGTCCGGATCGACACGGGACGGTCGGCCGCGGGAATCGAGATCCGGGTGAGCGACGACGGGGCCGGGGTGAGCGAGGACGAGATCGGCAAACTGTCGTCACGCTTCTTCCGCGGGTCCGGCGCGGCGCAGCAGGGCACCGGGCTCGGGTTGTCCATCGCGACCGCGCTCGTCGAGGGCGGCGGTGGGGCGCTGACGATCGCCGCGGAGCAGCCACACGGACTCCGGGTGACGCTGACACTGCCGGCGGTGGCGCCGTGATCACCCGACGTGCACTTCTACGCGGCGTCGTCGCCGCCGGAGCGACCGCGGCCACCGGTTCGCTGCTCGCCGCGTGCTCGGACAGCGACCGCGATCCGCTGCGACTCGCCGCCGGAGAGGAGGGCGGATTCTTCTGGGAGTTCGCCCAATTGACGGCCCAGGCCGCGGAGCGTGCCGCACTGCCGGTGAGCATCGTCCCGGTCCGCACCGCGGGGTCGATGGACAATCTGGCGGCGCTGGCATCCGGAGACGCGGAACTCGCCCTGAGCCTCGCCGACGCCGCCGTGGCGGCTCTCGAGGCCGGCGCCGGGTTCACCGCCATCGGCAAGGTGTACGAGAACTACATGCAACTCGCGGTGCGCGCCGATTCCGGGATCTCGGACACCTCGCAACTGAGAGGTACCCGAATCAGCCTGGGTGCCACAGGCTCCGGCGCGGAACTGACGGGCGAACGGATCCTCGAGGTGCTCGGTCTGGCGGGTCCGGGAGACGTGACGCGTCTGCACCTGTCGATGACCGACGCGGGGCAGGCCCTGCGTGACGGCACCGTCGACGCGGTTCTGTGGGCCGGCGGAGTGCCCACGCCGTCGTTCGCGAATCTCGGGATCCCGCTGCGTCTACTCGACCTGTCTGCCGAACTGGAATTGCTGCGGGAGCAGTTCGGCCCGCGCTACGAGCCGGTGCTGATTCCGCCCGGAACGTACGGACAGCAGGCGTCGGTCGCGACGATCGGTCTCGCGAACCTGCTGCTCGCCGACCCGGCCGTCTCGGACAGCGCCGCCGGCGCCATCGTCGAGGTGCTCATCGACCACGCGGCGGAACTGGTGCCGGATCAGGCGACCGGCAGCCAGTTCCTGGACCGGCAGTCGCTGATCGTCACCGCGGGGGTTCCACTGCACCCCGGCGCGGCCGCGGCGTACCGCAGACACCACGGCTGAGCCGGTCTATCACTGCACCTGGGCGACGACGAAGATGCGCCGGAACGGGAAGAACGTGCTGCCGTCCGGTCGCCGGGGGTACGCCTCGTCGAGGAGCGGGACGAGTTCTTCGCGGAACCGGTCCCACTCCGGTGTCGAGAGGGCGTCCTTGACCGGGCGGAGCGCGGTGCCGGTGATCCACTCCAGAACCGGGTTCTCCCCGGTCAGCTGCTGCACGTACGTGGTCTCCCAGGCATCGACGGCGCACCCGGCGTCGGCGAGTAGACCGGCGTAGTCGGTGGGATCGTCGACGACCTTGCTTTCCCGGAACGGCGCGTCCGGCAGCAACCGGGACCATCGGTCGCTCGAAGCGAGGTCCCGGACGACTGCGTGCGAGGGCGCGTCGAAGTTGCCGGGAACCTGCACTGCGATCCACGCCCCCGACGGCAGCTGAGCCGGCCAGCGACGCAACAACTCCCGGTGTTCGGGCACCCACTGCAGGGCGGCGTTGGAGACGACGACGTCCGTGTCGGGCTTCGGCGTCCAGTCGCGCACGTCCTGCCTGCCGGCGTCGAGGCCGCGTTCACGCGCGGCCTCGACCATCTCGGGTGAGCTGTCGGAGGCCTCGAGGACGGCGTCCGGCCAACGTTCGGCCAGGCTGACGGTCAGGTTTCCCGGGCCGCAGCCGAGGTCGACGACGCGGCGCGGTGACCGCGCGTCGACTCGCGACAGCAACTCGTAGAACGGGCGCCCGCGATGGTCCGCGAAGGCGAGGTACTTGTTCGGATCCCACATATAGTCCTCCTCGCCTGAAACAGTACGCCCATACTGTTGGCGTGTGGGGTCAGAGGCCGAGATCCTTCGCGATGATCGTCTTCATGACCTCGCTCGTGCCGCCGTAGATGCGGGAGACGCGGGTGTCCGCGTACAGGCGCGCGATGGGGTACTCGAGGATGTAGCCGTATCCGCCGTGCAATTGCAGGCACTTGTCGATGACCCGGCCCGCGGCCTCGGTGCAGAACAGCTTCGCCTTCGCGGCATCCGCCACCGTGAGTTCGCCGGCGTCGTGCAGTTCGAGCGCCCGGTCGGCCATCAGCTGGATCGCCTCGACCTCGGTGGCGCACTCGGCGAGCACGAACTTGGTGTTCTGGAACGCCGCGACGGGCTTGCCGAACACCTTGCGCTCCTTCACGTACGCGATCGCGTGCTGCAACGCCGCGGCCGCGGTCGCCGACCCGCCGAGCGCGATGGAGAGGCGTTCCTGGGCGAGGTTGTGGGTGAGGTAGCTGAAACCGGCACCTTCGTCGCCGAGTCGGTCCGCCACGGGCACCTTGACGTCGGTGAAGGACAGTTCGGCGGTGTCCGAGGCCTTCAGGCCGATCTTCTCGATCTTGCGACCCACCGCGAAACCCTCGGACGTGGTGTCGACGACGAGGATGGTGAGACCGGCCCGGCGGTCCTCGGGGGTGCTGGGCGCGGTGCGGCACACCACGAGGATCCGGTCGGCGAGCGCGCCACCGGTGATGAACGTCTTCGCGCCGTTCAGGACGTAGTGCGACCCGTCGTCGGACAGCTTGGCCGACGTCGCGATGTTCGCGAGGTCCGAACCGGTTCCCGGCTCGGTCATCGCGATGGCGAACATGATGTCGCCGGACGCGAATCCGGGGAGCCACCGCTGCTTCTGCTCGTCGTTCGCGTACTCGAGCAGGTACGGCAGGATCAGGTTGGTGTGCACCGAGTAGCTGCCGAACGTGACTCCGGCGGCCGCCGTCTCCTCGCCGACCACCGCCGCGAACTTGAAACTCTTCTCACCGCCGCCGCCGAACTCCTCCGGCACCTGGATGCCGAGTACCCCGAGCTCCCCGAGACGACGGTAGAAGTCGCGCGGGGGATGCCCTTCGCCCTCCCACTCGTGGTGGACGGGGGCGACTTCCTTGGCGATGAAGTCGCGGATCGTCTTCCGGAACGCGTCGTGATCTTCGTTGAACACCGTACGCTGCACGGGCTTTCTCCTTCGAATTACAGTGCGTAACTGCGTAGTACGACCTTGCCGATGATTATCTTCCGTACCTCGGAGTGTTCGTCGGATCGAAAGTCTGGGCGAGGCGGCTCTTGGGATGAGAATGCCCGATCCGCGGGGGTCCGGCTAGGGGCGTTCGGCTATCGGTCGGATAGCGCAGTCCAATGCACGCGTGGCTCCTCGACTCTGCCGACACATAGGCAGACGTAGCCGGTGCCTTCGCCGAGTGCGTATTGATCACGGGCACCCCGGTACGTTGAATGAACCGTGACACTGTGACCCACGCCACCCCGCTTCCGAAGGGATCACCACGTGACCCGCTCCACTGCCATCCTCGACCGGACCGTCGCCATCGGTTCCGAGTCCCGCAGCCGCGCTTGGGGCCTGACCGGGCTCCTCGTGCTGCTCTACGTCGTCAACTACGCCGACAAGGCCGTCCTCGGCATCATCGCCCAACCCCTCGCCCACGAGCTGGGACTGAGTGCCTCGCAGATCGGGCTGGTGGGGAGCCTCTTCTTCCTGACCTTCACCGTCGGCGGATTCTTCGCCGGCGCGCTGAATCGCTGGATGTCGCTACGGTGGGCGCTGCTGCTGCTCGCGATCGCCTGGTCCGTCGCGATACTCCCGCTCGTGGTCGTCGCGTCTTTCGCGGTGCTGCTGGTCAGCCGCCTGCTGCTCGGGCTCGCGGAGGGGCCGAGTTCCGCGCTGCTCCACACGGCGGCGTACTCGTGGCATGCACCCGCCAAGCGCGGACTGCCGAGCGCTCTGCTCGCCGGTGCCGCGTCCATCGCCAAGATCGCCGTCGCGCCTGCTCTCGCATTCGTGACCGTCACGTTCGGGTGGCGCTACGCGCTGGTCGCGCTGGCGGTCATCGGGGTCCTGTGGTGCGTCGTGTGGCTGACCGTCTGGAGCGAGGGCCCGTACATTCGCAGCGGCAAGGGCGCCGATTCCGCGGCCTCCGGTGACGCGGGCGAACCGGCGGTGCCGTGGGGTCGCATCTTCCGGACCCGGACGTTCATCAGCGGCGCGCTTCTCGTCATGAGCGTGTACGCGCTGGTCGCCGTGGTTCTGACGTGGCTGCCCTCGTACTTCGAGGTGGGCCTCGGATACAGCCGCCTCCAGGCCGGCTCCATGTTCGCGTTCCCGAGTATCGCCGGGCTGATCCTGATGCTGCTCTCGTCCGTGATCGGCGACCGTCTGCTCGCACGCGGTTCGACGTCCCGCGTCGTCCGCGTCATCGTCCCCGCAGTCGGGGTGCTGATCTGCGGAGCGATCCTGCTGGCACTCCCGTCCATCACCGCACCCGCCGTCGCCGTCCTCGTCGTCTCCGTCGGCTACGGCTTCGCCGCGTCGGTGTTCCCGCTGCTCAACGCGGCGATCTCGGAGATCTGCCCGCCCCGTCAGACCGCGGGCACCCTGGGCGTCTTCCTCGCCGTCATGGCGATCGGCGGCCTCGTCGCCCCCTACGCGACGGGTCTGATCGTCGACGCGGCTGCCTCGCCCGCCGAGGGCTACGCCACCGCGTTCCAGTCGCTCGGACTTGTCGCCGCCGTCTGCGCCGTCGGCGCGCTGGTCTTCGCGAACCCCGAGCGCGACAAGAAACTCGTCCGGGGTGACGCTGCGGACATAGGCACGAACTAACCCTCTGATCGGCCGAAAGTCGTTGTGCCGACGACATCGCCCGTGATTGATTCGAGTGACCCCCTCAGATCGAAGGAACACACCATGCGCGATGCAGTGATCGTCGACGCCGTCCGCACGCCCATCGGGCGGCGTGGCGGTTCCCTGTCCGGAATCCACCCCGCAAATCTGTCGGCGCACGTCCTCGAGGCCCTCGTGGCGCGCACCGGTCTCTCCCCGGAGGAGATCGGCGACGTCGTCTGGGGCTGTGTCAGCCAGGTGGGGGAGCAGGCAGGCAACGTCGCCCGCACCGCTGTGCTTGCCGCCGGCTGGCCGGAGACGGTCCCGGGCACCACGCTCACCCGGGCGTGCGGATCGAGCCAGCAGGCCGTGAGCTTCGCCGCCGCCGCCGTGATCGCCGGCCACGAGGACGTCGTCGTCGCCGGTGGTGTGGAGTCCATGAGCCGGGTTCCCATGGGCAGCGCCAGCAAGAACGGCGAGCACTTCCCGGCGGCCGTCCTCGACCGGTACGGCGTCGACGGGTTCAGCCAGGGCACCGGCGCCGAGATGATGGCCGCGAAGTGGGGGCTCTCCCGTCAGGTGCTCGACGAATACGCGCTGCGATCCCACGAACTCGCCGCGCACGCCGCGGACCGGGGCTCATTCGACGGGCAACTCGCACCGCTCTCCGACGTCCTCGCCGGGGACGAGGGGATCCGCCGCGGCGGCACGCTAGAGTCTCTCGGCAAGCTGAAGACCGTGTTCAAGGAGGACGGCGTGATCCACGCCGGCAACTCCTCGCAGATCTCCGACGGCGCCGGTGCGCTGCTCGTCACGACGAGCGAGAAGGCCGCGCAACTCGGTCTGACCCCGATGGCCCGCATCCACACCTGTGCCGTTGCCGGCGACGACCCGGTGATCATGCTGACCGGACCCATCGCCGCGACGGAGAAGGCACTGTCCCGGTCCGGACTGAAGATCGACGACATCGGCGCATTCGAGGTGAACGAGGCCTTCGCTCCCGTCCCGCTGGCGTGGCAGGCGGAGACCGGCGCCGCGACGGACCGGCTGAACCCGCTCGGTGGCGCCATCGCCGTCGGTCACCCGCTCGGCGGTTCCGGCGCGATCCTCATGACCCGACTCGTCCACCACATGCGGGACAACGGCATCCGGTACGGACTGCAGACCATGTGTGAGGCGGGCGGCCTCGCCAACGCCACCATCCTCGAACTTCTCTGATCCGACAACACTTTTCGAAGGGAACACCCGCACGATGGAACTCAAGGGAATCTCGACCGCGGTCACCGGCGGCGCGTCCGGTCTCGGACTCGCGACGGCACGCCGCCTCGTCGACGCAGGCGCTCAGGTCACGCTCATCGACCTCCCGAACTCCGACGGGGAGGCGGCGGCGAAGGAACTGGGCAGCGCCGCCCAGTTCGCTCCCGCCGACGTCACCGATTCCGAGCAGTTCGCGGCCGCACTCGACGTCGCCGACGATCGTGGTGGCCTGCGCGGCATCGTGCACTGCGCCGGGGCGGGACGCCGGATGCGCATCCTCGACTCCGACGGCAAGGCAGGCTCCGTCGAGGACTTCGAGTTCGTGATCCGGCTCAACCTCGTGGGTTCGTTCAACGCCCTGCGCCTCGGCGCGGAACGGATCGCGCGGCAGGAGGAGATCGACGGCGAGCGCGGCGCGGTTGTGCTAACGGCGTCCGTCGCCGCCTTCGAGGGTCAGATCGGCCAGATCAACTACACCGCATCGAAGGCCGGCATCGTGGGCATGACGGTCACCGCAGCCCGTGACCTCGCCAGCCGCAACATCCGGGTGTGCACCATCGCGCCGGGAATCATGGACACCCCGCTCCTCGCCCGGCTGCGCGACGACGTGCGCGCGTCGCTGGAGAAGTCCGTGCCGGGCCCGTCGCGTCTGGGCAAGCCCAGCGAGTTCGGGCAGCTCGCCTGCCAGATCCTCGAGAACGGCTACCTCAACGGTGAGACCATCCGCCTGGACGGTGCCATCCGCATGGCACCTCGCTGACGAGTAAGGGACCGAACGTGAATTCTGCTGCACCGGTACTGCATTACCCCGACCTGACGTTGGCGGCGTTTCCGTCCGCCATGGCGGACCTGTACGGAGACAAGGCCGCAGTGGTCGACGGCGACACGGTGTGCACCTACCGCGAGCTCGACCAGCGGTCGGGCGCGTTCGCCGCCGCCCTGCGGGACGCGGGGGTGACCGAACGCGACGTGGTGCTCCTGCACCTCGGCAACTGCATCGAATTCGTCGTGGCCTACTACGGCGCACTGCGGGCCGGCGCGACCGTCACCCTGGTCAACCCGCTGCAACCCGGCCCCGGCCTGCGCTCGCAGATCGTCGACACGGCGGCGGTCGCCGCCGTCACCCAGCCGGCACAACTGGACACGCTCACCGAGGCGGCGAGCGGCACCACCGTCCGCACCATCGTCGTGGCCGGCCTCCCCGCGGGCGTCGGTCGCGGTCAGTTCGGGTTCGAGGAGTTCGTCCGCGGGTACGCCACCGCACCGTTCACCCCGAAGGTGTCCGGGGACGACGTCGCCCACCTCGCCTACACGGGCGGCACCACCGGGTTGTCCAAAGGTGTGCGGGTGCTGCACCGCAACGTTCTCGCCAACGTGACCCAGATGATCGCCTGGCGCGCGGGTCACGAGGTGCGCGCCACCGCCGACGGCGGGATCGAACTGCGACCCGTCGAAAGTCTCGGGGACCGCGGTGTGGTGCCCGGCGCGGGCGCGACCGTCGTCGTGTCGCCGCTGTTCCACGCGCACGCGCTGATCAACATGTCGTTCCTCCTGCTGTCCGGGGCGACCCAGGTGTTCGCCGGGCGGTTCGAGCCGGGCCGCATGCTGGAGTTGATCGAGACGCACCGCGCCACGTACATCACCGGCAGTCCGGCGATGTGGCATGCCGTCGCCACCCACCCCGACGCCGTCGTTCGAGACACCGACTCGGTGCGGGTCGTGTCGTCGGGTGCGGCGCCGATCGATCATGTGACGCTCGAGGCGCTGGTCCGGGCGTTCCCGTCGGCGAGCGTGGTCGAGGGGTACGGGCTGACGGAGGGCACCTGCCTGGTCGCCTCCGCACCGTTGACCGGCTCTGTCGCGTACAAGCTCGGCAGCGTAGGGCTGCCGGTGTTCGACACGGAGGTGCAGATCCGTGCCCAGGACGACTCCGGCGCCGTGCTGGAGGCCGGCACCCGCGGCAAGTTGTGGGTCCGCGGCCCGCAGGTCACGGACGGCTACCTGAACCATCCGGAGACCACGGCGCAGCAGTACGTCGACGGCTGGCTCGACACCGGCGACATCGCCTACCTGGACGAGGACGGGTACCTGTTCATCTGCGACCGCACCAAGGACATGCTGATCTACAAGGGCTACAACGTGTATCCGCGTGAGCTCGAGGAGATTCTGGTCTCGCATCCGGACGTGTCCTCGGCTGCCGTCGTCGGCAGGGAGGCCGGCAGTGTCGGCCAGGAGCCGGTGGCGTTCGTGGTGCCGATGCCGGACGTGACGATCGATCCGGATGCGGTGTCCGCGTTCGTCGCCGAGCGGGTGCTGCCGTACAAGAAGGTACGCGACGTCGTGGTGGTCGAGCAGCTGCCGACGTCGGCGGCCGGGAAGATCCTCAAGACGAAGCTGCGTGAGCAACTCGCCGCCGCGACGACCTAGCGTTTTTCTCCCGCTGGGTGGAAGCAACCCTGTGGAGCGCTTCCTACTTCCCCCTACCGTCCTGGTGGGGGGAAGAAGGGAGCGCCGATGGCATCGGCCGAGTCGATCGTGTACATCGTCGACGAGATGGTGGCCGAGCCCGGGCGGGCTCGCGTGTTTCTCGCCGACTACCTGGAGCGCTATGTGCCCGGCGCGATTGCGCGTGGCCTGACGCTCGATCGCGTGCTCGTCTCGCCGCCGGTATGGCTGGAGGACCAGTCGAACACCCTGACCGTCAGCTGGACTCTGCGGGGCGCTCGCGCGTGGTGGCGGCAGAGTCTTCTCGCACGCCACGATGCGGAGGTGCTTCGCTGGTGGGCCGATGCCGACGAGTTCCTCACCACTCGGCGACGCACCGTCTCCTGCTCGCCCGCGGACGTGGAGGCGATGACCGATGTTTAAGGTGACCAAGCTCGTTCACCTCGTCGCCGACGCGGATGCCTCCACCGGTGCGGCGTTGGCCGGCAGGCTGCGCGAGATCGCTGCGCCCACGGCCCGGCGCGTTCTCGTGACTCCGACCCTGCCCGGCGGAATCAACGGGGGCGACGTGATCGCGCACCTGCACTTCGACGACGAATCCCACTGGCGCGCTGTCGAACCAGGCATCATCGCACAGCTACGCATCCCCGAGATCCGGCACATCGACAGCGTCGGTTACACGGGCGTGCCCACTCCCGCCCCAGGTCATTTCGAACCGACCGTCTACCGGACGCTGTTTGTCTCAGTGGACGATTCGGTCGACCCGGCGGTGGTGGAGCGCTTCGAATCCGAGATGCGGGCGATGCCGACCCACATCCGCACGATCGGGACCTCGCAGCTGAGCCGGGTGCAGGAATCGGCCGGTTCCGCGCGGTGGACCCACGTCTGGGAGCAGGAGTACGCGAACCTGGACGGGCTGCTCGGGCCGTATATGACACACCCCTATCACTGGGCGCACATAGATCGGTGGTTCGATCCCGAACGCGGGCCGCGGATCGTCACTCGGCTGTGCCACAGCTTCTGTGCGATCGACGGCCCGACCATCACGGTTGCTGCACCTGCCACTCGCCGCTGAACGCAGGGGGACGCTTCTCGATGAATGCGCGTAGTGCGGCCGGAGCGTCAGTCGCAAAGTTGACCGCTTGCGAACGCGCCTCGTTCTCGAGTGCGTCCCGCAGCGACGACGTCGTGCCGTTCTCGATCAGGCGCGTCGACTGCATGAGGGCCACCGTCGGCGCTGCCGCGAGACGGGTCGCGAACCGGGCGACCGTGGCATCCAATTCGTTCGGCTCGACGAGCTCGCTGACCAGTCCCAGCGCATCCGCCTGCTCGGCGTCGATCATCTCGGCGAGCATGACCAGACGTTTCGCGCGGTGTAGTCCCACCATGCGCGGCAGGAGCCACGAGCCGCCGAAATCCACCGACAGGCCGCGCTTGGCGAAGATCTGGCTGAACTGCGCGTCGCGCGAGGCGATGAGCAGGTCGCACAGCAGCGCCAGGTTCCAGCCGGCTCCCACGGCGTAGCCGCGAACCTTCGCGATCAGCGGCTTGGGGAACTCGGCGACCGCCAGCGCCGTCGCGTTGATCTGGCGCATGCGGTTCAGCGGGTGCATGGGGGTGCGCTTGTCGAGGTCTGCGCCGGTGCAGAAGTCGCTGCCTGCGCCGGTGAGGACCACGACACGGATGGCGTCGTCGAGGGCGAGTTCGCCGAGCGCCTCGCGCAGCGCGATCCACGAGTCGAGGGTCATGGCGTTGCGCCGTGCGGGCCGGTTCAGGGTGATCGTCGCGACCGCGCCGTCCCGGCTGACCAGAACGTCGTGTTCGGCGGATTCGGTGCCTGTGGTCGAGGTGACGGTTTCGATGCTCATACGCGGCTCCAGACGTCGGCGCGGTTCTCGGCGCACGCCGGAGTGGTCGACGCCGTGCCGCCCAGCCAGTCGATCACCGGGAACGTTCCGCCGCAATGTCGTTCTGGGATACACCGGATGAGGTGAAACCTATGGTTACCGCCGAGTGTCATAGGTTCCGATTAACCGGACCATCAGCGATGTGTCTTTGTCCACGCCCGGACTGCGTGCTGAACTGGTCGGACCTGGAAGTGCTTGCATCAGAAGACTCCCCCTCATCAGGAGAACCGATGTCTCTACCCTCCGTGCTGTCCGATCGCCTGCGCCTGCCGGCTGTGGCCTCCCCGATGTTCATCGTCTCGGGTCCCGAGTTGGTGATCGCCCAGTGCACGTCGGGCATCGTCGGCTCCTTCCCCTCGCTCAACGCCCGCCCGCAGCCCGTCCTGCGTGAATGGCTCACCCGCATCACCGAGACCCTTGCCAAGCACGACGCCAACAACCCGGAGACACCGTCCGCGCCGTACGCGGTCAACCTGATCGTCCACAAGAGCAACGACCGCCTCGACGAGGACCTCGCGACCATCGTCGAGTTCGAGGTCCCGATCGTCATCACGTCCCTCGGCGCCCGCGCCGAAGTCAACGAGGCCATCCACAGCTACGGCGGCATCGTCCTCCACGACGTCATCAACAACAAGTTCGCGAAGAAGGCCGTGGAGAAGGGCGCCGACGGCCTCATCGCCGTCGCGGCCGGCGCCGGCGGACATGCGGGCACCCTGTCGCCGTTCGCGTTGATTCAGGAGATCCGCGAATGGTTCGACGGGCCGCTCTTGCTGTCGGGCTCCATCGCTCACGGCCGCTCGGTTCTCGCCGCGCAGGCCGCCGGCGCCGACCTCGCATACATCGGCTCCGCGTTCATCGCCACCGCAGAGGCCGACGCGGACCAGGGCTACAAGCAGATGATCGTCGACTCCACCGCGTCCGACATCGTCTACTCCAACCTGTTCACCGGGGTGCACGGCAACTACCTGCGCGGCAGCATCGAGGCCGCCGGACTCGACCCGAACAATCTCGCCCACTCCGACCCGTCCGCCATGAGCTTCAGCGGTGGAACCGCCAAAACGAAGGCATGGCGCGATATCTGGGGGTCCGGACAGGGGATCGGCACCGTGCGCTCGGTGCAACCGACGGCGGAACTCGTCGACCGGCTCGTCTCCGAGTACGCCGCGGCCAAGAGCTACCTGCTCGCGCTGTAACCTTCCGCCCGCACGAGTTCGACGAACGCGTGCCCGACCGGGGAGAGCATGTCGGGATCGAATGCGATCCCGAAGGTGCGGGCAATCGTCGGCTCCGCGCGGCGGACCACCGCGCGGTCCTGGGCCGCCTCCGCGATCGACCGTTCCAGCAGGGTCCCGCCTATTCCCGCGAGTACCAGGGGAAGTCGCGCCTCGCGGTGATCGGACAGCGCCGCGAGAGTGGGGCGTGCGCCGGCGCGACGGATCGATTCCTCGATCTCATTGGCGACGGAGTGGCCGCGGGGGACGAAGACCATCGGGATGTCGGGAAGCGCGGCGAGCGGAACGGGACCGTCCGGGAGGTCGGTGCCCGGTGGGTACACGAGCCAGTACTCCTGTTCGCCGAGTTCGACGACGTCCAGGCGGGCGTCGTCCAGCGGTAGGTGGGCCACCACGAATTCGCAGTGGCCATCCTCGATCAGCGACCCGGCCTGTGCCTCGTCTTTCAATTCACCCAACCGGACCATCACATTCGGGTGGGTTCGCCGGAATTCGGTGACGAGGTCGACGAGGGGTCCGATCGCCAACGCCGGAAACGCCATGATGTCCAGTCGGCCGGCGAGTGCCCCGTCGGAGGTGGCGAGGAGGTCTTCGACGGCGGTGACGTCGCGCAGGATCTGCCTGCTCGGCCCGACCATGCTGCGCCCTGCGGCGCTGAGCACCATGCCCCGGCCGATGCGGTGGAACAGCTGCACACCCAGTTCCCGCTCGAGCCCGCGCAATGCCTGCGAGATGGTGGGCTGTGCGACACCGAGCGACGCGGCGGCCCCGTTGATGCCTTCGTGTTCCACGACGGCGAGAAAGTACTCGACCTGACGCAACTCCATGTGCTCAGTTCCTCACTCGGGTGCCGGTGTTCGGGTGGCCTGCGCGATCGCGACGAACGCCGAGGCCGCCGGTGATCCCGGCCCGGACCGCTGCACGAGACCGACGGGACGGGTCAGCTTCGGCGTCATCGACCGGATCGAGACCCCGCGCAACTGTTCCTCGGCGACGAGGCGGGGGAGGACGGTGGCCCCCGCGCCGCGCATCACCAGCTCCCACGTGGCGCCCGGGTGCGTGCAGTCGATGACGACGTTCGCGGGCTCGCCGACGAGCTCGGTGATCAGCGCCGCGTCGCTCTTGTCCCCGAGATCCTGAACGAGCGGAATGTCGCGGACGGCCGAGCGGGGCACCGGATCGGGGAGGGTCGCGGCGAGTGCATCGGGCAGGGCGAGTACCAGCTCCTGGTCGCCGATGGGGACCGAGCGCAGTGCGCTGTGGTCGACGGACAGGTCGATCACCCCGAGTTCGGCCTCGCCGCGGCGCAGGGCGCCGAGGACGCCGGTGGGGCCGTCGGCGTCGATGATGCGGACCGTCACGCGGGGGTACTGCTCACGGAACCGGCGTACCAGGCCGACGATCGGATCGATCGAGAACGCCGCGTAGGTGACGACGTCGACGCGGCCGGACACGAGTTCGCGCACAGCGGCGACCTTCGCCTTGGCCCGTTCGACGTCGGCGAGGATGCGGCGGGCGGCGACGTCGAGGGTGCGGCCGTCCTCGGTCAGCTCGAGACGCCGCCCGGTGCGGTCGAACAGGGTGACACCGAGGCGGCGTTCGAGTGTGCGGATTGCCTGCGAGAGCGACGGTTGCGAGATGTAGAGGGACTGCGCGGCCCTGGTGATCCCGCCGTGATCGACTACCGCGACGAAGTAGGTGACGAGATGCAGGTCCACGCGGTCATCGTACGGAAGCCGTGATGCGGGCTGTGCCGATCATGCGGCTAGCGGCCACGCCACACCGGCGGGCGCTTCTCCGCGAAGGCGCGTGCACCCTCCTGGGCGTCCTCGGAAGCGAACACCGGATCGAGGAAGCGGCGTTGCCCGATGAACGCGTCGGGGTCGGTGTAGTTGGCGGACATCGCGACGACCTGCTTGGTGGCGCGCACGGCGAGGGGACCGTTGGCGGCGACCCGTGCCGCCAGTTCGCGTGCGGTGTCGAGGGCCTGTCCGGGCTCGGTGAGCCGGTTGACGAGTCCGTGCGCGTGCGCCACCTCGGCGGTGAGGGGGTCGCCGGTGATCGCCATCTCCATCGCGATCGGATACGGCAGCACCTTCGGCAGTCGCAGCAGGCCGCCGCCGGCGGCGGCGAGCCCCCGCTTGACCTCGGGGATGCCGAACTTGGCGTCGCGGGCGGCGACGATCAGATCGGCCGACAGTGCCAATTCGCAGCCGCCGGCCAGCGCCCAGCCCTCGACCGCGGCGATCAGCGGCTTCGTCGGCGGGGCCTCCGTGATTCCGCCGAAGCCGCGTCCGGGCAGCGACGGCCGCTCCCCGCGGGTGAACGCCTTCAGATCCATGCCCGCGCAGAACGTTCCCCCGGCGCCGGTGAGGATCGCGATCGTCAGGTCGGGCCGCGCCTCGAACTCGTCGATCGCGGCGGCAAGCGCCTTGGCGACCTCGAGGTCGACGGCGTTCTTCGCCTCCGGCCGGTTCAGGGTGATGACGGCGACGCCGTCGGAGAATTCGGTGAGAACCACGCTCATGGGGTGTCTTCCTTACGGTGTCGGGGTCCAGCGTTCGGGGTGCCCGCCGTGTGAGCGGATGCTCCCGCGGTCGGCCAGAACGAGCAGGTGGGCATGGGTTTCGCGGACCGCGAGGCGGAGCAGGCGGTCGGACATGGATTCGAACGGCCGCGACCACGAGATGTGCTGCGAGATCTCCCACGCCGTCGATTCGGGGCGCACCCCCAGGGCGTCGACGATCTCCGCGAGGCGTTCCTCGTGATGACCCATCAGCTGCCGGGCGCGGTCGGCGATGCCCCGGAAGCGGTACTCGTGGGCCGGCAGCACCTCGCCGTCGGGCATGGAGGTGGTGGCGTGCAGCGACAGCAGGTAGCGGTGCAGCGGGTTCTCCAGCTCGCCGGGGACCGTGGAGATGTTGGGACTGATGCGGGGCAGCATGTGGTCGCCGCTGAACATCAGCCCGTGGGTGTCGTCGACGAAGGTCAGATGACCGGGAGTGTGCCCCGGGGTCCAGACCGCCCGCAGATCCCAGCCCGGAAGGTCCAGGGGAGTGCCGTCATCGAGCACGACGTCCATGGATTCGCCCGCTCCCAGGCGAACGAGGTCGACGCGGGCGGCCGCGAGGATGTCGGTGGGGGCCCCGAGTTGGGCGAGCTGGGTGTTCCACAGCTGTTCGTCGGCGGTGGCGTCCTCCGGCGAATGGTGGCCGAGGAGTGCGGCATCCGCGCCGTGCATCGCGAGCGCGGCCCCACTGACCTCCCGCAGCCGCGGCGCGAGACCGAAGTGGTCGGGATGCAGGTGGGTGACGGCGGCGTACCGGACGTCGGTGACGTGGTGCCCGGTCTCGGTGATGCCGTCGACGAGGGCCCGCCACGACTCCTCGGAATCCCAGCCGACGTCGATCAGGGCGAGGCCGTCGGGCAGCGCGAGCGCGTAGATCAGAACGTAGCGCAACGGGTTTCGCGGCATCGGCACCGGGATCGACCACAATCCGGGTCGTACCTGCTCGACCGGTGGCAGGACGCCGCGGGCCCACGCCTCGCGCTGGACGGTACCGACGTCTTCGGTGACGATCACGACGGCACCTCCGTGGCGCGGAGCCCTTCGCGCAGGGTGCGTTTGAGGATCTTGCCGCTCGCTCCGCGCGGAAGTTCGGCGACGTAGACGATCTCCCGCGGCTTCTTGTACGACGCGAGCCGGGCGGCGGTGAACGCGATCAGGTCCTGCTCGTCCGGTCGGTTCGACGGATCGACGAGCCGGACGACCGCCGTCACGGACTCACCCCACGTCCGGTGCGGCACGCCGACCACCGCCACCTCGGCGACCGCCGGATGCTCGGCGAGCACCGATTCGACCTCGATCGGGTACACGTTCTCGCCTCCCGTGATGATCATGTCCTTCACCCGGTCGGTGACGAACAGATAGCCCTCCTCGTCGATGTGCCCGGCGTCGCCGGTGCGCAGAAAACCGTCGTCGGTGAGCAGTTGCGCGGTCTCGTCGGGCCGCCGCCAGTAACCCGTGACGTTGTTGCGTGAGCGGCACACGATCTCCCCGGACTCGCCCACCGGAAGCCGGGCGCCGGTCACCACGTCCCGGATCTCGACCTCGACACCGGGCATGGGTTTGCCGGCGGAACGCAGCAGGTGCGCGCGGTGCCCGGACGGGTCGTGGTCCTCGACGGCGAGGGCGGTGACCGAGCCCGTCGTCTCGGTCATGCCGTAGCGCTGCACGAATCCACAGCCGAGGCGATCGATCGCGCGCCGGAGCAGAGTGGTGGTGATCGGCGCCGAACCGTAGGCAACCAGTTCGAGGCTCGACACGTCGTAGCGGTCGAGGTCGGGCACGTCGAGGAGCATCTGAATGGTCGACGGAACCAGGAAGGCGTGGGTGATCCGATGCCGTTCGACGAGTTCGGCGACCTGTCGGGCGTCGAACGCGCCGAGCAGCACCACGTGGACGCCGGCCGACAGGCACGTGCTCAACCAGCCGGCACCCGCGATGTGGAACAGCGGCATGGCGTCGAGTGCCACCGAGCCGGGCTTCCAGCGATAGATCAGCAGGCCCTGCGGCTCGTTGTGCAGGTTGCGATGCGTCGCGACGACGCCCTTCGGGAAGCCCGTGGTGCCCGATGTGTAGAGCTGCAGCACCTCGGCGTCGGGGTCGTCCCCGAGACCCGGATCGGTGGCGGTGCCGGACGTGACCAGCCGGTCCCACGTCCAGGTGCCGGGCCGAAGAACGTCGCCGTCGGCGGCGTCGACGACCACCACGACCACACTCGGGAGCGCGTCGCGGACGGCGTCCGCGGCGGCGGCGAATTCGGATTCGACGATCAGTACCTGGAGCTGGGCATCGACCGCGATCGCGGCGGCCTCGGCGGGCGGGAGTCGCCAGTTGAGCGGGACGAACACCAGCCCCGACTTGGCGGCGGCCACGAACGTCTCGACCCCCTCGGTGCGCATCCGCAGCAGTGCCCCGACCCGGCCGCCGCCGGATGTCAACGCCGACAGCGCGGTTGCGATCCGATTGGTCCGCCAGTCGAGCTCCGCATACGTCAGCGTGGTGTCACCACACGTCACGGCCGGTGCTCCGGGCCGTTCTGCGGCATGGCGCCGCACGCGCTGGGGAAGATGCAGACCGCTCACATCACGCTCCTCGATGACTCGTCGACGCCGCCGGGGAACCGGGTGACGCGTGCTGCCAGTCGACCACCCGTGTGAGGCCGGAAACAAAGTCACAGAGCCGAACGGACAGTGAGGAATCGCCTATGGATGCCCGGCCGAGCGGCCTCGCGGCGTTTGTAGACTGGCGTGATGGCCGCCACCCCCGCCCTGAACCCCGAGGATGTTCAGCGTGCTGCGGCGGCACTGCACACCCCCGACATCGGCGGGTGGGCCAACCGGTTCGAACTGCTGTCCGACGGCAACCGCCTCCGACTGCTGTTGTGTCTGCACCACGCCCCCGACATCTGCGTCGGCGACCTGGCGGCGGCACTCGACATGACCGGCACCGCCGTCTCGCACGCGCTGCGACTGCTCCGCAACCAGGGGTGGGTGTCGGCGACGCGGGACGGTCGATCGATGCGGTACCGGCTCACCGACGACACCGTGCACGAACTGCTGCACACGATCGGGGCCACGCACTATCACAATCACCCGGGTGCCGAAGAGGAAAGGTGAATCCCGACATGGAGAACGACCCCGGACTGCTGCCGCTCGACGGCATCACCGTCGTGGCACTCGAGCAGGCCGTGGCCGCTCCGCTCGCCACCCGCCATCTCGCGGACATGGGCGCGCGGGTCATCAAGATCGAGCGCGTCGGTGAGGGAGACTTCGCCCGCAACTACGACGACGCGGTGTTCGGGCAGGCCTCGCATTTCGTGTGGCTGAATCGGTCGAAGGAGTCGCTCGGCGTCGACCTGAAGTCCGAGGTGGGTCGGGACACCGTCGCGAAGCTGATCGCGAAGGCCGACGTCTTCGTCCAGAATCTCGCCCCCGACGCCGCCGACCGTCTGGGGTTCGGCGCCGACGAGTTGCGCGCCGACCACGAGGAACTGATCGTCGTGAACATGTCGGGCTACGGATCGGCGGGGCCGCGGCGCGAACGCAAGGCCTACGACATGCTGGTCCAGGCCGAAACGGGGATGATCTCGGTGACCGGCACCCCCGACACCGCAACCAAGACGGGTGTTCCGGTCTCCGACATCGCGGCGGGAATGTACGCGATGACGTCAGTCCTCGGAGCCCTGTTCCGGCGGTCACGAACCGGGGTGGGGGCGCGGATCGACGTGTCGATGTTCGACGCGACCGCCGAGTGGCTGGGCCACCCGATGTACATGAAGATGTACGCCGACAAGCAGATCCCGCGCGTCGGGCTCGGTCATGCGGCGATCGTCCCGTACGACTCGTACCCCACCCTCGACGGGCAGATCCTCATCGGTGTCCAGAACGACCGCGGGTGGCGGCAACTGGTGACCGACGTGTTCAAACGCCCCGAACTCGCCGACCACCCCCGGTTCGCGACCAACATGCTGCGCGTGCAGCACCGCGCCGAGGTGGACGCCCTCGTCGCCGAGGAGACTCAACGCTTCACGAGCGCGGCTCTCGACCAGGCGCTCGCGGACTCCGGGATCCCGGCGGCGGAGCTCAACGACATGGGCGGGTTGATCGAGCATCCGCAGCTGGATCAGCGCGACCGCTGGCGTGACATCGGCACCGAGGCCGGGCCGATCAGGGCGATGCTGCCCCCGATGACGTTCTCCGACGTGGAGATGCGGATGGGCGACGTGCCCGCGCTCGGCGCGCACACCGATCGGATCCTCGGTGAACTGGGCTGGTCGGCGCAAGATATCGCGACGATGCGCGACCAGGGCGTCGTCGGCTGACGACGCGCCGCAGCCCCGGCCCGAGTGAGGCCGGGGCTGCAGCTCGCTCTTCGCTCAGGGTGTGGCGAAGAACTGCTCTACGGCCGGCTGTGCGTTGGGATTACCCACACCGATGCCGATGACGGCGCCGGCGATGGTGCCGACCACTGCGCCGACGATGCAGCCGGCAATGAAGTTGGGGAAGATCGACACGCACCCGATGGCCATGCCCACGTTGGAACCGATCGCCATGCCCTGCAGGCCCGCGTTGTTCCAGCCGGTATTGATCTCGTTGGTCATCTTGTCGAAGGCGTCCTGCTTCACTTCGTTCTCCGGGAAGAACTGTTCGGCCACCTGGCTGCTGCCGCCGTCGGCTGCCGGGGTCATCAGCGGCTGCGACCAGTCGATTCCCTGAGGTGCGGGATCGGCATACGCAGTGCCCGCCCCGACGGCCATCGCGGAGATGACGAATATGGACAATGCCAGAGTTTTCAAGAGTTTCATGGAAATTCCCACCATGTCGTAGGACGAACACGGTCCCCACCTGAGTGCACCGAACATCGTTGTGCGTGGACCATATTCGCTGGAAAACCGGAACGGCTACATGCATATGTGGGTGCGCGGTGATGCTCCCCGTGTGCGAACTAACCCATAGCCCTCCCGAAATCGTCTTCGGAGTCGGACGGAAAGCCCCGCTACGGGGTTCCGAGGAATTCGTAAACCGCTGGTGGCGCAGCGGGGTTCGCGTTGCTGATACCCGTGACCGCGCCGATCGCTGCGCCCACCGCGGCACCGGGGAGGCACCCGCCGAGGATGAGGAAGACGCACCCGACGACGAATCCGATGCCTGCGCCGATCGCGGTCGCGGTCCCGCCGCCGTTGTCCCAGCCGATCTGCAGTTGCTCGACCATGTTGTTGTACGCCGAATCCCTGTCGACCGGGGTGAGGGCGAGGGTTCCCGCGACAGGGGTCGTCGTGGGTGTCAGGTTCAGGAACCGGCCGGCGTCGGTGATGACCGGATCGATCGCGAATTGCACACCGGCGATCGAATAGCGCAGGGGGATCATGCCCACCGGGGTGCCCGAATCGTTGACGATGTCGACGGCGGCGGCCGTCCGCGACAGGGTGAAGTGCCCGGCGTCGAGTGCCGTGCCGACCGATCGGCCGTCGGCGCTCAGGCTGGTGTGCGAGATGACGGCCTGGTCGGCGGGAGTGGGGGCGGCATACGCGGTACCCATTCCGACACACAGGGTGGCGATCAGCAGCGCTGCCGGTGCTGTCACTCTATGCAGTTTCATGGTGTTTCCCATGCGTAGTAGCGGATGACAAACGACAAATCTGGTTCGACCTGGCGCTTCACAGTTGCCCCGACCGGCGAAAGCGTCCGTAACCTGCCTACTGCAGACATCTTCCCCCTTCGGATGCCCCAGTTTTCGGCCTTTCCGCAAAATACGTGCGTATCGGGGTGTCGGTGCAGGGATTACACCGTGAGCCGGTAGAACCGGAAGAACGCGAAATCCTCGATCGGCAGGACGTCCATGGTGCCGAAACCTGCCGCCTCGGCGTAGCCGCGCAATGTGCTCGGGCGCATGACCGTTCCGGTGCCCGCGCTGGGTGTGTGGTTCATGCCGTCGGGAAGACACACGGTGAGGCTGAATCCGTACATCAGACGCTCGATGTCGCTTCCCGGGGCGGAGAACTCGTCGTCCACCGCCTCGTCCATCACGATCATCGCGCCACCGGGAACCAGTGCGTTGCGGACCGCGGACAGCACGTCGACGGGCGCGGGCATGTCGTGGATGCACTCGAACGCGAACGCGGCGGTGTAGCTGCTCTCGGGGATCCCGGCCGCATCCGATTCGGTGATCGTGATCCGATCGGCGACGTCCGGCCGCTCGCGCACATTGGACCTCGCGAGTTCGACGGTCGCGGTGTCGATGTCGTAGCCGTGGAGCCGGGCATCCGGGTAGGCGCGCGCGAGTGCGATCGTGGACCAGGCGCCGCCGCATCCGACGTCGGCGATGGTGGCACCGGGCGTCCGGAGCAATGCATCCACCTCGGGAACCGATGCCAGTGCACCGGGAAGAACCTGCTCGTACCACGGCCGATTCATGTCGGCCTGCGACTCACGGGCATCCGTGCCGTACTGCGCCCAACCCACACCGCCGCCCGTGCGGTACGCCTCCAGCAACGCGGGCATCTGCGTGGTCGCGGCGACGAAGATCCGCGCCAGCGGTGCAAGATAGTTGAGACTCTGCTCGTCGGTGAGTACTTCGGCGGCGCCGGCCGGAAGCGTGAACGTCCGTGGCTCCGAATCGTCGACCGTGAGAAGTCCCGACACGGCCTGCTGTTCGAGCCATTCCCGCGCGTACCGCGGGTGGGTGGCGGTGCGTTCCGCCAGTTGGTCCGCGGTCGCCGGACCGTCCGACGCGAGACTGCGGTACCAGCCGAGACGGTCGCCCAGATGGACGGCAAGGAGGTCGATCGCCCCGAGCGATGCGTCGAAAATGCGCTGGGACACGGCCCCGGCGTCGGCTTCGGGTATGGACATCGCTGACCTCCGGTGGGAGTGCGGGCGAAGCTTCGTCTCCCCATCGTGGGCTACCTGGTCGGCGGTGTCACGGATCGTTCGCCGGGCGAATGAGGGTCGGTCGCGGGAAGCCGGAAACCCCAGGGCAACTCGAGACGATGCTGGGCGAGCAGCGCGGGATCGCAGAGCAGTTCCAGGATCGGACCGTCGGCCACCAGGTGTCCCTCGTCGAGGATCACGGCGCGCGTGCACAACTGGGCGGCGTACGGCAGGTCGTGCGTGACGAGCAGCTGCGTGGTGTCGATACCCAGGAGGACGTCGGCCAGTTCGCGTCGGGCGACGGGGTCGAGATTGCTCGACGGCTCGTCCAGCACGAGCACGTCCGGGGCGCACGCGAGGACCGTCGCCAGCGCGACGCGGCGGCGCTGCCCCACGGAGAGGTGCGCGGGATTGCGGTCCGAATGTGCCGTCATGTCCACGGCCGTCAGCGCGTCGTGCACCCGCTCGTCGAGCGCGGTCCCGGTGACCCCGAAGTTGACCGGACCGAACGCGACGTCCTGCGCGACGGTCGGCATGAACAACTGGTCGTCGGGGTCCTGGAAGACGATGCCGACGCGGCGCCGGACCTCCCGCACCGTGTCCCGGGACGCCCCCCGCGACAGCTCCAGCCCGCCCACGGTGACACTGCCCTCGGTGGCCGTCAGAATGCCGTTGAGGTGCAACATCAGTGTGGTCTTCCCGGCCCCGTTCGGACCGAGGACGGCCACCCGCTCGCCGGGTTCCACCGTGAGGTCGATCCGGTGCAGCGCGGCCCTGCCGTCCGGATACGCGAACGAGACGCCCTCGAGATGCACGGCCGCGGTCATCGGAGCACCCACACGGTGACACAGATCCCCACCGCGCACACGGCGGGCACGAGCCCCGCCCGCCACATCGCAGCGGTCGCCGGGGGCGCGCCGATCGTGGGAACGGAACCCGTGAAACCCCGCGACAGCATGGCCAGGTGGACGCGCTCGCCGCGCTCGTAGGACCGCACGAACAAGCCGCCGACGCCCCGGGCGGTGGCACCGATCTGCCGGAACGTCCGGGGGTCGTCGCCGCGGGAGAGCCGGGCGGTGCGCATCCGCTCGACCTCGGCGGTCAGCAGGTCGAGGTAGCGCAGCATCAGCACCACGATCGTGGTGAGCATCGCGGGCACGCGCAGCCGCGCCAGACCCAACGGCAGGTCCCGGGCCGGCGTCGTCGCGGCGAGTGTCAGCGAGACAAGGACGCCGAGCGTGCCCTTCACGAGAATGCCCCAGGCGGCGTAGAGGCCCGCGACGGACAGCGACAGTCCGAGGACGGTGACGCGTGCACCGCCCTCGGCGAACGGCAGGAGGAGCGCGAGCGTCACGAATGGCAACTCGATCAGCATCCGCGGTCCGATCCACGTGAGCGCAATGCCGGCGATCCGCCAGATCACGATCAGGATCGCGAGATACCCGGCGAACGCCCAGAACGCCTCGCGTGGCGTCGCGACCACCGCGAAAACGAAGACGACGGCGCAGACGATCCCGACCTCGGCCGGCAGTCGGTGCACGGGGGACGTGCCGTCGAGGTAGAGCGGATGGGCGTGGCCGGCTCCCACGGTCAGGGGCTCGTTCGGTTGCGCCGCACGCGGGCGAGCAGCCAGAACAGGCCACCCGCGACGACGAACGTGGCGGTCGCGCCGATCACGCCCGCGACCCCGGTGAGATGCGACCGGCCGCCCACCGTGTAGTCGGCGAGCGGCGAGTCCGACAACGGGTGGGCGGACGCGTTCTGGGCGATGCAGTCACCCTCGAGCGTCTCCCCGGTATCGGTTTCCACGGTTTCGCACCCGCGAGTGGTCGCGGAATCCAGACCGTCAGGACTCGAGCTGGCGAGGTACGAGACCGCGCCGGCGACGAGCAACGCCACCAGCGCGAAGCCGATGAGGAATCGGCGCAGCGAGACCGGCGACGACGTGCTCATGCCCGCACCTCGACTCGGCGGGGCGCCGTCCGCAGCAGGTACACGAGGTCGGGGCGCGCCTTCGCCACGGCCGTCGCCGTGACGGCGGTGATGAGGCCTTCGCCGATGCCGATCAGCACGTGCGCCCCGAGCATGTACACCGCCACCGCGCCCAGCGACGTCGAATCTCCGGACGTCGCATGACCGCCGATCGCGTATTCGAGGACGAAGCCCATCGACGCCGCCACCGTTCCGCACAGTGCCGCGGCGAAGGCGAGCGCACCGAGGATGCGGAAGCGCAGTCGCTGCTGTCGCACCACGAGTGGACGCAGGGCCACCGCGACGCCGTAGCCGACGACCACCCCGATGATCGCCATGTTGGTGATGTTCGCTCCGAGCGCCGTCAGCCCACCGTCGGCGAACAGCAGCGCCTGCACGATCAGCACGATCGAAACGCAGAGCATGCCGGTGTAGGGGCCGACGAGGATGGCGGCGAGCGCGCCGCCGAGGAGGTGCCCGCTCACACCGGGAAGGATCGGGAAGTTGACCATCTGGACCGCGAAGATGAAGGCCGCCACGAGACCGGCCATCGGGGCGGTGCGTTCGTCGAGTTCGGAGCGCGCGCGCCACGCGGCGATCGACAGTCCCGCCACCGCGACGACGACGAACAGCAGGGAGGTCGGCGCATTGATCAGGCCGTCGCTCATGTGCATTGCCACGGGTTCCACGGCGTCTCCTCCGGCCGGCAGCTGATCCTTCGAAGTCTAGTTTCTCGTATGAACACTTGAACAGGTGTTCATGGGTGCCGGTGAGCGCGTGTGTGGTCTCCGCGGATCCCGGGTCAGTGCCAGGTGTGGTCGACGAGCGCCGTCCGGGGCCCGAACTTGGGTTTGACGGCCTGTCCGCTCACCTCCAGCAGGCGTACCGCGCGATAGCGGTGCGGCTGCAGCGGAGCCAGGTACTCCACCATCTCGGCGTCGTCGAGGGGCTTGCCGAGCAGCGACCACCCCACCACCGCGGCGAGGTGATAATCGCCGACCGACAGGGCGTCGGGATCGCCGAGCGCACGCTGCGACACCTCGGCCGCCGTCCAGATCCCGACGCCGGGGACGGACATCAGCCGGCGATTCGCTTCCTTGCGGGGGAGGTCGACGATCTTCTCGAGCCGGTCGGCGACCTGCGCGCAGCGGACGATCGTCCGGGACCGGCTGGGGTCGACGTTGGCCCGGTGGAATTCCCACGACGGAACCCGCCGCCACACGTCCGCGGTCGGCGGTAGTCGCATCCCGTCGGGGGCGGGACCGGGCGCGGGTTCGCCGAACTTCCACACGAGCCGCCGCCACGACGCGAACGCGGCGAGGCCGTGCACACGCTGCTCGAGGATGGCGGGAACGAGGGCCTCCATCACCCGGTCGGTGCGGCCGAGGCGCAGGTGCGGGAATCGGCGGTGGGCCTCGACGAGGATCGGATGGTCGGGGGCGAAGTCCGCGCAGTCGTCGTGGTCGCCGACGAGGCGGCCCAGGCCCTCGGACAACTCGTGGGCGCCCGCACCCCACGCCTGACAGCGCACCGAGTGGCGGTCGATCTGGGTGAGGCGATACGTGACCGGCCCCGACTTCTGCACCGACGTCCGCCAGATCGAGCCGTCGGCCGTCCGGCGGTGGCAGGGGTCGCCCTTGCCGCGTTGCAGCGGCTGCAACGACATGGCGACGTCCAGGGGACGCCGCGCGGTCACGGTGGTCTCGACCACCTCCAGCGAAACCGTCATCGAATGCAGCGTATCCACTCCGAAGGCGACCGCTACCGGCGGATGTCGGAGCGCGCACGTAAAGTCCCAGCCATGATCATCGTGAGTACCGACGGATCCTGTCTCCGCAACCCCGGTGGGGCGATCGGCTGGGCATGGGTCAATCACGAGGGTCCCAGCCAATCGGGTGGCGAACCCTCCGGGACCAATCAGATCGCCGAGCTGCGGGCCTTGCTCGAAGCGATCACCGCGCATCCCGGGGAAGATCCGCTGCTGATCGAGTCCGATTCCCAGTACGCCATCAAGTGCGCGTCGGAGTGGCTGCCCGGTTGGAAGCGCAAAGGCTGGAAGACGGCGGGTGGCGCCCCCGTCAAGAACCTCGCACTGGTGCAGTCCATCGACCGGGCCATCAGCGAACGGCCCGGGCCCGTGCGTTTCCGCTGGGTTCGCGGCCACGTCGGCAATCACTACAACGAGATGGCCGACGTTCTCGCGGGCGAGGCGGCCCGCGCCGTCGCGTCCGGTGCGCTCGCGCCGGCGCCGGTCTCTGCCCCTGCCCCCGCGCCTGCACCGGCAGTCGTCGCGCCGTCCACCCCCGAGGCCGAGGACGCGTTCACGCTGTTCTGAGTCGGCCCCGTTCTGATCTGCCGGGGTCTGCGTCCGGCACTGCGTCGAGGAGAAGACTGTTGTCCGAGGATCTGCGAGTGCAGGAGTTCTGGCGTGCGCTGGGGCTGCCCGGCATCATCGACGTTCACACCCACTTCATGCCTGCGAACGTGATGGAGAAGGTGTGGGGTTACTTCGACGCAGTCGGTCCCCTCACCGGACGTGAGTGGCCCATCCACTACCGGCACGAAGAGGACGTCCGCGTCGAACACCTCCGTGGGTTCGGTGTCAGGCGGTTCACGTCGATGATCTACCCGCACAAGCCGGAGATGGCCGCGTGGCTGAACCAGTGGTCGGTCGAGTTCGCCCAACAGACCCCCGACTGTCTGCGGACCTCGACGTTCTACCCGGAGGAGTCCGCGGCCACGTATGTCGCCGAGGCGGTCGAGTCGGGGACGCGCGTCTTCAAGTCCCACATCCAGGTGGGCGATTACTCGCCGAACGATCCGCTCCTCGACCCCGTGTGGGGTGTGCTGCAGGAGTCGGGTGTCCCGGTGGTCATCCATTGCGGGTCGGGGCCGGCGCCCGGCACCTACACGGGCCCCGGCCCGATCGCCGAGTTGCTGTCGCGGTACCCGAGGCTGCACCTGATCATCGCCCACATGGGTCTGCCGGAGTACCGGGAATTCCTGGACTTGGCCGACCAGTACGGCAACGTGTATCTCGACACGACGATGACGTTCACGGACTACACCGAAGCGGCCACACCGTTTCCGCGCGATCAGGTGCACCGGCTGGCGGATCTGCAGGAACGCATCGTGTTCGGCAGCGACTTCCCCAACATCCCGTATCCCTACCTCGACGCACTCGAGGGACTCACCCGATTCGACCTGGGCGAGCCGTGGCTGCGAGCGGTGTGCCACGACAACGCGGCCCGGCTCTTCGCGATCGTCTGACGACGGGGTGCGGTGCCGCGTCGATCCGGTTCCGTGTCACCGTCATTCACACTCCGACCAGTCAGCACTGCTCTCGCCCGGGCGCAGGGTGCCGAACGGCCACTCGAATCCCTCGAGGTCGAGGACCCGGCACCGGTAGTTGCCCCATGGGGTGTTCGCGGGTTCCCAGACCGAGGTGGCGCCGGCCTCGATCGCCGTGGCGTAGAGCTCGTCGACTTCGCTGTCGCTGCCGACGCTGAGATACGTACCGTGCCCGACGGTCTCGCCGCGGAGCGCAGGCCGGTCGTAGTTGCCGTCGTCGCTGAAGACCATGATGGCGGCGTCGCCTCGTCGCAATTCGGAATGCATGATCCCGCCGTTGTCGTCCGGGAATTCGAGGGTGGTCTCGAAACCGAACGCGCGCTCCAGCCAGCGCAGAGCTGCCGGGGCGTCACGGTAGGCGAAGTACGAGTGCAGGGCGGCCGGGCGGTTCTCGGTGGTGGTCATGGGGCGACGATACGAACGATCGAGGTCAGCCACGGTCCGCAATATCCGTAGCCCCGGAATGTCGACGCGGGCGCGGACCCCGCTGACCGAGCTGCCCTGCGCTAGAAAGGATTCCACCAGTTGATGAACGCGATATAGAGATTGGTCGGGAAGAAGAACTCCCAGTCCAATCCCATGTACGGCAGGTCGGGCAATATGCCGATCATGATCCCGTCCCATTGTTCGTCAGGGCGGCCAACAGGTGCAGCAGGTTGGCAATCAGCGGCGGGAAGATGTCGATGTCCACCCAGTTCATGAGACTCTCCTCGGGTCGTCCCGACCTGCCTGGCGTATCGCCTGCGGCGTGACCTGCGTTACCACGTCCAAGCTGCGGGAGCGGAGCGCAGTGAGGACTACCGCAGGCAGGAGAGTGCCCTCGGCAGGATTCGAACCTGCGACCTACCCTTTAGGAGAGGGTTGCTCTATCCCCTGAGCTACGAAGGCGCGGTGCACGCGCGGGGCGCACACCGAGGTGAGTGTAGCGGGAATGGTGGTGCGCTCGCGATGGGGAGGGCATGGTTGTCGCAGATGTTCTGGAAGTGACGACGGAACGGGAGACGCACATGTCCGAGATCGACTTGACCGACCTCGCTGCGCGGCACGACGGTTCGCTGAACTTGCACGGTTATCTGGCGAGGCCGTCCGGTGAGGGTCCGTGGCCGGGTGTAGTGATGGTGCACGAGGCGTTCGGCTTGGACGACGTGATGCGCCGGCAGGCGGACAGGCTGGCGGCGGCGGGGTTTCTGACGGTTGCGCCGGATCTGTTCAGTGCGGGTGGTGCGCGACGCTGTCTGGTGTCGACGATGCGGGCGATGCTCTCGGGGAAGGGCCGGGCGTACGGCGACATCGAGGCTGCCCGTCAGTGGTTGTCCGGCTCGTCGGACTGCACGGGGAAGATCGGTGTCATCGGATTCTGCATGGGCGGCGGGTTCGCCCTGATGTCCCTGCGCACGGGGTTCGATGCGGCGGCCCCGAACTACGGGGTCCTGCCGCGCGACCTCGACGCGGCCGTGGCGGGTGCGTGCCCGGTGGTCGCCAGTTACGGCGGCAAGGACTTCGCTCTGCGGAATGCGGCGGCCAAGTTGGAGGCGGCGCTGACGAAGGCCGGCGTGGCTCACGATGTGAAGGAGTACCCCACTGCCGGTCATACGTTCCTGAACGATGAACTGGCCGGACCGAAGGTGCTGCGTCCCCTGGCGAAGGTCACGGGGATGGTGCCCGACCCGGAAGCCGCCGCCGACGCGTGGAAGAGGATCGACGGTTTCTTCGGGGAGCACTTGAGTTGATCAGTGGATGTACTGGCGGGCGCTCGACGTGGCGTGCCGGTAGTCGAGTCCGCATGCCCGGACGACCTGCCCGAGACTGAGGTAGCCCTCGACGCTGGTGGCCTTCGCGAATTTGCCGTCGGCCCGCACCGTGACCGTGACGCTGGACGCGACCGAATCGACCCGTGCGAGTTCGTACTCGTCGACGCCGTCGGCGGCCTGAGCCACGCAGGTGACTGCGCCCTGGGCGTACGCGATCTCGATCAGGTCCTCGATCATGTGCAGGCTCCTCGCCTCGAAGTAACGAACTGAGGTTAGCCTTAGCTACTCGGCCTCTGTCAAGTCCCTCGATGCGGAATGCCGTCCTCGACCGTGGTGCGCGAACGGTCCCGGCGTAACGTGACCCACGCTTTCGGACGGTGACAGCAAGGACTGAGAAGGGTTGCAGGTGTTCCATGGCTGACCGCACTTCCTCGACGGGCTCGATCGGATCGGAACCGGGTGATGGCTCAGGGACGGGACCGGCCGGTGAGCCGCATCTCTCCAGGCAGCTCGCCAACCGGCACATCCAGCTGATCGCGATCGGCGGAGCAATCGGCACGGGTCTCTTCATGGGATCCGGGAAGACGATCTCGCTGGCCGGACCGTCGGTGATCTTCGTCTACATGATCATCGGCTTCATGCTGTTCTTCGTGATGCGGGCGATGGGCGAGCTGCTGCTCTCCAACCTGCATTACAAGTCGTTCTCCGACTTCACCGCCGACCTGCTCGGCCCCTGGGCCGGGTTCTTCACCGGGTGGACGTACTGGTTCTGCTGGATCGTCACCGGCATCGCCGACATCGTCGCGATCTCCGGTTACGTGCAGTACTGGTGGCCCGACCTCCAGTTGTGGATCCCGGCGCTGGTCGCCATCGCGGCGCTGCTGCTGCTGAACCTGCCGACCGTGCGGGCGTTCGGTGAGACCGAGTTCTGGTTCGCGCTGATCAAGATCATCGCCATCGTCAGCCTCATCGTCGTCGGACTCGTGATGGTGTTCACGCACTTCACGTCGCCCAACGGTTCGGAGGCCGGCTTCGACAACCTGTGGAACGACGGCGGCATGTTCCCGACCGGGGCGATGGGCTTCGTGGCCGGATTCCAGATCGCGGTCTTTGCGTTCGTCGGTATCGAGCTCGTCGGCACCACCGCGGCCGAGGCGAAGGACCCGGAGAAGAACCTGCCGAAGGCCATCAACTCCATCCCCATCCGCATCCTGCTGTTCTACGTGGTCTCGCTGATCGTGATCATCTCGGTCACGCCATGGCGTGAGGTCGTCCCCGGCGAGAGCCCGTTCACGGCGATGTTCACCCTCGCCGGTCTGGGGATCGCGGCCGGAGTCATCCAGTTCGTGGTGCTGACGTCCGCGGCGTCCTCGGCGAACTCGGGAATCTATTCGACGTCCCGGATGGTCTACGGCCTCGCGCAGGAGGGTGACGCGCCGGGCCGGCTCGGCAGGCTCTCCTCCCGCAAGGTCCCGGCCAATGCGCTGATGTTCTCGTGCGCCTTCCTGCTGTCGGCGATCGCGCTGCTGTTCTCCGGCGACTCCGTCATCGAGGCGTTCACGACTGTGACGACAATCTCATCGGTGCTGTTCATGTTCGTGTGGACGATGATCCTGGCCAGCTACATCGTGTACCGGAAGCGGCGGCCCGAACTGCACGAGGCGTCGAAGTTCAAGATGCCCGGCGGTGTGGTGATGTGCTGGGTCGTCCTGGCGTTCTTCGTGTTCCTCATCTGGGCGTTGACCCAGGAGGCGGACACCCTGGAGGCGCTCCTCGTCACCCCGGTATGGTTCGTCGTGCTCGGGATCGCGTGGGCGGTGATCCGCCGGCGCGCCCCGCACCGCGCCCGCTACGCCGCATTCAAGGCAGAACTCGAGGACCGCCGAACATAAACGTTCGGTAACGGTGGCGCGGACCTATATCGTTTTGTTACATTCGTCGCCAGACAGAGGAGCCCACCCCGGACGGGGAGAGCTGCAATCCGACGACTGACGAGGTATTTACTGTGGGTTCCCACCACCGGGCAAACGGGTCTTCCGTTCGCTTCGAGATCGATCCGGACGCGGCGCGCGGACGCCATCGCAACCAGCAGACCGGAGCGGGTGTGGGCATCAAGGCCGCGACTGTTGCGGCCGCCACCGGAGCCATCGTGGTCGGCGCAGCCCAGCTGGGCGCCGGAAACGCTGCTGCCGCCCCCGTCGACTCCCACGAGACGAGCGGCGCGCAGACGCTGCCGGGTGTGCCGTTCGAGATCCCGGCCGGTGTCCTTCCCGCCGGCTTCGAACTGCCCGCAGACCTCGGTGCCGCCGCCCAGAACCTCGGCGGCCCGGACCTCGGCGCTCAGGCGCAGCAGTGGCTGTCGTCCGTCAACCCGGTCAAGCCGCACGCGGTTCAGCCGGTGTCGGGCAAGCTGACCTCCAACTTCGGTTCCCGCTGGGGAGCACACCACGGCGGCATCGACATCGCGGCGCCCATCGGCACCTCGGTGCTCGCGGCGGCCGACGGTCAGGTCATCGACGCCGGCGCGGCGTCCGGTTTCGGACTGTGGGTGCGTCTGCTGCACGACGACGGCACCGTCACCGTCTACGGACACGTCAACGACTACACCGTGAGCGTGGGGCAGCGCGTCACCGCCGGGCAGGAGATCGCCCACGTCGGTAACCGCGGTCAGTCCACCGGACCGCACCTGCACTTCGAGGTACACGACGCGAGCGGTAACAAGGTCGATCCGGGGCGCTGGCTGCAGGACCGCGGCGTGGCCGTCACCTGGGGCGACGCAGGCGCCAACGCGTAAGGGCCTATTCCGGCTCGAGGTCGTCGTCGTTGCGGAACACGAGTGGTCCGCTGTCGAGGGCGATCGCCCAGCGGCGTGAGACGGCCCAGTCGCGGCCGTACGAATCGTTGCTGATGTCCTGGACGCCGGCGAAATCGTCGACGATGACGCCGGCCTCCAGGGGCCACTTCTTCTCGGCCAGTTCGTGATCGGCCGAATGCCGCGTTTTCACGCGCGTGCCCACGGAGAACTCTGGTTTCTTCTTGGAGTCGGTATCAGGCGTCATCTCAAGTCCTTCCGCTCACCAGCGTCTGGTTCGAGGTTAGCCCGCCATCCCGCCTTCGCGCGGGATGAACGGATATGCTCCCCCGTGAGCGCAGTTCGACGCGCAGTTGGGGAGTGGTATGGGTCGCGAAGTGACGTCTCGGACATTCACCCGAGAAGACCGGCGCCTGTTCCGGCAGAAGGTGCTCATGTGCGTCGACGCGCTCGAGAGGATGCTGCGGGAGGGAGCGTTCGTCGACGAGGTCGACCCGCCGAGGCCCATGCTGGGCATGGAGATCGAGTTCAATCTCGTCCATGCCGACATGACGCCGGCGATGTCCAATCTCGCAGTCCTCGAGTCGATCGACGACGACGCCGTGTTCCAGACCGAACTCGGTCAGTTCAACGTCGAGATGAACGTCCGGCCGGGTCCCCTGATCGGTGAGGGGACGTTCGAGCTCGAACGCACCCTGCGGGCATCGCTGCACGTCGCCGACGCGCGGATCCACGGGCACGACGCCCAGCTGGTGATGGTGGGAATGCTCCCGACATTGCAACTCGAGCACCTCGGCCGCGAGTGGATCACCGCGAATCCCCGCTACGAGCAGCTCAACGATCAGATCTTCGCCGCGCGCGGGGAGGACATCGAACTCGACCTCGAGGGTGTGCCGCTCGAGGGCCGGCTCGCCGAACAGCTGAAGGTGGACGCCAATTCGGTGCTCCCGGAAGCCGCGTGCACGTCGCTGCAGCTGCACCTGCGCGTCGCGCCGGACGAATTCGCCGCGCACTGGAACGCCGCGCAGTGCCTGGCCGGTGCCCAGGTGGCCCTCGCCGCGAATGCACCGTTCATGGCAGGCAAGGCGCTGTGGCACGAATCGCGCATCCCGATCTTCGAGCAGGCCACCGACACGCGGCCGCTGGAGCTGAAGAACCAGGGCGTGCGGCCGCGTGTGTGGTTCGGCGAACGATGGATCACGTCGGTCTTCGACCTGTTCGAGGAGAACTCCCGATACTTCCCGGCGCTGCTGCCGGAGGTCTCCGACGTCGACCCGTCGGCCGAACTCGACGCGGGCCGGGTACCGGACCTCAGCGAACTGCAGATGCACAACGGCACCATCTACCGATGGAACCGCCCGGTGTACGACAGCGACGACGGCAAGCCGCACCTGCGGATCGAGAACCGGGTGCTGCCCGCGGGCCCGACGGTGCTCGACACGATGGCGAACGCCGCGTTCTACTACGGCGCGCTGCGCGGGCTCGTCGAATCGGACCGGCCCGTCTGGTCGCAGATGTCGTTCAACGCGGCCGAGGAGAACCTGCACGCGGGCGCGAAGTACGGTATGGACGCCGAGTTGTACTGGCCCGGTGTGGGGTTCGCGGGCGCCGACGAGCTCGTCCTGCGGCGGCTGCTGCCGATCGCCGACGAGGGGCTCGCCGCGTTCGGGCTGTCCGCGAAGGCCCGCGATCGCTACCTCAGCGTCATCGAGGGCCGGTGCGTCACCCGGCAGACGGGGGCGTCGTGGCAGCGTGCGCAGGTGGTCCGGCACGAGAACGCCGGTCTGAGCCGCCCGGAAGCCCTGGCCGCCATGTTGCGTCAGTACGTGGAGAACATGCGTGAGGGCAGCCCCGTCCACACCTGGCCGGTGTGAACGAAGCCGCCGTGGCTCTCACACGGTGGCCGACCAACTGTCGGGGCCGAACACCTCGTAGTGGATGTTCTCGGCGGGCACGTCCTTCGCGAGGAGCGCCTCCCGCATTCCGAGCATGAACGGCAACGGACCGCACAGGTAGGCGCGAGTGCCGGGCGCGATCGCGACCTCGCCGAGGTCCGCGCGGCCCTCCCGCAGGCTGCCCTCGGGCCGGCGGGCGCCCAGGTCTTCGTACCAGCGGTGCATCACCGCGAACGGCAGACGTTCCACCAGTTCGGTCAGTTCCGCGCGGTGCGCGTGACTGCTGGCGGACCGGTCGGCGTGGAGCACCGAGATCGGTCGGCTGTCCTCGGTGTCGGCGAGGTGGCTGAGCATCCCGATCATCGGCGTGCACCCGATGCCCGCGGACACGAGCAGCAGCGGCGCGTCGTCGTCCTGCAGGACGAGATCGCCGAACGGCGTCGACACCGTCACGATGTCGTCTTCGAAGACGTTCTGGTACAGGAAGTTCGACACCTCGCCCGCTCGCTTCACCGAGATCCTCCAGTCACCGCGCGACGGGGCCGACGACAGGCTGTACTGGCGGATCTGGCGCGCGCCGTCCGGCAGGTGCACCGCCACGGACAGGTACTGCCCCGGAGCGAACGACGGAAGCGGCGAGCCGTCGAGGGACGTCAGCACGAACGACACCGTGTCGGCGGACTCGTGGCGGCGCTCGCGGACCCGCACGTCCCGCCACACGTCGCCGACCGTCACTCCCGCCGAGGCGTAGAGGCCGGCCTCCATCGCGATCAGCGTCTCCGCCATCAGCCAGTACACCTCGTCCCAGGCCGCAGCGACCTCGGGAGTGACGGCGTCACCGAGGACCTCGACGATGGCCGCGAACAGGTGGGTGTGCACGATCGCGTACTGCGCGGGCTCGATCCCCAGTGAGGCGTGCTTGTTCGCGATCCTCGACAGGATGAGGTCGACGCGCGCCTGATCGGGCTCGAGTTGGAGGGCCGCGAACGCGGCGATGGCCCCGGCCAGCGCTTTCTGCTGTTCGCCCTGCTTCTGATTTCCGCGGTTGAACAGGTCACGTTCGAGTTCGGGGTGCGCGTCGAACAGCTTGCGGTAGAACAGCGTCGTAATGTCCGAGATCGCGGCGCCGACCACGGGCAGGGTGGCGCGGATGACGTCCGTCGAGGTGGGCGAGAGCATGTCATTCTCCGATCGTTCGAGAAATCTGGGAAGTTGTGGCGGCGGCTACGCGTGGGAGGGTGAGCAGCACGGTTCCGGTGGGGGACCGGGTGAGGTCTTCGATGGTGAGGGCGTCCAGCGACTCGAAGAACGCGTTCTGCGCGCGTCGCAGCGCCGACCGCAGCAGGCAGCCCGATCGCAGCGGGCACGGTTGGGCGCCGTCGCAGTCGACGACCTCCGCATCGCCTTCGAGTCGGCGGGCGAGCCAGCCGACGGAGGCGGTGCGCCCGAGTTCGGTGATGGCCAGACCGCCCGCGCGTCCCCGGCGTGCGTCCACGATGCCGAGTTCACCCAGCCGGGTAATGACCTTGGCGGCGTGGGTGTACGACACCGACAGTTCCTCGGCGATCGCCCGGCTTCCCGGTCGTTCGCCCTCCCCGGCGACGGCCAGTCGCATGACCACCCGCAGTCCGAGGTCGGTGAACTGTGTGAGTTGCATGACCCGAACGTACTTTAATTCGCATTCCGAATACCAAATTTGTGATCGACGTCGCTCCAGCGGAATCTGGTCGGAAAGTGCAGTGGCCCAGCAAAATTCGAATAGGGCACAGGACCCCACCTTCTCATCATCGTCGAAGTCGGGGCCCGCGGCTACGGGCGGAGAGCCCGAGTTGGTGGGGACTTAAGTCCCTCGTCGAAAGGCGAAGGGCGGCAGACGCGAAACGGAGGCCGGGGATAGTGTGAAGCCATGAGCACACGGGACCGCAACAGCGTCGTCGTCGGTGTCGACGGATCGGACACCTCGAAGTCCGCTGTTCGGGTGGCCGCCGAACTGGCCACCGAACGTGGACTGAACCTGAAGATCATCCACGCACTCGACTTCGCCCCGTACGGGTTCGGCGGTCCCTACATGGATTCGGGCGGCGTGTACGAGTGGGTGGAGGCCAGCGGCAAGGCGATTCTCGCCGAAGCGCAGGAGCAGGCGTTCGCGGTCAATCCCATCATCGACGTCCACACCGAACTGTCGATCGGCAGCAGTGCCCAGTGGCTCGTCGACCTGTCCGAGAACGCCCGGATCGTGGTCGTCGGCGCGTCCGGGTCCGGAGCGGCCGCCACCGCACTGCTCGGGAACACGGCGATCAACGTCACCAGCCACGCGCACTGCCCGGTCGTCGTGGTCCGCGGCGACGCCCACGCCGGAGGGCCCGTCGTGGTCGGCGTCGACGGCAGCCCCACCAGTGAGCGGGCGATCTCGGTGGCCTTCCAGGAGGCGTCGCTGCGGAATGCGCCGTTGGTGGCCGTCCACGTCTGGAGTGACCTCGGACCGAAAGCGTTCGAGGACCCGCGGGCCGCGGCCCTGGTGCCGCAGGGACTCGAGGAGGACGAACACGCCGTTCTCGCCGAGAGCCTCGCCGGCTGGCAGGAGAAGTACCCCGACGTGCGGGTCACCCGGGAGGTGTACATCGACAATCCGCGGGCGCGACTGCTCGAGTGGTCGAGGAAGGCGCAACTGCTGGTGGTCGGCAGCCGGGGGCGCGGAGGATTCAAGGGGATGCTGCTTGGATCGACCAGTAACAGCCTGGTCGGTGGTGCGCATTGCCCGGTAGTCGTCGTGAGGCCTGCACGTCCCTGACGCGATTGTTCGCAGTAGTGTCTGGGTTGACGCAGGAACAGGTTGCAGATAACGCAGATTGGGGAACGACGTGCGCATAGGTATGGGCTTGAACTACAGCGGCGGTTTCGCCGAGACGGTCGACGAGGTCGCCGACCTGGAGAAAGCTGGGCTCGACATCGCGTTCGTGCCCGAGGCCTACTCGTTCGACGCGGTGAGCCAGATCGGCTACCTCGCCGCCAAGACCACGACACTCGAACTTGCGTCGGGCATCTTCCAGATCTACACCCGCACGCCCAGCCTGACCGCCATGACGGCGGCCGGCCTCGACTTCGTGTCGGACGGACGCTTCGTGATGGGCCTCGGCGCCTCCGGCCCGCAGGTGATCGAGGGCTTTCACGGCGTCAAGTACGACGCCCCGCTCGGGCGCACCCGCGAGGTCGTCGAGATCTGCCGCAAGGTGTGGCGCCGCGAGAAGGTCGAGTTCCAGGGCAAGTACTACCAGATTCCGCTGCCCGCCGAGAAGGGCACCGGGCTGGGCAAGCCGCTGAAGATCATCAACCACCCTGTGCGTGATCGCATCCCGATCGTCATCGCCTCGCTCGGACCGAAGAACGTGGAGTTGACCGCCGAGATCGCCGAAGGCTGGGAACCCATCTTCTACCACCCGGAGAAGGCGGCGAGCGTGTGGGGCGAGCCGCTGGCCAAGGGCAAGGCGAAGCGCGACCCCAGCCTCGGTGAGCTGCAGGTCTTCGCGTCGCCCGCCCTCGCCATCGGCGACGACGTCGAGCACATGCTCGACTGGGTCCGCCCGGGCCTGGCGCTGTACATCGGCGGCATGGGCGCGAAGGGCAAGAATTTCTACAACGACCTCGCGGTCCGGTACGGCTACGAGAAGGAAGCCGAGACCATCCAGGACCTCTACCTGTCGGGCAAGAAGGACGAGGCCGCCGCCGCGGTGCCGGACGATCTGGTGCGGGCCGTGTCGCTGATCGGTCCGGAGAGCTACGTCGCGGAGCGGGTGGCCGCCTTCGCCGAGTCCGGGGTCACCACGCTCACCGTCACCCCGCTCGCCGCGGATCGTGCGGGACGAGTCGCGCTGGTCGAGAAGCTCCGCAAGATCTGCGGGTAGCCCCGCAAACCCCAGCAGTGCCCAGCCGGAAGAATCAGGAAAGGTGACCATGACTGGAATCAAGCCGATCGTCGTGGGTGTGGACGGATCCGAGGCGGCCTCGGCCGCAGTGGCGTGGGCCGCTCGCGCCGCCGCCGCCCTGTCGCTCCCGCTGCACATCGTGACAGTGGTGCACATTCCTGCCTTCTATTACACCGAGCCGTACCTGGCCGAGAGTTTCAAGGAAGAACTCGAGGACACGGCGAAGGCCCGGCTGGGCAGTGCGCGGGTGCATGCCAAGCAGACGGTGGACGAGCCGCTCGACATCACCACCGAACAGCACGAGGGCAAGGTGAGTCAGACACTCATCGAGCTCTCCGCGAACGCGCACATGGTGGTGCTCGGTTCGCGGGGGCACGGTGAGTTCACCGGTCTGCTGGTCGGCTCCACCACCTCCGCGGTCGCCGCGCACGGCCATTGCCCGCTGGTGGTCGTGCGGGGGCGCACCATGGACGGGCAGCCGCCCACGGAGGGGCCGATCGTGGTCGGCGTCGACGGCTCGGAAAGCAGCAAGGCGGCGGTGGAAGTGGCGTTCGAGCAGGCCGCCGCCCGCGGAGCGAGCCTGGTCGCGGTCAATGTGTGGAGCGATGTCAGTGTGCAGCCGTCGCTCGGCGCCAGCCCGGAGGACGCGCTGTGGAGCAGCATCCAGACGGGTGAAGAGGTGGTGCTGTCGGAGCGCCTCGCCGGATACCAGGAGCGGTATCCCGACGTGACGGTCGAACGCATCGTGGCGCGGGACCGTCCGGTGCGGGTGCTCAGCGAGTTCGCCGAGAAGGCGCAGCTGATCGTGGTCGGCAGCCGCGGCCGGGGTGGCTTCAAGGGAATGCTGCTGGGCTCCACCAGCAATGCGTTGCTCCACACCGCGGATTGCCCGGTGATGATCGTCCGGCCGGAAAGCTAGCGCCCCCGATCACGACGACTGTGCGGTAGCCTTCGCGCGACTTCGCAGAGGAGGTTCGAGTGAAGGCAACCCTCATGCTCCGGGGACTGGTCGCCGGCGCAGTGGTTGTCGGCGCAGTGGCCTCGGTCCAGCCGGCGACGGCGAGTGCCGGCACGGGCACGCTGCTGCGCCTGCCTGCGAGCGATTCGAACGTCGGTGTCAGCACACTCGAACTGGTGGATCACGATCGCGACGATCCGTGGTCGCCGGGCCGTGCGCGATCCATTCCGGTGACGGTCACCTATCCTGCCGGATTCGCCGCGGGCGGAACCCGCTCGCTTCCCGTGATCCTCTTCTCGCCGGGCTTCTATGTGCCGCGGACGCTGTACACGATCGCCGCCGAGGATCTCGCGAGCCGCGGCTACGTGGTGATCGGCATGGACCACACGGGTGAGGCCCTCGCGACGGTGTTCCCGGACGGCCGCGTCGTCACGTCGCAGATCACCGACCCGTACTCCGCGGAAACCCAGAAGAAGGCGCTCGACACCCGGGTGGAGGACGCGAGTTTCGTCGTCGACACCGTCGAATCCCTCTCCCGCGGTGACGACCCCGACGGGATCGGCCGGCTGCTGCCGGACGGCCTCTCCGAGGCCGTCGATCCCGAACGGATCGGGATGTTCGGTCACTCGATCGGCGGAGCCACGACCACCCAGGTCCTCCTCGACGATCCGCGGGTGGACGCCGGGGTCAATGTCGACGGAGCGCTCCTGTACGCGAACACGGCGAGCCCGATCGTTTCCCAGGATCCCGGCACCCCACTGCTCAGCGTGCTCAACTCGCGTCACGCCGAGAGCCCCGAAGGCCGGGACAGGTTCTGGGGACAGTATTTTGCGACCCCACGGTCCTGGAGTAAGGTCTACGCACTCCGGGACACCGGGCACTTCAGCTTCACCGACGCCGAGCACTACGTCCCGCAGGCGATCCCCGATCCTCCCGGAATGGACGTGCCCGCCGGCTTCAGCCTCGGCACGGCTCCCCGCCAGGAGGTGGTCGACACGACCAACCACCTCGTGGCGGGAATGTTCGACCGCTTCCTGAAGGAGGCTCCGGCACCCGAACTCGACGACGCCGCGTCGCGGTACCCGCTGGTCTTCGAGGTGCGTTAGAGGGCCGCGGCGCGTTCGCCGCGGCGGAAGTTGCGTATGCCCCAGTAACCGATTCGCAGAATCAGTTGGGGATGACCCGGCACGTCGAGTCGGCGTGCCAGCCGATGCGCCGAGTCGTCGACGCGAAGCGGGTGGGAGAGGATGGAGGCACCCAGCCGGGCATCGACCGCGGTCAGCCACGCTCGTTCGACCGCGATTCCGGTGCGGACCAGGTCGATCGACTCCTGCGTGTCCGATACGAACACGAGGACGGTCTCGCTCTCGATGGCCGCGGCGAGCCGTGCCGAGTCGGGGACGCCGCGGGTGACGACGGGGCGGATCGCGTCGACCGACTCGTGACCGCCCTGCGGCAGCCAGTGCGACGTCCACGGGAAGAGGTCGCGCTGGTGGCCGGGATCCTGCCGAACCCGGTCGGCGGAATAGAGAAGGACGTCGGCGAGCGCGGGCGCCTCGTCCGCGGCGAGCAGCCGAGCGCGGACGCCCTCTATCTCCGCCGCGGCGACGATGTCGGCGATGGTTGCTGCGGGAACCGGTATGTCGGCGAACGCTTCTCGATGACTCCGGCGGCGGGCCATCGCGGAGAACAGCCTCAGCTCGGTGCTGGACGGGGAAGCTGTGCCCACGGCCCGTACGGTGGCGACGAGCTCGCGTCTGCGCGGATCGGGCAGCAGGTCGGTCTCGATCTTCTTGCCGAGCGCCCGCAGCGCGAGCTCCACGTTCGCGACACCCGCACCGCACGAGATCACGCGGTCGGCGCGTGGTGTGTCCGTGAAACCGCGACGCTCCGTGACCTCCGCGCACCCGCCGTCGAGCCGAAGATCCCACGGCTGGGTGTCGTGGACCGACGGGGCCGAGACGATGGCGCGGGAGACCACCTCGATGTCACTGAGCGACCAGCTGTTCATCGCGACCTCCACTTGTCGTGTCCGGGTGTTCCCCCGCAGGCTCAGCCTCCCGCGCACCGCGGCGCCGGCGCTGGGGTCGAAGGTCCCGAATGCGCGAGGGAGAGGTCCCGGAGGGGTGGGCACCGGTCGCCGGCGCGGTACGGTTCGAGGAGAAGACGGTGGAGGTGCAGACATGACCACGCGGGTGTTCCTGGTCGACGACCACGAGATCGTGCGACGAGGCCTGGTCGATCTACTCGGCAGCGTGCCCGACCTCGAGGTCGTCGGGGAGGCTGCGTCCGTCGGCGAGGCGATGGCACGGATCCCGGGCAGCGGCGCCGACGTCGCCGTGCTCGACGTCCGGTTGCCCGACGGCAACGGCGTCGAACTGTGCCGGGACCTCCGCACGTCCCTGCCCGAACTGCGGTGCCTGATGCTCACGTCGTACTCCGACGACGAGGCGCTGTTCGACGCCATCATGGCAGGCGCGTCCGGATTCGTCCTCAAACAGATCCTCGGCACCGACCTGGTCGCCGCCGTGCGGACGGTGGGGGAGGGCGGTTCGCTGCTCGACAGCAGGGCGACGTCGGCGCTGATGAACCGGATCAGGTCCGCGCGCCGGGAAGACCCCCTGGCGGAACTGTCCGAGCAGGAACGCGCCGTGTTCGAATTGATCGGCGAGGGGCTCACCAACCGGGAGATCGCCGAGCGGCTCTTCCTCGCCGAGAAGACGATCAAGAACTATGTGTCACGGCTGTTGTCGAAACTCGGGATGCAACGACGCACGCAGGCCGCCGTGCTGGCCACCGAACTACGCAACCAGCGCTGACTTCTTCCTCACGTCAACGGAACCCGCCACGTGACGACGGTTCCACCGCCCTCGGCGTCGACGGTGCAGGTGCCGCCGCAGTGCTCGGCACGCCGATCGAGGTTGTCCAGTCCGCTGCGCCGGGCGCCGTCGGCGATCCCGATGCCGTCGTCCGCGACCGTGACGGTGAGGTCGTCCCCGGCGGCCACCGAGATGTCGATGGTGGTGGCCCGCGCGTGCCGCAGCGCATTGCTCAGGGCTTCCCGCAGCACCGCCTCCGCGTGCTGGTGGATGCGGCTGGGCACGAGAGTGTCGATGGCGCCCGAGAACTGGACGTTCGGCGCGATCGGTGACTGGGAGGTGAGGTCGCCGATCACGTCGAGGAGACGACGGCGCAGACTGGTCGCGGACGCGATCCCGGTGGCCTGCAGATCGAAGATGGTGGTGCGGATCTCGCGCACCGTGCGATCGAGTTGCTCGACCGCGGTGGCCACGATGGAGCGCACGCCCTCTGGAACGTCCCCGACCGCGTGCGTGCTCTGCAGGCTCATGCCGGTGGCGAACAATCGCTGAATGACGTTGTCGTGCAGGTCACGCGCTATCCGGTCGCGGTCGGCGAGCACCGACAGCAGGCGTTGCTTGCTCTGCTGATCGGAGAATTCCACCGCGACGGCAGCCAGGTCGGCCACCGATTCGAGTCGGGCGACCTCGTCCGGATCCCACGCGGTGTTGCCGCGCGCCGTGACCACCAGGATCCCGCCGACCCCCGACGCCGTCGACAACGGCAGCACCGCGGCCCGGCCCGCCTCGGCGGAGAACGGTGCGAGACCGTCGAGACCCGTCAGCAGTGCGGGAGTGCGGGAGAGCAGCACTTCGGCGAACGGCTCGGCCTGGGTGGCGATTCGGAAGCTGTTGCGCAGCGGCCGCACCGTGCTGTCCGCGCCGACCACCGCGCCCTCGCCGAGCGTGACGACGATGAAGACCTCGTCGCCGCTGGACAGTTCGCGTACCTCGGCGGCGAGTGTGTGGAGTGTTTCGTCGAGTGATCCGCCGACCATCAGCCGGGACGTGATCGCCGCGACGGCCGTCAACCACCGCTCCCGCGTCCGCGATTCCTCGAACAGCCGCGAATTCTCCACCGCCACACCTGCCGAGGTCGCGAGCGCGCGCAGGATCACCTCGTCCTCGTCGGTGAACTCGGGTCCGCTGAGTTTCTCGGTGAGGTAGATGCTCCCGAAAACCTTGCCCCGCATCATGATCGGCATGCCCAGAAAGCTCTTCATCGGTGGATGATCGGGCGGGAAGCCGATCGACCCGGGGTGATCGGCCAGGTTGGCGAGGCGCACCGGGCGGGGGTCGTGGATCAGCAGTCCCAGCAGACCGAGGCCTTCGGGCAGATGGCCCATGTGCGCACGCTCTTCCGGCGTGATGCCCTCGTAGACGAACTCCGACAGCCCCCCGTCGGGGGCGTGGACACCGAGCGCGCCGTACCGGGCGTCGAGCAGGGACGTGGCCGAAGTGACGATGCGTTGCAGGGTGGAATCCAGCTCGAGTCCCGAACCGACCACGAGGACCGCCTCGAACAGTCGCTGCAGACTTCGGCGCGTGGGGACCACGTCGGCGAGCCCCTCCCGAAACTCACTGATCCTCGCCTCGTGCCCGCCGTCCGCTCCCATGTCTGCAGCATAGGTCCGGGGGCGGCGTAACGCCGCGAACCGCGGCGTCGATAAGGGCTCGAGTGTTTACTCATTCGAACTAATGCTTACCCATTGACGTGACGAGGGAGAAGAAGAATGAATCGACGGCACTTCGGACGACGGGTCGCGGCAGGTCTGACCGCTGCAGTGGCAGCGACGATGATGTTCACCGGTGTCGTATCGGCGCAGCCCGCAGATTCCGCCCCCGTCGTCGACCCGGCCACCGCGATCGCGAAGCTGCGCACCGTCGCCGCCGGTAACCCCGAGGCCGAAGCCGCCCTCGAGCGACTCGCCGCGTCGCCGACCGACACCGCGGCAACGAACATCGCCCTCCCGGGCCAGATCTTCCAGATCCCCGCGTACTCCGACACCGGGCAGGGCGGTCCGGTCCTCGGACAGCTGTACGGCGCGGGCGTGGCGACCAACATGAGCAACCAGTTCCGCTTCGGATTCTTCGGCGGACCGGGCGTCATCGCGAACGACCAGACCGGTGCCGAACTCGACGTCGTCTACTACAGCTTCGCCACCGGTGCCAGCGGCATCGTGAAGCTGGACCAGAACAACGTCGCGGTTCCCACGGTCGTCTCCTCTCCGCCGGTCGCCGGGCTCGGCAGCGGTCTGGTCGTGGCGGCGGTGTACGGCTCGCTGAACCACCAGGTGGGGCCGAACGTCGTCAAGAGCACGATCTGGTGGCCCACCCTGGGCACCGTGCTCGCCTGACCGTTCGAGAACTCAGGTGGCAGGTTCGGCTCCCGGCCGGGCCTGCCACCACTCTCTCCAGCGCTCTTCGAGTTCGGCCCACTCCTCGTCGTCCAGGTCGTAGGCCGCCAGCAGGATCTGCGCACCGCCGTTGGGGCGTGCCGCGTTGACGGGCTGCTCGCCGAACTGCAACAGTCCCGGGCCGAGGTCGTCGACACTCACCGCGGTCTGGTGTTCGCCCACGAAACACACGACCCCGTGCAGCAGATCGCCCGTCTCGGCGACCACGGTGAAATGATCGCCGACCGTCATTCCCTCGAGTTTGTCGAGGCCGAGCAGATGCCGCGCCGAATCACCCTCCGCGACCGGGCCTTCGAGGAACAGTGTGCGACGCTCGTCGAGTCCGTGCCGCTCGATGCCGAACTTGAGGAACTGCAGAAACGTGGTCCAGCCCTCGGTGACGTCGTCGTACCAGTCGTCGGCGGCGGGGTCGCCGCTGCGGGGCGGGCGGGTGATCCGCACCAGCGTGGTGCCCTCGTGCTCGTGGAGGCTGAACTTGTCGGCGCCGTTCAGGGCCAGAGTGAAGGCGGCGGCGTCCTCTTTCACGTCGTCGAAGTAAATTTCCCTGATCTCGTCGGCCAGGCCGGCGTAGTCCCAGCCGTGCCAGCGCCGGATCAACTCCGGGTCGCGCAGGGCAGGCCACACCACCGACGGCGCCGCAGCGACGGACACCTCGATCACGGGCTGGGATTCGGTCACGCGTTCTCCTGCGTCGTCACTGTTGCCGGTCCGACATGCACCACCGACCGCCAGAGATGCACCACCATGACGACGAACGCCACGCACCACACGGTGAATGCACACCACAGTTCGGCACTACCGACGATACCGACGAGTGGAAGATGGTCCGCACGCCCCAGGTAGATGCCGGCGACCCCATACATGCCGAGTGGGAAGACTATGCTCCACACGGTGGCGTCGTAGCGCAGCGGCACCTTGTTCGCGACGTGACGCCACGATCGAGCGCGACCCTCACATGGCGACGGTGAGCAGGAACGCGACGTCCTCGATCGCCTCGACGCTGTGCCGATCAGTCGGAAGAACCAGCAGATCGCCGGTGGAACCCTTCCACGAGTCCTCGCCGGCCACGAGGTTCAGTTTGCCGCTGAGAATGAACAGGGTGGCCTCGCCCGGGCTCTCGTGTTCCGCCATCTTCTGACCCGCGGCCAAGGCGATGACGGTCTGTCGGAGGCTGCGCCGATGCCCGCCGTACACGGTCTGCGAACTGCGGCCGCTGGACGTCCCGCCTGCCAACTTCAGTTGCTGACGGGCAAGGGCGGTCAGTGACTTCTTGTCCATGAGGTGAGTATGAACCACTGCGCGCACCGTCACCCGTCGAATGGGGTAACGGTGCGGCGGCAAAGGGGTCGGTCAGCGCCGGATGAGGGCCCAGCCCTGGGCCACCGCGAACGCGCCGACCACTACGGCCTGCAGCAGCACCCAGACGACGCCGACGGTGGTGAGGTGCTGCCACTCCGTGAGCACCAGGGCCACGCTCGCGCCCACCCAGACGACGTTCGCGAGGACGACGGCGTCCACCGCGCCCGGCGAAGGACGGGCCGGCACGCTCACCGCCCACACCCCGGCGGTGAAGACGATCAGGAAGACGCCGATGGCACGCAGGAAGCCGGCTGTCGGGCCGAGGACGTCGTCGAGCACGGTGGCGGCGGCGAGGTAGGCGACGCCGTTGGCGCCGGTGACGACGGCGTCGACGCGGAGGACGAGGCGCAGTGGGGAGAGAGCGGTGCGGGTTTCGAGTGCGGCGATCATGTCGGCGGTCCTCACGTGAGACGGGTGAACGGGTACGTCACTCAGACTCGCGCCGAAGCCGAATGCTCTCAATTACCTCGCAGGTAATGCTCGCGTGTAGGTGATCCACCGGTAGCGGGTGCCGTTCTTCGCCGACGTGAGCCACTCACCGGTGTCCTGCGCGTGCCAGGAGTCGTCGATCGGGGGTGCCCAGGCGTCGCCGTCGATCGTGACGTCGATCTCGGAGACCAGCAGTTGGGTGGCGAACGGCATTGCCGCCGTGTAGATCTGGGCGCCGCCGATGACGCAGACGTCCTCGTCGGTGAGCGCGAGCGCGGAGCCGAGCCCGTCGGCGGACTCGGCACCCTCCGCAGTCCAGTCGGGCTGACGGCTGATCACGATGTTGCGCCGCCCGGGCAGGGGCCGGAACCTCGGGGGCAGCGAGTCCCACGTCCGGCGGCCCATGATCACCGGGTGACCCTGCGTCACCTTCTTGAAATACGCCATGTCCTCGGGGACGTGCCACGGGATCGTGTTGTCGCGGCCGATGACGCCGCTGACGCCCTGGGCCCAGACCAGCTTGACCTGCCGCGCCGCCACTAGACGGCCACCGGCGCCTTGATGGCGGGGTGGTGCCGGTAGTCGACGATCTCCACGTCCTCGAAGGTGTAGTCGAAGATCGAATCCCGCTTGGTCAACTTCAGCGTCGGGTACGGCAACGGTTCCCGGCTCAACTGCTCGGTGACCTGGTCGACGTGATTGTCGTAGATGTGGCAGTCGCCACCCGTCCAGATGAAATCGCCCGGTTCGAGCCCGGCCTGCTGCGCCACCATGTGGGTGAGGAGCGCGTAGCTCGCGATGTTGAACGGCACACCCAGGAACAGGTCGGCGCTGCGCTGGTACAGCTGGCACGACAGCTTGCCGTCCGCGACGTAGAACTGGAAGAACGCATGGCACGGCGCCAGCGCCATCTGCGGGATGTCGCCGACGTTCCACGCCGACACGATGATGCGACGCGAGTCGGGGTTCGACTTCAGCGTCTCGATGGTCTGGGTTATCTGGTCGATGTGCTCGCCGGACGGGGTCGGCCAGCTGCGCCACTGCACGCCGTACACCGGGCCCAGTTCGCCGTCCGCGTCCGCCCACTCGTCCCAGATCGTGACGCCGTTGTCCTGGAGCCACTTCACGTTGGAATCGCCGCGCAGGAACCACAACAGTTCGTAGACGATCGACTTGAGGTGCACCTTCTTCGTGGTGATCAGCGGAAACCCGTCCGCGAGGTTCCAGCGCATCTGATGACCGAAGACGCTCTTCGTGCCGGTCCCGGTGCGGTCTGCCTTCGGGGTGCCCGTGTCCATGACGAGTCGGAGCAGGTCTTCATACGGGGTCGGCACAGTCACGGCGTCCAGTTTAGGCGCTCCGCGCCCGTGCGCCTTTTCGGTAGCTGGAACAACCGGAAAGGCGCACGAGCGCTAGCCTTCGCCCATGCGTGAACTCTTCGTGATCGGCGTCGGCGCCGGCGACCCCGACCAGGTGACGGTCCAGGCGATCAAGGCGATGAACAAGGCCGATGTGTTCTTCGTCATCGGCAAGGGCGACGAGAAGCAGGACCTCGTCGATCTCCGCACCACGATCCTCGAGGAGCACGTCGCCGGCGCGTACCGCGTCGTGGACATCGTCGATCCGCCCCGCGACCGCACGCCGTCCGACTACGAGGGCGTGGTCGACGACTGGCACGAGCGCCGGGCGGCGCTGTTCGAGGCCGAGTTCGCGTCCGAGCCGGGGGTCGGGGCGATCCTCGTGTGGGGTGACCCCTCTCTCTACGACAGCACGCTGCGGATCGTCGAGCGGGTGCTCGCCCGCGGCAACGTGTCGTTCGACTACTCGGTGATCCCGGGCGTCACCAGCGTGCAGTCGCTGGCCGCGCAGCACCGGATCGTGCTCAACCGGATCGGCGAACCCGTGCACATCACGACCGGCAGGCGACTGGCCGAGGGTCTGCCCGACGGCGTCGACAACGCCGTGGTCATGCTCGACGCCCACTGCACGTTCACCCAGGTCCCCGGCGACGACGTCCAGATCTGGTGGGGTGCCTACCTCGGCACACCCGACGAGGTGCTGATCTCCGGTCGCCTGCGCGACGTCGAGGACGAGATCCAGCGGGTGCGCGCCGCATTGCGCGAACGCAAGGGCTGGATCATGGACACCTATCTCCTCCGCAGGTGAGTGAGAAAGCGTGGAGGAGCACACTTCGGCGCTCACCTACCGTTAGCCTGGGACCATGCCCGAGCTGCCCGAGGTGGAGGCGTTAGCCGAGTTCCTGCGTGAACATGCCGTGGGAGCGGTCGTCGGCCGAGTGGACGTGGCGGCCCTGAGTGTGCTCAAGACGTTCGACCCCCCGATCACCGACCTGCAGGGTCGCGACGTGACGGGCGCGGCCCGGTTCGGCAAGCACCTCGCACTCGATTGTTCCGGGTTGTGGCTCGTCACCCACCTCTCGCGTGGGGGCTGGTTGCGCTGGACCGACAACCCGTCGGCGGCGCCGCCGAAACCGGGGAAGGGTCCGCTGGCGCTGCGGGTGCACTTCTTCACCCCGGAGGGCGCGACGCCGGCGTTCGACCTCACCGAGGCGGGCACCAAGAAACGGCTCGCGGTGTGGGTGGTGCACGACCCGCAGGAGGTGGAGGGGATAGCCCGGCTCGGACCCGACGCCCTCGCCGTCACCGAACCCGAGTTCACGGCGCTGCTGTCCACCACGTCGGCGCGGATCAAGAATGCGCTCGTCGACCAGTCGCTGCTCGCCGGCGTCGGCAACGCGTACTCCGACGAAATCCTGCACACCGCAAAGATTTCCCCGTTCGCCACGTCGCGCACTCTGCCGGAAGACCAGGTGCACGTGCTGTACGACGCGATGCGGTCGGTGCTCAGCGACGCCGTCCAGAGGTCGCTCGGCCAGGATGCGGCGCGGCTGAAGGGGGAGAAGCGATCCGGGATGCGGGTGCACGCCCGGACCGGCCTCCCCTGTCCCGTCTGCGGCGACACTGTTCGGGAAGTGTCGTTCGCGGAGAAGTCTTTTCAGTACTGCGCGACATGCCAGACCGGAGGCAAGGTGCTCGCCGACCGCCGGATGTCGCGACTGCTGAAGTAGGCGTCGGCGCGAATCGGTGCCCGCATATAGTTGTGACCATGCGTGAACAGGCACCCGTACGGTTCGGTACACCTCTGACGGCAGGCGCTACGCGCGTGATGCTGCTCGGGTCGGGTGAGCTGGGCAAGGAAGTGATCATCGCCCTCCAACGGCTGGGGGTCGAGGTGATCGCCGTCGACCGCTACGACAACGCGCCGGGCCACCAGGTGGCGCACCGCGCGCACACGATCGACATGAGCGACCCGGAGGCGCTGTTGCGTCTCGTCGAGGAGGAACGCCCCCACTTCGTGGTCCCCGAGATCGAGGCGATCGCCACCGATGCGCTGGCCACGGTCGAGGAGCGCGGTACCGCGGTGGTCATCCCCACCGCGCGGGCGACGCAGCTGACGATGAACCGTGAGGGGATCCGGCGCCTCGCGGCGGAGGAGCTGGGGCTGCCGACGTCGCCCTACGAGTTCGCCGAATCGCTCGAGGAGGTCCGCGCGGCCACCGAGCGCATCGGCTTTCCCTGCGTGATCAAGCCGGTGATGTCGTCGTCCGGAAAGGGGCAGTCCACGGTGCGCGGCGCCGGCGAAGTCGAGACCGCCTGGGAGTACGCGCTCGCGGGCGGCCGCATCAATTACGGCCGCGTCATCGTGGAGGGGTTCGTCGAGTTCGACTACGAGATCACTCAGCTCACCGTCCGGGCGATCGGCGCCGACGGCGAGGTGGGCACCTTCTTCTGTGAGCCCATCGGGCATCTGCAGGACTCGGGCGATTACGTGGAGTCGTGGCAGCCGCAACCGATGAGCGACGTGGCACTCGCCCGGTCGCGGGAGGTGGCCGAGAAGGTGACCGCAGCGCTGGGTGGGCGCGGGATCTTCGGTGTGGAACTGTTCGTGAAGGGCGACGACGTCTACTTCTCGGAGGTCAGTCCGCGACCGCACGACACGGGCTTGGTCACCCTTCGGACACAACGACTCTCGGAATTCGAACTGCATGCCCGCGCCATTCTCGGCCTGCCCGTCGACACCACCCTCACGACACCCGGTGCGTCCGCGGTGATCTACGGCGGCGTCGACGCCACCGGTATCGGCTTCGAGGGCGTCGCCGACGCGATGGCGGTCCCCGAGACGGACCTCCGCCTGTTCGGCAAACCCGAGAGCTTCGTCCGCAGGCGGATGGGCGTCGCCGTGTCCACGGGACCGGACGTCGAGACCGCGCGCAGCCGCGCGCGGGAGGCGGCTTCCCGCGTCGAGTCCGTCGCGTGAGTCCGGGCGCCGAACTCCTCGTCGGCCTGGCCATCGTCATCGGGCTCGTCGGAATCGTCATCCCGATCCTGCCCGGAACGATCCTCATCTTCGCGGCAATCCTGGTGTGGGCCATCATGACCGGTGGCGCGACGGCGTGGACGGTGTTCGCGGTCGCAACGGTGTTCCTCGTAATCAGTGGCGTCGTCAAATACACCTGGCCCGGTAAACGGATGCGCACGGCCGGGGTTCCCAGCCGGTCGCTGATCGTCGGCGGACTGGCCGGGATCGTGGGGTTCTTCGTCGTTCCCGTGGTGGGGTTGTTCCTCGGTTTCATCGCGGGAACGTATGTGGCCGAGCTCTACCGGCTGCGTGCGCACAACCGGGCGTGGGCGTCGACGTGGCACGCCTGCAAGGCCGTCGGGCTGTCGATGCTGATCGAACTGCTCGGCGCCCTGATCGCTTCCGGTGTGTGGCTGGCCGCGGTGGCCGCGACGTAGGTCGCTCGCAATCGTCGCCGAGGGGTATCCAGAAGGGTCCTCCACCTGCGATGATCAAATGCGGATGTTGATCTTCCCGGCCAGCGGAGGAATACGCCGTGAACAAGAAGACGACCTGGATCCTGGCGCCCCTCGCTGCCGTGGCCCTCTCCCTGAGCGGCTGCGGCGACGACTCGTCCGACTCGGCGGCGCCGAGCACGACCAGCGCCGCCACGAGCAGCGGCGAAGCGGCGCCCGCGTCGAACATGATGGAGAAGGTTCCGTCACCTTTCGTGATGACCCCGCAGATGGAGCCGACCTACGTCGGTGCGGTCGACGGATCCGACGCGTACGTCGCGCTGGCCCGGTCCGGGGACGACATGATCGCCTTCCTGTGCGACGGAGACCAGATGTGGACATGGATGACCGGCACCATGGACGGCGACAAGGCGTCGCTGTCGTCGCCGGACGGAGCGACACTCACCGCGTCGATGAGTGACGGCACCGTGACGGGGCAGGTCAGCGCGCCGGGCATGCCCGACAAGGCATTCGTGGCCCACCCGGCTGCTGCGGAGGAAGGCATGTTCCGCGCAACCACCAACCACGACGGCGCCGATTACACCCTCGGCTGGATCATGACCGCCGACGGCGTCCGGGGGCTCGAACGGCAGGCCAACGGATCGAGCACCGGTGCCATCGCGGTCGACCGGAACGACGACGACATGGACGATCGGCAGCGTGAGCGGCGGCAGGAACGCCGCGAACAGCTGGACTGCGACGAGATGAACAACTACAACATGTGGCTGGTGGCGCAGCCACAGACGCCGCCGGTGGCCGAGATGGTGTCGATGAACAGTGTGCAGATGGAAGGGTGTTGACACGGGTCCTGCGTGCTAGCAGGCCCCTCCGGGAGCGTCGCAGCGGTACCAGGCGCGCGCGTTGCCGCCCATGACGGCGTCGAAGTCGTCACCCACCGCGTCCGCGACGATGTCGATGTCGCTGTCCTGGAACACTCTTCGGGAACGACTACCCGGAAGGTCGGTGCCGAACATCAGCGCCTCGGGGTTGACGGCGTGGATCTTGCGCAGCACGTCGCCGACGTTCTCGATGGTGGTCCGCCCGAACCCGGTTGCCTTCACCCGAACTCCGCGGTCGACGAGGTCGAGCAGGTACGGCAGGCCCCGTGTCGACATCCCCAGGTGGTCGATGCACACGGCGGGGAGTTTTGCGAACACCGGCTCGAGCGACAGCAGCAGCGTGGCGTCCACGTAGAACTCGGCGTGCCAGCCGGCCAGCTCGTACGCGCGCAGGGCCTGCTTGGTGAGGAGCTTCACGTCGGTCGCGCTGCGCCGGAGGTTGAATCGGAGGGCCCGCACGCCGGCGCGGTCGAGTTCGAGGATGCTCTCGTCGGTGGCGTCGGGTTCCATCTGGGTGACGCCCACCCAGCTGGGGCCGAGCTCCGCGAGCGCCGCCTTCAGGTAGTTCTGATCGGTCCCCTGGTACGAGGCCGTGACGACCGCGCCGCCGTCCACGCCGAAGCCTTCCGTGCGCGCCCGGTAGTCGGCGATGGTGAACGGCTCCGGCAGGTAGCCGTGGTTCTCGACCACCGGGAACCGGGGGTCGATGATGTGAACATGGGCGTCAAACACGACTTATATCCTGCCTTGTGCGGGGGACACGTTGCGTGGCGGAGCGGTGCGCGAGTGCTGGTACAAGCGTCCTACACATACGTCTCAGACTCTTTAGGGTGAGGTCATGGGAAATCGCGAAGACCTGATCGACGGCGCCGCGCGCAGCCTGTACGACAAGGGATACTCGCGGACGACGGCCCGGGACATCGCGTCGGCCTCCGGGGTGAGCCTCGCGGCGATCGGCTACCACTTCGGCACCAAGGAGGCGCTGCTCCACGCCGCCCTGTACCGGGAGATGGAGCGCTGGGGCGACGACCTCGCGACGGCCGCCGCGAAGAAGATCGAACCCGGCATGAGTTCGACGGAACGGTTCGAAGCCATCTGGACCGGGGTCATCGAGTCGTTCACCGCCCATCGTCGGTTGTGGATGCTGCAGTTCGAACTGCTCGGGCACCTGGACTCCCTGCCGGAATTGAGAAAGAACCTGGTGACGTCGACGGCCGACGCCCGCGAAGGGCTGGTCGAACTGTTCGGTGACGCGGGCATCGAGCCCGGCCGGGCACACACATTGGGCGCTCTCTACCAGGCACTGCTGCTCGGCGTCGCGGAGCAGTGGCTGGTGGACCCCGACCACGCGATGTCGGCCGAGGAACTGCTCACGGCGTTGCGGGCGCTGTCGTCACACCTGGCCTGAGACGACGGAAGGGAACCTCCCGCAGGAGGTTCCCTTCACACCGATTCGAAAGATCAGGCCTTGTCGGGCTCGCTGGCCTTGAGCATGTCCTCGCGCTCGACGACCTTGATCCGCTCACGGCCCTCGGGCTCGCCCAGGCTGCGCTCGTGCGCATCGAGGCGGTACCAGCCCTGCCAGGTGGTGTACGGGACCTGCTTGCCCTCGAGGAACTCGATGATCGCGTCCTCCGACGGGTTGGCGGGCTCGGCGAAGCCGGACCGGTCCTCGAGCAGGTTCGCGACGGTCTCGTTCGCGTCGCCCTTGGTGTGACCGATCAGGCCGACCGGGCCGCGCTTGATCCAGCCGGTGACGTACGTGGCGGGCATGAACCGGTCGTTGCCCTCGGCGGTGTCGTCGGCGATGACGCGTCCGGCCTCGTTCGGGACGGTGCCGGCCTGCTCGTCGAACGGGAGCTTGGCGATGTTCTGCGACAGGTAGCCCACCGCGCGGTACACGGCCTGCACGTCCCAGTCGTTGAACTTGCCGGTGCCCTTGACGTTGCCGGTGCCGTCGAGCTGGGTGCGCTCGGTGCGCAGACCGACGACCTTGCCGTCCTCGCCGAGCACCTCGGTGGGCGATTCGAAGAAGTGCAGGAACAGCTTGTGCGGACGGTTGCCAACGTCGCGGATGGCCCAGTCCTGCAGGGTGTTGGCGACCATGTCGACCTGCTTGGAGTTGCGGCGCGCCTGCTCGGAGCCCTCGTCGTAGTCGATGTCCTCGGGATCGACGATGACCTCGATCGTCGGCGAGTGGTCGAGTTCACGCAGCTCGAGGGGGGTGAACTTGGCCTGCGCCGGTCCGCGGCGACCGAACACGTGGACCTCGACGGCCTTGTTGGCCTTGAGTCCCTCGTAGACGTTGGCGGGGATCTCCGTCGGCAGCAGTTCGTCGCCGGTCTTGGCGAGGACGCGGGCGATGTCGAGGGCGACGTTGCCGACACCGAGGACGGCGACCTTCTCGGCCTCGAGCGGCCAGGTGCGCGGGACGTCGGGGTGGCCGTCGTACCAGGAGACGAAGTCGGCGGCGCCGTAGCTGCCGTCGAGTTCGATGCCCGGGATGTTCAGGGCGCGGTCGGCGTTGGCGCCGGTGGAGAAGATCACCGCGTCGTAGAAGTTGTGCAGGTCTTCGAGGGTGATGTCGCTGCCGTAGTCGATGTTGCCCAGCAGGCGCACCGACGGCTTGTCGAGCACCTTGTGCAGGGCGGTGATGATGCCCTTGATGCGCGGGTGGTCGGGTGCGACGCCGTACCGGATCAGACCGAAGGGGGCAGGCATCCGCTCGAAGAGGTCGATGCTGATCCCGCCGTCAGACGCGGCATCGGATTTCATGAGAGCGTCGGCTGCGTAGATACCGGCGGGGCCGGCACCCACGATCGCAACGCGCAACGGACGTGTCTGATCAGTCATCTGGAGCGAACTACCTTCTGATGGGCGGACAACGAAACCTCAGCTTAAATTAAGCCCAGCCTAATCGGGTGGCCGAGGTGCGGCAGACAGGGCAGAGCCCATTCTCGGGACGCACGCCTGTAGAGGGTAGTCGCCTTCGCGTTGGGGGGTCACAAACAAGATTTGTAGGGGCAGCTCTATACACTCGTGGCCACGCCGAGATCGAAGGGAAGTCATGTCCGGTTCGAGCGAATCGCCCCAGCGCGACGCGGGAGGCACCGAAGATCCGGTGGATCCCCGGCGCACCACGGCGGTGCCGTTCATCGCCGCCGTCACCGTCATCGTCGTCATCCTGGTTGCCATCGTCGTGTCCAGCAGGCTCTCGCCCGCAGACGAGAACGTCACCGAAGCGGACCGCATCAACCGCTCGGTCGCCGACTTCATCCAGGCCCACAACCACGACGACGCCGATCTGCAGAAGACGCTGGTCTGCTCGTCGTGGTCCGACGACCGGTCGGTGCTCCGCGGCCGGGAAGGCGAGGTCACACTGAAGGGCGTCGAATCGTCCGAGGTCAACGGGGATCGTGCCCGGGCGGAGGTCCGGGTCAGCGCCGACGACGGCAAGGGCGAGACGACGGATACCTGGCAATTGACGCGGGACGGGGAAACATGGGTCGTCTGCAACTGACCGTTGCCCGGAAGGGCATACCGAACAGGGTTGTGAAAAGCTGACATGGTGAGTTACGCAGGCGACATAACGCCGGAGCATGCCTGGGAGCTGCTCCGCGAGAATCCCGACGCTGTGCTCGTGGATGTGCGGACGGACGCCGAGTGGAAGTACGTCGGAGTCCCCGACACCACCCCGCTCGGGCGGAAGACCGTGCTGATCGAATGGGTCAGCTACCCGACGGGCACTCGTAACGACAACTTCGTGGACCAGCTGAAGGAGGCCGGGATCGCGGGCGGCGAGAACGCCCCGGTGATCTTCCTGTGTCGCTCCGGTCAGCGGTCCATCGGTGCGGCGGAAGCCGCGACAGCGGCGGGCATCGGCCCGTCGTACAACGTGCTCGACGGTTTCGAAGGCGGCCTGGACGCCGAAGGTCATCGTGGGGCGGTCGGCTGGCGGGCGCTGGGCCTGCCGTGGAGGCAGTGGTGAGTGCAATTCCCCGAGGCGGCGCGTTCGACAAGGCGCTGCCGGACGACATCGGCCAGGGCACGATCAGCGTGCGCGGAGGAACCCTCCGTTCCGGTTTCGAAGAGACGTCCGAAGCGATCTTCCTGAACTCAGGCTTCGTGTTCGAGAGCGCGGGAGCGGCCGAGGCGTCGTTCACCGGCGAGATCGACCACTTCGTCTACTCCCGGTACGGCAACCCCACAGTGAAGATGTTCGAGGAGCGACTGCGCCTCATCGAGGGCGCAGAAGCGTGCTTCGGCACCGCCAGCGGCATGTCCGCGGTGTTCACGGCACTGGGCGCGCTGCTCAAGGCCGGCGACCGGCTGGTCGCGGCGCGTAGCCTGTTCGGTTCCTGCTTCGTGGTGTGCAACGAGATCCTGCCCCGCTGGGGTGTGGAGACGGTGTTCGTCGACGGTGAAGACCTCGACCAGTGGGAGAAGGCTCTGTCCGAGCCGACCACCGCGGTGTTCTTCGAGACGCCGTCGAACCCGATGCAGACGCTCGTCGACGTGCCCCGGGTGGCGGAGCTCGCGCACGCCGCCGGCGCAAAGGTCGTGCTGGACAACGTGTTCGCGACGCCACTGCTGCAGCACAGCCTGGAGCTCGGTGCCGACATCGTCGTCTACTCCGGCACCAAGCACATCGACGGCCAGGGCCGTGTGCTCGGCGGGGCGATACTCGGACCGCAGGACTACATCGAAGGTCCCGTCCAGAACCTCATGCGCCACACCGGGCCGGCTCTCAGCCCCTTCAACGCGTGGACGCTCCTCAAGGGACTCGAGACGATGCCGATCCGGGTGCGGCACTCCGTCGGCTCCGCACTGGAGATCGCCCAGTTCCTCGAGGGCCACTCCGCGGTCGACTGGGTCAAGTACCCGTACCTCGAATCGCACCCCCAGCACGAACTCGCCAAGCGGCAGATGAGCGGCGGCGGCACCGTCGTCACCTTCGCACTGAACGCATCCGAGAGCGAAGCGAAGAAGCGGGCATTCGAACTCCTCGACGCCCTGCGGCTGGTCAACATCTCCAACAACCTCGGCGACTCCAAGTCGCTCATCACCCACCCGGCCACCACCACCCACCGGGCGATGGGCCCGGAAGGTCGTGCCGCCGTGGGCATCACCGACGGCGTCGTCCGGCTGTCCGTGGGACTCGAAGACACCGCCGACCTGCTGACGGATCTGGAGCAGGCACTGGGATAGGCGCTTCGCGCCCGTGCGCCTTTCTGGTTGTTCCGGCAACCAGAAAGGCGCACGAGCCCGAAGGGCCTACAGGTCGAGGCTCGTGGCCGGCGCGATTGCGTCGAGGCGTTCGGCGGTGGCCCCGTCCTGGGTGTCGTACCGGCGTGCGCACTCGGTGAGGTTCGTCGACATCTCGGCCACAGTCCGCTGCAACAATTCCCGCCGATCGTCCAGGTAGGACGTGAACCGGGCGAACGCGCCGCCGGCGGCCTCCGGCCAGGCCGCACCCGAGTCGGCGAGGGCCGCGTCGGTGGTGTTCAGCTGTGCGGACGCATCGTCGAACAGGACGTCGAGCTGACCGGCCGCTGCGCGTAGGGCCGCTGTGTCGACGTGGATGGAACCGCTCATTTTCGATCCTTCGTGTCGGTCGAGACGAGATCGGACTCCCGCGGGCGCGATCGATCCGTTAGGGTACGGGCATTATGCATCCTGGGGGGGATCGTGAATCTGAGGGACATTGCCCAGTGGGACACCCGCGCGCTGCAGGCCGTGCAACGGTCGCTGTCGGTGCGGGCGGCGACGATCCGTTTCGTGCAGGACGGTCTCGCCGACATCGGCCGGTTGCCGGCGTGGCACGACGACGCCGCGGACGCCGCACGTCGGCGGTTCCGGATCGTCGCGGATGATCTGAGCGGTGAGGCCGCGGCGATCGCCGTCGTCGAGAAGCTGGCCCGCGACCTGGTCGACGCGGTCACGCACCTGAAATCCGAACTCGACGGCCTCCGCGAAGCGGCCGCCGCCCACGGTATGGCTCTGTCGGACAGCGGGGACATCGCCGAGGCGCCCGGACCGCCCGTCGACACCTCAGGGGCAGCACGGCGCGACGAACTCCGTGCCGCGGCCCGGGCGCTGATCCTGCAGGCGGAAGACCTCGTCGCCGACGCCGCCGCTGTCCTGACGCGGGCCGCGGACGGCGCGGCCGAACCCGGTGAGGCGGATCGACCGGGCACCGGACTGTCCGCCCCGGCGCCCCCGCGGGACGGCTCCCCGCTGGACAACCGCGAGTACTGGGACGCGCTGCCGGCAGCCCAGCGCCGCGAGGTGATCGAGCAGCATCCCGAATGGGTGGGTGATCGCGACGGCATCCCGTCCGCGGTGCGGCACGAGGCGAACGTGATCCGGCTCGACGACGAGCGGTCGCGGTGGGAGACGGAGCGGGACCGGCTCCGGGAACGGCTGGACCGCAACATGTTCGGTGGAGCATTCGCCGACGACGACGCCGAGTTGTGGTACGCCGAGCAGAAGTTGCGGGACCTCGACGACCTCGAGAAACTCGTGCGCGATCACCCGGACGGCAGGCTGATGCTGCTGGACCTGCAGTCGGGTGAACGGACGATGGCCGCATTCGCGCTCGGCGACCCCGACACCGCCGACCACATCGCCGTCACCACACCGGGCATCGACACGACCGCCGCCTCGCTGCGCGGGATGACCGATGAGGCGTCGGCGCTGAAGGCCGAGACCGAACGGCAGTTGGACCTGGCCGGCCGCACCGGCGACACGGTGTCGACGATCGCGTGGCTGGGGTATCAGCCGCCGACCACCACCGGTCCGGGCAACTACGACGTGCCGTTCATCGACCAGAATCTCGGGCGCGGATGGCTCCTCGATTCCTGGCAGTCCGACCGCGCGACCGCGGGTGCCCCGAAGCTCGCCTCGTTCTACGAGGGACTCGACGTCGCCTCGCAGACGCCCGATCCGCACATCACCGCGCTCGGCCATTCGTATGGTTCGTACACCCAGGGCCTGGCCCTGCAGGACGCGGGACCGCGGCAACCGGTCGACGACGCCGTGTTCTACGGTTCGCCCGGGTTCGACGCGAACGACGAATCGGATCTCGGGTTGGCACCCCGGCACGGGTTCGTGATGCGCGCGCCCGATGACCCCATCACCGTGGCAGACGGGTTCGGCAGGCTCGGCCCCGATCCGGTGCAGACGGACCTCGAACAACTGTCGGTGCTCGAGGCGTCGACCCCGGACGGCGTGCGGCGCGAAGATGCCAGCGGGCACAGCGAGTATCCGCGGCAGAGTGGCAACGGGGAGCTGCGGACGTCCGGCTACAACATGGCGGTGATCGTCGCGGGCATGCCGGAACTGGCTGTCCGGTGACGGTCCGCGGCGGGTGGGTGGTGAAGACGGTCGCCGTGATCGGCGCGGCGATCCTGACGAGCGGATGTGGTGGCGTGCCGGACAACCCGTACAACTTCAGCGACGAGGAGGTTGCGGCGGCGGCAGCGAGCCTGAGCGACCGGCCGACACTCGCGGTCACCGAGCGGCAGGTCACCGACGCGCTGATGCGGATAAGCGAGGCCGTCGCGGCGATTGCACCGGATGTCCGGTGGCGGTGGCATCGCGAACGCAGCCAGGGCGGCGGGTGCCCGGGACCGTATGCGTACACGGAGGGGCAATCCGTCACCACGCCGGTATTGCTGTCCGACACCCCGATCGGCGACGCCGACTGGCCCGCCGTGCTGGCCGCGGCCCGTGCGATCGCCGCCGACGCCGGAATGGACCGGCTCGACGTGCACGCCGACCGACCCGGACACCACGACGTGACGTTCGCCGGTGGCGACGGGAACTGGATCACGTTCGGGACGTACAGGGCAGCGACGATCAGGGGTATCACGGGCTGCCGCCACCCGTGAGTACTTGTTAACGTCCCGGGGGCTGTTGCGGAATTGAGTGAGGGCGGTCCGGGTGCGGGTGTCTCGTGCCGA